>JAAFIK010000001.1 GCA_013298665.1 Chitinophagales bacterium
CTCATATTGTGTCTCGCCATAAAAAAAGGTCTCCCCCTGTGCGCCAAACTGCGCCTGCATAAAGGCCTGCTGCTGGGCAAAGGGGTTGCGTTTAAACTGCCCGTCGTCAATAGAAGTATTGCCACCGGCGGCATTGGCATTAAAGGGCAGGTACTGGTACTGTTCACGGCCAAAGGCATCATAAGTCTGCGCGGTCACCACATCCACCGCAGCACCAAAGGTATTGCGCGAAGCCTGTTTGGCTACTGTTTGTATGGGACGGCCGAGACCATCCATATACACCGTTGTCTGCCGCACACGGGTGATGGGCTGGCTGGCAGCGCTGATGGTGCTGTCGGTCAATCCGGGTGCTGCGGCTTCCCAGGTGCGGATATAGTTCACTTTGGTACCGGCGGGGTAGGCGGCGGGCAGCGGGGCAGGAGATTGGGCAAAGAGTAGAAAGGGCAGCAGAAAAATCGTCAGCAGGGTTATCCTCGCGGTCATAGCATTACCGGTTGTGTTGGTTATATTATAGTATTGTGGTGAAAACAGTGGTATCCACCGCAGCCGGTACAAATATGGGTAGATTTTTTCATACTACCAACCCGGGAAAACCCTGCTTTTTGACCCCGGAAAACCCCTTTCTCAAAAGGGATAAGGGAACCATTGGCTATCAACCGGTTAAAAACGGGTGTTTCGCAAAAAGGGAATACTGGCTCCCAAAGTTCCCAAAAACACTGCTGCTTTATCAAAATGCAAACGGTTTCACCCCAAATGCAAACGGATTTTATCAAAATGCAAACGGATTTTATCAAAATGCAAACGGTTTTGGGTCAAATGCAAACGGTTTTGGGTCAAATGCAAACGGTTTCACCCCAAATGCAAACGGATTTTATCAAAATGCAAACGGTTTTGGGTCAAATGCAAACGGTTTTTTTCAAAATGCAAACGGTTTTGGGTCAAATGCAAACGTTTTTTTTCAAAATGCAAACGGTTTTGGGTCAAATGCAAACGGTTTTTCCCAAAATGCAAACGGTTTTGCCCCGGGTACAAACCGGATTTTTCCCATTACCGCCGGCACCGGAAGCATATCCCTGAACCGGTAACGAGGGGATTCATCTGCCGGATATTGACCCCGGGTGGTTCCATATATTTTATTTTTTCCGGAAAATTGTAAAAAATGGCGCAAAAAGGAGGCGAAAAATGGCCTTATGAAGCGCAGCCGAAAAGGAATAATTGCAAAAAAAAGGGCAAAAACGGGGGTGAAAATTTTGCTGTTTTTTGACTTAAATCAAAAAAAAGGGCGTTTTTCGAAAATAAATGGCCAAAATGATTTTTTATGTCATTTTTTTCTCTTGCTTTATTCCGGGTACTGACAAAACAGTATTCCGAAAATATGAAAAAAAATAAAGTGGCGCTTAACCTCAGGGGGTTAGGCATTCCCGCCAAATTGCAGAAGACAAGAGCGGTCGCAAAATCGCTCACCGGTAACCCTGATTACCCCAATCCGATACCCACACCGGAGGAATTGGTGGCCATTGCCAACAAGACGGAAAGTACTTTCCTGAAATACCAGTCGCTGGTTCAGGAAACGGCGAGCGTCCGTGCCATCCTGCAGGAGGAGGATACGTTGGTAGACACTGTACTCACCCGGGTAGGTGGGTATGTACAGGTGGCCTCCGGCGGCGATGAAGCCAAAATCCGGTCGGTAGGTTTCGACATTAAGTCTGATTCTTCAAGGATCAGCGTAGTGGGCATTCCGCTGGCATTGGCCGCCAGTGCAGGTCAGAAGCCCGGCACAGTTGCGCTCAAGTGGAAGCCCGTTCGCGGTGCACACGCCTATGTGGTGCAGGTAACGGAAACCATTGGCGATGCAGAAAGCTGGAAACCGGCAGCAGTGGTCACCAAAAGTAAGGCCCTTATAGAAGGCCTGAAAACGGGGACGCACTACTGGTTTCAGGTAGCCGTAACCGCCGCTGTTGGTCAGGGTGCCTGGAGCGACCCCGCCACCAGGATGGCACCTTAAATGGTGTAATGCTGCTGAAAGCTATACTAGTCATGCTTTTGGCAGTATCACCTTAATCATTTCCAGGTACTATACCCGTCTGTACGCCAACAAGCTGATTGCTGATACCCTTGCGGGTAGCTGGTCAGTTAACACCGGGTTCGGCCTGTGTGCTGTTTGTATCCAGATATATTGACCGGAACTATCCTGTATGGTGTACCGATGGCTGTTGCGCTTGGTAAAGGCTTACTGCTGTGCGCAGGAACCGGCTACCCCTGCTACCGCCATATACCGCACCGGCAATCCTTTTCGTAAAAAATACCCCCTATTTTCGGAATTTCAACCCCGCTTCCTTACCTTTGCGGCCTGAAAAATAGCTTCTTTATTATAAATACGCATTTATGGCCAATACTGGTAAAGTAAAATCAATCATCGGTGCCGTTGTGGACGTTCAGTTCCACGGCCAATTGCCCGAAATTTTGAACGCGCTCGAAATCAAGCGCGACAATGGGGATACCCTCGTGCTGGAAGTACAGCAACACCTTGGCGAAGACAGCGTCCGTACCATTGCGATGGACGGTACTGAAGGCCTGGTACGTGGTACAGCCGTGGTTGATACCGGTAAAGCCATTGCGATGCCGGTTGGAGAAGCCATTAAAGGTCGTCTCTTCAATGTAACGGGTGATGCCATTGATGGTTTGCCCCAGGTAAGCAAGGAAGGCGGTCGCCCCATCCACGCCATGCCCCCATTATTTGAAAACCTCAGTACCGCTTCAGAAATCCTCTTTACCGGTATCAAGGTAATCGACCTGATCGAGCCTTATGCAAAGGGTGGTAAAATCGGTCTCTTTGGTGGTGCCGGTGTAGGTAAAACCGTATTGATCCAGGAGCTGATCAACAATATCGCCAAGGCATACAGCGGTCTGTCTGTATTTGCCGGTGTGGGCGAACGTACCCGCGAAGGAAATGACCTGATGCGCGAGATGATTGAAGCGGGTATCATGAACTATGGCGACAAATTCAAACACAGTATGGAAGAAGGCGGCTGGGACCTCAGCGCCGTAAATATGAAAGACCTCGAAGATTCCAAAGCCACTTTTGTATTCGGACAGATGAACGAACCCCCCGGCGCCCGTGCACGCGTGGCCCTGAGCGGGTTGACCATTGCCGAATATTTCCGCGACGGAGATGGCAGCGGACAGGGTAAAGACATCCTGTTCTTCGTGGACAATATCTTCCGGTTTACCCAGGCGGGTTCTGAAGTATCGGCCCTCCTTGGCCGTATGCCTTCTGCCGTGGGTTACCAGCCTACCCTCGCTACAGAAATGGGGCTCATGCAGGAAAGGATCACGTCTACCAAAAATGGTTCTATTACCTCCGTACAGGCGGTATATGTACCTGCGGATGACCTTACCGATCCGGCACCGGCAACTACCTTTGCCCACCTGGATGCTACTACCGTATTGAGTCGTAAGATTGCGGATCTGGGTATCTATCCTGCCGTGGATCCGCTCGATTCTACCAGCCGTATCCTTACCGTTGCCATCGTAGGCGAAGCCCACTACAACTGTGCGGATCGTGTAAAACTCATTTTGCAACGTTATAAGGAACTGCAGGACATCATCGCCATCCTTGGTCTGGATGAACTGAGCGATGAAGATAAACTCACCGTATCCCGCGCCCGTAAAGTACAGCGTTTCCTCAGCCAGCCTTTCTTTGTGGCCGAGCAGTTTACCGGTCTGAAAGGCGTACTCGTACCCATCGAAGATACCATCCGCGGCTTCAACGCCATTATGGATGGTGAAGTGGACGAATACCCCGAAGCGGCATTCAACCTCGTGGGTACACTGGAAGATGCTGTTGAGAAAGGTAAGAAGATGATGGCGCAGGCAAATGCTTAAGCTGGTACTTAGTCTTTAGTACCTGGTACTTAGCAACGGGAATAAAAAGAAGAAAGTCTGCGGGAATACACGCAGTGATTGAGTGATAAAATGGCTAACCCCATGAATAAGTTCAAAAATTTGCTGGTTTGGCAAAAGTCAATTGAACTGGCGCAAGTCGTTTACACCCTTGCAGCAAGTTTTCCTGCAGAGGAGAAGTTTGGCTTGCAATCGCAGGTAAGAAGATGCGTTGTTTCGATAGCGTCAAATATTGCGGAAGGCGCAGGCAGAGCATCAGAAGGAGAGTTTAAACATTTTTTGGGTATTGCACTGGGATCGGGTTTTGAGTTGGAAACACAACTGATCCTTGCACATAAGTTTAATTATATATCAAACGAAACCCTGGTACAGGTAACAAACGGACTGCTTGAAATTCAGCGAATGATCAACGGATTACGCAGAAGCATCCGCTAAGGACTAAGTACTAAGGACTAACGACTATCATCATGACTCTAGAGATACTGACTCCGGAAAAAAAAATATTCAGCGGCGATGTATACGGCGTACTGTTGCCCGGTATCAGCGGTTTGTTTGAGGTGCTGGACAGGCACGCCCCGATGGTAAGTGCACTGAGGGCAGGTACTATGAAAGTACTGATCGATAAAAGCGCATCAACATTATATACCATCCAGAGCGGATTTGTGGAAGTACTCAACAATAAAACCACTGTACTCATCGAAGGGGCTGTTGAAGGATAAGCCATCATTTTTGTACGACGATATTGACCCGTGGCAGCAGCTGCGGGTTTTTTTGTGCAACGGCATGGCGGCGGCGATTAAAACTACGCGATGTACTTATCCGTATGTGCAATAACCTCATTACCTTTGGCAAAACCTGCTGCCGGATACCAACCTGCAGCAGGTCATACATACAATATCAAAAAAAACTGCTTGAACATGTTACGTTTGCTATCTGTCTTTATCTGTCTTGTCTGCCTCAGCAGCGCATATGCACAGGATGATTATGTGCCGGTAACCCATCCCATCGCAGGCGCCACGCCCCTGAGTACAGGACAAAGCGGTACCGGTGCCAACATCAACGTTGTGTATCACCGTGCAGACTGGACGGTTAATCCCAATGCAGCTTCAAAAACCATCACCGGCACCATCACCACCTGTTTCAAAACGCTTACGGCTAATGTGAGCAGCCTCAGCTTCGACCTGAATAAAACTTCTTTCAACAACGGATCACTCGTCATCACCTACCACGGCAGCAACTGCAGCTTCAGTTTCCCCACTACCGGTAATGTGAATATTGTCAACATCACCTTACCCGCTTCAATCGCAGCAACGGGTACACCCGACTCTGTCACGATCAGCTATTCAGGCATACCTCCCGCCAGGAATGGTGCAGCCGAAGGGTTTCAGAAAGGAACATATACCGACCAGAACGGTGTTACGCAAAATTATACCACCACGCTGTCTGAGTCTTACGAAGACCGCGACTGGTGGCCCTGCAAAGCTGATATGCAGGATAAGATCGACTCAATGGACATCAACGTAACCGTGCCCTGGAGCGGTGCCGACACCTTCTGGGTGGCAACCAATGGAAAACTGGTGGACTCTGCCATCAACGCAGGTAACCGTATCTTCAGATTCAAAACGCGTTACCCCATTGCCTCTTACCTGGTTTGCCTCGCCGTGGCCAAATACAACCGCTATTACAGCCAGACCCTTGCAGGCAGTACGAATGTGCCTACGGCATTTTACCTGCTTGGTGGAAAAACGGCCGCTTATTATACCAATGCACTATCGGCTATGACAAAAATCAATGCTGTTGTAACCGCCTTCAGCGCCAAACTGGGCGATTACCCATTCAAGCTGGAGAAGCACGGGTTTTATGATGGATTGCTGGGTGCAGGCGGAATGGAACACCAGACTTTTTCGGGTATGTCATCTGGCTCAATCGCCAGTTTGTCCACCCTCGCACACGAATTGATGCACCAGTGGTTTGGCGACAATGTAACCTTTGCCACCTGGAACGATCTTTGGCTGGCAGAGGGTTTTGCCCGCTATGGCGAGGCACTCGCAGCAGAACTGGTGCCGTCCCTCGGTATCAACCCTTACAGCATCCGCAATAGTTTCAAAACCAGTGCACTCGGCCAGAATGCACAAAGCGCCTGGATACCCAACGGCAACAGTGGTACCTCGGCCTTAATCTGGAGCAGCAATTATGGCGGTACGGTGTATTCGCGGGGCGGCATCATCGTATCGATGCTGCGTGCCATCTGCGGCGATCAGAAGTTCTTCGAAGCCCTGACCAATTACCAAACCAGCCTGGCCGGTAAATCAGCCACAGGCGATTCACTCAAGAACCATTTTAATGCGGTGCTGAATACCGATATCTCCGGCTTTTTTGATAATTATGTGGGTGGATCCGGCGCTGCGGCTACTGCCGTGGGTGGTGTAGGCAATCCCATTTATACTATTGGCTGGAACAACCCCTCAGGCAACAAACTGGTGGTACGTGTCAATTCGCAAACCCGGTCCGCCGGGTCGAATGTGAGCTATTTTACCGGTCCCGTTGTACTGCACGTGACCGGTGCCACACCAGCCACACAGGATACCACCATCGTATTTTACGACTGGGGTGGGGGCAAACTCTCTTATGCCGGTAATGGTGTAAGTGAACTCATCAGTGGCAACCTGCTCAGCTACGACCTGTCGTTTGTACCAACTGCTGTAGCCTACGACGATAGTGCGCGCACCCTCTCTACCGGTACCACCACCAAAGATGTAAACCTGCTGGGCTATATCTGGTCGGGTGGTACCAGTACGGCCTGGAATACAACAGCCAACTGGACGGCCTGCTGCGGTGTGCCACCCGACAATGCCGATGTAACCATAGCCACGACTACTTTTCCACCCATACTGCCCGCTGCGGTAACGATGCGCAACCTTACCCTCAACGCGGGCAAATACCTCGACCTTGGTAATATGACGCTGACCATCAATGGTGCCATCACGGGTACGGGTAGTCTGTCGGGATCAGCGGCATCAAATCTTGTCATCAACGGGAATGCCGGTGCCATCAACTTTCTGCAGACTAATGCCGCCACCCGTTCCTTAAATAACCTCACGCTTTCACCCGGCAGCGCGGCAAGGCTCAGTACAGCACTGGAGGTGAATACCTTACAGGTGGGGACGTCGAATTTTACGATTAATACCGGGGTGGCGTTGAAGGTGAAGTTGTAAGATTATCAGGTGAAATATGGCCTTCAGGAAGCGAATGATCCCTGGGATGAAAGTCTTAGACGGATTCAGGCAAACATTTGGTAATGTACATATTTTATACAGACTCACGGCCACCCAGCTTCAGATAATGAAATCGATATACCGGCTGCTCTGCTGCCTGAATTACATGAACAACCATCGATCCGGTAATCGTTCAATACAGTTACCTGCCGGTTGATTGCTGAATGCTGCTCCCGTTATGCAGTTGCCATCGTTTTTTTTACGGTAGCTTGTGTTAGTTCCGGAGATGATTTCACGATGAGTTTATACGGACGGTTAAATGCTTCCTGGTTAAGTTTGAAATGTACAGACAGTTTACGGATAACAAGCTTGCTCAGTCCTTTTTTGTAATGCAGTATATCACTCATCAGCCCTTTGCTTACACCCAGCAGGGCAGCAAGTTCAGTCGCTTTGATATGGTTGGCCGCCATTAGTTGCCGGATCAGGCAAACAGGATCAGCATCCGGTGTACTGAAATGTACCTGCTGGTATTTTTCGATCAGGAGGGTGAGCAACTCAATCTCATCACGTATGGCTTTGGAAGGCTTTGTATTGCTCAGCAGTTGCTCCAGTATTTTGCAACAGGTTTTGTATTGTGTCGTCGTTTTAATGACGGTATATTTTAATGTTTGCATGTTCAATTTAATATTCGGTTACCCTGTATTGTTGCCTTTTTTTACAAAGGACATTATATTCCGCATGTGTACCTATCCAGCATATAAACAAGTGTACCTGTTTATGACCGAAAGCGTATTTGGCAATTATGCGGTAATGATTACCCCCTATGTCAATTACAACCCTGTTGCTTCCATTACCCAATAAGTCTGCAGTCCTGAAGGTGCAGAGGATATCGCCCGGTGTTTGCCAGTCCGCAAACCTTACCATTTGCAGCCATCCCGTTAGCGCAGCACGGCTTCCGGGATATAAGGTCATAAAGCTCATCAGGGCCGGTTGCTTGATAAGGTGTACTTTCATAATGTGGTGCATGAAGATACCAATAGTTTACATTTGGTGAACAATTTGTGCGGGGATATACCCTGGTTCATGAAACTGATGTTTAAAAGCTTTCGTTACTTTACAGTATGCCGATCTCCATCATCATCCCCACCTGTAACGAAGCCGGAAACATCGGCCCGCTCATTGCATACCTGAAGCAGTATGGCGGTACCGCACTGGCTGAAATACTGGTTTGTGACGGGGGCAGTACCGATGCTACGGCAGCAGTAGCTGCAGCAGCCGGGGCAAGGGTGGTGCCGGCAGCAAAAGGCAGGGCTATGCAGATGCATGCGGGGGCTGCAATAGCCGCGGGCGATACCTTATATTTTGTACACGCCGACACCTTTCCGCCACAGGGTTTTGCTCAGGATATTACAACTGCTGTACAGCAGGGCTATGCCATTGGACGTTACCGTACCCGCTTCGATTCACGGGCGTGGCTGCTGAAACTGAATGCCTGGTTTACCCGCTTCGATTGGTGGATGTGTTATGGTGGCGACCAGACCCTGTTTATCACCAAAGCCGTTTACCAGCTTGCCGGGGGCTTCAATACCACCATGCTGATCATGGAAGAATATGAATTTACGGAACGCGCCAGGGCATATGGCCGCTACCTTGTGTTGCCCGGGGCAGCCACTGTTTCTGCCCGAAAATATGAAGGCCGAAGCTGGTTGCAGGTACAACGCGCTAATTACAGGGCCACGCAACTCTACAAAAAAGGAGCTTCCCAGGAAACCATTGCGGCAACCTATAAACAGATGCTGGCAAAGTAAAAGTCTACCACTGTTTTTTTATCCTTACCCTGGCCCAGGCACAAAATGGAAGGACAACCCATAATATCCAGCACCAACTGCTGCCTGTTACCAACCATAAGGTAAGTATAATCAATAGCAGGTAGAAGGGGTAGAGCAGGAAAAGTGCGCCTGTCATTGCCGAGTCAAAATGATCATTGTGCGCCAGTTTTTTCCAGCAATATCTTTTGAGCGGGCGGTACAGTGGCCAATGGGCGATCCTGCCGGCCAGCGCCGGTAAGGCCAGTAACAGTCGTTGCCACGCAGGCACCTGCAGGGCAAAGGTTTGCTGTAACAGGGGGGTATCTTTTTGAGCTATTTCATACACCTGTTGCTGCAGTTCGGCTGTAAGCAATTGGTTGAATGTGGCGATGGATTTACCCGGTGGCTGTGAAAGATCAATGTCTGCTGCCGTTATGATACGGCCAAATCCCAGATGAATATCCTTGCCAAAACTGCTGAAACTCTGGTAGTTGATGCCGGCAGGTAATACCTTTAACGGGATACCCGCTTCCCAACTGCTTACGGCAAGCCTTGCGGTACCTTTCATGAGCGGGCGCAGATGCCATTCGTTGATGCAACGCCCTTCTGTAAAAATCAGTACAACGCCATTGCGTTTGAAGAGATCGCGGCATTGGTCGAACGTGGTGTAGTTGTGTGCTAAGTTTTCGGCGCCCTCACTCAGGCGGTAAACCGGCAGGATATTGAGCTGACGGAGCAGCCAACTGGTGAAGCCACCCGAAAATGCATCGCCCCTGGCCAATGAATATACCGGCTGCCGGAAGAGTGTGGCGATAATGATTGCATCTAAAAAAGAATTGGGGTGATTGGCGGCGATGAGTAGTGGCCCCTTCAGATCCAGCAGGGTTTTATCGCTGATGCGCAGGCTGCGGCAATAGATACGGAAAGCCAGACGTGCGGGTAATTTTAGTAACGAAAACAGCAAAGGATTTTTTTTTGGAAGGTAAGGATATTTCCTTTCACCCGGATATGGGATTGGCAAAACAAGGAATGCCCCATAGTTTTGTAAAAAATGCGTTATGAAAAAAATACTCATCTCCCTGCTCATGCTGGTACCTTTTGCTGCCCTGCTGGCACAACCGGGTAAGAAACCCGCAGCGGCTAAACCCAAACCCCCGGTTGCCAATGGAATCTATTATATCGTTAATGCAGGCAATGGCAAGGCGATTGAGCCTGGTTCTATCGGCTCGGGGCAAAATGTATTCTGCCGCGAGTTCAGCGATGGTAACGACAGCCAGCAGTGGGAAGTAAAATGGACCGGGAAAAGTTACCTGATTTACCCCCGTGGTAAAAATGATCTCCTGCTGCAACCCCACCCGGGCATACGCGAAGCTACCGCGATCATCAGCATCAATATGGGAAATGGCGGACCGGGTATCGGTATCACGGCAACCGCCGACAGTATGATTTTTGTGATAAAATCGCTGATGAACGGGGGTACGAGTTTTTTTGCGCAGGAGGAAGGAAACGAGACAATACTGGCCAATTCGCACAAAAATATGGGTGCTTTGGGCAACTGGAAGTTTATCCGGGTAAAAGAGTAACCATGGCGATCAGGCTATAGCTGCCGGGCAATAGCCGCAGGCAGGTCTTTTTCTTCATCTACATCAGTCAGCATGGGCAGCATACTGCAACTGTGTTGTGCCCTTTGTAAGGTTGCTATAGTCGTTTGTGTCACCTCATCCGTACTCCAGGGAATATCGTCAAAAACATCGGGTATAAATTTCGATAATCCGAGGAGATAATAGCCGCCATCAGTGGCCGGGCCGATAACCGCATCGTGATGACGGAGCGCCAGGAAAGCGCTCATCAGCATCTCCGTTGTCAGCTCATAGCAGTCGCTGCCGATGATGATTACCCTGTCGTGGCCAATAGAAAATACATCACGAAAGGCGTGCTTCATCCTGCGTCCGAGATCATCACCCCATTGCAGGTGTTTAACAATATGATCTCCCTGCCAGATATCTTCCTCTTCTACCAGTTCGCTGTAATAAACATACACAGGGGTGTCAATATGCGCGATGAGCTGATAAGTGTGCTCAATGAGCAGTTTGTAGGCGGTCAATGCCTTCCGGTGCCCGATGGTAGCCGCAAGCCGGGTCTTTACTTTGCCGGCGGTTGCGTTGCGCACAAATATGATGATTGCGTCCTGCATTTTTATTAGTAGTGCCACAAGGTCAAATATTATACCAGAAATATATATGAGGGCGTAGATGATAAAATGATAATGCCGGTTGACATTGATGCCTGTCGTTGCCGGATGCTGCGGGACGGGTATGCTTTATTGTGTTACGGCTCCGCCACAGCTGCTGCCGGCTCCTGCTGTACAACCAAAGCAGTGCTGGTTAACCACAATATGCCTGTTTGCAAGGGCTGTTGCGTCAAACATCGAAACATGTTTGGCAGTGCAGTCCACCTTCAGGTCGAGCATCTGGTTAAAGTCGCAATCATAGAGATAGCCATCCCATCCTACCGACAGGGTATTGCGGCACATCACATTCGCTGCTGCTGCCGGGTTAAAAGCCCCCAGTAATTTCTCCATATATTTCTCGTAATTGCCGCTTTGCAGCAGGTAGTCTAAATAGCGGCTGATGGGCATATTTGTAATGGTATAAAGGCTGTTGAAACTGATGCCAAAATCTTTTCCAAGTGCTGCTTTGTATTCCTTCTCCAGCGCCTGTTGCGCCGGGGGCAAAAAAGCCCCTGCAGGATTATACACTAAATTTAATACGAGGTCTGTTCCATCAATGCCATAGCCTACACTGTTGAGCAGTTGCAGGGCTTTGATGCTGTCTTCAAATACCCCGTCGCCCCGCTGGCGATCTGTCCTGTCCCGGGTGTAAGAGGGCAGGGAAGACACTACTTCAATGCTATGGCTTTTGAAGTAGTCCGGCAGGTCATTAAACCGTTTGTTGGCAAGGATAATGGTGAGGTTGCAGCGAACGATTACATGCCTGTTGAGTTTTCTGATTTCATCCACAAACCAGCGGAAGTCGGGATTCAACTCCGGTGCACCGCCCGTCAGGTCCACCGTTGTAAAGTTGGGGTGCAATTGCAGTATCTCAAGACACTGCTGCATCGTTTCCCGGGTCATGATTACCTTGCGGTCGGGGCCGGCATCCACATGGCAATGGCGGCACACCTGGTTGCACATCTTCCCCAGGTTTACCTGGAAAATATTCATCGCCGTTGGTTGCAATGGATATAAACCTATCTGTTCTATTTTTTGCTGAAAGGGTATCAGTGTAAATGCATCCATTGTTGCGGCGCCATGTGCTAAAATATCAAGTTGTTGCTGGCTGTCGGCCAGTTTGCTCCCTTGTGCATGTAATGACTTCACTCTTTTCGTTTAAATGTACTGAAATGATTCGTCCGGCAACTATGTTGTGTATGCTTACATGGCAATCTCCTTTACCTTGTTCATCATCTGTACGCCGTGTACCAATGCCGCCCCGCCTTTAATGGCCGCAGCCACATGTACTGCTTCCATCATTTGGGCTTCGTTGTATCCCTTTTCATAAGCATCGCTGCTGTAAGCGTCGATGCAGTAGGGGCATTGCACGGCATGGGCAACCGCAAGGGCTATCAGCGATTTTTCGCGGGCCGTGAGTGCGCCATCAGCAAACACTTCGCCATACCAGCCAAAAAACTTGTCGGCCAGTGGTTGCTGGTAGTCGGCAATTTTACCAAATTTGCCCAGATCTGATGCATTGTAGTAATGATTATTGTCCATCTGTTGGTATTTATGTTGTTTATTAATTAATTTGTGGCTCAAGTTATCATAATTTATTCATGAGTCATACAATTATACAGCAGTTAGCAGAGACATACGCATACTTACACCACCATGGTTTTACCGAAGCCCGTACGGGTATTGTGCTGGGTACCGGCCTGGGCGATTTTGTGCAAAAAATGGAGGTAAGGGTTGCCATCCCCTACCATGATATCCCGCATTTTCCCGTTTCAACAGTAGAATTTCACAAAGGACAGCTCCTGCTCGGTACTATTGGCAAACAAGTGGTGATGGCTATGCAGGGGCGCTTTCATTATTATGAAGGGTACAGCATGGCCGAGATTACTTTTCCGATCCGGCTCATGAAAATGCTTGGTGTGGAGCGGTTGCTGCTGAGCAATGCCGCAGGCGGGATGAACCCGGACTTTAAGAAGGGCGATCTTGTTATCCTCAGCGACCATATCCATATGCAAACCGAAAACCCGCTTCGGGGAATGAACGACCCCCAATTCGGGCCGCGCTTTCCTGATATGAGTTGTCCATACGATGAGGCACTCAGTCAAAGTATTCATGCTGCGGGTGCAGCCCATGGTGTGGTGTTTAAAACAGGCGTGTATGTATCTGTTAACGGCCCCAGTCTCGAAACCCGTGCTGAATACCGTCACCTGCGTGCTGCGGGTGCAGATATGGTGGGTATGAGTACGGTGCCGGAAGTGATTGTAGCCAACCAGGTGGGACTGCCCTGTGCTGCCGTGAGCGTGATTACCGATGAGTGCGATCCCGATCACCTGCAACCTGTTGACATTAGCGATATCATTGCTGTGGCGGGGATGGCAGATAAGAAACTGAGTACCGTACTGGCAGCAATGGTATCAGGATTCGCCTGAAACCTGTAACTTCATGTCTGATCTCTATCAACATGAAAAAAAGCATTTTTGTACTGTCGGGTCTTGCTCTGCTGATTACCGTATATAGTTTTGTACGTCCTTTTGTTGCGGCAGAAGAAGCTACCTTTATCCCCCCTTCTGTACAGCGTTCCGGTAATGCGGATAGCGGCTACCGATACCTCTCCGCCGGCGATTATGTTAAAGGTGGACTACCGTACAGTGTCTTTATCAAAGCAATGGGGAAAGACACGACCAACTACCTCAAACGTGAAGGGTATAATGCCAAAGTAAGTCATGAATATACTGTCATAACAGCACCCAATGGTGAAGAACTGGTGGCACCCAATTGTATGCAGTGCCATGCGCAGGTACTTGACGGGCAGTTGTATATCGGTATGGGTAATACCTTTATTGATTTCTCCGATCCCAAACTGGTAAGCCGGGAACGCATTAAACTGCTGGAAAATGTACTGAAGATTACCGCACCCAGAAAATACCGGGCCTCAAAAGATTTTCTGGAAGTAACACGTACCATCGCTCCCTACCTCACCACAAAAGTGAAAGGGGTGAATGCAGCCGACCGCCTCGCTGCTGTACTCGCGGCACACCGCGATCCGCAAAGCTTTGCCTGGAGCAGTAAACCACTGATGGAACTGCCCGAAGAAGTTATTCCCAGTGATGTACCCGCCTGGTGGCTGCTGAAGAAAAAAAATGGTATGTTTTACAATGGCTTTGGCCGTGGCGATTTTGGCCGTTTCCTCATGGCCAGTAACCTGCTTACTGTTAATGATACTGCTGAATCAAGAGGGGTAGATAACCGCATCAACGATGTACTCGCTTATATCTACACCCTGCAACCGCCAAAGTATCCCAAAGCGATTGACACCAAACTCGCTGCTGCCGGTCAGCAACTCTTTACGGCGAACTGCGCACGCTGCCATGGTACTTATGGTGCTGCAGCCAGTTACCCCAACCTGCTGATACCCGGGGGCATCATCCAGACCGATTCTTTCCTGTATAGTGCCAATTATCAAAATCCGCAATTTGTAAACTGGTTCAACAGCAGTTGGTTTGCCCGCGGCGATCATCCTGCCCGCCTGGTACCCTACAGCGGTTATATCGCGCCGCCCCTCGATGGGGTTTGGGTTACAGCCCCTTACCTGCACAATGGATCTGTACCCAACCTAGAAGCCCTGCTCAACAGCCGGATACGCCCCACTTACTGGCAACGCAATTTCGACAATCCGCAGTATGACTATGCCAATCCGGGCTGGCCCTATATTGCACACGACCAGCCTGGCGATAATACCGTGTACAATACCACCCTCAACGGTTATGGCAACAAAGGGCATTATTTTGGTGATGCTTTTACAGATAAAGAACGAAAGGCTGTAATGGAATACCTGAAGACGTTGTAAAGAAACACAGTACTCAACAGGTTGTTTATGGTACAACGTAATGGCTAAGATTATGCGAGGCGTGAAGCAGGGACAGGCTGTTTCCGGCTGTTTGGTACCGCGTACTGCAATTGCTTTCTTAACTTTATAAAAATTATCATCCCATGCGTATCGCCATATGTATTGCTGTTCTATGTTGTGCCCTTACTGTAAATGCTCAAACCCAGAAGCCCCCCCTGCACGGTAAGCACTGGATGGCCATTACGGGCAAGCCTTTGGCAGCCACCGCCGGCAGTATGATTTTTCAGCAGGGCGGAAATGCCATTGATGCAGCCTGTGCCATGCTGGCAGCAACCTGTACGATGTGGGATGTGCTGAGCTGGGGTGGCGAAACACAAGCCCTCATCTACAACCCCAGAACCGGTAAGGTAATCGGGATCAACGCATTGGGCATGGCACCAACAGGCGCTACTGCCGATTTCTTTAAAAGCAAAGGCTATAATTTTCCACCTGAATTTGGTCCCCTTGCAGCGCTAACACCCGGTACTCCCGGCGGCTTATGTCATATGCTGGCGCAGTATGGCACCATGAGCCTTAAGCAGGTACTCGCTCCTGCGATGCAACTTGCTGCAGGCTACCCTATTGAAGCGCAGACGGCCAACAGCATTGAGCGGGCAAAGGCCAGGATAAAAGAGTGGCCGTACAGTAAAAAAGTATTGCTGCCCCATGCGGGACAGAAAAGGGAAGCTCCCGAGGCCGGGGAGATCTTTGTGCAGGCCGATCTGCTCAATACACTTACCAGGATGGTGGAAGCCGAACAGGAGGCGCTGAAAAAAAAGAAGAACAGAAAAGAGGCCATTATGGCTGCCTATGACCGGTTTTATAAAGGGGATATTGCGCAGGAACTGGTGCGTGGCTGCCAGGAGCAGGGAGGCCTGATCACTATGCAGGATCTTGCTAAATGGCAACCGGTTGAAGAGCAGCCACTGCAAACCAATTATAAAGGTATTGAGGTATACAAACTGCAGCAATGGACACAAGGCCCCATGTTGCTCCAATCGCTCAATATCCTCGAGAACTTCGACCTGAAAAGTATGGGTTATAACAGTACGCGCTACCTGCATACCCTCTATCAAGTGATGAACCTCAGTTTTGCGGACCGGGATTTTTATTATGGGGATCCTTACTTTTCGCCAACCGAACCTATGACGGGGCTCCTCAGCAAAGCCTATGCCCGTCAACGCGCTGCACAGATCAACCCCGATCGCAACAATCCCAATGTTGGGCCAGGCGATCCCTATCCCTTCGAGGGGAAAGTTAACCCTTATATGGATATTTTGCGCCAGCGTGGCTTTGGAATCGATTCGGTAAAGGGTGGCGGTAATGCCATTCCTGCACACGATGTGCGTGGTGTGGCAATGAATGATGAGGTGTATCAGGACAGACTGTGGCGGGGCACTACTTCCATAGAGGCAGCCGATGCAGAGGGGTGGGTGGTATCGATCACGCCGAGCGGAGGCTGGATACCTGCATGTATAGCCGGTAATACCGGCGTGGGACTAAGCCAGCGGATGCAAAGTTTTGTACTCAACCCAACACTCAATCCCTTCAATGTGGTGGAGCCCGGCAAGCGGCCACGTGTAACGCTCACACCCACCCTGGCCTTAAAAGACGGCAAACCCTATCTCAGCTTTGGTGTGCAGGGCGGCGATACGCAAGACCAGAACCTTTTGCAGTGTTTCCTGAATATGGTGGAGTTTGGTATGACGGTACAGGAAGCTTGTGAGGCTGCCAACATCAACAGCAACCAGCTCTGGCTTTCATTGGGGGGCACGAAAACCGCCGATCGCCAGCCCCGGCCAGGAAATCTCTACCTGAGCGACAAAACCCCCGACTGGCAGCGCAATGAACTGCGCCGCATGGGTTATACACTCAGTTTCGACGACCGGACCAGCGGCCCGATCAATGCGATTTACTTCGACTGGAAGCACGGCAGCTTCTGGGGAGGTTCATCCAATCACGGGGAAGATTACGGCATCGGATGGTAGACATGTTCCTGCTGCTATAATCAACAATAAACGGGAATGACAAAGTGATTGTCATTATATACCGGGTAAAGGGTGGGGGAATGCGGTACCTGCTAATTAAACTGTGGATCCAGAGGATAGTTTACCATCATTTCATAATCACCGCCAAGGTGGCGCAGGCTATCTTTCCAGATATTGCCAGGCTTATCGTGGAAAACCAGATTCGTTGTGGCCTCTGCGGTTATCCAGCTTTTTTCCTCTAATTCACCAGTCAACTGCCCATTGCTCCAGCCACTGTATCCGATAAAAAAACGTATATGATCTGCGTCAATGATATTGCTGTTAATCAATGTCTTTACGACCTCAAGATCGCCGCCCCAGTATATACCCGGTGCCACTTCAAAGCCATCAGGAATGAGGTGGGGATATTGGTGCAGAAAATGAATAGTATCAGGTTGTACCGGCCCGCCTACAAATACCGGTAATTCATGTCCGTCAAACCCGCTCATCAGCTCATCAAGGGTATAAGTAAAAGTCTTGTTGAGGACAAAGCCAAAACTGCCCTCGTTTTGGTGTTCACATAAAAATACTACCGACCTCTTGAAGTTGGGGTCTTTCAAAAAAGGATCAGCAATCAATAATATACCGGGGGCAGGCTGTACCATGTAGCTAAAATAATATTCCTTCTACAGTTTTTTATGTATTGTGGAAGATTTAACCATGATTTGTTAAAATGAATAAGTATCGTTTTAACAAACGCTTGTCCGTAAAAGTCCCGTAAACCCTTAATTTTGTTAGCCTGATGGCTTGCACAGGCATACAATGCTGTATATTGCCTATCGGGAATCAATAAATGGGTACTTAAACGTGGATTGGCATGAAGAAAATTTTCCCTATTATAACCGGTTTGGTGTTCTTATCGCTCATAGGGCTGATCTTTTTTCAATTTTTGTGGATCAAGAGTGCCAAAGATGCCAAAGAGCAACAGTTTGAAGACAATATCAACAACTCATTGCCCGATGCAGCCAATGAACTGACCGCAGAGCGAACTTTGCTGATACCTCCGGGCGCAAAAGGCAGCAATCCTCTTTTTTCTAACGACCGGTTGCATTACGAACTCTTCCGCCCCTCGGTAACACAACGGTTTTCGAAGACCGAAATTCGTGATATTGTCAGGCGTGCTTTCGAGAAACATAATCTCCGCAACATCAATTTCGAATTTGCCATTACCCCGGTTGGTGTTGTGGGGGAAGAAGTAGTGAGTGAGAAATTCATGAGTTTTTATATTGATTCTGTCAACAACCGCAACAAACGCCACATCATCCTGCTCGAACCCCAAAGCGGAAGTAACCTTGAAAACCTTTCCCAGGGAGAGTACATGGTCGTTATTGTACCCTACCAGAGTAATATCATATGGAAATCTATGCGCTGGTTTATCGGTGGTGCTATCATTTTTACTGCGATCATCACTACAGCATTTTTCCTGACCATACGTACATTGCTCAAGCAAAAAAAACTCAGCGAGATCAAATCCGATTTTATCAACAACATGACGCACGAGTTCAAGACACCGCTCGCTACCATCTCCCTGGCCGTGGACGCACTGCGCAACGAAAAAGTGATCAGCGACAGGGAAAAAACCAATTACTTTACCGCCATCATTAAGGAAGAGAATAAACGGATGAATAAACAGGTTGAAACCATCCTCAAAGCCGCCCTGCTCGATAAGCAGGAGGTGGAGGTAAACCTGAAACAAACGCATGCTCACGAACTCATTGAAAGTGCTCTGCACAACATCATGCTGCAATTGAAGGAAAAAGAAGGCAGCATCGATGTAAAGCTCGATGCCGCAAAAGATGAGATCATGGCAGATGAAGTACACTTCACCAATCTCGTGAATAACCTGCTTGACAATGCCGTCAAATATTCCAAAGAGAACCTGCACATCAAACTGACCACTGGCAATACCGGCAACCAGTTGCGTATCCGCATTGAAGACAATGGTATTGGCATGAACAAAGAAACCCTCAATCGCATATTCGAAAAATTCTACCGCGCCCATACGGGCAATATTCACAATGTAAAAGGCTTCGGTCTCGGCCTGAGTTATGTTAAAACCATGGTAGAAGCACACAAAGGCAGCATCAAAGCAGAAAGTGCACCCGGCAGGGGCAGCAGTTTTACCATTACAATGCCATTAGCGGGTTAGTACATCGCTCCTCAGCTCCGGGCTATCCATTTCTTTTACAGTTATACACAGGTGATTCACACTAATCCACAGCTTTTACACAGGGTTATACTACAAAAAGGGGCTGAAAGGCAATAGTAGGCTACAGTTGAGTGCTGTGGATAAAAAACTTTACACCAATTTCGTGTGGAAAGTGGGAAAAAGTGTTATTTTGTGTCAATTCCAGGTTAAAATGGAATAAGTCACTGATAATGATAGGGTTCCTCGGCGAATATGACTCCACTTTAGACTCCAAAGGTCGCTTTCTCCTCCCGGCAGGCTTCAAGAAGCAGTTGCCGGAAGAAGGGGGCAATCTTTTTGTCATCAACAGGGGGTTTGAGAAGTGCCTGACCCTCTACCCGATCCAGAGTTGGGAACCCATTTTCACCGATATCAGCAAACTCAACGACTTCGATCCAAAGGTACGCGAGTTCCGCCGCATATTCCTGAATGGCGCTACACAGGTTGAGCTCGATTCGGCCGGGCGGATTAACCTGCCTAAAAACCTGGTTGATCATGCCGGGCTGGAAAAAGACATCGTACTCGTGTCTGCCATCAACAAAATTGAGATTTGGGATAAACATACCTATACAAAGTTCTTTGAAACAGTTTCACCGGAAGATTTCAGCAACCTGGCCAACGGGGTGATGAACAGAAACGGAACCGGGGTTTAGGGTAAAACGATTGTCAATGAAACAAAACAGCAGCGATACCCCTTCATCCTTTCCCGGTAGCGGGGTTTATCATGTGCCGGTAATGTTGCAGGAAACCATTGAGGCGCTTGCGATAGTGCCGGACGGGGTTTATGTCGATTGTACCTTCGGCGGCGGTGGTCACAGCCGTGCCATACTGGATGCTCTCGGGTCTGAAGGCCGGCTGATCGCGTTCGATCAGGATGCTGATGCCGCGCAAAACCTGCCTGACGACCAACGTATCCTGTTCATTCCGCAGAATTTCAGGCACCTGCAGCGTTTCCTGCGGCTTCACAAAGTGACAAAAGCAGATGGCCTTCTCGCAGACCTCGGCGTGTCCAGTCACCAGTTTGACGAAGCGGAAAGGGGGTTTTCCACCCGCTTTGATGCCACACTGGATATGCGTATGGACCAGCGCCAGGAACTTACTGCGGCAAATATTGTAGCCACTTACAGCGAGCTGCAGTTACACAAGTTGTTTGAAACCTTTGGCGAAGTAACCAATGCCAGAACCCTTGCCCGAACGATTGTCAGTCAGCGTACCCATATGGCCATGGATACGATCACCGGATTCAAGCAGTCTGTACAGCAGGTGGTGAAAGGAAACCCGCAAAAATATTTTGCCCAGGTATTCCAGGCATTGCGGATTGCCGTGAATGATGAGTTGGGCGCACTGACAGCATTGCTGGAGCAATTGCCCGATGTGCTTAAGCCAGGCGGGCGGGCGGCCATCATCACCTTTCATTCACTGGAGGACAGGATCGTCAAGAATTTTTTTCGTGAGGGCACATCGGCTACCATTGAAGTGGATGAAGTATATGGAACCAGACCCGAAAATCCTTTTACCGTTATCACTAAAAAGCCGGTTACGGCCGGAGAAACTGAACGCAACAATAATCCCAGGAGCAGGAGCGCCAAACTAAGGGTAGCCTCGCGCAAATGACCAGGGACAATCAATATTCATCAATCAACAATTATTCAACCGATGGCGGAACAACAGCAGCAGGTTAAAACAGACTGGAAAAAATGGCTGACCCATAAGTGGGTGGTACAGAATATTCCTTTTTTCCTGTTTCTCGCCCTGCTTGCAGTTGTGTATATCTACAACGGGCATTATGCCGATAAGCTGGCCCGTCGGATCAGCAATACCGAAAAGCACATTAAAGAATTGGAATACGAATATAAAACCATAAAGAGCGAAGTCATTTTCAGGAGCAAAGCCAGCGAACTGGTGAAAGCGGTAACCCCATTGGGTTTAAAGGAACTGACCAAGCCCCCTGTTACCTTACCGGCAGAAAACCGGTAATGGCAGCATTACACTGTTCATGGATATAAGAAAAGACATACTCTGGAGGGTTTATCTCTGTTTCATAGGGATGATCATACTGGGCTTCGCTGTGCTCGGCAGGGTCATTTATATCCAGCAGGTTCAGGGAAAATTCTGGCGCAGCATGGGCGACAGTCTCCACCTCCGCTACCTGCCCATCGAAGCCGAACGCGGCAGTATCTATAGCGAAGACGGTAATATGCTCAGTACATCGGTGCCCATTTTTGATGTCTATATCGATTTTGCTGCTGATGGCCTCCGTGAAAAAAATGGACAACGCTTTAAAGACAATATTGATTCACTCGGGTACTCCCTCAGCCGGTTGTTTGGTGATAAAACTGCTGAAGTTTATAAAGCTGAATTAAAAGCTGCTTACAAAAGAAAAGACCGGTATTATCCGCTGAAGAAAAAAATTTCCTTTGTAGCCTACAAACAACTGCGTGAGTTTCCGTTAGTCCGCCTGGGGCGTAATAAGAGCGGCTTTATCATCGATGCCCGCGATAAGCGCATCAACCCTTACCAGTTGCTTGCCAACCGTACCATCGGCTTGTCCAGGGAAGACTCTGCCAGGAATGTTGGTCTTGAAAGAAGCTACGACAGTTTGCTCAAAGGCACTACCGGTCAGCGGCTCATGCGTTATATCGCCGGTGCCTACCTGCCCGTGGAAGGTGCAGAAGTAGAGCCCGAAAATGGAAAAGACATCATCACTACCCTGGATACTTATATGCAGGATGTGGCTGAAGACGCCCTCATGGATATGATGGTCAATAACAATTCCCTTCATGGAACAGCCATTGTGATGGAAACCGCTACAGGTAAAATAAAAGCCATTGCCAACCTGGGCAAACAGGCTGATGGCACTTATGCCGAAGACCTGAATTATGGCATTGGTAAACGTACAGAACCGGGATCCATATTTAAACTGGCCACACTGCTCAGCCTGCTGGAAGACAAGTATGTGGATATCAATACAATGGTAGATTGTGAAGGGGGCAGTAAAACCTTTTATGGACTGCGCATCCGCGACTCTCATCTTGGTGCTGGTATCGTATCCGTTAAAGACGCTTTTGCCGCAAGCAGTAATGTTGCTTTTGCAAAACTGGCTGATCAGTACTACCACGATCAACCTTCGAAATTCATCAATCATCTGCATAAACTGCGTCTTGATACGCTTACCGGAGTGGATATTGTGGCTTCTTCCGGCTATCCCATTATCAAAAAAGCGGGTAGTCGTACCTGGAGTGCCACCACTATCCCATTTATGGCGCATGGTTATGAAGCACTGGTAACACCGCTGCACATGCTCATGCTTTATAATGCTATTGCCAATAACGGGAAAATGATGCGACCATACCTTGTGAGCGCGGTAAAAGACTATGGTGTGGAAATAAAGCATATTGAGCCTGTAGTGCTTGATGAAAAAATCTGTAGTGATGCCACCATTACCCAGTTGAAAGAAGCTATGCTTGAAGTAGTGAGGAGTGTACATGGTACCGGGCATAAAGTGTTGTTCGACAGTGGATACAGTATCGCCGGTAAAACGGGTACAGCAGTAACTGCACTTAACAATAAAGGCTATAATAAAGGTAATAAAATTTACCAGTCTTCTTTTATGGGGTATTTCCCCGCAGAAAAACCTGCATACAGTATCGCCGTGGTGATACAGAACAGTAACGAGTCCAGGCTCATATATGGCGCAGACGTTGCCGGCGTGGTATTTAAAAAGATCAGCGATAAGATATACGGGCGTTTCCTGAGCAGTATGCAGTTGGTACTGACGGGTAAGGCCGACAGCCTGCTTTATCAATATCAAGGTGCGCGCAGTGATTTTGCAGCCATCTTCGGTTGGATGGGAATACCCTGCCTGGATTCTGCAAATGGAACCCCATTTGTATCCACAGCAGTACAGGCAAACAATGCAACATGGCGCCCGATGGCAGCCGCTGCGCCGGTCAATGGGCTGGTACCCAATGTTACAGGTTTGGGATTGAAAGATGCCATTCAATTACTGGAAGACAAAGGTGCAAAAACAAAAATAACGGGTAGGGGCAGGGTATTGAGCCAGCTCCCGCTTGCAGGAACGCCTTTAAAAAAAGGGCAAACGATAAGTCTGCTATTAAACTGATGCCGGTCAACTGATGCATCATCACTAAAAAGAAATGAAAGTCATGCTGCTGCACGACATATTATACAAAGTTAATATTCGCTCCATAACAGGTAGTACCGCTGTGGAAGTGAATGCTTTGTGTATTGACTCCAGGCAGGCAGTCGCGGGCAGTTGCTTTATCGCCATCCGCGGCAGTCATACGGACGGACATGACTTTATCGGTAATGCAACAGCACTGGGCGCTGTTGCCATTATTTGTGAAGCATTGCCTTCCCCCTTGCCGGAAGGGATAACGTTTGTGGTGGCGGACAACAGCAGTTTTGCAGCCGGTATCGCCAGTCACAATTTTTACGGAGAACCTTCCCTGCAATTGAAATTGGTGGGTGTAACGGGTACCAATGGTAAGACGACCATTGCCACCCTGTTATGGAAACTCTTTACCGCCATGGGCTATCACTGTGGATTGGTGAGTACGGTTCAGAACCAGATCGGGGATACTGTTCTGCCCGCAACCCATACCACGCCCGATGCCGTTAGCATCAATGCCCTGCTGGCAAAAATGGCAGCAGCAGGTTGTACACATGTGTTTATGGAGTGCAGCAGCCACGCCATTCACCAGCACCGCATTGCCGGGTTGAAGTTTACCGGTGCACTGTTCAGCAATATCACCCATGATCACCTTGATTATCACCACACGTTTGACGAGTATATCCGGGTGAAAAAATCATGGTTTGATGATTTGCCCGCTACAGCCTTTGCAATCAGTAATGCCGATGATAAACGGGGTGCAGTAATGCTCCAGAATACGGCTGCTAAAAAGTATTACTACAGCCTCAGGACCCTTGCCGATTTTAAGGGAAAGATTTTAGACAATAGTCTTACCGGTCTGCACCTCAGCATCAACGAAGTGGAGGTGTATTTCAGGCTGATCGGGGAGTTTAATGCCAGTAACCTGCTGGCGGTATATGGTGCTGCGGTTTGCCTTGGTGAAGACAGGTTCAGGGTACTCGAAACACTCAGCAGACTTGATGGCGCTGAAGGCAGGTTTGAATACATCGTGAGCAATGTACAGCGTGTAATGGGTATCGTTGATTATGCGCATACCCCCGATGCTTTGCTCAATGTGCTGGCCACGATCAGAAAACTGCGCCAGGGTCATGAACAGGTTATTACCGTGGTGGGCTGCGGGGGCAACAGGGATAAAACCAAACGTCCGGTGATGGCTGAAGTTGCCTGCGAATACAGCGACAGGGTGATTTTTACATCCGATAATCCACGCGACGAAGATCCTGCTGCCATATTAAAAGATATGGAGGCAGGTGTTACGGCTGTTACGAAAAGGAAATGCCTGTCTATTGCCGACAGGAGAGAAGCCATCAAAACAGCGGTCGCTTTTGCACAAAAGGAAGACATTGTACTGGTGGCTGGTAAAGGACATGAAAAGTACCAGGAGATCGGGGGAGTACGCAATGTGTTTGACGATAAGGCAGTACTGGCAGAGATGTTTACATTATTAGAAAAATAATACGGCATATGTTTTATCACTTTTTTAAATGGTTGACAGACGAGGGATTCAAATTCCCGGGAAGCGGCCTTTGGCAGTTTACCACCTTCAGGGTGTTACTGGCGATGTTGCTGTCATTGGTGATAACAACAGTGTATGGCAAACGACTGATAGGCTTCCTGCAACGCAAACAACTCGGGGAGAGTGTTCGCGATCTTGGACTCGCGGGTGAACAACAGAAAAAAGGCACCCCTACCATGGGCGGTATCATCATCATACTCGCCATCATTATCCCCACCATCCTTTTTGCCAACCTCGGAAAAGTATATATCCGGCTCATGTTGCTCTGCACCGTATGGCTGGGTATCATCGGGTTTATAGACGACTACCTGAAGATCAGGGCCAAGCGGCTGGCCAAACTCAAAGGGGTGGATTATAAGAAAAGCGATAGCGATGGCCTCGCGGGCAGGTTTAAGATCTTTGGGCAGGTGATGCTGGGCATCATTGTTGGCGCTACACTCTATTTTAACCAGAATGTGGTGGTAAAACGCGAAGTGGTGCAACAGACGGGCGGGGTACAGGTAGCCCTTGATGCTAAGGAAAAAAGAACCAATGCCAAACTGGATACGGTAACGATTGACGGAAAGGTACACGTTTTTGCATCTGTAAAAACCCCCATCACCACTATTCCTTTTGTAAAGTCTCACGAGTTTAATTATGCCAAACTCCTGCCCGCCTCCTGGCGCGACTTTACCTATATCCTCTACATCCTGGTCGTGATCTTTATCGTTACCGCAGTTTCTAACGGTGCAAATATTACTGACGGGCTGGACGGACTCGCCACAGGGGTAAGTGCCATCATTGGCATTTGTCTGGGCATATTTGCTTACGTAAGCGGTAATGTTAAGTTTGCCGAGTACCTCAATATCATGTATATCCCCAACCTGAGCGAGCTGAGTATTTTCATCGCTGCTTTTGTGGGTGCCTGTATCGGGTTTCTTTGGTACAACTCTTACCCTGCACAGGTATTCATGGGTGATACCGGTAGTCTGGCACTCGGTGGTATTATTGGTGCCCTGGCCATAATCGTACGTAAAGAATTACTCATTCCCATTTTCTGTCTCGTGTTCCTGGTCGAAAACCTGAGTGTGATGATACAGGTAGGGTTTTTTAAATATACCAAACGGAAGTATGGTGAGGGCAGACGCGTTTTCCTGATGAGCCCCCTTCACCACCACTACCAGAAAAAGGGGTATCATGAAAGTAAGATTGCCGTAAGGTTCTGGATTGTAACCATATTAAGCGTGGTGACAGCAATCGTAACGCTTAAGTTAAGATAGTTATTGGAAAGCCACGGCTATGATTAACGCTGCGCAAAAAACCAGGTAACAATGAGGAGAACCTGCTCGTGAAAAGACCAATATCCACAATGAAGCCATAACCTGGAAAGGCATGGAGACCTGTTAAATTCTATGCTTGGGAAGAACCATTTTTTTAACTGTTAAACAGGGAAAGGACGTTTATTGCAATGGCAAAAAAATTAGTCATATTGGGAGCAGGGGAGAGCGGTATTGGCGCTGCATTGCTGGGAAAACAGCAAGGCTATGATGTGTTTGTGAGTGATGCCGGTATCATCAGCGATCTGCACCTGTCTGAATTAACAGCCCATAATATCTCTTTTGAGCAGGGCAGCCATGATGAAGCTCGTGTACTCGCTGCGGATGAGGTGATGAAGAGCCCGGGAATTCCTGAGAAGAATGCGCTGGTGCAGAAAATAAGGGCCAGGGGTATTCCCATCATCAGTGAGATTGAAATGGCGCACAGGTTCAAGGGAGAGAGCAAGGTCATCGCCATTACCGGCAGTAATGGCAAAACCACTACCACGTCATTGGTGTACCATATCTGTAAAACCGGTGGACTTGATTGCGCCCTCGTAGGTAATATTGGTTATTCCTTTGCACGGCAGGTTGCCATTGATCCCAAGCCCTGGTATGTGGTGGAAGTCAGTTCTTTCCAGTTGGATGACATTCACCAGTTCCGACCCGATATCGCCATACTGACCAATATCACCGAAGATCACCTGGATCGCTACGACTATATATTTCAGCACTATATCAACAGCAAGTTCAGCATTACACGCAACCAGTTGAAGGAAGACGTATTCATCTACTGCGCTGATGATGATGTGACGATGCAAAATATCACTAACTACCCCATTCAATCAACTTTATTACCATTTACAATGAGTAAACAACTTCCCGATGGCGCTTACATCACCAACGCCCAACTACACCTGAAATGGCGACAGGAGGAAATGAGCATGAGTATCAACGATTTTAAATTAAAAGGAAAACATAATCAATACAACAGTATGGCAGCAAGTTTGGCCGCAGTGGCCGCAGACATAAAAAAAGAATCCGTGAGGGAAGCACTTACCACATTTCAAAGCCTCGAACACCGGATGGAACCAGTGGTGACGATCAAGGGCGTGGAATTCATCAACGACAGTAAAGCCACCAATGTAAACAGTACCTGGTATGCCCTGGAGAGTATGGAGAAACCCGTGATCCTGATACTGGGTGGGGTGGATAAAGGGAATGACTATGAACCCCTTAAGGCATTGGTAAAGGAAAAAGTAAAAGCCATCGTTTGTATGGGCAAAGACAACCGGAAGATTCATGAAGCCTTTGGAAATATTGTGGAGCTGATGGTCAACACCGAAAGTACACAAGAGGCGGTTCGGTCGGCTTTTCATTTTGCCAGTAAAGGTGATGTGGTTTTGCTGAGTCCTGCCTGTGCCAGTTTTGATCTTTTCAGCAATTATGAAGATAGGGGGAACCAGTTTAAACAAGCCGTAAAGGCATTATAAATATCGTCGGCAAAAGCGGCAGTACTGCAGCATGACAGGAACAGACAACATATCAGGCTTTTTCACTTCACCCTTTCGCTCGATCGGGCGTGCAAATCTTGTGCAACGCACAAAAGGCGATCGCGTAATCTGGGGCATTGTGGTGATACTTACGATGGTGAGTCTGCTTGCCGTTTACAGCAGCACAGGATCGCTTGCCTATAAGTACAGCAAAAGCAACGAAAGTTTTCTTTTCAAACAGGTGGCCTTTATCGCCATCGGTGTACTGATCATCTACTTTGCCCATCGCGTCAACTATACTATTTATTCCAGGGTAGCAAGGGTGCTCTTTCTGATCGCTATTCCCCTGCTGATTTATACTTATTTCTTTGGTGCCAAACTCAATGAAGGCAGCCGCTGGATCAAGCTGCCCATCATCAATATGACCTTCCAGACCTCCGATCTGGCAAAGCTGGCTTTGTTTATGTACCTGAGCCGTTTGCTGAGTAAAAAGCAGGCTGTTATCAAAGACTTTCGTAAAGGTTTCCTGCCGCTGATCATACCTATTGCGATAATCTGTGTACTTATAGCCCCGGCGAACCTCTCTACTGCATTGCTGGTGGGTGGCACCAGTTTTATGCTGCTCTTTATCGGCAGGGTGAGTACCAAACATATCTTACTTACTATTGCCGTGGCTTTGCTGCCCATATTTCTATTGCTTGGTGTTGCCGCTAAATATTACGATAAGGAAGAGCATAAATGCAAAGACCTGCCAGCCATCTTTTCTGCGGGCAGGATCCCAACCTGGATCAGCCGTATCCAGACATTTATGTATGGCAGTAAAGATATTGACAATGATAAGCTTTACCAGATCAACCAGGCCAAGATCGCCATAGCCAATGGAGGCCTTATCGGCAAGGGGCCTGGCCGCAGTGATGCACGTAACTTTTTGCCCCATTCTTACAGCGACTTTATTTACGCCATCATTCTCGAAGAGTATGGCCTGATGGGCGGTGCATTTATGGTATTCATCTACCTGCTTTTTCTTTTCCGCTGTATCCGCCTCTACCGCAAATGTCCATATGCCTTTGGCGCCTTTCTGGCCCTGGCACTCAGCTTTATGCTGGTGATACAGGCCATTGCCAACATGGGCGTTAATGTCAATCTGTTTCCCAATACAGGGGTTACCCTGCCATTGGTAAGTATGGGCGGCAGTAGTTTTCTGTTTACTTGTTTATCCATCGGTATTATCCTCAGTGTAGCCAGGAACGTTGAGCAACTGGAAGGCGAAACTGCCCAGACCGATACAAAACCCGCAACCGCCCACGCCGTATAAAACATGCGTAAAACGATAAACGATATCAACAAAACCATAATCATCGCCGGCGGCGGAACGGGAGGCCATATCTTTCCTGCCATCGCTATTGCCAATGCCATCCGCAAACAGAACCCGCAGGTGGAGATACTGTTTATTGGTGCCAAAGGCAAAATGGAAATGGAAAAAGTGCCGCAGGCGGGTTATCGTATTGAAGGGCTTGATATTGCGGGATTTAACCGGACGGCAATGCTGAAAAATATAGGCCTGCCATTCAAACTGATCAAAAGCTTTCTGCAGGTTCGCAGGATTATCCGGTCTGTAAAACCCGTTGCAGTGATTGGTGTTGGCGGTTACTCCAGCTTTCCTGTGCTGCGTTATGCACAATCCTGCCGCATACCCACATTTATCCATGAAAGCAATTCATTTGCGGGGAAGAGCAATATCCTGCTCGGCAAAAAAGCTACCCGCATTTTTGTCGCATCAGCGGGGATGGAGAAATTTTTCCCGGCAGACAAATTGCAGGTAACGGGAAATCCTGTACGCAACAGTATTGTACAGAGCCGGATTACACGGGAAGAAGGACTGCGTTTCTTTGGTCTTGATACCCATAAAACCACCATTCTTTCCATTGGTGGCAGCCTCGGGGCCAGGAGTATTAACGAAGCCCTGGAGAAGAACCACCCTGCCATCACGGGTGCCGGTTATCAGTTGATCTGGCAAACCGGTAAACCTTTTGCCGAAAGAGGGAAAAAAGCGGTGGCTGGTCATAACAACATCTGGGTGAATGATTTTATCACTGAGATGGAATATGCCTATGCTGCTGCCGACCTGGTCATCAGCAGGAGCGGCGCCATGGCCATTGCAGAACTCTGTGTGGTACAGAAGCCGGTTGTGTTTGTGCCCTTCCCTTTCGCCGCTGAAGACCACCAGACGGTGAATGCCCGGCAATTGGTACAGCTTGGTGCAGGATTGATGATTGCAGACAATGAAGCCGCCGATAAACTGGTGCCAGCAGTTCTTGCCCTTGCAAACGACCCTGCACAACAGAAGACATTGCAGCAAAAAATCGCGGCATTGGGGGTAACGGATGCAGATACCGTTATCGCCGCACAAATTTTGAAAATGATACAGTGATTGAACTGAACAACATACAAAGCATTTATTTTATCGGTATCGGGGGTATCGGGATGAGTAACCTTGCGCGGTATTTTGCCGGGCGGGGGGTACAGGTGTCTGGTTATGATAAAACAGCAACCGACCTCACCCGCCAGTTAGAAGCAGAGGGCATTGCCATTCATTACGAAGAAAACCTTGCATTGATTGCCCGTAATGCCGGCCTGGTTGTTTATACCCCTGCCGTACCCGCATCGCATACCGAGTTATTGTTTTATCAGCAAAACAACTACCCGGTAGTAAAGCGCAGCGATCTGCTTGGTGCCATTACCCGGGAATCGTTTAATATATGTGTTGCCGGCACCCATGGCAAAACCACCACCACCACAATGGTGGCGCATATCCTGCGGCACAGTGGTTATGGATGTAATGCTTTCCTGGGGGGCATCGCTGCCAATTATAATAGTAATTTCTGGAGTAGTGATAATGATGTTTGTGTGGCAGAAGCAGATGAGTACGACAGGAGTTTTCTCAAGCTGTCGCCCGATATCGCCATCATCTCTTCAATGGATCCGGATCACCTGGATATTTATGGCACGCCCGAAGCGGTGGAAGAAGCCTTTGTTGCATTTTCAGCAAAAATCAAACCCGGTGGTATGCTGATACATAAATATGGTCTGCCCAGGCAGGCGCAACTGAAAGCCGGCCGGGTGCTTACCTACAGCAGCAGCAGCGAACAGGCAGACGTATATCCGCGGAACATACAAATGAAAAATGGCAGCTACCAGTTCGACCTCGTCAACCGGCAGCAGGAAATAAAAGCGCTGCAATTGAATATGGGCGGCCTGCACAATGTAGAGAATGCAGTGGCCGCAATAGCAGTGGCTATGGAACTGCAGATTGATCCGGAAAAGATACGTGCAGCCATAGGTGCATTCAAAGGCGTTAAACGACGGTTCGAATATGTGATCGGACCGGGTGAGGGCGGACATTGTATCCTGATTGATGATTATGCGCATCATCCCGCAGAACTTACTGCTTTGCTCTCAGGTACGAAGGGGTTGTTTCCCGACAGAAGATGCACGGTCGTTTTTCAGCCCCATTTGTACAGCCGTACGAATGACCTAGCAGAAGGGTTTGCACTTGCACTCGACCTGGCCGATGAAGTGGTACTGTTGCCCATTTATCCCGCAAGAGAATTGCCCATGGCGGGGGTAAGCAGTGAGATGATTGCCGGGCGGATGAAAAAAGCAAAAGTGACTCTTACCACTATGGAGGAACTTACCCACTGGGTGGCTGCCAACCAGCCCGTATTGCTGGTGATGGCAGGCGCTGGTGATATAGACACGCTGGTGCAATCTGTAAAAGCAATATTGCAGCAGCGCGATAATTAGATAAAGATTAACAGTAAAAAAGTAATAAATAAACAAAAGGACGTGTTGAGGTAACAAAAGCAGTGAATGGCCAATAAAAAAACGATATGGAAATGGTTCTTTCGCACCGCCTGGGTAGTAGCCGGGGTAGGCGTGATTGTTCTGCTTGTAGCTGCTGTTCACAAGAAGGAGAGCAAGGCTTGTAAAGGCATCGATATCAATATTATGGCTGATGGGGACAACTTCTTCGTTGACCAGAAAGATGTACGGCAATCCATAAAAGCAACACTCGGTACCGATCCCGTGGGTAAACCCTGTGGAAATATAGACCTGCGCCTCGTGGAGGCCGGTCTTCGGGAAAACGTCTGGATCAAAAGTGCAGAGCTGTTCTTTGACAATACTGATGTGCTGCGTGTAAAGATCCGGGAGCGCGTACCGGTGGCAAGGGTGTTTACGACTACAGGATCCACTTTCTACCTCGATACGGCAGCAGCCCGTTTGCCGCTGAGTGAAAAGTTCTCCGCCAGGGTACCCGTTTTTACCAGTTTTCCGTCTGACCGGATTGTGTTCTCTGCTGCTGATAGCAGCCTGCTCCGCGATATGGTCGGCATCAGTACCGCCATTGTGCAGGACAGTTTTTTGCTGGCGCTCATCGACCAGGTGGATATCACGCCTGATCGTCGGTTTGAAATGATGCCCCGTATGGGCAACAATACCATTCTGTTTGGTGATGCGAAAGATGTGGCAGAAAAGTTCCGTAAGCTGAAAATTTTTTATCGCCAGGTAATGCCCAAAGCAGGTTGGGGTTATTACAGCAGCATCAACCTGCAATACCGCGGGCAGGTGCTGGCAAAAAAAAGGGGTGCGGAAGAAATTACGGCCGATTCGCTGAAGGTGGTTTTGCTTATGCAGGATATTGCCCGAAAGGCTGCAGAGCAGCAGACCACAGATACTGTGCAACGCTTTGTTCAGGATAACCCGGCCAATACAGCCGACAGCAGTATGATTCAGGAATCGCTGCAACGGGATGAAGGAGCCGGAACAACGCCGGAAAGGGTGGTGAGTTCGTCTGCTGCCCTGCCTGGAGCGGTAGTCGCTACGCCAAAACCGGTTACAGCACCGGTGGTACGCACCGTAAGTCCGCCGGTTAACCGCCCTGCTGCTCCGGCAGTACGGCCAGCAGCAACAAGACAGGCGCAGCCGGGAAGATCAGCAACGCCCAAGCCACCGGTAAAACCACCCGGGCCAAAACCAAGGGTGGTGATGCCACCCAAAAATGAATACAGGTAAGAACTATAAGCAACAAAACATAAAAGCAAACAAACAAAACAATCAAAAACTATGAGCAGTGAACAACCCATTATCGTAGGTCTTGACATTGGAACAACAAAAATTGCCGCCATTGCAGGACGAAAAAACGAATACGGCAAGCTGGAGATACTCGGCTTTGGCCGTGCCAACAGTAACGGGGTACAGCACGGTATGGTACTCAATATCGACCAGACCATCAAAGCCATCCAGACGGCGCTGGAGAACTGTTATGCGAGTAACCCCAACCTCGAAATCAATGAAGTATATGTTGGCATCGCCGGGCACCACATCAAAAGTCTGCAAACCCGTGGTGATATTGTACGTCAGCACAACGAGGAAGAAATCAAACAACAGGAGATTGATCAACTGATCGGCGACCAGTACCGTACGTATATACCCGCCGGCGATCAGATCATTGACGTGATTCCACAGGAGTTTACTGTAGACAATTTTCAGAACATCCCCAATCCTATCGGGTACAGTGGTGTAAAAGTTGGTGCCAATTTTCACATCATTACCGGCGATAAGAACGCCATCCGCAACATCAACAGGAGCGTGGAGAAAGCAGGGTTACTCACCAAAGACCTCGTTTTACAGCCATTGGCCTCTGCCGCAGCCGTTATGTGCGACCAGGACCTGGAAGCCGGTGTAGCCATTGTGGATATTGGCGGGGGTACAACAGACCTTGCCGTGTTTTACGAAGGAATACTCAAGCATACAGCAGTGATTCCTTTTGGCGGGGAGAACATTACCAATGATATCAAGACAGGACTGGGTGTACTCAAAACGCAGGCGGAGCAGATGAAAGTGCAGTTTGGCAGTGCACTCTCTGATGAGGCCAAAACAAACGCCTTTATTACCATTCCCGGGCTGCGTGGGATGGCACCCAAAGAAATCAGCGTAAAAAATCTTGCTGCCATCATACAGGCACGCATCAGCGAAATCATGGATTTTGTTACCTACCACCTCAAACAGGTGGGGCTTGATACGCGGATGCTCAACGGCGGTGTTATCCTGACCGGGGGTGGCTCGCAGCTTAAACACCTGGTGCAACTTACAGAGTACATTACCGGATTAAACGCGCGTATCGGTTATCCCAATGAGCACCTTGCTTCGGGACATATTGATGAGCTGGCCAAGCCCATGTACAGTACCTGTATCGGGCTGATCCTGAAGGGGTACAATGATTACGAAAACAACCAGAAACAGTTTGAAGGTACTTTCAGAAAAGTGGAGATCCCCGGTAGTCTGCAGGAACAACCCATCGTTGACGAAGTGGTGGATGTAGCTGAAACCGCTGGTAGCAACGGTAAAGCGCGGCAACGTAAGTCGCTCAAGGGATTTATGGATTCGTTCAAGAATGGCCTGATCGACCTGTTTAAGGAAGAGGAAGACGCCAAGCTGTAATGTTCAGTCATATTTAGTTCTTATTATATAATAACCCATTCTATTCAACAGGCCTTACGGGGGTAGTACCCGGGGGGCTATTTAAAAATTCCGTGATTGCGCTGCAAACGGGCAATGCGGTAAAAAACTAAAGCGTATGATACATTTTGATTTGCCCAAGGAAAAATCTTCTATCATTAAAGTGATAGGGGTAGGCGGCGGAGGAAGCAATGCGGTAAACCATATGTTTTCCCAGCAGATTGAGGGCGTAAACTTCATCATCTGTAATACCGATGCCCAGGCAATTGCCCTGAGCAAGGTGCCCAACAAAATACAACTCGGTCCGCACCTTACGCAGGGGCTGGGTGCGGGCGCTAATCCCGAAATTGGCAGACAGGCTACTGAAGAAAGCCTGGAAGAAATCAGGAATATCCTGGAAGTGAATACCAAGATGGCCTTTATCACCGCCGGTATGGGTGGTGGTACGGGTACGGGCGGTGCGCCAACGCTGGCCAAGATATGTAAAGACCTTGGCATACTGACCGTGGGTATTGTAACCACACCTTTTGCTTATGAGGGTAAAAAGCGCATTGCGCAGGCAGAAGCGGGTATCAACGAGCTTAAAAATCATGTCGATACCCTGCTGGTGATCAGCAATGATAAACTGCGGCACCAGTTTGGTAACCTTAAGATGCGTGAAGCGTTTGCCAAAGCCGATAATGTACTGGCTACAGCAGCGAAATGCATAACCGATGTGATCAACAGTACAGGCCAGATCAATGTCGATTTTGCAGATGTTTGTACGGTTATGAAAAACGGTGGTGTTGCTATTCTGGGCAGTGCAGCCGTGAGTGGCGAGAACAGGGCACATCGTGCCATTGAAGAAGCACTCAATTCACCACTGCTCAACGACAACGATATCCGCGGCGCCCGCTGGATACTCATCAACATCAACTCTGCTGAAGGGGAGAATGAGTTCACGATGGATGAAGTGGAAGTGATCCAGAATTACCTGCTCAGCCAGGCAGGCGAAAATACCGATGTAATCCTTGGTTTGGGATACGACAGCACACTGGGTGATGCCATCGGCATTACACTTATTGCTACCGGCTTTGAGCATAAAAATCCTTTTGTAAAAGAACCCGTGGTTACCGAAGAGAAAAAGGTAGAAAAAATTGTGATGGCACTCGCCATGCCTGAACCTGTAAAGCCACAGCCAACGGCAAAAATCTACGAGCAACCCGTGCTGCAGTTTGAAGACGACCGGGCCATTGATGAGATTACTGAACAGGCAGCGATACCCCCGGTGAACGACCCGATGATGCCGGTACTTACGGAACTGCCGGCAGCCGCAAAACTGGTAGAATTACCAAGTAAAACTACTGTGGAAAATATAGCAGAACAACCTGTATATTTTGAAATATCTTCGGCCTCAGATCAGGTAGCACCAGTTGATTATGATGCAGTCATGCAGCAGAGGCCAATTGAAGAAAAACCAGCAGCAACACAAGGCACACCCCCCCAAATTGAATCTAAAGAAGCTAGCACTGCCTATTCGTCGGGCGGTTATTTGGCCAAGCCTTTACAATTGTATGTAAAGGACGAACCGGAATCAGAATCCAATAAAGTAGAGGAACCACTGCCGGTGCAGCTTAACGTACAGAAAGACGAACCTGTACCTGAGATGCACATGGTGGTTAAAGATTCCCATGAAGCGGCGGAGGAGCCAAAAAAAGATCAACAGACTCAGCCCATATTAATGTCCAATGTTGAGGAGCCTGCGATGCAGGACGAAGCAGAGGAACTTAGGCGCCGGGCTATGGAACGTATTGCGAAGTTGCGGAATTTATCATTCAACATCAACGCAGCAGATCCTAACAACGAGTTTGAAACGGTACCGGCGTACCTCCGCCGCAATATGGAACTCCACAATTCCATAGCCAATGTAGAATCCTTCTACAGCAATTACACGGTAAAGACAGGCGACAACAACCAGACCGAAATTGGTACAATCAATACATTCCTGGAGGGTGATAAACCCGATTAATGCTATAGGCCGTAAGCATATGTTGCGGCCTGTTTTGTTTGTGTTTGGTGCTTTTATAGTTAAAGAGGCTGTCCCGTAAGGGCAGCCTCTTGTTGTTTGTAAAAGACATCCCGGGGTTGCTTTAAAACCTGCGGGGTTGCAAAGGAACGGGTACCCGTTGCAGGATACGGAGTACTAAGCACCGGGTACCCGGTACCCGTTATCCTGCGCGGAGTACCCCGTACAAAGCAGGAAGTACCCCTTGCAAAAGAACAGAACCAGTGTACAAAGCAATACCCTGGTGTTATCCGGCAACCGGTACATATTGCTGAGTACTGCGTATTGAGTACTAAGTACCGGGTACCCATTACCCTGCAGGGGGTACCCGGTACAAAGCAACCCCCGGGGATGTTAAGCAAATGGGTACCTGTTACTCCATAATAAGTGGGTGTTACCCCGCACAGGGTATCCCTTGCAAAGCAGGGTGTACCCCGTGCAAAGGAACGGGTACCCATTATAAAGGAAACGCTCCGGGCTATAAAGCAATGGGTACTGCTCGTAAAGAAACCCACTCCGGGGGATAATGAAGAGCTGGTCGGGCAGCAGGTACGCCGGATAAGAATGGGCAACCACTGCAAGAGAACCGGTTCGGAATATTTGCTATTGTGTACCAGGTACTAAAAAGATATCCCTGCCGGAAAAAATAGCCCTCTTTATGAAAAGGGGTATCCATTACTGGTATTGCTGTATACGCAGGTTATTTCCATACCGGAAGCACAGGATTATTTGTTTTTGTGCCTTGTATGCAGGATTCTGGCCTGTATTTTGCAGCAATGTTGTACCGGAAAAAATTCACCCCATATAACACCCCCAGCCGCAATTGGCAATAAAACGACATGATTTTTTGCAGTGCCTGGGTTGCCTCAAACCTGACCACAACCAGTAACCTGGCATATTGCATTTGTTTATATGTGTTTTCGGCCCACCCTTTCAGGCGTGTTTGGGTTGGCAATAGCTGGTATGACGCATATTCTAACTGTGAGAATGCCTAATGGCTGTTTGCTGACTATGAAAAACATCGGGATCCCGGACGAGCGGGCGGCAGCATGCTCATCACCGCCAGCCACCCCTTGTCCGGGGTTGTTTTGTAACCTGTGCAAACCGCAACCATTTGCGTAATATCTTAGGTACCTGTATCAAAAATACACCTACATTTGTACCCGTTTTCGCATCAGGTAAACAACCTTTCGCCTAAACGAGTCATCTTACTCTAAATATTTTTTGTGGGAAAACATATCAATAAAGTCACGGCAGCAGGTCTGCTTGTCGCTTTAGGTATTATCTACGGGGATATCGGCACTTCCCCCCTCTACGTTTTTGATGCCATTATCAAAAGTAAGCCCACCGACCTGCGGATGCCCCTTAATTCCCTGCTTATTATTGGTGGTCTTTCGTGTATCATCTGGACACTTACCCTTCAGACTACGGTTAAGTATGTACTCCTTACCCTGAAAGCCGATAACAAAGGGGAAGGTGGTATATTTTCACTCTACACGCTTGTACGCCGACGCAGAAAGTGGCTGGTACTCCCTGCTATGGTGGGGGGCGCAGCGCTACTGGCCGATGGGATGATCACCCCCCCGATTTCTGTTACGGCTTCCGTTGAAGGGCTAAAAAACCTCCCTGGCCTTGGCACCATCAGCGAAAGTACCATCGTGTATATTGTATTGGGTATACTGGCCATCCTGTTTTTTATGCAGCAATTTGGCACCGGATCAATCGGCAAACTCTTTGGCCCGGTAATGCTTACCTGGTTTGTGATGCTGGCCGTTCTCGGAATTACCCATATCTCCGACGACTGGCAGGTATTGAAAGCCTTTAATCCCTACTACGGAATAAAATTATTGTTACTCTATCCCAAAGGCTTCTGGCTTCTTGGTGCCGTATTTCTCTGTACAACAGGTGCCGAAGCTCTCTACAGTGATCTCGGCCATTGTGGCCGGGGCAATATCCGCTATACCTGGATTTGTGTAAAAATCTGCCTCATTGTACATTACCTTGGGCAGGGTGCCTGGTTATTGCGCAATTATACGGGTACCATTTTTGCCGATGCTGATATGCTCGCAAAAGTAAAGACCGCTGCCATGGCTAATCCGGCTATTATGGCCGCCTCACCAAAGTTCGCCACCATCATCAAACCCATTTATGGGCTGATGCCCGAGTGGTTTCTCCTGCCGGGTATCATTATCGCCACAGCCGCCGCCATTATTGCCAGCCAGGCATTGATCAGCGGGTCCTTCACCCTCATCAGCGAAGCCATACGTCTCAACCTCTGGCCCAAAATGAAAATTGTTTATCCCTCTGAAGCCAAGGGACAGTTGTTCATTCCCGGTATCAATACATTATTACTCCTCGGTTGTTTTGCGATCGTACTGTATTTCAGGAATTCTGGTGCTATGGAGGCCGCTTACGGATTAGCCATTACGCTTTGTATGCTGGCCACTACTATCCTTTTCAGCAACTACCTGGTTTCCCACCGGGTCAAGCCGGGACTTATTTATCTGTTTCTTGTGGTATACCTTACCATCGAGGTCTGCTTTCTGGTGGCCAATCTCGATAAGTTCTCGCACGGTGGCTATGTGACGCTGATAGTAGGCGGTGGACTTTTTGCCGTCATGTATATCTGGTACCGCAGCCGCAAAATCAAAAACCGCTATGTGGAGTTTGTAAAACTGGAGGACTATGTACCCAAGCTCGAAGAGCTCAGCAACGATACCAGCGTACCCAAGTATGCCACACACTTAGTGTATATGACGAGTGCGAATAACCCCAAAGAGATCGAACATAAAATTATTTACTCCATACTGAGCGGTATGCCCAAACGGGCCGACATTTACTGGTTTGTGCATGTGGATACGCTTGATGATCCCTATACCTGCGAATACCAGGTAACCCATATTATCCCCAATGATATCATCCGTGTGGAGTTTCGCCTCGGTTTCCGCATTGCCCCAAGAATCAACCTGATGTTTAAAAAAGTGGTTGAAGACCTGGTGGCCAACCGCGAGGTTAATGTTACCAGCCGCTACGAAAGCCAGCAACGCAACAATGTTGTGGGCGATTTCAAGTTTATTGTGATGGAAAAATTCCTCAGCCAGGATAATGAATTGCCATTTATCGAAAAAATAATTATGCAGCTCTATTTCTGGCTTAAAGAACTGAGCCTGAGTGAGGAGCGGAGTTTCGGGCTGGAACAAAGCTATGTCCACGTAGAGAAATTTCCACTCATTGTAGCACCCACCACAAAACTGAAGCTGAGCAGGATATACAACGATGACGACGAGGAGGAATAAGGGGTTGGATGGATGGATGCAAATGGTTATCTTAACGGCACAATAAAATAACAGCATCCCTTGTTTCATGTAATTCTATACATTATTGGCGGTATTCTTCTGCTTTCTGTCATTGCCTATTTTGTGCAGGAAAAATTTATCTTCAAGCCGGAAAAACTGCATCAGGATTTTGTGTATAAATATGATGCGCCTTTTGAAGAATTGTTTTTTGATGTAGCCCCTGGTGTACGGATCAACGGCTTACACTTTAAAGTAGATGCCCCACAGGGTCTTATCCTTTATTTTCATGGCAATACCCGCAGTATTAAAGGCTGGGCCAGGTATGCCCGTGATTTCTACCGGTATGGTTATGATGTGGTACTGGTTGATTACCGGGGTTTTGGTAAAAGTACGGGCAAGCGCAGCGAAGCGGAGATGCTGAGTGATATGCAGTTTGTTTACGAAGCATTGATCCGGCAGTACTCCGAGCAGCACATGATCGTTTATGGACGGAGCATGGGCAGCGGTTTCGCCACCAAAATTGCAAGCGACAACAGTCCGCGCTACCTGATCCTTGATGCGCCATATTTCAGTTTTAAAAAAACGGTTGAACGATTTCTGCCCATGCTACCGGTAAAATACGTATTGCGTTTTCACCTCCGGACTGATAAATGGATCACCCGCGTCAACTGTCATACCTATATCCTGCATGGTACCCGCGATTGGCTGATCCCCATCAACCACAGTGAAAAATTACAGGCCATTTCTCCCCGGAAGATTACCCTTATCCGGATCCATGGTGGCGGGCATAATAATTTACCATCCTTCCCGGAGTACCATAACTTTGTACGGGATATCCTCAAATACTAATACATCGGTATCTGCGCAGGAAAAATTATACTACAATCATGAAACTGAACCGGAAGAAAATTGGCAGATGGCTCAAGATCCTCCTCCTGCTTTACGGAGCCCTCGGTATCACTTATTATTACCTGCAGGAAAAATTCCTCTTTCACCCCGTGCCATTAGCACCCGGGTACGCCTATCATTTCGATATGCCCTTTGCCGAAGTAACCATCCCTTTCTCCAAAACGGATACCATCAGTATGGTTAAATTCTTTCCAAAAGATAGTCTGCGCAGGGGAGTGGTACTGTACTTTCATGGTAACCGCGAGAACATCAACCGTTATGCCCCCTTTACAGAAGTGTTTACCCGCCATGGCTATGAGGTTTGGATAGAAGATTATCCGGGCTTTGGCAAAAGTGTGGGTACCCGGGATGAAAATACGTTGTACAACCAGGCACTGCAACTGTACAAGATGGCGCAAAGCCGTTACCACGACGACAGCATCATCATCTACGGCAAGTCGCTCGGCACTGGCATTGCATCCTATACCGCCTCATTGTCAAAAGCGAAACGATTGATCCTGGAGACGCCTTACTACAGTATTCCTGCACTCCTTGGCTGCTATGCGCCCATTTACCCGGTTTCGGCAATGAGTACGTATAAACTACCTACGCATCATTATCTCGAAGACCTTTCTATGCCCATAACCATCTTCCATGGCAATAACGATTGGGTGATCCCTTACCGCTGCGCAGCACGCCTGAAGAAAGTGCTTAAGCCCGCAGATGAATTTATTACCATTGATGGGGGTACCCATCACAATCTTTACAGCAAACCTGTTTATCAGCAAACGATTGACAGCCTGCTGCGGCGGTAGTATTTCCAGGGCTGTAACCGGCTGTGTTTATTGTTTCAGGCGTACGGTTTTTTTACCTACCTGCAGGGTGTATATTTCCCCTGTTTTTAATGCATAATTTTCTTTGCCGTGGCTTACCGGGAAGTTGTAACAAACGGGATAGGGTTTGTTGCCCACCAGGTGGTGTATGGCTTCATAAATGGTTTGCCCGAAGGGACGATCGGTATCCCTGGTATCGGTAAATCCACCAACCACCAGTCCGGCCAGTTGATCGAATTTGCCGGTACGGTACAACTGGTGCAGCATACGATCGCTGCTGTAGAGGTATTCGCCGATGTCTTCGATAAACAGTATTTTCTTTTTTGTATCAATATCCGATGCAGTGCCGCAGAGATGTGCGAGCAGCGTCAGGTTGCCGCCAATCAATACTCCCGTAGCCTCTCCATGCTGGTTAAGCGGATGGATGGCCGTGGTATAATTTGCCTTTTTGCCCATGAGTGCCTGTTTCAGCGAAAGAATACAGGCGTCACCGGCTCCTCCATCGTTAAATGCCGCAGCCATCGGGCCATGCAGCGTGGCAATCCTGAACTGTGTATGGATATGACTGTGGAGTACGGTAATGTCGCTGAATCCAACGAGCCATTTAGGATGTTTCCTGAATTTTGTAAAACTAAGCTGGTCGATGATCCGGCTCACGCCATAACCACCCCGACCACAGAGAATGGCCCTGATACCGGGATCATCCAGCATCGCCTGTAATTCATCCCTGCGATCCTCGTCTGTGGCACTGAAATAATTAGCAGAGTTGCTGCCCAGGGTTTTACCCACCATCACCTGGTAGCCCCATTGCTGAAGCGTATCAATACAAACCTGGGCTTTTGCCGCAGTCATATAGCCCGCAGGACAGGTAATACCGATGGTATCGCCTTTTTTGAGGAAGGGGGGAGATTTGATCATATTGTAAAGTTAACAGGAAAATGATTTGACACAGGAATGTCTGATCTGCTGGTGTAAAAAAAAGGATCAATGACAAATTTGCCGGTAAAGATTTTATACCTCGCTCAGGGATACATTACCGGTCTTTACCTCGAGCCGGTGAATGACCCCGCATTTCAGCGCAAAATTATTTTTTTGGTGTCCAACCGGAAAATCGAAGGCCACAGGATAAGTACAATTTCTGGTGACGGACAGGACAATATCCGTAAGCGATCGCCCAAACTCTTCCCCCGGCTCGTCTGGTTTTACTTTAAAGCCCCCTACCACCAACCCTGCCAGTCTGGCGAGTTTGCCGGTACGCCTGAGGTTCCAGAACATCCGATCGATACTGTAAAGGTACTCGCCCGTATCTTCCACGAATAATATCTTATTGTCTGTGAGGATATCACTGCGGGTGCCGGCGAGGGTTTCCAGCATTTTCAGGTTGCCACCTGTCAATTGTCCCGTGGCCGTTCCCGGGCGGTTGGCCGCGTGTACAGGGGCGCTGTATTGCATTTTTTCGCCGCTCAGGGCTTTTTTAATGGAGAGGATGGTTTCGATCTGTACCGGTTCTGCCAGTGCCCAGTCTTTAGGGAAGCTGTTGCACATTTTCGAGTGTATCGAAGCAATGCCATAATTACGGCTGAGGTGGTTATGGATAACCGTAATATCGCTGAAGCCGATGATCCATTTGGGCGCAGTGGCAAATTTTTTAAAATTGAGCCCGTCAATAATCCTGCCCATACCATAGCCCCCACGGGCACAAAGAATGGCTTTAACATTTTTGTCATCCAGCAATTGCTGAAAATCGGCAGTACGTTCTTCATCGGTGCCGCCGAAGGTGAAATCTTTTTTACCGATGGTGGTGCCAATAAGGGCTTTAAAACCCCAGCTTTCGAGTTGTTTGATGGCAGGCTGAATATCTTCAATAGTGATAAATCCGGCCGGGCTGGTAATGCCGATTGTATCGCCGGGTTTCAGGTAGGGTGGAATATGCGCGGGCGGATCGGGGGAGAGGGCGGGTTGCCGTTGTCCGCCAAACCCTGATGCCGTTTTTACCAGGGCCATGCCAGATGCCGCCAGCAGTGATGATACAAACGCCTTTCTTTTCATAAAGCTAATGTACGGTAAAATAGCAGGAATGTTGCCGTGTGGTACCGCTGCCCCGCAAAGGCTTAAAATAAGTTTCGTGCCACCCAACCCTTTTTTACCCGGCAACAGTTCCCTATATTAGATGAATCAAAAGATTACGAAACGCTTTTTGGAAACAGATACCAATATATTGATCGAGGGGTGCAGGCGAAACGAGCTGCAAAGCCAGCAGCGGTTGTACCGCCTGTTTTATCCCGATATGATTAAGATTTGTTTCCGTTACGCCAGCGATGCTGATGGCGCCGGTACCATCTACAACAATGCCATGCTTAAGGTTTTTAAGCATATTGGTAACTATGCCGAAGAAGGAAAGTTTACCGGCTGGGTCAAGACCATCGTCATCAACTGCTGTATTGATCATTGTAAGCAGAAAAATGCTTTCCGTGAATCCGTTCCCTGGTTTCCTGAAGAAGAAACCGGTCTCCGCCCCGAAGCGCTGGATCGTATATCGGGCAAGGAAATCCAGCAGATTATCCGTACCCTGCCTGGTGCCACCGCTACCGTGTTTAATATGTATGTGTATGAAGGGTTTACCCATAAACAGATTGGTGAGGTACTGGGCATCAGTGATGGTACGAGTAAATGGCACCTGAGTGAGGCCCGTAAACAGCTCAGGCAGCGGATAGAACAATTGTCTAACAACGAATTAAAAATCAATGCAGCAGGATAATACAATCGTGAACAAATTGCAGCAACTGGAAAACCAGCAACTGCCCGACCTCAGCCATATGGATGCGCACTGGGCTGCGATGGAGGCGATGCTGCCCAACGCCCATCCCCCTGCCCGCAAACCCCTGCGATGGTGGTGGCTCGTGGCTGCCTGCCTGTGCTGTGGAACACTGTTTCTGCTGCTGCGGAAAGGTGATCCGGCGGATACGGTTCAGCATTCCCTTGCTTCGGCAGCAGTACCGCAACAAGCCTCAACTCCTCAGCCTGTTGGCGACAGCTCTCCTGTGGCTCGTTTTGTGGTCAGCGGCGACACGCTGAAGCTGATCCGGTTCCCGCCTGTAGCTGCCCGGAAAAAGACTGCCCGGCGCAGTTCCGGAACCGGCAACAATACCGATGTGACGAATCGTCGTGTGGACACGGTATATTTTAACCTGAATTATATCGATTGTAAGGATAAGGCTGCAACCGGCAATACTGATTCGCAAAGTAACGGTATGCTGCGTAAAGAAAAACGCCTGGCATTGATGGCGCAATTGGAGAAATCACCCGATGGCTATATCATCGACAATCGTCAGGATACCCAACTGCTTTGCCGTGAAGGCACCCTCCTGGGTATTCCCGCGGGTAGCCTGGGCCGGAGTGCCGCGGTGCAACTGCTTGTAAAAGAGTACTATAAAAAATCTGAATTTGTAGCTGATCAGCTCACGGCCACCAGCGATAAGGACCTGCTTGAAAGCGGCGGTATGCTGCACATCACCGCGTTGGTGAATGGAAATCCGGTGACGATAGTGCCAGGGTTTTCCATCCGGGTGTATATGGCTACTGAAGCAGGGAAAATGACGGGTATGCAGCTTTTTACCGGCGAAAGGATAACCCGGCAGGTGGCCAGTCCTGTTGTGCGTTTTGACGATGAATTACGGGATATCACCAACGGGCCATCATCCACCTATGTAAACTGGACAGCACAAGGCCGGCCTTTTACGGGGATGAGTGTCAGGACTGAAGTACGCGTACTCGACCTGGTTGATGAACCTGCGCGTGTGAAAGAAAAGGCAAAAGGAAAGGTCGGTATTTTTTATCGTGCGCCGGGTGCTACGCTCAGCAGGGCAGCGCTTCGGGCAGAACTGCAGACCCGTTATGATTATTATAAAGTACGGGTTAAACAATGGCGCCGCCGGGGCTTATTCGGAAAGATCAGAACAGATGGGGTAATGGCAGGTGATTCGGCCTGGTTGGACAAAGCTACTGCCGATCGTTACAAGTTACCTTATACGCAGATACGGTTGCTGCCCGGGGAGCGGGGAGTGGCTTATCCCGAATCCTTTTTCAGCAATACAGTCCGGCAAAATCTTCAGCAGCGGCTGGGTGTTGATATCCGTGCACTCGGCTGGATCAACTGCGACCGTTTTTATAATTCCACCAGCGAAAAGGTTACGTATGTGGTAAACCTTGGCGATCAGGCATCGGGTTATGCTACCGTGCTGGTGTTTGACAACCTCAATGCCGTTATGAATGGGTATGTGTCTGGGAAAGAAGTGTTTTTTCAGCAGGTGCCCGCAGGTGAGCCGGTTACTGTGGTGAGTATTGGCGTCACTGCCGCCGGCAAAACAGTGTATGGTATTAAAAAAGTGGTTATTGCTAAGGAAGGCTTGCAGGAAATCGGTTTTACACAGGCCCCTGCCGGGGATATCAAATCAGCATTGCAAAAACTGGATCAATAGGCTTTTACTTTTGAGGGATGTATCGTATCAGTCCTGCCAGTGGCGGGACTGATTTTTGGGTGGGGGAGGGCCGGCGCCGGTATCAGGCATAAATGATGCTGGTGTTTAGTGTTTTCCTTTGGATTAGCTGCTGCCGGGTACTTGCAGGATTCGGGGAAATGCCATATATTTAGCAAAACAATATATGTCATGCAAACAAAAGACGCCATTCGCTGGTTCAAAACCACATTCGCTGATCGCCTGCAGGTTGCTGTGCAAAACACTCCATATAGTGTTGACCTGCTCTGCGCCATCGCTTTTCAGGAAACGGGTTATATCTGGAGCCGGATGATTGACAAACTTCCGCTTGCCCAGATACAGGAACTTGCTGTGGGCGATACCATCGATGCACCGCGGCGTAGTGCTTTTCCCCGCAACAAAACTGCATTGCTCAGCCAGCCGAATGGCGATGCCATGTTTGCCATTGCCCACGATTGCCTGGTGCGGATGTCGGCATTTGTGCCGGGTTACCAAAGTGCTGCAGCCAATGCCAATAAATTCTGTCATGGCTTTGGCATTTTTCAATACGACCTGCAGCATTATCTTACCAATCCCGGCTTTTTTCTGCAGAAACGCTGGGCTGATATGGATGCCAGCGTGGCCAATTGCATCAGCGAACTCAAAGAAGCACAGGCGCGGCAGGGCTGGAAAAGCAAAACCACGCTTACCGATGATGAGAAGATTTTTGTGGCCATCGCCTACAATGCAGGTTCGGCCGACCTGAAAAAAGGATTCAAGCAGGGATTTAAGGATAAGAATGATCCCCTGTTCTACGGTGAATACATCTTTCAGTACTTCAATATAGCCCGTAGCATAACTGTTGACGGTACGATCGCGCCTTCAGCCGGCCCTGCACCAATACCTCCCCCCACGCCTGTGGCAACGGGTAAAAAAATATACCGGGTACAGGTGACTAACGATCCGCTTAACCTGCGTGCTGAACCCAAAATTCCCAAACCCGATCCAAAAGCAAATGTCAAAACGCGGTTGCCCAATGGACACCTCGTAAGCTGGATATCGGGTAAGGCTACTGATGAGTGGCTGGAAGTGGAGACAACGCTGAACGGTGCCATGTTCCGCGGATTTGCTGCAACAAGGTTCCTGGTGCTGGTAAAAGAGGAAATACCTGCTGTACTGCCCGTTGTTACGCCGGATCCTGTACCACCTGCCACCGGTGTTACCGCAGTGTTTATGCCCCGCAAAAGCGACAATATTACCAAACGTATCGATTTTGCCAATGCCTTTTCGCTCAATGAACCCGGGCAGCCAGGTCGTAAAACCGATGGCGATATCGCGGGGTCCAAAGCATCGCTGCAGGCAATCATCGATTGGCTCAATGTGGAGAAAGCAGCCCATAAACGCTACCAGCCAAGAACCGGACTCACCTTCTGCAATATATACGCCCACGACTTTTGTCACCTTGCCGGAATCTATTTTCCGCGCGTCTGGTGGACAGGTAAGGCACTCATACGTATCACACAGGGGGAAACTGTTGCGCCTTTGCTTGGCGATACCATCGATGAAATACGTGCCAACAGCCTGTTCCGCTGGCTCAGCGACTTTGGCGCTTCGTTCGGCTGGCGCCAGACGGGCGAACTGAGCAAGCTGCAGAATGCGGCCAATCTTGGGGGAGTAGGTCTGATCATCGCCCGCAGAAAAGACGAAGGCCGCTCGGGACATGTGACGGTGGTGGTGCCGGAAACCAATCTGGTAACGGCCAGGCGGGATGCCACTGGTGCCGTTATTGCACCCGTGCAGAGCCAGGCAGGCGCCGTCAACTTCAAAGCGGGTACAGGCCGCTTAAACTGGTGGCTGGATGCCAACTTCGCCGATCATGCTTTTTGGATACATGCCTGATGCGTACAATAAGCGGGATGCGTACCGGGAGATCGTACTGTTGCTATAGCTATGGGGCTGCTGTATTGAAAAGCAGGCCGCTTCACCATGCCCGCGCTTCAGCACAAAACCTTACCTTTGCTCCCGTTTCAAAAGGAAGAATATGTTCAATTCATTAGCAGAAAAGTTAGAAACCGCATTTAAAAATATCAAAGGCCAGGGCCGGATTACGGAACTCAACATTGCCAATACCGTAAAAGACATACGCCGGGCATTGGTTGATGCAGATGTGAACTATAAAATCGCCAAGGAATTTACCGAAAAGGTAAAAGAAGAAGCATTGGGTGCTAAAGTGCTTACGGCTGTTAATCCCGGTCAGCAGATGATCAAGATTGTACAGGATGAACTGACCAGCCTCATGGGGGGTACGGAAAGCGATTTCAACATTACCGGCAACCCTGCGGTTATCCTTATCGCAGGCTTACAGGGTAGCGGTAAAACCACGTTCAGCGGCAAACTGGCCAATTACCTCAAAACAAAGAAGGGAAAGAGTCCTTTACTGGTAGCGGCCGACATCTACCGTCCGGCAGCGATTGACCAGTTGAAGGTACTGGGTAGCCAGATTAATGTAGACGTTTACAGCGAACCCGATAATAAAGATGCGGTGGCCATTGCCCAAAATGCCATTCGTGAAGCAAAATCCAAAAATAAGAATGTGGTCATTATCGATACGGCCGGCCGGTTGGCTGTTGACGAAGCGATGATGAATGAAGTAGCCAATATTAAAGCAGCGCTTAACCCTACAGAAATTCTTTTTGTGGTGGACAGTATGACCGGCCAGGACGCCGTGAATACGGCTGCTGCATTTAATGAGCGGCTGGATTTCAGTGGCGTGGTACTCACCAAGCTTGATGGCGATACCCGGGGAGGGGCCGCCCTTTCCATCAAATATACGGTACAAAAGCCCATTAAATTTGCCAGCAATGGAGAGAAGATGGACGCACTTGACGTTTTCTACCCCGAACGGATGGCGCAGCGGATACTTGGAATGGGAGACATTGTGAGCCTGGTAGAGCGGGCACAGGAACAATTCGACGAGAAAGAAGCCGCCAAACTGGAGAAAAAAATACGCAAAAACCAGTTTGACTTTGAAGACTTCCGCACCCAGCTTCAGCAGATCAAAAAAATGGGTAACCTGAAAGACCTGATGGGTATGATACCAGGTGTAGGTAAGCAGATCAAGGATATTGACATCAAGGATGATGCTTTCAAAGGAATAGAAGCGATGATTAACTCGATGACACCGGAAGAAAGACATAATCCCGACCTGATCAACCCCAGCCGGAAGAACCGGATCGCTAAAGGAAGTGGTAAAGACCTGAACGAACTCAACCAGTTCCTGAAACAGTTTGAACAAATGAAAGGCATGATGAAGATGATGAATAAAATGCCCATGGGACGTATGCCCGGATTCGGTAAAAAGTAAGCCCGGTCCATCTGCCGGCTCCTTATGGCCATACACGGATTATTTTTCAACACGTATGGTTAAAATTTGTTTTTTTTCTTTTGGCTTATTATCTTCGCCCTCCTTTCGGAATGGTCCGGGGGGATGAACCTATATTTATTCACAACCCAAAAAAAATGTCAATTTTTTATGGTTAAAATGAGACTGCAACGTCATGGCTCCAAAAAAAGGCCATTCTATTTCATCGTTGTTGCCGATGCCCGTTCTCCGCGTGACGGAAAATTTATTCAGAAACTTGGTACGTACAACCCTCAAACGGTTCCCGCAACGATCCAGATTGATCGTCAAAAGGCGTTGGATTGGTTACACAAAGGTGCTCAGCCTACTGACACCGTTCGTCGTATCCTTTCTTTCAAAGGCGTACTGTTCCTGAAACACCTGTTGCGTGGGGTAAGTTTAGGCTTATTCGATGAAGCGGTGGCAATGGAGAAATTTACCAGTTGGAGCGCTGAACATGAAGCAAACGTTGCAAAACGCCAGGGCGAATATAAAAAAGTTCGCATGGTAAAACGTAACCAGCCTGTGGTTCGCAAAGTGGCTCCGGCCAATGATGCGCCCGCAGCAGAAGAAACTAAAACAGAAGAATAACTTTCACCTCTGTTACAGTAATTCATTTAACAACCCCGCATTACCGGGGTTGTTTTTTTATACACCCGCCCGGAGCAGCTTGTTGTCTTCACCCTTATTTGTAATACCTTCGTACCCATGAGCGAATACTTTAAAACGGGGAAACTGGTAGCTACCTACGGCCTCAAAGGGGAATTGGTCTTCAAGCACCACCTTGGCAAAAAAACATCGCTGAAAGGCCTCGAAGCCATATTTATCGAAGAGAAAAAAGACAGCTTTATCCCGTACTTTATCCAGTCCACACAAATTAAGAATGACTCGGAAACCTACCTGAAGTTAGAACAGGTGGATACCAGGGAAGCTGCCCATCGCCTTTGTCCGCGTGAGGTATGGCTTGAAGCTGCCGATTTTAAGAAGTTCGCCGCCAAATCCGCCCCCATCTCCCTGCTCGGTTTTACCATGATTCAGGACGATACCATCCTGGGTGAAGTGCTGGAAGTGATTGAACAACCCCACCAGGTACTCTGTACCATCCTTTTTAACGGCCGGGAAACGCTTATTCCCATCAATGAGGCCTTTCTTGAAAAGGTGGACAGCAAAAACCGGAAAGTATATGTGCAACTCCCCGATGGCCTGTTGGATATTTACAAATGAATAAGTAATATTGCAGGTAATTCACTTTAATCCGGATTACTCATGAATTTCAGTCTCACTGAATATTGGGGTGTCATTACGAAGTATATAAACCCCTTTACCATTATCGGATCGGCATTAATCAGCACATTTATTGCATTTGTTGTTTTCCTGGTCATTGTATTGGTTTTCCGCAAAATCATACGGGTAAAACGCAGCCAACCGTTTCTGAATCTGTTGTCTATAGCCTACATGATCCTGATCCCGCTGCTGGCAGCCCTGTTTGGGTTCAAATGGGGGGTGGTGAACGGGTTTCAGAAAGATATTAAAAGCCATATCGGGTATTATGCCAAAGACCTGAGTCATGCTTTTGACGGACAGCTCAACGAAACAACCGGGCATTTCCTTTTTGGTGGTTTGGCGGTAGACAGCTCCGGCGTTGTGATGAAGATGAGTACCAATGCGCTGGTCGATACGCTTTCTCAAAAGTTGTATGACAAGTACGGTGCAACCCTTGAAAGCACAGCTATGGATGATGGCACATTTACCGGTAAACTATCAGGGTTGTTGCTTAAAGTATTCAGGAGTAAAGCGATTGCCTTTGCCACAAAGAAGGGCATCAATAAAATGCTATCCGGCCAGCTTGGGGTAGATAAGGAAACCACGGCCACCCTCATGGAAAAAAAACTGGTCGATATCGCGGGAGAGGGTCTGTTTCCCAGGATACTGGAAATACAATTAGAAAAGGTATTCGGCAGTATGAAAAAAGGTGTATTCATTACTTTCAGCCTTATCCTGCTCCTGCCTGCCCTTGAGGTATTTATTGCCTGGCGCCGCAATAAGCGAAAGCACCAGTTGGCCGTTGCCATCACATAGCTGCCGCTTTGTGTTGTTCATGCCGAAGCAGCCCGGCATACGGTAAATTCTTTGTAATTTTAGCTAGTGAATCTTCCGCAACGCATCATAGCCCACTTCGATCTTGATTCTTTTTTTGTATCGGTTGAAGTGCTTAATAATCCCTCCTTAAAAGGCAAGCCCGTTATTGTAGGTGGCCGGGAGAGAGGTGTGGTGGCGGCCTGTAGTTATGAGGCACGCAAATTTGGCATACACAGTGCAATGCCTGCTAAAAAAGCCTTGCAGCTCTGCCCTGAAGCCATTGTTATTGGCGGGTCGAGGGGCGAATACAGCAAGTACAGCCGCTGGGTTACGCAGATCATCGCTGCCCGGGCACCCTTGTTTGAGAAAGCATCTATTGATGAATTTTACCTTGACCTTACCGGGATGGATAAATTTTTCAACCCGCTGCAGTGGACGATAGAACTGCGGCAAACCATCATTGATGAAACCGGTCTGCCCATTTCTTTTGGCCTGGCCAGCAACAAGATGATCGCAAAGATGGCCACCAACGAAGCCAAACCCAATGGCTATCTGCATATTCCCTTTGGTAAGGAAAAAGAGTTTCTGGCTCCCATGCCTGTTGGCCATATCCCCGGTGTGGGTGATCATACCCGGGAGGTGCTGAAGGCCATGGGTATTCATCTTGTGCGTGATATCAGCGCACATACGGCAGAAGGCATGGAAGAAAAATTGGGCAAATGGGGTATTGATCTTTGGCAAAAAAGCCAGGGCATCCACTCTGGCGAAGTGGCCCAGTACCACGAAGCCAAATCTGTTTCTACAGAAAACACTTTTGATGAAGACAAACTCGACGATCGTTTTCTCATGAGCGAACTGGTGCGGATGTGCGAACGCATCGCCTTCGAATTGCGACAGGACAATAAAGTTGCGGGTTGTGTGGCGGTCAAGATCCGTTACCCCGATTTTGAAACCACCAGCAGGCAAACCACCATCCCCTATACCAGTGCCGACGATGAGATTATGCCTGTTGCGAAAGACCTTTTTCACCAGTTGCACAGGAAGGGCAGACCCATCCGGTTGCTGGGCGTAAGGTTGAGTGATCTTACCAATGAAGCTATACAGACCAACCTTTTCAGCGATACCGAAAAGAAGTCTGACCTCTACAAAGCCATTGATGCCGTGAAAAATAAATTTGGTAAAAAACTGATCAAGCGGGCATCGTCCAATTAACCAGTGCATTGATCGGGCAATGCTGTACAGTGTGTGTAAACCTTATTGGTCGATCAGGTCGTACAGGGTTTTCTTTTCCAGTACTTTAAGGGTTGCATCACGGGTCTGTATCATAACCCGGTTGAGTCCGCAGGTGGCCTCATTACAATCCTTGCAGCGTTCATAAAAATTCAGGCTCACGCAGGGTACCAGGGCAATAGGACCATCTACAATACGTATGGCATTGGCAATTGACGTTTTTTTGGGCGATTGTACAAAACTATAACCACCGCCTTTGCCTTTTTTGCTGTCCAACACCCCGTTTTGCTTGAGGGTAAGCAGGATGCTTTCGAGAAACTTCAGTGGAATTTTTTTCTTTTTGGCTACTTCAGCAATGAGTACAGGACCTTCCCCATACCGGGCTGCCAGATAACCCAGGGCTTTTAATGCATACTGTGTCTTTTTTGATAACATAGCCGTAAGGTATAAAAAGGGTTAAAATAATATCCTTGTAAAGGTATGAAAAGAACTTCAGAAGGATAAATGGTCAGCGTACGGTTTTTGCCAACTGTTGCAGCATCGCCCGCATATCCTTAGGTAATGGTGCTTCGAAGAAAAACGGATGGCCGTTCTCACCGGCAAAGGCGAGTGAAAATGCATGCAGACCGAGTCTCGACAGGATGGGGCGCTCCTCTTCTTCATTTTTGGCCAGTTTGAATTTCTTTTTGACGGAAGACAGCAGGAAAGGCTTGCCATCACCATAAATACTGTCGCATGCAATCGGGTGGCCGATATGCTGCATGTGCAGCCTGATCTGGTGCGTACGCCCGGTAAGGATACGGAATTGCAGCAACGAGTATTGGCCATAGCTTTCTATGACCTCGTAGGTGGTGAGAGCGGGCTTGCCTTTCCGGTGAATAACCATGGAGCCCTTGTGTACCGGGTGACTGGCAATCGGCGCATCAATTGTTCCTGTGGCCCGGGGCAATATACCATGTACGATGCCGCGGTAAACTTTCTCTACCGCCCGTTCTTCAAAAAGTACAGACAGGTAACGATGGGTATCTTCTGTTTTGGCAAAAACCAGCACACCACTGGTTTCGCGGTCGATACGATGTACGGTAAATATTTTTTCCGTGCGGCTACCCAGTATCCTTTGTACCGATGGCTGATTCTCGTCATGCCGGTCGGGTATCGTAAGTAGCCCTGCAGGTTTATTCACTACTACAAATGCATGGCTTTCATACAGGATGGGTAACTCCCATTTGGGCTGGGGTAAAGGGCTTATTCCAATATCACTCATGGCTTCTTCGGCGCGGGTTTACGGGATTTATTGAGGTATTTGAGCAGGCGGATTTCCTTTTCACTCAGGAAACGCCACTTGCCACGTTCTACATTTTTCTTGGTCAGGTTGGCATACATCACCCGGTCAAGCCCCTTTACATCATATTTGAGCGATTCAAAAATACGGCGGACTATCCTGTTGCGACCACTGTGTATCTCGATGCCAACCACACTTTTGTCTTTGCTGTCGGCATAAGCCAGGGCATCCACTTGTACAGGCCCGTCTTCCAGTACCAATCCTTTGAGTACCTTTTCAAAATCGGCTTTGATAAAAGGGCGGTCTAATTTTACCTCGTATATTTTTTTAATCTGGTAACTGGGGTGCGACAGTTGCTGGGTGAGCTCGCCATCATTGGTGAGCAGTAATACCCCGGAAGTATTGCGGTCGAGGCGGCCAACCGGGTAAATACGTTCGGTGGTAGCCATTTTGGTCAGTTGCAGTACCGTTTTACGTCCCTGCGGATCGTCGGTGGTGGTAATGTAATCCTTGGGTTTGTTGAGCAGGATATAAACCAGGTTTTTGGTAACAAACAATTTCTTGCCGTTAAACTTCACTTCGTCGGCGGGCAATACCTTCTGTGCCGGATTGGTCACTACTGTCCCGTTTATTTTCACCTTACCTTCCTTGATGATGTCCACCGCCTCACGTCTTGAAGCAATGCCGCAGTGCGCCAGGTATTTATTCAAAGGCATATCCTGGTCATCTTTGGCTTTTGCTGCGGGTGACGCTTTAGCCGGAGCACCTTTTGCAGGCGTTCTGGTCATGCCAGCAGGTGCAGCAGCAGGCTTGGGCTGCGGGCGTACATTACCTGAAGCCGCACGGCCATAGCCCTTCTTCTCTTCATAGCTGATTTTTACCGGGGGCTTTCCTTCAGCCTGTCCCTTACGTACCGGCGGCGGGGCAGCCTGTTGCATGGCCTGTCTTTTTTCATCACGGATTTTGTCAAAATACGCAGCCCTTTCTCTTTTGGCCTTTTTCTTTTCCTGGCGCAGTTCTTCCTTCACCACGCTGTTGCGCTTCTTTTTAACAAATTTTTGAAATTGCTGTTGGCTCATATTGCAGATAATAAAGGGTTGTTATACTGATTTGACAATCCTGCGCGGCAATAACCGTTTGCTGTGCAATGGTACCGGAATCAGCCGGTTGGTTGCTGAATAACTCATCTTTTGCCAGTAAAATAACCCTGATCAGCCGTAAAGGTAGCATTTCCCTGCCGAAGGGGCAGTATTGGCGGGGGACAATAAAAAACGCTCCCGGAGGAGCGTCTCTATAAAATCCCAATTTTTGCCTATTTAGCCATGGTCCTTGCTGCATGTTTTTTCTTGAGGCCCTTCAGCTTTTCCTTCTGGTCTGGAGTAAGCAAGGCCTCCATTTGTGTCTTTCTTTCCTGCTTTAATGCCTGCATCGCCTCCCGGCGTTGCGCGCGGTTCAGGGTTTGGTTCTCCTTAAGAGACTGTCTGCGGGCTGTAAAGGTTGCTCTGTCTGATTTTATTTTTGCTACCTGTTCGTCAGTCAATCCTGCCCCGGTACGCATTTTTTCTAATCGATTGGTGAAGTTTGCTTCTTTTTTTGCGCGGTGTGCGGCCTTTTGCTGAGCCAGTTTTTCTTTTTGGCTGGGTGTCAGTATCGCCGCCATTTGTGTTTTATACGACTGGCGGAGTGCTGCCTTCCGGTCGCGGAACTCCTTTACGGTAATGCTTTCATTCTTGTTCAGTTCTGCTATTTGCTTACGCTGTGTTTCGCGGATGGCTTTGGCCTGTTGTTGCTGCCCTTCTGTCAGACCCAATTGCCGCACCATCTCCTTACGGTGCTGCTTTTTTCCGTTGTGCCTGCCTTTTGTTAAGTCTTGTGCGTTTGCGGCTGTGATGACCAGCAACGACCATACCGCCATCATTAATTTTTTCATTGCTATGATTTTTATTGTTCCAGTAATAGACGGGGGAACGGGGGAGAGGTTTAAGCACGGGGGTATTCTAAAGTGTTAATCTTTCTTAACCATTAAGATGAGGAGCGGGGCAAAACCGTTTGCATTTTAAAAAAACAGAAGTGTTTTTGGGAAACGCAAAACTGTTTCAAAAAAGAACTGTTTTTTGGGAAAACAGATGGCAAACCAAAATGTACCTTTTTCGGTCCTCCAGGGGCAATGGTAGTGGTATAAAAAAAACGGCACGGGTATTAAATGCGTGCCGTTAGAATATCGTTGCTATTAGTATACTTAATTATGGCTGATCATCGTCAGCGTAATGCCATATCCTGTTTTGGTACCTCTGCGGTTGGGATCCAGGGGTACGCCCGGTGCCGGCGGTGGCGGTGGCTGATATTCCCAGTATTCCAGCTTGCGGTAAACCAGGCCGATGCCCTTTGCATACTTCTCCAGACCGAAATTTCTTTCGCTGTAAGTATCAATATCATTCTTGTTGCCATAAGTGGTATCGGCCTGGTTGATGGTGATGGTACTATCCACATTGCGTGTGCCAAGTGTAATGCGCTGGTTGAGATTCTGGTAGTAATAATCCCAGTCGTCTAAGAAGGCATAAGGCGAACCGGAAGAGCGGGTATCGATAAATGCATTGCCCTTCCAGGAAAACCCATCGCGCAGCGGTTGCTTAAGTTTGATAAAACGAAGATTGTTCTCCACAAATTCCACGGTATTGTCGGTGGGCACGGTCATAAAAGTATTGCTGGGCGTCCACGCACTTGCGGCATTCTTGCGGATGAAGCGCATGATACGGAAAGCTGTACGTCCGAGATTGTCGGTAATCTGTGCCGACACCGAATCCATCACCTGGTAGCTGATGGTGGTATCTTTTTTTCCGAAATTGATAAAAACAAGGGAGTCGAGCTTGTAAACGATGGCTTTACCCGGTTTCTGGAGGTTGTAGTCCCTGATATCCCCGAGGCTGAGCGTTTCCGTTGTTTTGCTGCATCCTGCCAGGAAGAGAAGGAAAAAGCCCGCCGGTATGTACATTAATTTTTTCATCCGCGATGGTCTGATCACCTTTTTAAGTTTTGGTTAAAATACGGTCATTATACTATATAAGACTCTATGCCAGCATAAAAGGCTGCTCTTTTCGTTGAATTATTCCCCCGCCGATAACATCATCGCCTTCATAAAATACGGCGCTCTGTCCGGGGGCAATACCTTTCACCTCCGTATAGAAACGCACATCAACCCCGTTTTCGTATGTGGAGAGGGTGCTCAGGGCACCTTTATCCTTGTACCTGATCTTTGTGATGACTTCCTGTCCGTCGGTAATCCCATTATATTTGATCCAGTTAATCCTGGCTACTTTGGCATCCGCCTGTTGCAGGTCGCCCTCATCCCCGAGTACCACGGTATTGGTTTCGGGTACAATCTCTGTTACAAAAACGGGTTTGCCAAGGGCGATGTCCAATCCCTTGCGCTGACCCACCGTATAAAACGGATAGCCCTTGTGTTTGCCGAGTATATTACCCGACCGATCCACAAAATGCCCGCCATTCACTTTTTCCTCCAACCCGTCCACCTGGCGTTTGAGAAAGCCGCGGTAGTCGTTGTCGGGTACAAAACAAATCTCATAGCTTTCGGCTTTTTTGGCGAGTTCGGGATACCCATAGTCGAAGGCCATCTGGCGGATAGCGGTTTTATGATAGGTGCCGAGTGGCAGCAGGGTACGGCTGAGCAGATCCTGTTGCAGTCCCCAAAGCACATAGCTCTGGTCTTTTGTATCATCAATACCCTTGCGGATAAAATACCGGCCATTGTCGTGCTGGTGTACCTGTGCATAATGCCCCGTGGCAATAAAATCGCAGTTGAGCGCATCCGCCCTTTTGAGCAACGCCCGCCATTTGATATGGGTATTACACATTACACAAGGGTTGGGTGTACGCCCGGCGAGGTATTCCTCTACAAAATTCTCAATAACAAAATCGCCAAACTCCTCGCGTATGTCCAGGATGAAATGCGGGAACCCGTGCTGCACGGCTGCTGCACGGGCATCGTTGAAACTGTCTAAATTGCAGCACCCGGTTTCTTTTTTGCCCGTGGTACCCACACTGGTTGCATAATCCCAGGTTTTCATGGTAATGCCCACCACTTCATATCCCTCGTGGTGCAGCATGAGGGCGGCCACAGTACTGTCGATACCGCCGCTCATGGCCATTAATACTTTTCCTTTTTTACTCATTGTTGTATTCCTGCTGCAAAGATACGGGATATGCCGCAGTGGTCTCAGGTGTTGCGGGTACCGGCAGTCTTTACCACGACCACGCTCGTTTCTGTGCCGTATTATTATTAACTTGCGGCCATGCAGCAATACCATCGTTTACTACAGCATATTCTTGATACCGGCACCGATAAAAGTGACCGTACAGGAACCGGTACCCGCAGCGTCTTTGGTTACCAGGCCCGTTTCAACCTGCAGGATGGTTTCCCCCTGGTGACCACAAAAAAATGTCACCTCAAGAGCATCATTTACGAGTTGCTCTGGTTCCTGCGCGGGGAAACCAATATAGCCTACCTCAAAGCCAATAATGTAAGCATATGGGATGAGTGGGCGGATGAAAATGGCGACCTTGGCCCGGTTTATGGTAAACAATGGCGGAGTTGGGAAGGGGCAGACGGTAAAGTGGTGGATCAGGTTACCGACCTGATCCATCAACTGAAGACCAACCCCGACAGTCGCCGCCTCGTCATCAGTGCCTGGAATGTGGCCGATCTGCCGCAGATGAAACTGATGCCCTGCCATTGCCTGTTCCAGTTTTATACCACGGTTATGGCTGATGGTCGCCGGGAATTGAGTTGCCAGCTCTACCAGCGTTCGGCAGATGTATTTCTTGGGGTACCGTTCAACATAGCCTCTTATGCACTGTTTACCCTGATGGTGGCCCAGGTATGTGATATGGAGCCCGGGGAGTTTATTCACAGTTTTGGTGATGCACACTTGTACAACAATCATTTTGAACAGGCTAAGCTGCAATTGTCGCGTAACCCGTTTCCATTGCCGCAACTGCGCATCAATCCTGCGGTAAAAGACATTTTCGGATTCGCGTACAGCGACTTTGAACTGCTCAATTACCAGTGTCACCCGGCCATTAAAGCACCGGTAGCAGTATAATGCAGAAAGGCCAACGTCTTTAACTTTTTCCGTGTAAGAATCTTTTTATATGATCATCAGTATTATTGTCGCAGCAGCCACCAATGGCGCTATTGGCCAGGCGGGTCAGTTACCCTGGCACCTGCCTGCAGACCTGCGCTTTTTTAAAAATACCACATGGGCAATGCCGGTGATCATGGGGCGCAAGACCTATGCATCGATGAATAAACTGCTGCCCGGCCGGTTCAATATAGTCATTACCCGTAATGCGGACTGGCAGCAGGAGGGTGTTGTTACTGCCGCCAGTCTCGAAGCTGCGCTGGCAATCGCAGCAGCGGCGCATTTTAAGGAAGCGTATATCATCGGTGGCGGAGAAGTTTACCGCCAGGCATTGCCGATGGCAGGGCAGGTATTGCTTACCCGGGTGCATACCGAACCAGAAGATGCAGATACCTTTTTCCCGGCATTGGATACTGCAGATTGGCAACTGATCAGTGATGAGGCATTTCCGGCAGATGATAAACATGCTTATGCCTTTAATTTTCAGCGCTGGCAGCGGCAAAACCCTTCTGTATAAGCATGTATGCGCCTCTGCCATTAGCGGGAAAGTTTATCCGGTATTACCTGACGGCGACCAACGGGCGCGGGCATGGGGTACATTCTCCTTTTGTGTTCGACTTCATCACAACGGTATTGCGCGATAAACGGCAGTTTTACTGTTACCGTGGTATAGAAGCCCTGCGTGAAGTACTGCTGCACGATCATACGCTGATTGAGGTGGAGGATTTTGGTGCGGGTTCTGCTGTTATTAAAACAAACCAACGCCGGGTAAGTGCCATTGCTGCTTCTTCGCTCAAACCCAGGAAGTTCGGGCAATTGCTTTTTCGCATCGTCAACAGATACCAGCCTGGTGTTATTGTTGAGCTGGGTACTTCCTTTGGTATTACTACGGCCTATCTCGCCTCGGGTAATCCACAGGCGCAGGTATTTACCTGTGAAGGGTCGGTGGCTATTGCGCAGATCGCACAACGGCAATTTAATCAACTGGGGCTCCGGAATGTTGTTCAGCTCCAGGGTGATTTTGCCAAAACATTACCCGTATTGCTGGAAACGCTGGAAAGTATAGATATGGCTTTTATTGACGGCAATCACCGGAAAGTCCCAACCCTTGCCTATTTTGAACAATTGCTTACCCGTACCCACCCGCAATCAATCCTCATCTTCGACGATATTCACTGGAGTGCGGGGATGGAAGAAGCCTGGACTGCTATCCGCCAGCATCCGGCTGTAACCCTCAGCATCGACTTATTTTTTATCGGCCTCATTTTTGTAAACCCTGATTTCAGGGTAAAACAACACTTCAGTATCCGGTTTTGAGTTTGTCGTGGCGCGTAAACAACCGTTGCTGCTGCATTTCAAGCGCTATTTGTTCGTTGCAGGGTATTGCGGTATTTTTGCGCCATAATGAATACAGCAAAAAGATACCTGATTACATCGGCATTGCCATATGCCAACGGGTTGAAACATATCGGGCACCTTGCCGGGGCATACCTGCCGGCGGATATTTATGTGCGTTACCTGCGGGCCGGGCAAAAGGATGTGGTATTTGTATGTGGCAGTGATGAGCATGGTGCGGCCATTACCATACAGGCCATGAAGGAGCACACCACACCCCGTGCCATCGTGGATAAATACCATGCCATACTCGAAAGTAATATGGCTGATCTCGGGATATCTTTCGATATTTATCACCGCACGTCTGATCCGCTGCAGCACGAAACGGCGCAGGAATTTTTTGCTCATCTTGAAAAGAACGGAGATCTGGAGACAAGGGAGAGCGAGCAGTTTTACGATGAGGCGGCTCAGACCTTTCTGGCTGACCGTTACATTACCGGTACCTGCCCGGTGTGTGGCTATACGAATGCTTATGGCGACCAGTGTGAAAAATGTGGCAGTACGCTCAGTCCGGAACAATTGATCAATCCTAAAAGCACACTGAGCGGTAATCCACCCGTACTCAGACCTACCCGCCACTGGTACCTCCCGCTGAACAAACATGAAGAGTGGTTGCGCGGATGGATACTCGGCGAACATGGGAATGACTGGAAGCCCAATGTACTGGGGCAGTGTAAAAGCTGGCTGGACGCAGGTCTTCAGCCGAGAGCTGTTACCCGTGATCTTGATTGGGGTATTTCCCTGCCGGCAGGAACACCGGGCGGCGAAGGCAAGGTACTCTATGTCTGGTTTGATGCACCGATTGGTTATATCAGCGCTACCCGCCAGTGGGCAAAGAATACAGGGCGCGACTGGAAGCCTTACTGGTATGATGGGGATACCAAACTGGTGCATTTTATCGGGAAGGATAATATTGTTTTTCACTGCATCATCTTCCCGGTGATGCTGAAACTGCACGGTAATATTCTGCCGGATAATGTACCCAGCAATGAGTTTATGAACCTGGAAGGCGATAAGATGAGTACGAGCCGGGGCTGGAGTATTGAGATGGAAGACTACATCAACGATTTTGTAAAAAAGGAGCATGGTGGTGGCATGCTGGTAGATGCCCTGCGCTATTACCTGACCGTGATTGCACCCGAGAGTAAGGACAGTGAATTTACCTGGAAAGGGTTTCAGGATGCGGTGAATAGTGAACTGGTAGCGATATTTGGCAATTTTGTCAACCGCAGTTTTGTACTGATGCATAAACTCTGCAAGGGTAAAGTACCTCCGTTGCATACGCCGCGTATGGACGATGCAGACCGCAATATGCTGTCGGCTTTTGAAAAAACCAAAGCTGTAACGGAGCAATTGCTTGAGGGTTATAAATTCCGGGATGCCCTGTTTGAAGTGATCGATCTTGCCCGTAAGGGCAATAAATACATGCAGGAAAAGGAGCCCTGGATTATTGCTAAAAGCCTTGAGCAAACACCGGGCAACCAGGAACTCATAGATAATTGTCTGCACATTTGCCTGCAACTGACGGCTAATCTTGCGGTACTGATCAATCCCTTCCTGCCCAATACCGCCCGTAAGATGCTCTACATGATGAAAGTGGTGGAGAAAATGCTGGATTGGGAAAATGCGGGTAAAACAAGGTTGCTCAGCGCGGGCTACAGTCTGCGCGCACCCGAGTTGTTGTTCAGAAAAATTGATGATGCAGAAGTCATGGAGCAGGTGGAAAAGCTAAAAGCCAAGGCTGCCGCGCTCAGTACAGCAGCCGGAGATACGTCTGCTGCAATACCCGCCGCAACGGAAGTGGCACCTGTAAAAGCAGAAATCCAGTATGATGACTTTGCAAAGCTCGATCTGCGCGTGGGCACGATTGTATCGGCGGAAAAGGTGGCTAAAGCGGATAAATTGCTGAAGCTGGAAGTAGATCTTGGCTTTGAGAAACGAACCATTGTTTCGGGTATTGCGATGCACTTCAGCCCGGAAGAAATTGTGGGCAAACAGGTAACTGTGGTGGTGAATCTCGCGCCGAGGAAGATGAGGGGTATTGAGAGTGCAGGGATGATCCTGATGGCCGGAGATGCGGATGGGAAGCTAAAATTTGTCAATCCCGATGAACCGGTGGCCAATGGTTCGGAAGTGAGTTAGGTGGTTGTCGGGGTGATGCAATAGAAATCGTAACAAGCACTGGAAGCGCATTAAGCAGCGGTTTCCGGAATAGAATGGGGGCTGATCTTCAGCCGCAACCTGAAGCCTGGCAGATGTATGGCGGTGTACCGTATGGTGAAAGATTCAGTGTGTAAGTGAGTTAATCAATCAGTTGGTTCTTCATGGCGTAAAATACTAATCCAACCGAGTTTTTTACCCCGAACCGCTCCATCAGCCTGTCTTTGATGGCCTCTACTGTACGGGCACTGATGCCCATTTTTAATGAAATTTCGCTGGCGGTAAATTCCATACAAACAAGGGTAAGCACTTCTTTTTCCCTGTCGCTCAGCACGGTTTCGCTGGTGAGGCTGGGGTTAACCTTTTGCTTGGAGAAATTTTTCTTGATCAGTACTTTATTGACAAATGGGTTGAGGTAAAATCCGGTGCGCATCACATCGGTCACAGCCCGTTTGATTTCTGCGGGATCGGTACTCTTGAGCAGGTAACCCGCAGCACCGCAGTCCATCAGGTGCCCGACAAAACGTTCATCCTCATACATGGTAAGGATAATCACCCTGATTTGAGGCCAGGTTTTTGCAATGTGCTTGGTGGCGTCTATGCCGTCCTTAACAGGCATTTTCAGGTCGCACAATACCACATCCGGTTGCGCTTCGGGTATTTTATTGAGCAGGTCTTCTCCATTTTCGGCCTCCATGACAAACTTTATCTGGCTGTATGGCCTGAGAGAAAGAATGACACCTTTCCTGAAAATTTTATGGTCGTCTGCTATAGCTACTTTTATTATACTCATAAGTTATAGTAAAAATACAATAGTTTTAGTGGAAATTGACAACGGTCGCATGCATATTTTCTAAGGTTGCGTACAATATATTCACAAATTGAGAATAGCCGGAGCTTCATGAACGACAGGGCAGGCATGCTGCTTACCCCTTGCTGTAATCTACTGGTACTTCTAAAGTAACCTTGTAATAAGTTTTGTTGGCATCAATTTCAAAGAAAATACTGCCATTGAGGACCTTGGTCCTGCTGGAAATGTTTTTCAGGCCAAGCCCGAGCGCACTGTGGTTGAGTTTTTCAAATTCGGCCTGAACCAGGCCTACACCATCATGGTGCAACCTGAAAAACATCGAGCCATTTGAAATGTTCTGTGTCAGGTGAATAAAGCCGGCATTACTGTGCTTAATAACGTTGTTTACAAGTTCCTGCACAATTCTGAATACGAGTGATTCCTGTTCTACTTTAAGCCGCATCTTATAATCATGAAAACGCGCGCTGGCATGTACACTGCCGCTGCCGGTTATTTTCTGAAAAAGGTCATTTACCGCACTTTCCAGCCCAAAGTTCTTAAGTGTGGGGGGCATCAGGCTGTGGCTGATGTTGCGGATCAATTGTATTGCATCGTCAATCAACTGTTTGGCGTTGTAAATGCTCTGTAGTTGGGTAGGGGGATCCTGGTTGATCAGGTTTTCGTTGAGGTAGAGCCTGATTGTAGCGAGGAGGGGACCGGCATCATCGTGCAGGTCGGCGGCAATCCGCTGTCGCTCCTCTTCCTGAAAGCGGATAGAGGCATTGAGCATGGCCTGTTGCTTTTCCTCTTCTACCTGCTGGAGTTTTTTATTGAACCGGTACACCCGCTGCTGGTAAAAGATTACAAATACAATAATGGTGAGCACCAGTGCCAATACAACTACTGTACCCAGAAGGATGGTCCAGCGGGTATCGCTTGCCGAAGTAGTTAATTGAAGAATAATCATATAGAAATTTAGCCCAGGTATTAGCTGAGCTACTTATAATGCTAGTTTTTTGTTTTCCTTAATGGGTTTGGAACTGAGCCACACCGCAATACTAAACAGTAAATTTTTAATAATATTGCAAACAAACATGATTTTCCAGAAATTATCGCGTTCTTCTTTCTCTCCAAGCTGCGTGGCAAAAGCAAAAACAAAGAAGGCACCGGCAAGATAAATCAGCATACCCACAATCAGCCAAAACTTATAGGAATTGTAAATAAATTCAATTTGAGGGTTAAATATCTGCTCGGCAAGGAAAAAAAGACAATAACTGATGATAATAATGCTTTCGTAAGAAGTCTGGATCGAATCAAAGTGCTTCATTTTTCCGGCGCTGATCTTTACGATGCAAAAAATGACAAATCCCAGTGAAAAACCAATCAGTAGTAGTTTTGCGAGCTTATTGCGCAAAAGGAAGTAAATGACAGTGGCAAAAGTGAGGTATTCAAAGAGGGTGAAGTATTGAAGGTTGTCGCTGATGGACAATGCCCGGTCATCGCGGTAGATGATGACCTGGTTATTGATAAAGGAGTATATGCAGAATAAAAAAATTACCCATATCGGTACTATTTTTATTCTCCTGAAGAACAATAATATTACCAATACGGGTAACAGGTCAAAGTAAACACTGATATCTTCTAATTTGGGCATTTATAGTTTGAGATCTGTCTCAAATATATAAAATGCTTTTTACTTGTGGTAAAATAAAATTAGATACCAAACAGTGTACGCATTACTTCTTCCCAAAACTCTTCAACGGATTGTTGTGTCCGAACCCTGTCGGCAACAATACCATCTTTTTGCTCTAATTGACCAGCGAGGTTAACTACAGGATAGCTAAGGATGGCAGCACCATCAGTATCAACACCTGTGATTACCAGTGTTCTTTCGCCGTTTACTTTGGCAGCGCTGGCAATATTAATACCTGCACAACCGGGTTGAGCGAGCAATTGCTCTAAAATGTCCCGGCCAATAACGTGACTTGCGGTGTCCGTTGGATTTGCATCGCGGTAAGCTTTAACCATAGACGCACCTTCATTCAAGCCGATGTCTTCACCGACTTCTGCAATTGGTTTGATTGCGAGTTTGTTTTGGATCATAATCGAATTTTTAGTGGTTTTAAGTAAATTTCGGACTGTAAACATCATCTTAAAACCGCGCCTGTGCAAGCCCTATTTCACATGATACAAAGGTTTAAATTGAATGAAATGCACGGCAATCGTGGGTTTAAACCTTGTCGGATTCAAAAAGAGCGTTAAAATTTTGGTAAATATACGAACAAAAAATAGTAAAATTACTATCCAAGATTTCGTACCTTGGGTCGTATTTTTACTATTCAATTCTTTGTGTGGTCCGAAATACCACGCTGAGGATTGTATCAGGTATCAACCAGGAAAGCAAATTTACTTAAAACCGGGCATTTTCACAGATTTGGACTGAGGTGCTGGTCATTCAGGTTACTATCGACAGTTTAACTGCGGTATTGGATTTTTAAAACGGGGTTCTTATTAAAAATAGTTGATTGACACTGGTAACTCAAGCACAAACAGGTTTTTAAAGGACTATTGGTTTACTTCGTTTTTCTTGTTTATTGGATTTGTTGGATTTGTTGGATAAATAAACTAACGAACCAATGTCAATCAACTGGTACAAAAGTAATATGCCTTGCATACCCTTGCAATAGGATAACTGCCCGATTTTGAGGCTGTAATTATTACTTTTTATCAAGTACAAGTGCAGAAAGAGCAGGTAAATAAACGTGTACAAATAATCGTAAAAATACGTAGTGCATTTCCGCATTATTTTCGCTTGTACACAGTATATAAACCAGAAATGTGAATTTGAATTATATCGTAAACAATGTTGTAAATTGCGCATATTAACGACAACCCAATACCAACAATACTATGAGTGCCTCTTTTTCAATTAAGATCGCAATCGCCGATGACCACAAAATCTTCCGGGATGGGATAAAAATGGCGCTTTCCGGTAAGGATAACCTCAAAATGCTCTGGGAAGCTGAAGATGGCAAGGATATGATGCATAAAATAGCCATTAAAAAACCCGAGGTATTGTTAATGGATATCCGTATGCCCGAAATTGACGGGATAAATGGTATACAGCTCATTCGTAAAGAGTATGAAGACATCAAGATTATTGTACTGACCATGTACGATGACCAGCAGATGATCAGCAAAATGATGGAAATGGGCGCAAATGCCTATCTGACAAAAACGACAGACCCAGAGGAAATATACGAAGCGATTCTTACCTGTATGAATGATGATTTCTACTTTAATGAACTGGTCAATAAAGCAGTAATGGGCAAGTTGATGCAGAAGAAGAACGTTCGTCAGCATTACGGGAGTTCGATGCCGATCAACTTCAGTGAGAAGGAAATCAAGATATTGCAGTTGCTGGCGGAGGATAAAACAACTGAAGAAATATCAAAAATCATCTTTTTAAGTCCACGCACCATAGAAACCATCCGTCAGAATATGAAAACAAAAGTGGGAGCCAAAACGATCGGTGGCCTGATTATGTATGGTATGCGCAATAAACTGATCGAGTAAAAAGGGGGCAACGCACTGGAGTTTGATTTGCCGGACTATCGTGGCATTAATGCACCCGGTCTCCACGGGCTTCTATACTGTCCATAACTAAAGCCTCATACGCCAGCCATTCACTCCAGCGCTTTCTTACGCGTGCTTTGGGCATATAATGCTCAGCAAGGGTAATGAACAGGGTGTAGTGACCGGCTTCGCTCTCCATAAAACGACGGTAAAAGCTTCGCATATACGCGTCATCCAGTCCCTCACTCAGGCGTTTAAACCGTTCGCAACTCCTGGCTTCAATAAGTGCCATTGTGAGCAGCCGGTCGAGAAAACGCTCTTCCGGGTTGCCGCCCTTCAGTTGAAATTCCAGCAGCCGGTTGACGTACTCATCCTTTCTTTGTTTCCCCAATTGCAGCCCTCTTTTTTTCAGTTCTGCTAAAACTGCACGGAAATGACCCCATTCTTCGGTTACGATCGGACTCAGTTCTTCAACCAGCAGCTCCCTGTCGGGGTATCGCTGGATCAGTGATATGCAGGTAGTGGCGGCTTTTTGCTCGCAGTAAGCATGATCGGTCAGTATTTCTTCCAGTTGTATGCCGGCCAGGTTTACCCATCGGGGGTCTGATGGCAACCGCAGGCCAAGAATATTTTTTGTGTCGTCGCTCAGGATCTCCATGCTGCAAAAATAGTGCATCAGTTGTATATGACGGCGCCGGTAGGCAGGCGTGCTTGGACTAGTGATTGGTTGTTGTGTCAGGGACGTTGATGAGATTGGCTATATTTGTACTTCTATCAGCCAGGCTATCGTTCCGCGAAGGCGGGAAGGAAAGTCCGGACAGCACAGGGCAACACACCGGTGAACAGCCGGATAAGCAGGCGAAAGCAGGCTTAATAGACAGTGCCACAGAAAATAACTACCCTGCTCAGCGGGGAAAAGGTGAAAACGTGAGGTAAAAGCTCACGGGGCGGGTGGGTAACCATCCGCCGGGGTAAACCTTGTGTGCTGAAATGCCATGTATATCAGTGGTTGAGGGCGGCCCGCCCGATTCTGCAAAGGAACGCTGAAGGGTAGGCAGCAAGATTCTTTTAGTAATAAAAGAACCAGATAAATGATAGCCCACGACAGAATCCGGCTTACCGGCTGATAGATTTTTTTACTCATTTTCGCGCACGCCGGCATCCCGCAGACAGGTGATAAAATGATTTCTCGGAATCATCTTTGCGCCAAGGCTTTGCAGGTGTTCGGTATATACCTGGCAATCAATCATTACGACACCCTCCTTTTGCAACAACTTTACATAGCGGATAAAAGCGTATTTGCTCGCATTACTCGTTTTGCTGAACATGCTTTCGCCGAAAAAAACATTACCCAGCCTTATGCCGTACAATCCTCCAACCAATTCACCATCCAGCCATGCTTCGGCGCTATGGCCATAGCCCATTTCATGCAGCCGGTTGTACGTAGCCACGATATCCGGATTGATCCAGGTGCCCGTCTGCCCATGGCGCGGCTGGTCGCGGCAATTTGACAGCACTTGCGCAAATGCCCTGTTTACTGTAAACTTGAAGGCCGACCTGTTCAGTAACGGCTTCATGCTTTTGCTTATTTTCAACGCTTCAGGGAAAAGTACAAATCGTGGATCCGGGCTCCACCAGCAGGGCGGTTCGTTTTCATTGTACCAGGGAAAAATGCCCAACCGGTAGGCTTGTAACACCCTTTCGGTATTCAATGATCCCCCTATGGCCAGTAAGCCATCCTCATCGGCCGCCTCCACAGGAGGAAATGACACTGTACTGTCGCTTATCCAAAACATGTGTAAAAATAGGAAAGATAGGGTGGCTATACAGGTACGGTTTCAATAGTCGCTCCGATACCCCGTTCTGTAATGGCCTCGCACATGGGTTTCAGTTCATCGTATGCACCTTCTTTTACGGCGTACTTCCCTTTGTGGTGAATGATCATTGCACACTGTTCCGCCTGCTCAAAACTATGGCCACAAATGTCTATCAGGGTTTCAATCACCCATTCAAAAGTATTGACTTCATCATTCCATACAATAAGGCTGTATGGTGCATCTGTGAGGGTAAGCACATCAGTGTCTTCGAGTAATTTGGTATCGGTATGTGGGCGTACTGCTTTCAAAACCAGGTTTTCCTGCAAAAGTAAATGTAAATTTTATATCAATTCCTACTTCGGTGCAACATTTCAGGCATCGTTTTTGTCTTAAACATGAGAGTTTTATATATTATTAACCCGTTTCAACAAGTTACCAGGACTGATGCTGCGCATAACCCGGAAAAAGAAGGAGGTTTCACATACATCCCCTGCACGACAGCAGGCTCCGGTGCTTCCGTTGCATTCCGGTAGCCGCAGTTTATTTTTCCTGGTGGAGTTTATTAAAAAAATACGCCCTTCACATCCCCGCAATTTTGAACAGGCCGAACTCCGTTTTAAGGCAGTATTGTATCAACTTACCCAGGATAAGAGTATGTTGTTCTCCCTGCGTAAATCGCTGCTTTCGCAGTTTCTGCATAGCAACATTGTAATTGCGCTTTCCGAAAGCGGTATTGTAAGCAGCCGTGGATTTGTGCAGGAACTGATGGGTAAGCTTAAGCATAAGCTGATTCCTGAATTGCAGAACCCCGATAATTTCCTGTATGTTATCAATAAGGTTTTCTACAAGCAACGCGATCATATCTGGGTAAGCGGGATTGATAAAAATCTGTGGGCACAGTTTTTTGAAGTATTGGGTATCCAGGTCAACCTTACTGAATCACAATTGATCGGCCAGTTACAGCAGGCCCTGCAGATATTGAGTCATCGTGTAACCACACTCGGACTAGAAAAAGAGCTTACCCAGCGTTATGAAAACGTTGAGGGTGCCATCTATCCTTTTTACGAGCAGAACCGCCTTGTTACTGAATACATCACGGTTAAAAATATTGCCGGGCAGGAGGAACAGATAAAATCCCTGCTCACTAATATTACTGAAACCCTTTACAATTGTAATCAAAGCATACAGTGGATCAAAGAGCATCGACGAGTATCCGGCACCAGTCTTGCGCAAACCTATGTCCTCAGTCGTCTTCAGCAGCAACTGGAACGGATGTTTATCATTCTGGATGTTCTTGACAGCAACAACCAGTTCAACACAGAACGCTTTGTTGATTACTTTCACGTGGTGGTTAAAAACGAAAACCGTAAAAACTCAATCAAAGAATTCCTTAGTGAGAATACGGGCTATCTGGCTTACCAGATTACCGAGCATGGCAGTCGTACGGGAGAAAGGTATATCACCAGTTCAAAAAAAGAGTTTTGGCGCATGTTCAGGAGCGCAGCCGGCGGTGGTGTAATTATTTCTTTTATTGCCATTATCAAAAACCTGCTGGGGAAAATGAAGCTTGCCCCGTTTTGGCAGGGGTTTTTGTACAGCAGTAACTATTCTTTAGGCTTCATACTGATACAGGATACGGGCTCAACACTGGCTACCAAGCAGCCAGCATACACAGCCAGTAATCTCGCCTCTTCGTTTGATAGTAAGAAACATCGTGAGGGTCCCGATCTTCGCAATCTTGCCATTACCATTGCTAAGGTGAGCCGTACGCAGTTGGCTTCTTTTGCCGGTAACCTTTTGGTGGTGTTTCCCCTCACTTACCTGCTTGCGGTATTATTTTTTCAAATGACAGGTCTTAAGCTGGCAGAAGACGCAGCGGCCCGCCAAATGCTCAAAGACCAGCAGCCTTTCCACAGCCTCGCCTGGGTGTATGCCTGTTTTACCGGATTTTTTCTTTTCCTGAGCGGTCTTATCGCGGGTTATGTCGAAAACCATGTTGTATATGGCAGGATACCAGAACGCATTAAGCAGCTCTCTTCTTTCAGAAATGCTTTTGGCGAAAAACGGCAATATAAAATTGTACATTACATAGAGAACAACCTTGGTGCACTCGTGGGGAATATTGCGCTGGGTTTCTTTCTCGGAATGGCCGGTTTTCTTGGTAAAACTTTTGGTATTCCATTTGATATCCGTCACATCACCATCTCGGCAGCGAATACGGCCATAGCCTTTTTTGGCCTCGACCATAGCGTCTCTGCCGGTCAGATGGCTTATACGCTTTTGGGTGTTTTTGGGATAGGGTTCCTTAATTTCGCTGTGAGTTTTGGATTGGCATTCTACCTTGCTGTTAAGAGCCGTGGTGTCCGTCTCCGCAACTATCCCGAATTGCTGGGTATTATTTATCGGTACCTGCGGCGTTTCCCTTCCGATTTTATCCGGCCGCATACCCATATGCGCCGCCCGGAAGAATTACAATAGATTAACCTGCTCATGTTGCTTTCCAGGCGTTTTTTTTATGTTCAGTTTGTTGATGCTCCTGTTTGCGGGCGGGGAATAAAATTATTTCGTAAAAAATTTTGTAAAAATAAATTAGCCCTTATCTTTGCACTCCTTTAAATGTAGCAATTGCTGCAACTATTAAGGGAGCTTAGCTCAGTTGGTTTAGAGCATCTGCCTTACAAGCAGAGGGTCATAGGTTCGACTCCTATAGCTCCCACCAAAGCGGCAGTATCATCATCTTGATTGAAACTGCCGCTTTTTTCATGCCCCGTAATGCCCGCCAGTGTTGATATGTAGCGGAAAACGCCATTTACTTTCGGGGTTCGACACCCCTCATTTTTCCGGTTATAATATATCCCGTCGGGAAACACCAGATTTTGAAGCACCTGCTTGCCTGCATAATCGCTGTGTTCCCACAGGGGCGTGAGTTTGGCGGCATAGTCAATCGCCTTGTCTATACATTTATCAAGGTTCGACACCCCAGTTTGGCTTTGCTGCAATTGCGCCAGTATTTCGGTCCTTTCGGCCTTGTATTTTTCAGAGTATTTGGCATACATCGCCTTGTCAATTTCCTCCTCTATGAAGCGTTCTTCCAATCGTTCCAGTTTCTTTTCTACATCCTTCAATTGTGCCTCAAGGCTTGCCATTGTGTCCTGTTGTTCTTTGCTTAGTTGCAGGTAAGTTGCCTTCATCTGCCGGGCAATCAGGTACTTCATATCGGCGTTCAGTGTTACCGTAAAATTGCCCAGTATTGAGCGGAATTTTTCATGCAGCACATCGGCCCTTTTGTTGCAGTTGCAGCCCACGGTATTGCACTTGTAATAGTATTGCTGGTTTTTGTATGCCTTATATGCCCGCAAATAACTACCACAGTTTTCACACTTTATAAAACGTTTCAGGGGCGCATCGTCATTTTCGGGCTTTATGTGGTAGCCTTGTTTGTTTTGCGCAAGTATGCCGTTTACCTGTAAAAACAGTTCCCTTGATACGGCCCTTTCCTGTATGCCTTCCACTATTTCACCATTGAGGGCATTGTGGGCAATTAGGCCGCAATAAAATGGGTTGCGCAGAATATCGGACACACGCTGGTGGCAAATATTGATGCCTTGCGCTGCCAGCCTGTTCCTTATGTCAATGATGGCCATTCCCTGTGCCTTCCACATAAAGGCTTTTGCAATCAACCTGCCTTTTGCATTTACCACAAACTGTTTCCTGCCTTCGCTCCTTACAATGTCGTAACCCAATGGCGGTGAGGAACACCAGATGCCCTTTGACAGTTTTTCCCTTACGCCTGCCATGCACTTTTCCCGGCGTAACTGGTTATCGTATTCGGAGAATATGAATTGTATGTTCTGTTGAAGGCTGCCGCTGGCCGTGCTTGCATCGGTGGGCTGTGTAACCGCAAAAAGGGCAATCCCTTCTTTGCGCAGTTTTTCTGCAATGTAAATGGCATTGCCACCCGAACGGCTGAACCTGTCAACGCTGTAAACAATGATGTAGGAGATTTTGTCCCGGCTTTTTTTGATGAAGGTGAGCATGTTGTTGAACTGCTTTCGTTCATCTGTTTTGGCACTTTCATAAGTACCGCCAAAATAGCCCAGTATCGGGTAACCGCTTTTCATGGCAAACTGTTCACATGCCTTACGTTGTATCTCAAGGCTCTGGTTGTTATCCGACTGCTCTTTGGTGGACACCCTCGTGTAGATGACACAGTTGCCCCCTTTGTTTTTCTGTACCTGCCTGCCCCTTGCAAAGGGTTGGAACAATACAAGTCCTTTTTCCATTTTTTTCGTTTTTTCATTTGCCTTTAAAAGTACCAACCACCTAAGCTGTTTTTCTGCCCATACAGGCGAAGAATACCACCTGTGTAAATGTTTTCAGTGTTGCGGCCATTTCTGCTGCCTGCTCCCTTGAAAGTTCCCTGAAGCTGTCCAGCTCCAGCACATCTTCAGCGGTAATATCCAGCATCTGTGTTTCAGCATTTATAGTCGTTGCTACTTTTAAAGGGTTGTTATTATTTGTTTCCATGTCTAAGATAAATAACTAATTGATAATCAACAAATTAAATTTCCAAAATGATGATTTTCAGTGATTTTGGGTGGGTTAAAAAGAGACTTTTGAGGGTTGTTGCCGGTTTAGCCGGGCGCTGCCAAAAGGGGGGCAATTGCGGCATGGCAGGTGCTTAAAATATGCTGCCTTTTGCAGTATTTTCGGGCATGGGTCTTGACTGCTTTTCCTTTCGGGGTGTTCCTTGTTTTCATAACAGATTGATTTTGCTTTACGTAATGATTTTACGCAAAGCTAGATGCCCTTTTTGGGGTAGGGGAAAATTTGGGGGTACCCCCAATTAGATATTTTTTTGGGATATAAAGAAGTGTTTTGTGAAACGTTATTCTCCAAAACGGCTATTCATGGTAGAACGGTACAGGCAATTTTTTACCTGAGATGTAAGGGGCTATATAAGGATTGTTATTTTTCCTTCTGCTCCCTGGCTATTTCAATGTCAATCTGCTTTACCACTCCGTCAAGGCCGAGTTCCGCAAAGTAGGAGCGGATGTAGAGCAGGTCTGCAATCAGCCCTGGCCCTTTTTTAAAATTGGGCATGTGGCGGTATTTTTTGTAAATCTCCGAGTTTTGAAGGCTGGTGTATGGTGTGCCTGTTAGCAGGTGTGCAAGCCGGGCAAGGCTGCTGGTGTCCGGCCCACTATGCGGCCCAAGCCCAAAGCCGCCCTGCAGGAGGTAATGGATGGCCAGCAATTGCCGGGCCCTTGTAAATTCGTGGCCGGTTTCTGGCTTAGTATCATCGGTATTCGTTTCCGTTAATCCTGCAGATTTTTCAGGTGTTGTTTGCAGCATAATATAGGGCAGACTTACTTCCAGAAGGCGGATGCAATTTTTGGCAAATGCCGAGGCTTCTGTGGGTTGCAGGGATTGCTCCGCTTCTTCCAGGCTGTTGTATTGCTCAACTGTGAATACTTCCTTTTCGGCAAGCACATGGCCGAAATCAAAGTATTGGGTAAATTTTTTCTGCCAGTAAGCGGCCAGTCGGTTGCCGTATTTTTTCAGCAGGCTTTTTTCGCCTTCAATTACGGCTTCATAAACGCAGCTATCCATATTCTGCTCAGCATACTCTGCAAGCTGCTCTAGAAGCCCCTTCAGGTGTTCGGTCAGTTCTGCCTGCGTGTCAGCAGGGTACTGGGCCATTGTTTCCTGGTACTCTTTGCTGAACCGTGCGGTCAATTTATGTACTACCTGTTTGCTGATTGTTGCGGGTTGATTGTTTGCCTCCATGTGGCAAAGATATGAAGCAAGGGACACCAGCGTTATAACAAAATGTGCATGGGGAAATTTTTAACATTGCCTTACAGTCCTTGTTTTGGAACGTTAGGAAGCAAATGGACACAAACAGGTAACTTTTTTCCACCTTTTTCACATGAAAGTTTCCTGTGGAACATTTGTGGAACCCAAAAAAGGTCAGGTTTCAGTACAGCATTTTCAGGTACTCCAATTCCAGCACATTGTCTTTCATCCAATGGGGCAGGCAATAATAATAGCCCCTTGTACCGGGCTGCTTGTGCTTGCCTATCAGTTTGCGTTTTGCCGCATTGGTAAGGTATGCTGAGAGAAAACCGACCGGATTGGTGTTGTGCCTGAAATTATCATCCAACTTTTGTAACTGGGTAATCAGTTCCTGCGATAGCATGGGCCTGTTTTCATTTTTCAGTAGCCAGGTAATTTTCTTGTACCAATGCCAACTACTTTTATAGCCATCGGGCGAACCGTCCTGCAAGTTCAGTTTTGCCCTTAATACCTGATTTTCCGACAACAGTTCTTTGCAGTAATCGGTAAGCAGTTTTATTTCTTTTGCCTGCTGTGCCAATTGCTGCTCCAGTTTTGCATTTTGCCGGGCCAATTCGGGCAAAGTTTGGCCGATTACTACTGGTTGCTGCTTATTATTATCCATTTTCAACGGCTTTTTGGGTATATAATTGCCGCAAAGCTACAAAACCGGGTTTATGTTCTAATCGAAATCTAAACATGTTCTTAGTGAATTCTTTTCCATCTCTTTTTAAATTCTTGCGAAATCTAAATAGTTTCTTGATTTTTTCAATTGCTCCACAATCGATTTGTGTGTCGTCGGGTGTATCGTCCTGAAATAAGTTGACAGTTGTTACTGTTAATCCTGACTTTGGTTGTCAGGTGAACATTTAAATGTACAGTATCTGATGCAAAGCCTTCAAACATCCTCAGCTTTCCCCAATTCAGGGAAAAGGTATGTTTCCCGCAGATTGTAAACCCTGGCAATGGCCTGCTTTTCGGCAATCGTCAGGAATTTCTCCGGGTTTTTGATTTTCCTGTAAAAGGCCGATTGGGAAATACAGAGTACCCTTTCTATTTCGGCCTTGTATTTTTTTGAAACTTCACCGGCCAGGCTGTCGTGATATTCTTTCCATTTATTGAGCTGCATGGAGTATGTTTTGGTCAATAATTTGTTTAAAAGTGGTGTGCCGGGTATTTACATTCAGGCAATGGTAATTCTTGTAATTCCGTGAAAATTGCTTCTCACTTTTATATCGGTACTGCTAAGACAGGCTGTTTACATCTGCCAATGTGCTTTGCATCTGCTGCTCCAGTTGGTTTACAGAATTAAACAGCCTGGTAAATATAGCGGCCTGTAATGCTAATTGCTTCCTTTGCTGGATGATGGTTTCCCGTTGCGACCGGATTAGCTGCTCATGCCCGGTGATAATCAATTGCTGCCTTTCGATGGTTTCCACATTCCGGCCATTAAGGTCGGCTATTTCGTTTAGCTCCTTTTCCTGCGCCCGGATTTTGGCGGCCTGCTTTTTGCTGTCCATGCAGTGTATTTTTTAGCAAATTATTTACATTATCTTGCAGAACGGCTATATTTGAGGTGGTTTCATGTTCACAATTATTAATTTCATGTAATAAAACTAAACATACAATGCAAATAGGCGAAAAAATTAGAAAAATACGGGAACTGAAAGGGTTGAAACAGGAAAACATTGCTACCGCCTTGGGCATGAGCGTAACGGCTTACGGCAACTTAGAAAGAGGAGATACAAATTTAACTTACGATAAGTTGGAGGAAATAGCTAAGGCTATGGAAGTAACAGTTTCGGACATCATCAATTTGCCAGAGGAGTTTACTATTCATAACATTACCAATTCTCATGTAGCTGTTGCTCAGTTAGGATGTAATTATGGTAATATCAACAACCCGGAAGTAGAAGGTTACAAAATTGCCATCGAAAAACTGGATGCACAAGTAGAATATTTAAAGCGGCAAAATGATGCACTGCTTTCGGCGATGATGGTTGAAAAGAATAAGGGTACATAGTGTTTTGTGCTATAGAAATAATGGTACAAAAGTTTATTTATAAACGGCAATATAAAATCTTCAAGGAGATAAACTATATAAAGATGTCTGGCATCTTTATATAATGTTTACACAGTTACATAATCTTTGTTTCACAAGCAATAAGATATTTTATACAGATGATGAAAATATGCCGCACACTCAAAGTGGAATTTTCTGCTTTTTATTAAATCAACCGTTCATTTTTTAGATATTGCAATTAACCGAATGAGGCTTTTGGGATGCTGGCGAACAGTATGGCAGGCTGCTTTGCTTCAATAATTAAATATACAATAGTTGGCTGTATCCGCTTTACTTATCATTTTGCAAGGAGCTGCATATGTTTTTGGCAAGATGTATATTAAGGCAGGCTGGAGATTTTTGTCTGCCACCATAATGTTTTTAAGTTTAATCAATTTTTAATCTTCCTTTAATGAAATATAGCCCGGCTGCTGCTAACTTCACCCGAAAAGAATATGATGTACATACTGATAGCGTCACTTTTTATTATCGGGTACCTCGCTATTATATTTGAACATAAAATTCATCTGAATAAAGCAGCCAGTGCACTTATTACGGGCGTATTGTGCTGGACGGTATATGCCCTTTTTCAAACAACTCAAAGCCATGCCAGCGAACTTGTACTAAAACACCTGGGAGAAATAAGCAATATCTTATTTTTTTTGTTAGGGGCGATGACAATTGTTGAATTGATAGATTCGCATGACGGATTTGAATTTATTACTGAGAGAATCTCAACAAATGAGATAAGAAGACTACTATGGGTCGTCGGTCTTATTACTTTTTTTCTTTCTGCAATTTTAGATAACCTCACTACAACTATTGTAATGATTTCACTGTTGCGAAAAATTATCATTGACAAAAAACAAAGATTGATTTTTACAGGATTGGTAGTTATCGCAGCCAATGCAGGTGGGGCATGGTCGCCTTTGGGTGATGTATCAACAACCATGTTATGGATTGGGGGGCAGATTACTCCTGCCAAGACGATTACGGGCCTGTTTTTACCCTCTATGGTTTGTCTGTTAGTGCCGCTGCTGATTCTGCACTTTAAAAGCAGAGGGCAGGTTTTTCAAAGAGTAACTGCAATACCATCTTCAGGTAGTATGCCAAGGAAAGACAGGGACTTGATATTATTGTCAGGCATTGGTGTATTATTAATGGTGCCTGCTTTTAAAACGATTACTCATTTGCCTCCCTGCATGGGTATGTTGTTTGGCCTTGGTATTATGTGGATAGTTACAGCAATATTGCATCATGGCAAAGAGGAGGCGGACAAGGATATGCTTTCTGTTTCTTATGCCATGCGTAAAATTGATACACCAAGTATATTATTTTTTCTTGGGATATTGTTAGCCGTGGCAGTGTTACAGGAAACTGGTCAGTTAAAATACACAGCAGACTGGCTTAGCAGTAATATAAAAAGTGAAACCGTAGTAATTTCAATAATAGGTTTGCTTTCATCATTGGTAGATAATGTTCCTTTGGTAGCGGGCTTGCAGGGAATGTACAGTCTGGACCAATACCCAACCGACCATTTTTTCTGGCAGTTTCTGGCTTATTGTACCGGCACCGGCGGCAGTGCATTAATTATAGGCAGTGCTGCTGGTGTAGCTGCAATGGGCATGGAAAAAATAGGTTTTTTTTGGTATTTAAAAAATATAAGCCTTTTGGCAATTTCGGGTTATGTTGCCGGAGCTTTGGTTTATTTACTGCAGCAAATGCTCTTTTAAGAGTTGTATTGAACACTCACTTATTCGCCAGGTTTAATTGAATTTTAATCGTCTTTTAATCACTTCTATAATCTCTGCCTGCATCTTTGCAGTTCGGGTACTAAACTGACAAATATTATGAGTAACGCACTGAGAATTATATCATTGACCAAATAATAAAAAAATGAAATCTTTTCTTCAAAACATTCTTGTTGCCACAGATTTTTCAAAAACGGGAAATCATGCACTGGAAATAGCCGTTGAGCTCTGCCAAAAAAATGAAGCTGTATTGCATCTCCTGCATGTGGTTGAGAGCAGGTATATCATTGCGTCCCCAGGACCAGAAATTTCTTTGCCTGATATAGCCAGCGAAATTGATTCGGAAGCAAGAACAAAGCTTTATAATATTTACGAAACCATCATGCGTTCATCAGGTATAGCTGTGCAAATTCACATGCCTACCGGCATTCCTTATGATGAGATATGCAAAGCAGCAGACGAAATGCCCATTGACCTGATTATAATTGGTAAGCATGGAGCATCCGGGTTTAGGGATTTTTTTATGGGCACAACCGCCTATAGCGTAATAAAAAATACTACCAAGCCGGTGCTCACTATCCCGGAAAGCTATGCCAAATCGGGGTTTGAAAAAATCCTTTTCCCGGTGAGGCCAAAACAGGAAATAAAAGAGAAATTTGACTACATGAAGCCCTTTCTCCCCTCAACGAATTCAGGGGAAATTCATATTGCTGTACTTGCTAAAGATAGCATGGAGGAAGATTTATTGGGTAACAAAGACAAGCTGTATGATATATTATGTTTTTTAAAGGAAAACCATATTCAGCATACAAAAGAATTCTACACCTGCGATAATTTTGCTGCTAAGGTACTTGAACTGGCATCGCTGCAAGCCGCCGATCTTATAGTAATTAATGCTTCACTTGATTATAAATGGACACAGTTTTTTGTTGGCCCATATACACAGCAGGTAGTCAATCATGCCAAAGTGCCTGTTTTGAGCTTCCGGCAGGCTATCAATGTGCCCAAAGAAATACAAAAAGAAGAAGATGCCGCATTTCTTAAAAAAGCCAATAGTTTATAAATTTTTAGCCGCTTTTATTGTGGCCCAAACATTATTTTGGAAGGCTCAAAACGGTATATATATATACTTGTTATAAACGGTGCAGCATAATTGTGGCAGCTTCCATTTTTAGAGAAACAAGCGTTAAATTAGGCGAGAATGCCCAGTTGGAAGGAATAATAGCTATGTTGAGTTGAGAATACCCTATTAAAAGCTTATTTTTAAAAAAAAGGATAATGAACTGGCTTCAAAAAGTTTTTTATATAAAAGATGGTACAGATTATACACAAACTGCTGTGTCTATTTCTGATGGCATTAAAGTTAAAGGTCTGAATGTATGGCTGATGATATGCTCGGCCTTGCTTGCCTCAATTGGCCTTGATACGAACTCAACAGCGGTGATTATTGGCGCCATGCTTATCTCACCGCTGATGTCGCCTATTCTGGGCGCAGGGTATTCAGTTGGCGTACAGGATAAGGAACTGTTTGTCCGGTCCATAAGGAACCTTTTTTATATTACTGTATTCAGTTTGCTTACTTCTGTTATCTACTTTTGGATAACACCGCTTGGTGAGCCTACTTCAGAAATACTGGCAAGAACACAACCTACGCTCCTGGATATTGGTGTTGCTTTCTTTGGAGGTGTTGCTGGTATTGTATCTGCCAGCAGAAAGGAAAAAATCAATGCCCTGCCGGGAGTAGCCATCGCCACTGCTTTAATGCCGCCATTGTGCGCTGCAGGTTTTGGGTTAGCCACTGGTAGATGGGTGATTTTCGGAGGTGCCTTTTATCTGTTTTTTATCAATGCGGTTTTTATAGCTTTAGCCACCTATTTAATTGTAAAATTGCTTCATTTTCCTGTAAAAGAGTATGTGGAAAATGGTAAACAGAAAAGGGTAGCCCGCCTGGCTTTACTTGTTGTATTGCTCATAAGTATTCCAAGTTGTTGGTTTTTATATACCGTATATAAAAAAAACAGGATACGTAAAGTGATTCAAAGTCAAATTGTGAACGATTTTCATAATCACGGAAATGAAATTCTGAAATGGGAAGTTGAAGATCTTGATTCAGTAAAACTCATTAAAACTTTTTTTTCGGGTGCACCTGTTCCTGAAACGGGGAAACAATTTTACAATAATAAGTTGAAGGAAATGGGTTTTAAAGAGTACCGGGTACAGTTTTTCAGGATGAATCTTTCCAAAACTGAAATGGATAAGATGAGCACCGAAATGACGGATAATATCATGAAAAATATTGAATTACAAAATACAAAGATGTTGGATTCCCTCCAGCAGGTTGTAAGCAGTATAGATCAAGGGGTGATTTACAGTGAAGTAAAAGCACTTTATCCCAATGTGGCAGGGCTAGGTATTTCTCAAACGGAAATTAAAACTACCGGGAAAATAGATACGGTATGGACGGCCTTTTTGCAATGGGATACCCTTTCCCAAAATATCAATAAGGGTGATGCTGCTCAAACATTACAGCGGTTCCTTAAAAAAAGATTAAAGACAGATACTGTCTGGCTGCAACAGACAGAACAATCAAAAAAAAATAAATGAACGATTTTTGGAAGCAAATAATATTCCGCATAGGAAACTTTACACTTACACCTGCAAAACTCTTTGCGGTAATAATGATTATTGTTGTTACATGGATTTTAATTTTACTCCTGAAAAGAGTCATTCTCAGTAAAAAGAAACTTACTGTAAGTCAAACTGGGTCCCGTAACTCTTTATACCAGTTGATTAAATATTTTCTCTGGGTCATTGCTTTTTCATCCTGTATTTCAGTACTGGGGTTTAATATTACCATTTTGGTGGCAAGTTCTGCCGCCTTACTGGTTGGCCTTGGATTTGGCCTCCAAAATGTTTTCAGCGATCTGGTTTCAGGGTTATTTATGCTGTTTGAGCAGAAAGTAAAGATTGGTGATGTAATGGAAGTGGATAACATTGTGGGGAGAGTTCAACACATTAACCTTCGTACATCGGTATTGCTGACGAGAGATGGATTTAACATCATTGTCCCCAATCATAAATTTATTGCCGATAATGTTATTAACTGGACACACCAGGGTTTCCAGCGCCGCTTTCATCTTGAAATTTCGGTTAGTTACACCAGCGATACTGAACAGGTTACAGCCATTTTGAACAAGTGTGCTGCAGAGCAGGAGGAACTGCTGAAGGACAATGAACATAAAGCCTTTGTGCGATTGCAGGATTTTGGAGATAATGCATTGATATTTTACCTGATGTTCTGGACGGCAGACATATTCAGGGTGGAACAGGTAAAAAGTAACTTGCGGTATAAAATAGTAAAAGCATTTCAGGAAAATAATATTACCATACCTTTTCCTCAAAGAGATATTCGTATTATTCAATCATAATTTGCATGTCATCACACAAAAAACTAAACACATGGTTTGCCACCGCAATTTGCGGTAACGACATTACATCTTCCTGTTTGTATGTGTCAGCCCTTACCATTGGTATGGCTGGGCAATACGCATGGATAGCATTACTAATGGTAGCAGCCGTTCTTTTTTTATTTCGTAAAATTTATGGGGAAGTAGTGGGAGCCCTGCCTTTGAATGGCGGCGCATATAATGTACTACTGAATACTACAAGCAAAAGCAATGCATCTGTTGCCGCCTGTCTCACAATTTTGTCATATATGGCTACGGCAGTTATCTCAGCCAGTGAGGCCATGCATTACCTGCACGAAAGCTTCAATTCCCTTCCAGTGATAAAGGCTACCTTGATTTTACTTTTCATTTTTTTGTGCCTGACCATTATTGGCATTTCAGAGAGTGCAGTTGTAGCACTGGTGATTTTTATTTTTCATCTGGCAACAATGGCCCTGCTGATTATAAGTTGCTGTTACTTTTTATTAATAAACGGCACATCCATCTTTCATGCAAACTTTTCACTTCCCATAAAGGGGGGAAGTTTGATTACGGCTTTGTTTTTTGGCTTTAGTGCTGCCATGCTTGGTATATCCGGCTTTGAAAGTTCTGCCAACTTTGTGGAAGAACAAAAGCGTGGTGTATTCCCGAAGACGTTGCGGAATATGTGGCTGTCTGTTTCTATATTAAATCCCTTAATTGCCCTGCTGGCAATTGCAGTAATGCCTGTAGCACAGGTAGATGCTCACCAGCAATCGTTACTTAGCTATATGGGCACCTTAACAGGGGGAAGTTGGCTCTCCACACTCATTTCAATTAACGCCGTAACAGTATTAAGCGGTGCAGTATTAACTTCCTTTGTTGGTGTTAACGGTTTAATCAAAAGAATGACATTAGACAGGGTATTGCCGCAGTTTTTATTAAAAGTAAACATGCGTGGCAGCAGTTACCGGATATTGATAGCATTTTTCCTTTTATGTGTGTCAGTATTATTTGTGACAAATGGCGAACTGGCACCATTAGCTGGCGTTTACACTATTTCTTTTTTATTGGTTATGGCTTTTTTTGCTTTGGGAAATCTGATACTCAAGATAAGAAGAGCCCGGCTGCCCAGGCCAGAGTATGCAACACCTTTTGTAGTGGTAGTAGCATTACTGGCAGTAGGGATTGCTTTATATGGGAATATCAAAATGAAGCCCGAATTCCTGGTTGTTTTTCTTCAGTACTTTGTTCCTGCTATGCTTTTGATATATGCAATGCTGAACAGAAACCATATTATGCAGTTTGTTTTGGTGATATTGAGAAACCTGGCCGATAGTGTGCGCAAACTTTCAGTAATCAGCCGGAAAAAAATCAATAGCTTTATAAATAAATTACACCAGCAGGAATTTGTTTTTTTCTCAAAAGGCGATGATATTGCCACACTTAACAAAGTGATGATATATGTGCAGGAAAATGAGATTACACAAAAAATAAGAATTGTAACCATTTTAAATGAACATCAACCAGCGCCAGAGCAATTTTTGAAGGATTTTGAAGTACTTGACAGGGCTTACCCAAACATCAAAATGGAATATATCATGATAGTGGATGCTTTTGGGCCTGAACTGATAAACCGCTTAAGCAAAGAATGGAATATTCCAAAAAATTTTATGTTTATCAGTTCGCCGGGAGAGAAATTCAGTTACCGGGTGGAAGAATTGGGAGGGGTAAGGCTGATACTGTAGTACGGGTTGTTGAGAAAAAACTTATAAATAGTAATCAAAAAAAAAAATAACATGGACATTACATTACAGACAGTTAAATTTAAGGAATCAGCAAAGCTGAGAAAATTTATCAACACCAAGATAAGCGGTATTTCCCGCCAATATCCGGATGCCATACGAATAGACGTAACCTTAAAAAAAGGTGCTGCCAATAACATTACAAACTGCTGGTGCCAGATCTATGTTTCACATCCCGGCGAAAATCTATTTGTTAAAAAAAATGCGGCAACTTATGAGGAAAGCATTTCGAAGGCTGTAGATGCGATGGAAAAAATAATCCGCCGCCTAAAATAGAACATGATGTAAACTGTTCTAAAACCCCCATATAAGCGGTACCAACCATAATATCAGCAGTAAGGCAATTAGTGTTAGTATGCCGCCGGTTTTAAGGAAATCTGAAATTTTGTAACTGCCTGGAGTAAATACCAATAGGGAACAAGGTTCAAAAGGAGCAATCATTGAGATGGATGCCGAAGTGATGATTGCAATACAAAAAGTACGGACTGGCAGGTGCGTGAGTTCGGCTGTTTGTATTGCAATAGGTAATACAACTAAAGCAGCGGCTGCATTGCTCATAGGTTGTGTAAGCAGCGCTGTAAGCAACATAAAGCCGGTTAATATTGCATATTTGCCATAAGGTCCCAGCCATTGTACAATTGTCTCAGCCAAAAATACGTCGGCCCCGGTTTTTTGTAAAGCGGTTCCAAAGGCAGTCATTCCACCAATAAGAATTAATAGCCGCCAGTCAATAGCACTATACAAGCCATCTGCCGGAACTGCCTTTATCAATACGACTATAACGGCGGTAATTAAAAATGCAATACTTAGGGGAATGATTTTAAAGGCACCAAGTATAATGGCCAATAAAAAAAACAATAATGTAAACCACCCTTTGTGCAGGCTTGCGGAATTTGTTTTAGCCATTTCACTGATGATAATAAAATTAGATCGCTGCCGGATAAGTTCAAGGTTTTCATTGGTACCTTCCACCAGCAAAATGTCCCCCGCCTTAACTTTTATATCTTTTATCCGTTTATTAATAATTTCATTCTTACGATGGACCGCTAAGATGCTCACCCGGTTTTGTTGCTGAAAATAGGTTTCGCCTAAAGTTGCGTTTAATAGATACGAAGTAGGTAATACCATTATCTCGGCTACTTTCAATGTTTTGCTTTCTTCATGTTCTCCACTCTTCTTAATCAATACATTTTGAATGGTACAAAATTTCAGCAGTGCATCCTTATACCCGCTGATGAGCAGCACATTATTTTCGTTAACAATATCACCATCCTTTAGTTCATTATTTTTGTAAACGTCTATGATAGTAATATCGCCTGATTCTTTCTCAATCTGTGCCCTCGATTTTCCAATCAGAGCAGAGCCAAAGGTGGCGACAACTTCGGCATGATAGATTCTGTTAAAATTTGCAGCAGCCAAAATATCCTCTTTTTTACCGGGCAGCAATCTAATGCCAATTGTTACCATATATACAATTCCTGCTGCCAGTATAATGCCGCCAATCGGTAATAACTCAAACATGCCCAGGGGTTCCATTCCGTGCGAAAGCATATAAGCACTACCGGCTACATTTGTTGACGTGCCTACCAGGGTGCAGGTTCCTCCCATTAGTGAAGCAAATGCCATTGGCATCAGCATTTTAGAAGGGCTTATGTTAAATCGTTTGCACACTGAAATAATGGGGGCTATGAAAACTGCGGCAACGCTGGTGTTATTCATAAAAGCAGACAAAACTCCCACAGTGAGCATTATAATGAGCAACAAAACAGTGGTGTTTATCTTTTGAATCCTGTTTATCTTTTCCGCCATAAAATCAATTACACCATTATGCTGCAGGGAAGAGCTTATTAAGAAAATAGCCGCCAGCATAATAATGAAATCATTACCAAAGCCTTCAAAAGCTTCTTTGGTAGTAATAACGCCTGAAACTACCATTATCACAACTGCAATCATTACCACCACATCAAAGGAAACTATGTCCAATGAAAATAAAATCATTGTACCCAATAGTAAGGTAAGTATTAATGTTATGGCCATATACCTAAGTTGTTTTTTTAATAGAGTTGCTGTTTATGCCTAAAGATAGCATAAAGGCTTAATATACAGAAAGGCTGCCTACTTAAAAGGGTATATACAAAACTAGAATTTCGGTTATATAGAATTTAGACCTTAATGATCTTAGTCCACACCTTCTTTGTTTCCTCAAAGGCAGTGAAATGCCTTTGCACATTTTTGTCGTAATACTTCAACTCGGCGAGCAATTGCTCAAATTTATTGGTTTTGAAATATCCGCAAAGTTTGGGTAAGGTTTGTAAAAGATTCCGCTTTATTTGTTCGATAAGTGCAGGGTAATTTTCTTTTTGTGTAATGTAGAGCAATAAGGGTTTATAACGTATCCAGCCCAATGCTGCCCTGATAAACCGGTTTTTTTCAAACTCCGTATTGCCATGTACAGGTGAGAAGTGTACAGGAAGGACACCGTTTAAAATGTTGCCGCAGGTGGAGAACCCATCATGAAATGCATAACAGGGAACTTTTAATACTTTTAATTCAGAAAGGCATGTGCTCATAAAAGTATCTTCCCCCCTGGCTCCTGGCGGGTTATAAAACGGTGGTATCTTGCTGTTTTTTTTCAAATTAAAACAAATATTAGCTCCGGATATAAATTTCATCCCATTTATTTCTGCTACTTCTTTTGTTGCCGGGTTTGTAATTATATCCTCGCTGGCATAGGTAATGCCATTGTTTTCAATAATACTTTCCTTTATTTTTTCCCAGGAAATTATATCGTTGCTGATTGTTTCAATAAATAATCTGAAATCAACTTCGCTAAGTGTATCATTAAAAACTATACGGGGAATGGGCGAAATATACCCGCAATGATGGCCATGAGTTATATCGGCTTTCGAATTAAATTTCAAATGGGTACCTACGATGCTTTGCCCCATCCAGAATATCTGCTCTTTGGGGGATTTAAATACAGCAACCGGATACTCATCGTCATCAAGAAAAATAAGCTTATCCATTTTGCTTTTGATGGCAAAATAAAGGATAGAGTTCCGTTTCTTTGCGTAGCCTTCGCCGAAGACCAATCCTGCCTCCTTTTCATTAACGAGCCCTCTTGCAATCAATATTTCTGCTTCTTCTTTTGTTTTTTGCTCGCCAATATAAGTAATGCTGGCGAGCATTTCCTTAAGCGAAGGTTCAATATTCCTGTAATCCTCGATCTGTGTATTTTGATACTTCAAATCATAAGCTATAAACAAATGCAGCCTGATACTTTGTTCATTTATTAATCCATATTCAAGCCAGTTGTTAATATATGCTTTTAGCACATTCTGAAAGTTCTTTCTCCCGGTTGCAAATCCAATTCCTACATTATTTGTCATATACATTCCTTTATTTTATATTTTGAATAAATGCGGCTGCAATGTCCATTACATTTGTTAGTGTTGGCCCGGTTTTAATTAGTGCGTCGTGTTTTTCAAAAAAGGGGTATGCATCGAAATTACGGATGCACTTTTGCAAGTCGACGATATCAACCATGCCGCTTTCCAGCATATTGCTGTCAATGATTGCCCCTGTGGCATCGGTTGTACCATCCGTTCCGTCAGTTCCGGCACTAAAAAGTGTTATATGCCTTTGGAGGCCATGTTGATGCTTTAGCAGTTCATCTAATGCACATAAAACAAAGTGCTGGTTTCGCCCGCCTTTGCCATATCCGGTTACTTTAAGGGTTGTTTCGCCACCCAGTAAAAAGCAGGTAGCTCTTATTATTTTACAGTTTAAGATGTGCTTTATAAAATTTCTGGCTGCTTCTTCGGTATTTCCTGTCAAGCTGCTGTTGAGAACGATTGTGTCATACCCTGAGTACCCGGCCTTTTTCTTCGCTGCATGTAATGCCAGGCGGTTACTGCCTATAATTTCTGAGTATATGTTGGTAAAGAGGATATTACCGGGCTTGGGTGTTTCCTCAGCATTACCTGATATTCCTTTCAAAATATACTCCTTTATACCAGCGCCGGTTTTTTTCCATAAATCATACTTTAAGAGGACATTGTATGCGTCATAAAATGTAGATGGATCAGGAAGCGCAGGACCGCTGCCAATACTGCCCATATCATCTCCCGGTATATCGCTTATAAGCAAGGAGAATATTTTTGCAGGATATGCTGCTTTAGCGAGTTGCCCACCCTTCAGCTTGCTTATATGCTTTCGGACAACATTTGTTTCCTTAATACCGGCTCCACTGTTTATCAGTAATTCAGATAAATGCCGTATTTCGTATAACGAACAATTTTCTGGAATATCTGTGAGCAGTGCTGATGCCCCGCCACTCAACAGTATCAGTACTATGTCGGATTTTTTAAGATTCTGTACCATCTTCAGGACTGCTTTTGCTGCCCTCACACTGTTTTCGTCAGGTATAGGGTGCCCTGCCTCAGTGGTATTGATATATTTCAATGGCAGCAAATGCCCATACTTGGTAACACAGATACCGGATGTAATCAATTTGCCCAGAATTGTTTCTGCTGCTTTGGCCATAGGTGCTGCTGCTTTGCCCACAGCGATAACAATAATGCGGGTTACTTCGGTTTTTTTGATGGTTTGTCCGCAAATATAAATATACTCCTCATCTGCGGAAAAATTTGATATGGTTAGCTGCAAAGGGTTAACCGAGTTGATAGCTGCATTTAGAACTGCTGATGTAATATGTTTATCAATCATTATAGTAATTTTTGCCTTCACCAAGGCTATATAAATTTAAAAGCAGCCCAAGGCTGCCTTATATTAAAAACCACAAGAAAACCAGCTCCCGATAATTATATTTCAATAACTTCAAGCTGAGGTACAATTTGTTGAATATCATTTATCCATTTATCCCGGTTCGCCGTTGAGTAAAACATGGCGCTTTTGCATATGATTCTGCCATCCGAGCCAATAACCAGGAAAAAGTAATCACCTTCTTCAGTCTCGTCTTTTGCTATGCCCGTGGGTGTGCGTACATTTTTCTTTACCGAATTGATAGCATCAAATATTTTCTCTTTCTCCTTATATGCTTCACTAAGCAGCAGTAAATCGCCATTTTCATCAGCAAGCCGAAAAAAATACTCATTGCTCTGGTCTGTATATATTTCAAATATCATCTCATATTTTTTTAAATTAATAAAAAGCTTTGTCCATGAACAATTTTGCGCCCAAAAAGTGTCTTTGGTTTCAGAATGAGGTGCCCCGCTTTAAAGGGCACCTCTGTGAGATAACCACTGAGAAAACTAAACTGCCCTGTGCCCAGCACCAGAACTTTCCAAAAATCATTCACCGGCATTAAAATTCCATTAAAATAAAATTAATTCAGGCAGCAGTGCTGTATCTGGATATGCATTTGCTATTAGTTATATTAGCATTACCTGAATGTAATTGTAAAATGGCAAGCATTCTCATCATCAGCTCCGGCTCAGGAAAAATGCGGCTAAGGGCGATTGTTGTACCTTCAGAGGACAATACAGAAAACCAGTAACCAGTTTGATTGTATTTAAAGGCAATCTTATCAGATAGTATCATACTTTTTTGGATTTCCTTAATTTCTGCAATACAATCGTTTCTCGTAGCATGACTCCTGCCTTGTATGAGCATCGGTTTAAATCTTGTGTTAAGCACATACCTGAACTTGAATAAGCCATTCTTCGTTATATGTATTACAAACTGTGTCATAGTCTGGTTGTTTATTTATACTGCAATTTCGTCCACTGGCATTAAGTATAATTTAAAGAAATATTAAAATCACATTAAAACAAAGTAATCTGTGAGTACTACATGGAATTTCAGTATTTTTGATTCATGACAGAACTGAATTCTTATGCGTTTATTGTGGTAATTTGTTTGCTTATCATAACTTCTTATCTGTACAATATAGTATCCCGAAAAACCGGGATACCCTCAGTATTGCTTTTGTTATTATCGGGTATTGGTGTAAGGGAATTACTTGTGTACAAAAATGCAGCCTTTGCGATTCCGCAACAGGTTGTGGAAATGTTTGGAATTGTTGGACTAATTATGATTATGCTTGAAGCTGGGCTGGATTTAAATGTAAGCAGAAAAAAACTGAAACTTATACGAAATGCTTTTTTATCGGCACTCTTTATCCTGTTACTTTCTGTTTTAGCCTGCTCAGGATTATTATTCTGGTATCTTAAAGAAGATTACCTGCGATGTGTTATTTATTCCATACCACTTTCGGTAGTAAGCAGTGCTATTGTGATACCAAGTATCTCACATCTTAATCAGATGAAACAGGAATTCCTTATATATGAAACATCATTTTCTGATATAATTGGAATTTTGGTTTTTAACTATATGATTGCAGGCAACCTGATAAGTGGGACTAATATTGCTTGGTTTTTTGGTTCTATTATATTTACAGTTATTATCAGCTTGCTTTTGTCCTTTTTTATGTTACTAATGCTAACTCGTATAACAACAAAAGTGCGTTTTTTCCTGGTACTGGCAGTACTTATTTTTTTATATGCAGGTGGTAAATTGTTACACCTCCCTGCCTTGTTTATTATACTCCTGTTCGGTTTGGTTATCAGCAACTGGCAATTGCCCCTTTTTCGCAAGCTTAATAAGTGGATTTCATATAACCAGGTAAGCCAGGTAAGCCATCTGATGCATTCCCTGACTGCCGAATGTAGTTTTCTTATCCGCACATTTTTTTTCTTTATTTTCGGGCTTACCATAGATGTAAGACTTTTGCTGGATATTGAAGTTGCCCTTACTGGTGCTTCAATCGTACTGCTGCTGCTTGGAATAAGGTATGTGTACCTGAGATTTTTTTTACGGTCGCATATATTCCCTGAACTATTTTATATGCCAAGGGGCCTTATAACTGTTCTTCTATTTTACAGCATCCCTGAAATCTATAAGTTGACAAAATTCAATGAAGGCGTTTTATTTTTTGTAATATTGGTAACCAGTATTATTATGCTGTATGGTTCGGTTTTCTGGAAAAAAGCAAAGGTGCAAACCATTAACGATGAAATGCCATTAATGGATGAAAATTAAGTAAGTATGGAAGAAATAAAAGTATTGCTTATTGAAGATGAAAAGAAAATAGCTGATAGTATTTCAAAAGGGTTGAGGGAGCTGGATTACCATGTAGAAACGGCTTATGATGGTAAAATAGGTATGCGCCTTTTTGAGAATGGCAGTTTTAATATTGTTATTTCAGATATTAACCTGCCGGGCATGAATGGCTACGACTTGTGCAAGAACATACGTAGCCGAAACCAGCATGTACCTATCATTATGCTTACAGCCTTGAACTCTACCAACGATAAAATTGAGGGGTTTGATGCAGGAGCAGATGATTATATGGTAAAGCCATTTGAATTTAAAGAATTGGTTGTACGTATAAGGGCACTGTTGAAACGGACTATGAACCAGCAATTGCCCACCGGGAATGTGTTAAAAGTAGCCGATTTAGAGTTGAACGTGGACAGTATGGAAGTTACCCGTGCAGGCGAACCTATCAGTCTTACTGCCAAGGAATTCCAACTGCTTGAATATTTTATGCGCAACCGCAACCGGGTACTTTCAAGGGCAGATATTGCTGAAAAGGTTTGGGACTTTGATTTTGATACAAAAACGAATGTGATTGATGTATATGTCAATTTTCTCAGGAAAAAGTTAGAAAAAGATTTTGACGGAAGACTCATACATACACAGGTAGGTATGGGTTATATTATGAAGGAAAAGTAGAGATATGAGTATAAAATTGAAGATTACATTTTTATTTACCCTGCTGGTAATGCTCATTTGCTTTGTTGTCAGCCTTGCTGTTTATTATTTCAGCGCTGCGGAAAGGGAGGCAACCTTTAAAAAAAGGCTGAAAAACAGGGCCCTCAGCACAGCAAAAGTTTATGCTGATATTCCCGATGGCAATTTTGCAGCACTGAAGAATATGGATACATCTTCAGTAGCATCATTGTACAATAAAAGTATATCTATAATTGGTTACCTGAACGAGAACCTGTATATGTATTCTGACAGGTCAGGGGAATTATTGTACCTTACTCAAAAAACAATAGAAAGGACAAAAATTGAGGATGAATACTATTTTATATACAAAAAAAAACAGGCTTTAGCATTGCATTACCTGGATAACAATCATAATTTTATTGTAGCTGTAGCAGCGGCAGATATTGACGGCAGCGAGTATCTTCAAGAATTAAAGAAAATATTGTTACTGGTTTTTTTTCTCTCTGTTTTGTTTTCATTTTTTTCAGGTATTTTGTTTGCAAAGCACCTTTTGCGACCGCTTGGAAAGATAAATGCCGAAATAAGCCTTATTACTTCTACCAGTTTATCCCAACGTATAAGCGCAGGGAAGAGAAACGATGAACTTTTCCAGGTGGTGCAAAATTTCAATCAACTGTTAGACAGGCTGCAAGAATCTTTTACTGTACAAAGGCGCTTTATATCCAATGCCTCTCATGAACTTTCCACACCGCTTACATCCATTTCCAGCCAGCTTGAAGTGGCCATGCAAAAAAGCAGGACAGGGCAGGAGTACCGGGAAGTGCTCCAAAGTGTGTATGATGATGTTAAAGACCTGCAGCAATTAACGAGGAGTCTGCTTGATATTGCAAAAACCGGTTCGCAGGGCAGCATTGATTTAAGTGAAGTACGTATTGATGAAGTGCTGCTGAAAGTTGCAGCCGATGTACAAAAATTGCAAAGTAGTTATCGTGTTGCAATTAATTTTGAAATTTTGCCAGACGATGCACAAATGCTGACTGTTTATGGCAACAGCAACCTTTTGTATATGGCGCTAAAGAATATAATAGAAAACGGTTGTAAATACTCTGACAATCATCATTCGCTGGTTCAGACCTCTTTTAATAAATCGCACATATATATATCAGTATCAAGCAAAGGCGATGTTATTGCCGAAGCAGATATTCAGAATATTTTCCACCCTTTTTTTCGTACAGAGTCTGCTTCTTCAAGACCTGGTTTTGGCCTGGGACTAACACTTGCAAAGCGAATTCTTGGGTTGCATAAGGCAACGGTTACTGTAAGCAGTAATCCCGTAAACGGGACTGTTTTTTTAGTAGAATTGCCGAATATTACAAGGGCTACTTAGTATTTTAACACTGTTTTAATTCTCCTTTAATCTTGCTGCTTCATCTTAGTGGAAATATTTTCTATGCTCAAAACTTTCTTCCCTTCGGTGATGATTGTATTACTGATTACGGCAAGCAGTGCCCTCTTTATTACCGTAAGGCATAATAAGCAGTTGAAGCGTGAAAAGGAAGTGCTGCTTCTCAAGAACGATTCACTTCACATAGAACAAATACAAATCAGGAAAGAATTAACAACGGTAAAAAAATACCTTGACAGCACGCTTTCAGTCAAGTCAAAATATTCCTTTAAATAATACATTTTATGATTACAGTTATTATACCCGCTTTAAATGAACAGGACACAATTGCTAAAGTTGTTGAGCATTGTGCTGCCGAGAAGGATGTAACAGAGATTATAGTGGTAGATGACCAAAGCACTGACAGTACGAGGATGGTTGCTGAAGGTGCCGGGGCTAAAGTGATTATAAGCGCTAAGCGGGGCAAAGGCATTTCTATGAAAGAAGGTATTGCTGCTGCCACTAACCAGGTATTGGTATTTCTTGATGCTGATATACATCCATACCCGACAGAAACGGTAAGGAAATTAACAGCACCTATACTCAATAATGAATGTGATTTTGTAAAGGGTGCCTTTGCAAGAAATGCAGGACGGGTTACAGAACTGGTAGCTAAACCCCTGCTTAAAATATTCTATCCTGAGTTGTCTGATTTTCAGCAACCGTTGAGTGGGATGATTGCTGGAAAAAAAGCATTTTTCAGTAAGATAGATTTTTTTCAGGATTATGGTGTTGATGTTGGCATTTTGATAGACATGTTCCTTATGCAGGCGAGGGTAAAAGAAGTTAATATAGGGTACATCGAAAATAAAAGTAAACCCTGGCAGATGCTGGGCAAAATGAGCAGCGAGGTTTCAAGGGCTATTATACGGCGTGCTACAATGCGAAACGGTAATTCTGTTGGTTTGGATGAACTGGGTACTGTAAATATTATTACAAGTGAGATGGAACATGTAATGAAAGAAGAGATGGACACTTTGAATAAAATGGTAGTATTTGATATGGACAATACACTGCTTCTGGGGAGATTTATTGATACCTGCGCTCAGAAATTCAATTTTGCTGATAAGCTTAAAGACCTTCGTAAAACCGAAAGAAATCCTGCTGTACTTACTAAACGTATTGCTATGCTTATTCGTGGCCTGTCGCAAGGGGATTTACTCGAAACGGCGGCTAGCATACCAATCGTAGCAGATGCAGAAATGGTGGTAGGGATATTGCAACAAAATGGCGTAAAAGTAGGTATTATCAGTGATAGCTATCAAATAGTGGTGGAGTATATAAAAAATCAGTTGGGTGCAGATTTCGCTTTTGCCAACAGGCTAGAATTTTTTGAAGGAAAAGCCACGGGTGAAGTAATTATTCCTGCTATGTTTTATAATAATATTGAAAGCAAATGCGGCCACGCTATATGCAAAACAAATGTGTTGCAGCAAATGGCAAGGAAGTACAATGTAGCGATGACAAACTGCGTAGCCATTGGAGACAGTGAGAACGATCTTTGCATGATTGAACAGGCAGGACTAGGCATCGCCTTTTGTACAGATAATGAAAAATTAAAGAAAAGTGCCGACAAGGTTATTGATAAACCCTCATTTACGGGACTATTAAATATGGTAAATATAAACGGGCTTCGCATACAAAAGATTACTGAAAATATACTGACCTGATTTATACTCTAAGTTTAAAGTGCACGTTCTTTTAAATTTAAAGGAGAAAGCTGGATTTCCTCTATCGTCCTGTTCAGCCTGCTTCTTTCTGCTGCAAAAGCCATCAGGTGACTTTCAATAGATACTTCAATGCCAGAACTGAGGAGACTTTTATCCTGCTGCGCTACCGCCTGAACCCAGTCTTTTACCAACTCTTGGTCGCCGCCACCATGCGCATCTGTTTTCATTTTCCAAAGTGTTTGTTTCCTCGTTCTGAAATTCGTCAGTACAAATGTTTCCATATCGCCTGAAATATCTCCTTCAGAGCCCATAATCCTGGTTCTCCTTCCTTCGTAAGATACATGGGCTTCCATTGAAAAAGCTGCTGTTATACCATTTTCAAATAACATATTTACAGTAAGATGATCTGGCTGGTCGTTATCCATTTTGTAAACGCATCTCCCATAATCTGTTACCTTTAATTGTTCTATTATATAATCATCCCAGGCAGCCATATCCTGCGGCATATCAAACACATATAAACGTTTTTTATCCCGAAGGTAAATCTGTATGGCAGAGTAAGGGCAGGTTTCCTCCACTTTACACCCATCGGTACATCTTTCTGTGCTTCCATCTGGCGCATTACCGCTGGTAAACCATTTCAAATTCCCAAAGCAATGCACATCCTTTACCGGGCTGTTGGCCAACCACCTAATTATATCCGTATCATGACAGGATTTTGCTACAACAATCGGTGTGGCATTCCCGCTTCTTTTCCATTTGCCCCTTACATACGAGTGGCTCATGTGTATCTGCTCAATAGGCTCCATGTGCTGTATGCTGATGATTTTTCCAATCAGGCCGGCTTCAATCACTTGTCTCAGTTGCCGGAAGTAAGGAGCATACCGGAGTACATGGCAAACACCCACAATACGGTTGCTTTCAACTGCTTTTTCTAAAATCAGCCTGCACTCTTCTTCTGTAACAGCTATCGGTTTTTCAAGCAGTATGTCATACCCCGCTTCAAGGGCAGCAATGCATGGCCGGGCATGGATGTCATCAGGTGTTGCTATTATTACTGCATCTGCAAACTTGGCCTGCTTAAAAATGTCTTCCCAATTATCAAAACAGCAGTCTTCAGTAATATCATGCTGTAGATTGAATCTGTTGCGTCTGGCAATATTGGGTTCCGCTACTGCAACTATTTTTAGCTCTCCGGGATTGTCAATTGCATACCGGGCATAAATATTACCCCGGTGTCCGGCTCCAATCAAGATGGCGGTAACCGGTTTTATTGGTTTTATGTACCGGGGGTTATCATATACGTCATTTTTAAGTCCGAATAAGGATGCTATCTCTTTCCAGCGCAAGGTCGCATTTCCCGTTACAACTGTGAGTGAACGCAGTAATTTCCTGGAACTTATAAATTGACGGAGAGACATTTGATTAAATTGATAGAGTTAAGAAGGAGAGTTATATGAGGAACAAAAATACGGCTAAGAGGTTGTTTTTATTTGTACAACAGCTTTTTTAATTGAATTTTAATCTAACCTTAATTACTCTCTTACAACAGGCAGGTAATATTGTAATATAAAAAAATTAACAACATGCAAAAGTTATTTAATAAAATTTTGGTGCCGGTTGATTTTTCGGGTAAAACAAAAATTGCTGTGGAAAAAGCGATAACAATTGCTAAACAATTTAACTGCAGTATCCATTTACTCCATGTTGTAACCCTGGAGCCGTTTGCTGCAGCGGCAATGGCAGAAGGGCACACAATGGTGCCATACAACCTGCCTGTCAATAAAAAAGAACTGGATTTTCAATTGGACAAAATATGCAAACATATTAATCTGCTCTCTGCAAATACAATTGAGGTGAATTATAGTATTGTGGCAGGCACATGGAACCAGGCAATCATAGATTTCAGCAATGAGCATCAGATTGACGTTATACTTATCGGGCAAAAGGGGCAGGCTTTCAGGAAAAGGAAAATGGTTTTAAATCCAGACATAATTGCCTCAAAAGCTAATATCCCTGTTATAACGATACCATCCAATAAACGGCTATCACAATTATTTTGCATAGTTATTCCTATAACTGATTTTTTGCCAATCCGTAAATTGTTATACGGGATATATTTGGCGGGGGAAAATAATACTACCTTGAAACTGCTGGGAATAGAAAATGAAAAAACGAGTGAGTTAGTACAATATTACCTCGCTAAATCTTACCGCCTTATAAAGGATAATTGCACTGTTAAAGTAGAAATGGAGACTACTTACAATCATAATGTCGCTGCGGCGGTAAACGAGTTTGCAAAGCTGCAATCTGCTGATCTTATTATTGTAAATCCTGGCGCACAAACAAAAATGCCGGGCTTTTTCTCGTCATTACTGGGCAATATCATTCAAAAATTTTCTATTCCACCAGTACTTACTGTAAACCCAATTTAATCAATTAATAAAGTTTGTATGAAAAAAGTATCAATTATATGTATAAGTTTATTTTTTTTAACCAATATCATAAAAGGGCAGGATATTGCAGATGCGGAAAATCACATATATTACCAGCGTTATGAATCAGCAAAACACACTTTGCAATCAGTGACACTTAAGGATGGTGCCCCAATCAATGCGTGGTACCTGCTGGGTGAAATATATATTAAGCAGAAACTTCTTGATTCTGCAAGGATAGTTTTATTAAATGGCTTGTCTGTCTTTGAGCAAAACCGGCTTTCCAAAAAGGAATACCCGCTTGTTCATATCGGGTGGGCTCATTTATTGTTAGATTCTGGCCTGGTTAAGGACAGCAGGAACCAAATGGAAGAAGTACTTGCTGCAAGCAGGTATAAAGATCCTGTTGCGCTGCTGGCTGTGGCGAAGGCCAACACAGAAAGTAAAAACGGAGACGCCCAATGGGCCATTGAGTTGCTTCAAAAGGCAATAAAGAAAGATAAGCATAATGCTGTAATTTATACCCAGTTGGGAGATGCTTACCGGAAAATTATTGATGGAGGGAATGCCATTAGTAGTTATAATAAGGCACTTGAGGCAAACCCTGCTTATGCAGAAGCAATGTTTAAAAAAGGGCAAATATATAAAACGCAGAATAACCCTGAGATTTATATGGATAGGTTTTCCGCAGCTTTTTCAATTGACAGTAACTATACGCCTGTTTTATACGAGCTTTATTATTATTACTACTTTCGGAATGTTGTTAAGGCTGCCAAATATCTTGATCTTTATATATTAAATGCCGACCCAAGTCCGCAGCACGCTTATCTGAAAACTGATTTGTACTATGTTTCCACAAAATATAACGAAGCTATTTCTTCAGCGAAATTAATACAGGCAAAAGAAGGTGATAATGCACAGCCAAGGTTATTTAAGCTTATCGCTTACTGTTATGCGGCTATCGGAGATTCGGTATCTGCACTTGCTAATCTTGACTTGTATTTTAAAAATCAAAAACCTTCCGAGTTTGTAGTTAAAGATTATGAATTAAAAGCAAAGCTGCTTGAAAAATTGAATCCTGATAAATTGCTTGCAATAGAATGGTATAAAAAGGCACTAGCCATGCAAATAGATAAAAGAGATAATATCGATTACATGGTAAGTATCGCAGAATTGCAAAAGGAACTTGGCAATAGGGAAAGAGAAGCTGTTTGGAGAGAAAATATTTATGCACGTAAGGAACGGCCATCAAACCTTGACCTGTATAAATGGGGTATGGCCCTGTATTCCGCAGAAAATTATGCTAAGGCGGATAGCGTATTTGAAATATATGAGCAAAAATATCCGGAACAAATTTATGGATATTTATGGCGTGCTAGATGCAACGCTTTAATGGATACTACAATGGAAATGGGGCTGGCTGTGCCGCATTATGTAAACCTTGTTAAAGTTGCTGTAAAGGATTCGGTGAAAAATTCCGCCATTTTATTGCGGGCTTACCAATACCTTGGAGCTTACGAAGCCAATATCACAAAAAATTACAGTGCTTCGCTGGAGTATTATAACAAACTGATTTCCCTCAATCCTGATGATAGTGAGGCACAGAGAAATGCTGCAATTTTAAGGAAACGGATTGGGGATAGTAAAGATAAATAAGTGATAGGCTTTTGCAAGGTATATAAAAGAGCAAGGCATGACGGGTTCTTTGCTATATTTGCATGTTTAAAAAATACAAATTGAAACTATTCAGGCAGCCTTATCAATATATCTTTGGGTTTGTACGCAGTAAACTTTCCAGGGCTCAATATATCATACTCATTGCTACAATTACAGGCTTGGTATCGGGCATTGTGGCAGTATTGTTAAAAACAATTGTGCATTACCTGCAAAGGGCTGTGCAATCATCCAATGGCAATTATCTTGTCTTTCCTGTAATCGGGCTAATTTTAACAGTGGCCATCACCGTGTTTGCTTTTCGTGGCATACTGGAAAAAGGAATAGGTATGGTGCTGAAATCCATCGCTAAAAAATCGTCTTATATACCCACCAGCAATATTTATAAGCACTTTATCACAAGTTCGCTTACTGTTGGACTGGGTGGCTCTGCCGGACTGGAGGCACCTATTGTTGCCACGGGCTCATCTTACGGATCCCTTTTAGGCAGGGTTAATGACTTAAATTACCAGGAGCGGACTTTGATGATTGCCTGCGGAGCTGCTGCTGGCATTGCTGCTGTTTTTAATGCACCGGTAGCCGGCGTAATTTTTGCTATTGAAGTTTTATTGGCAGAAACAGTTGTAAGCTACTTCATTCCGCTCATCATATCTTCGGTAGCCGGAGTATTGTGTTCAAAAATTATCTTAAACGAAACCATTCTTTTCAATTTTGTACTTAAACAGGATTTTAATTACAGGAATGTTCCTTTTTACATACTGATGGGTATTATGGCTGGTTTCCTTTCCCTGTATTATGCCAAATCATTTAAGAAAACAGAACGCATTATTCATGATTTTAAAATGAACCCCTTTTTAAAAGCTTTGCTGGGAGGAGGGGTGCTTGCAGTGATTATCTATTTTTTCCCGCCTCTTTTTGGAGAAGGTTACCAAAGTGTTACGCAACTTGCAAATGCAAATGCTGAGGGTTTTATCGCCCGGAATATTTTTTCGGTTAACAGCAGCAATGCTGCGCTGTTATTGTTTGTGGGCTTTATTATGCTGCTGAAACCTGTTGCGGCAGCTATAACAATTGGAACAGGTGGTAATGGTGGTAACTTTGCACCCTCTCTTTTTGTAGGTTCTTCTTTAGGTTTCTTTTTTTCCAGAATCATCAACATTACCGAATGGTTCAAACTACCCGAAAGCAATTTCAGCCTTACAGGCATGGCGGGTGTATTAAGTGGCGTAATGTATTGCCCACTTACTGCTGTTTTTTTAATTGCTGAAATCACCAATGGGTATGGGCTGTTTATCCCTCTGATGATTGTTTCTTCAATTTCCTTCTTTATTGTAAAACATTTTGAGCCTTACTCAATGGAATTAAAAAAAATGGCACTTGAAGGGGATGTGTTCACACATAAAAAGGAGCAGAATATACTCACTTCTATTCAGCTTAAATCTATTCTTTCAGGCGACTATATGGCCCTGCCTGCCAATGAGAAGATAAGCTTCTTGCTTGAAATTGTAAAGAAAAGTGAAAAGAATATTTTTGCTGTAATAGATGAAAACGATAACTTTATTGGCTTAATTGAGTTAAATGACATCAAAAAAATTCTTTTTGACCCCGGAAATCCCCAGATAACAAAAACTATCAGGAGCATTGCTAAGAAGCCAAGGGAAATCATATATATAGATGAGCCAATGAAGGAGGTTATGGATAAGTTTGATTCTTCACAAACCTGGTATTTGCCGGTACTTACAAGGGAAAAGAAATTTGTGAGCTTTGTTTCCAAAACAAAACTTTTTGAGAAATACCGGGAAATTATTGCTACTCAAAATGACTTTTACGAAACTGATAAATAATGAGTTTATTTGCTATCATCACAATACTTGTAGTTATTACTGCCTCATTTGCTTATTTGAATACAAGGTTTTTGAAGTTACCGGAAACTATTGGGATGATGATGATATCCATTATTTTCTCGTTACTTCTTATTCTAACCGGCCTTTTTTTGCCTGATGTTTCTTCATTTGCAAAAACATTTGTTTCAAATATCAATTTCAGTAAGGTATTGCTTGAGATTATGCTGAGTTTCCTCCTCTTTGCAGGTGCTTTGCATACCGATGGCTCCTTATTAAAAGCAAACCGGCGTTCAATAACAGTTTTTGCCATTGCCGGAGTGTTGCTATCTGCATTACTGGTGGGTGGCATTCTATTCTTTGTATTTCAGCTTTTACACACACCGTTTGATTTTTTATACTGCCTGTTATTCGGGGCATTGGTTGCACCTACTGACCCTATTGCAGTGCTTGGTATTCTCACAAAAGCTGGAGCCCCTAAAGACGTAGAAATAAAAATAGTAGGCGAATCATTGTTTAACGATGGTATTGGAGTTGTTTTATTTTTATCATTGCTGGAAGTTATTGCTATTGGCACGGAGAATATTTCCCTTTGGGAAATAGCTGTCCTTTTGCTAAAGGAAATCGGAGGGGGGCTACTTTTTGGTTGGGTGCTTGGTAAGGCTGGATACAGTATGATGAAAAAAATTGACCATTACCAAACAGAAATTCTTATTACGCTGGCAATGGTTATGGGCGGATACCTTGTTGCACAATTGCTGCATGTTTCAGGGCCTTTAGCAATGGTAGTGGCGGGTTTATTTACAGGCAGTAGGTCTAAAGAACATGCGATGAGTGATAACACCGAACTTTATATTGACAAGTTTTGGGAATTAATAGATGTATTGATGAATGCTATATTATTTGTATTAATCGGCCTTGAATTGCTGACATTGAAATTTAACCTTTCCTATTTGATAGCCGGGCTTATAGCAGTAGTTGTGACACTGGTGGCAAGGTATATTTCATTGCTAATTCCGGCAACATTATTTAAAAGGTATATTAAGACTAGCACAAAGACTGTTTGGCTGATGACATGGGGTGGTTTGCGTGGAGGGCTTTCTATAGCTATGGCATTATCCTTACCTGACTCCTTACCTAAAACCCAATTTGTTTTTATGATCTATGTTATAGTATTGGTTTCAATTATTGTGCAAGGGCTTACCATTGGCAAACTGGTTAAAAAATTATTTTAGCATTTATTTTTCCGAACCTGCTACATAGACAAATTTTCTAATTTTTCAGGCTCAATTATAGTGAGTCTGAAATTAGTTGCCAACCCGTTAAGTTGCTAGTGTCATTTTACTTTCGATTACTTTTTCGGATTTATCTTTTTCTGAGTGTGTGCTTCTGAATATTCCATTATAGTTTCAAAAAACCTCAATTCTTCCACCGAAAAGTTCGACATTTCGCCGGTTCTCTCCACATTAAACCGCCTCAAATGGAGGCGGTTTTTTTTATGTCCTCTTAAGAAACTTGTAAAATACAGCCATCGTTCCATGTGGTTCCGACGTAAATATGCCTCTTCTGTAAATTTTGATGAATCATTTCAGGAAGATAATGATCAAATGTACAAAGGTCATGATCTGCCTCCGGAAGGCTATAGATGCCACCGCAATTGCTGCAGACGGGTATAAAAAAGGGCCGGCATAAAAATGCAGCCCCGCTATAAAATCCAATATCCTATGAAAAACCATTGCAAAGGTATGATGTATTATTGATTTTTAAAAGATGAAAAAGTTAAACTATCCCCCTTTTTTGAAAATATTGCTTAAATAGCAATACAAAAAATAGTGCCATAATGGTATGGGTTCCCGTTATTGTACCAAAAACGCTGTATTCCGACGAGTTACAGGGAATACAACAGGCAACTCGCCGCAATGAATTGATGATTAGCCAATAATGATTGTTGCTCAGATCAGGAGTGCCATCCCCTCATAAGTAACCAGAGACCCGCTGTTACAGCCTTCAATCCCGCATCAATGATTGACCAGTTTCATCGCTCCCTCGCTGTAACGCGCACCTGTGTCAGGGTACTGCTGCAGCAATGCATTTACCGTCTGCAAAGCAGCCTCGTCAAGACGGATATCCGTAGCAGCAGCGTTCTCTTCAAGGTATTTTCGTTTCTTCGTTCCCGGTATTGGTATCATATCCTCTCCCTGTGCCAATACCCAGGCCAATGCCAGTTGGGCAGACGTAGCATTGTTCGCCTTGGCCAATGCTGCAAAAGCTGCTACCAATTGGTTGTTATTCTCCATATGCGTTTCGGAAAAACGCGGCAGGGTACGCCGGAAATCGTTATCCGCCAGTTGCGTCACAGCCGGCAAGGTAGCGGTTATCAACCCTCTGGCCAACGGGCTGTAAGGCACCAGCGTAATCCCCAGCTCACGTAATGTGGGCAATACTTCCGCTTCAACATCGCGGGTAAGCAACGAATATTCGCTCTGCAAGGCAGCAATCGGATGTACCGCATGCGCTTTACGGATGGAAGCAGCCGATGCCTCCGATAGTCCGAGGTAACGCACTTTTCCCTCTTTTACAAGATCAGCCATGGCTCCAACCATATCTTCTACCGGTATCCCGGGGTCTATACGATGCGCATAATAAAGATCGATGGTTTCAATATTCAGCCTGCGCAAACTCTTCTCTACCGCTTGCTTCATCCATCCCGGAGAGCCGTCAAAATAAGTACCCCTCGCACCGGATTGAGCTACCACATTGTCCTTGTAGCGGAAACCAAACTTGGTAGCGATAAAAATCTTATCCCGGTTCGGCACCAGCACCTTTGCCACCAGTTCTTCGTTTTTACCATCCGCATACATGTCTGCTGTATCCCAGAAATTAATCCCCAGGTCGAGTGCCCGGTGTAGTGTAGCGATAGATTCTGCATCATCAACCGGGCCATAGGCAAAACTCATTCCCATGCAGCCCAGTCCTGTAGCAGATAATTTTTCACCCGTATTACCCAATATCCTGTATTCCATAATTGTCAATTTTAGCCAGTAAAGATACGCTGATAATAAGGGCAAAACCAGCATTGTGCCGCGCAAAGACAAGTACAATGCCAGTATGTAAAAAAGCAGTAGCTTAGCTACAAATCAAACAGGATGAATAAATGGTTAATGTTTTTACTGGTCATCTGTAAGAGTACAGCCATAATGGCGCAGCAATCCCCCTTTGAGCAATCGGGGGGAAAGGCTACTGCCACCTATACCGAAGCCATCGCCTGGTACCAACAGTTGGATAAAACTTCCCCGATGATTGCCCTTAAGGAAATGGGCATGACAGATGCAGGCTATCCCTTGCACCTGGTATTGATCAGCAGCGATGGCAGCACCGATCCTGTACGCTGGCGCCGGCAAAACAAAGTGATCATCCTCATCAATAACGGCATACACCCGGGTGAGCCAGATGGTATCGATGCCAGTATGCTGCTCGCAAGAGATATTGCTACCCGAAAAATTGTACTCCCACCCAATATTGCCCTGGGTATCATTCCTGTTTACAATGTCGGAGGGTGCCTCAACCGGAACCGTACTTCACGTGCCAATCAGGATGGTCCTGTAGAGTATGGCTTTCGCGGTAATGCCCAGAATCTTGACCTCAACCGCGACTTTACCAAGTGCGACAGCCGCGAAGCCCTCAGTTTTGCTGCTATCTTCCATTGGCTCGATCCTGATATCCTGGTAGATAATCACGTAAGCGATGGCGCTGATTATACCTACACCATGACAATGCTTACTACTCAGTACAACAAATTGGGCGATACACTCGGCACCTGGCTTCGCAACCAGTTTGAACCGCAATTGTATGCCGGCATGAAAGCCGCAGGTGAGGAAATGTGTCCCTATGTAAACTTTGAAACCACTGATTTCGGCAGGGGAATGGAGCAGTTTTATGATCCGCCGCGTTATTCAAGCGGATATGCTGCATTGTTTCAAACCATTGGCTTTGTACCCGAAACACATATGCTCAAACCCTTTGCCGACAGGGTACGTGCCACGTATAGTTTTATGCAGGTACTGCTCAGTAAAGCCGCTACCAATGCTGATGCTCTGCACCAGAAGCGCAGGGAACAACGTAATATCGTTACCCGTGCTATCAGCTTCCCCCTGGGTTGGCAGCCGGACAGTACAGCTTTCTCCATGATCTCCTTTAAAGGCTACGAACGCGACAGTGCCACCAGTGCTGCCACTGGTCTTAGCCGTATGTATTACAACCATGCCAGGCCATTTACAAAAGATATACGCTACTATCATCACTTCCGTCCGGTCAATACTATTGCCGCACCGAAGGCTTACCTCATTCCCCAGGGCTGGCATACCGTTATCAATTTGCTTAGAGCCAATGGCGTAAATATCCAAATCCTTCGCAGCGATACCACCATACTCGTGGAAGCCTGCTACATAGAAGATTATAAGAGCTATCCTAAACCCTACGAAAAACACCATAAAAATTATGACATAAAAGTAAACCTGCGGCAGCAACGCATACGCCTGCTCAGGGGCGATGTGGTGGTGCCGATGAACCAGCCAGCTAACCGCTATATTGCAGAAATGCTTGAACCTACCGGGGATGACAGTTTTTTTGCCTGGAATTTTTTCGATGCTATTCTCCAGCAGAAGGAAGGATATAGTGATTACCGCTGGGAGGATGTAGCCGCTGAGGTCTTGCGCAACAACCCTGCCTTACAACAACAGCTTGCAGAAAAGAAAAAAGCAGATCCGAAATTTGCCGCCAGCAGCAGTGCACAATTAGCTTTTATTTATAAAAACTCACCCTATTACGAACCCGGGCATATGCGTTATCCCGTTTACCGGTTACCCAAAAACTAAAACATGATTACGCACTGTATACACTATCGTATAAGCCGGGTTAAAAAGACAAGAAATGTACTAAAACAAATAGCCGGCTGTAAAGCTCAGGTTGGTGAATAACGACTTATTCGTTTCAGGCTGATTCTTCGTCAGTGAAGGACTCAGTTGCATGGTCAACCTTATGTTTTTGTACTGGCTCCGTACCACAACATTGATCCCCATATCAAACCTCCGCAAATCATCATCATCACCATTACCCAGCTTAAGCTTACCGGAGGTGTTGATCAGTCCCCTGATGGTGCTGACCTCAGATCGGTAGCGGCCAGACAGTCCATAAGCGAGGAAGAAACCTGTACCCGTGCCAAAAGAAAACCCTTTTTTCGCTTTTGTCATCACCAGTAAGTTCTGGTTGAGTACCAGGTACTGGAGCCGGTAAGCCGTTTTGTAGGTATAATCGGGGATCAGTGCGGAATGGTAGCGAAAATTGCGCGACTGGAAATTCAACCCACTTTCACCACTCACCCGGCGGAAGATGGTATAATTCGCCGATCCGCCGATCACAAACCCTTTTCCTGCATAAAAAGTACCACTGCCGGTGAGTTTTTTCTGGTAATGATTAGTAGTGCTCACCATCCCCGCTTCCGCAGCCCAGCGTACCTGACTGATCGCCGGAGCGCAAAACAAACAATGGAGGAATAGCATAAAAACAGTTTTCATATATTTTTTTTATTTTGACAGCCACCATGGCTGAAACGTTGCAGCCACTATTGCACCCGGAAAAATTTTCAGGGGTACATCATTTTAATCCCTGCCGCCTGGCCAGCCGGTAAGCAATCAGGAGTGTTGATGCAACGACCGCGATACTCAGATAACCTACCCATTCATACCTGTATATCCTGCCCGTTTCGTCCTTATATACAATGAGCCCTGCCAGTACTGAAGCAAGGCCGGTAAACAACTGCTGTACAGACGCATTAAAACTCATAAACAGCCCCCGATGCTCAGGATTAACCACCGTACTGATCATCGCCTGTGCAGGTATCGCTCTCCCTGTGGAAAAGCTGAACCAGAAGGCAAAAACAATCAGTACAAAGTAGAAAGGAATTGCCGGCATATTGGTAATCAGAAATATTGGCAACAGGGAAGCAGCAGCACTGATGAGGTAAATCCGCAGCTTACCATGTTTATCTGCCATTCGACCGATCACAAAATTCGCAAACAAGGTGCAGATACCCCCCACCATATAGATCAGGGGGGTCTGGTCTTTGGTAAAACCTACATTAAATTCCATATAGGGATTGATAAAAGGAATGATCAGGAAATGCCCCATCATCAACAGGGCAGAAAGAGCCAGTGCCAGCAGTTGTGCCTTGTTTTTAGCCAATTCAATCAATACTGTTCCTGGTCTTGTCGTATCGGCTACCCCGTTTTCGAGGTGTCTTGTCATCGGTGGCAGGAAACGGATGATCAGGGGAATCAGCACGATGCCGACAATGCCGATAAACAGAAATGGCGTATGCCAACTGATCAGCTTTGCTAAATAAAGGCTGAACGGCACTCCGAATATCGACGATACAGAAAAGGCGGTAAAAATGGCCCCCATGGCTCTGCCCCGCAGTTCGTATTGAAAAGTATCTGCTACTATGCTCAGTATTTGTGCACCGATAAGACCACCGAATAATCCTGTGAGTACCCTGGCGGCCATTAAAAAGCCAGCATCAGGCGCAATGCCACAACAGATGGTGCCCGCGAGAAAGCCGGTATAGGCCAGCAGGAGGACTTTCTTCCGGTCGAAGCGATCCACAAAAAAAGCCGCACTGATACTGGAAAAAAAAGCACTGACGGGGTAGGCGGCCACTATCCAGCTAAAATAACGCGGGGATATGTTAAAGTGTGGCATCAGGAAGTTTCCCAATGGCATCATGATCATAAAATCGAGTATGGCCGTAAAATTGAGTGCCGCGAGCAGCAGCAGGATGATTCTTTGTTGCTTTGTCATAATTTGAGGGCAAAGATACCCCGATTTTGCGCCCGGGCAGTATAACGGAGGCTGAAAACCAGGTGTTTTACACAGATGGGGGTTGTTGATGCCGTTTTAGGGATAGCCGAAAAGAATTGGAATACCCCTTGTATTTCAAGCCGGAATCACTACCTTTGCAGCCCCAAATCAGTTTTTGGGTAATCAGAAACAATTTTTTAACCGTCTGCCGCGAGGCAGGCAAAAAATCAGGGAAATGCAGAATTACGAATTGATGGTGATTTTTACCCCTGTGCTGTCTGACGACGATTTTAAAGCCGCTCAGAAAAAATACGCCGCTCTTGTTACCGACAATGGTGGTGAAATCGTGCACAACAATCCCTGGGGACTAAAATCACTGGCGTATCCCATTGCCAAGAAGACCACAGGTATCTACTGGGTAATGGAGTACAAAGCGCCAACCAACTTCAATGAGAAGCTGAAAACTCAGTTGCTGCGTGACGAAGCAGTTATGCGTCACATGTTCACTGTCCTCGACAAATACGCCGTTGAGTACAATGCCAAAAAGAGAAGCGGCGTATCTTCAGTAACCGAAAAAGCGGAGGCATAAATCATGGCAAAAAACGAAATCAAATACCTCACTGCCATCAAGCAGGAGAAGCGTGCCAAGAAATACTGCCGCTTTAAAAAAATGGGCATCCATTATATCGATTATAAAGATGCTGATTTTCTGAAAAAATTTCTGAACGAGCAAGGTAAATTACTGCCCCGTCGCCTTAGTGGTAACTCACTTAAGTACCAGCGCAAGGTAAGCGCAGCAGTAAAAAAAGCACGTCAGATGGCGATATTGCCGTACGTAACCGATCTTTTAAAATAAGGAGGCGCCATGCAGGTAATATTAATTCAGGACGTAAATAATTTAGGCGGTGCTAATGAACTGGTAACCGTAAAGAACGGGTATGGCCGCAACTACCTCATCCCTCAGAAGATGGCCGTAGAAGCCAACCCTTCCAATATGAAAATGCTGGAAGAAAAGAAGAAACAACAGGCCAAGAAAGAAGCCAAGTTGCTGGCTGAAATCAACAGTGTAATCGCAGTACTGAAAGATGGCACCATTACCTTGGGAGCCAAAACAGGAACAAGTGGTAAGATTTTCGGTAGCGTTACTTCCGTACAGATTGCCCGCGCCATCCGCGAGCAAAAAGGCTACGAAATCGATCGCCGCAGGATTGTAATTGTTGACGAAGTGAAGGAACTGGGTACTTTTAAAGCGAAAATTGATTTTGGCAACGGCAACGAAACCGAAATCGACTTTGAAGTCGTTGGTGAATAAGCTTTCGCAGGTCTTAAAACTTATAAAAAACGCTTTCCTTCTCTGGAAGGCGTTTTTTATGAAAAGCCCTCGTTATAGTACGATTTTTTGTATATTTAGCCCAAACAAGCAGGCCCCCAAAGGTCGTGGCAAACTTTTTTCTTTATTTTCTCGCTAAAACCCCTATCTTTACCCCGCTTTAATGGTTTTAGTTTTTCTGTTTTGGCTGATAAAGCTTCTCTAAGTCATGTTCAGTTCTTTGTAGCAACTAAGTCATTACGGTTTTATTTTTTTAATTTTTTAAACGTTTTACAATGAACATTTATGTTGGCAATCTGAGCTGGAGCATGACTGACGATGACTTGATGAATCTCTTCACGCAGTTTGGCACAGTATCAAGTGCAAAAATTCTCAAAGACAAAATGAATGGCCGCAGTAAAGGCTTTGGTTTTGTTGAAATGGACGATGCTGAAGCAGCTCAGGCAGCTATCAGCAACCTGAACGAAACTGAAGTTCAGGGTCGTAAACTGATCGTTAACGAATCACAGCCCCGTGAAGAGGGTAGTGGTGGTTATAAGAAAAGTGGTGGCGGCGGTTATGGCGGCGGCGGAAGTCGTGGCGGTAGCGGCGGCGGCTACAAGAAAAGTGGCGGTTACGGCGGCGGCGGAAGCCGTGGCGGCGGTGGCGGTTACGGCGGCGGTGGAAACCGTGGCGGTGGCGGCGGTGGCTACAACAGGGATTATTAATCGTATTCTCTATAAAAAATCCCCCTGCATGCAGGGGGATTTTTATTTGTACCAATGTATAAGGCAGAATGCTTATACACGTTTTGCAAAATGACTCTGTTCAGGAAAACTATCGAAGCTAACAGTCCTAAGGCTATTTGTACTCATACTCAATAATGCCTTGAAGATTGCGCTGTCCCGGCGCATACGGATCACGGATCAAGGGATCAGACTTCTTATTGTAGTAACATTTTTCCCGCATCTTCAACCCGTTTTCATAAGTATACCGCCAGGTATAATAAAATACAGAGCCTTCCTCCGCTGTAACCATCTGTACCACCTGGTTGCTGCTGTTATATTCATACATTACAATGGGTAAAAGTTTACGGAGCGAACTGTTGTAGTACACCACATCTGTAAGACGGTTCTTCGCATCATAGTAATAGTAATAAGATTTGCCTGATTTTGCTTCCTTTTCTTCCACTACATTTCCTTTTTCGTCCAATATAAAATCAATCACAACACTGTCTTTGTTATTTTTCACCTTCACCATTCTGATCGGTTGGGCATTGGCATTATAACTGTAAAGATGTGTTTCAGATGCTTCACTGCTAAAATCCTCATCCGCAGAGCGGGCGCCAGAACGGATGGCGACCAGGTTGTCCCGCTCGTCATAACTGTAATCGACCACACCTACTGCAATGGCAGTGGAATCCACACTCTGTAAAAGCTGTCCTTTCTTATTAAAGTTTGCAGTGAGTATTGAAGCTGTTGTTGCAAAAGACCGGGTCATCGTTTCCATCTGCAGGTAATCCCTTTGTATTTTTTTCTCACAAAAAAAGCCCTCACTCGGCTCGTCTTCCCGGTCAAAACTGTTCACTTTAACCGTGCGGATCTTTTGTTCCCGAAGCAATGCCATTTCAGTCATCAATTGCCGGTTGAGGATAATGTCTTTGTAGTAATATTGTGCCTGGGCTGCACCGGTTGCCATTAAACCTGCTGCAAAGCATAAGAGAATTCGTTTCATGCGGTAAAATTAGTATTATTAACGGGAACTTAAACTGCTTAAACCATGCCAGGGCTGCTTGTGCTGAACAGCACACGCTATTTTAGCAAATCCTTAAGGTTTTGACATTGCCGTAAAAGGATGACCCCGGCGTACCAATAGCCAGGGTCTTATGTTTTGGTAAAACAGTACTACGCTTAACTTTTTTCTTCCCAAATCATGCAGAGATGCACAATCGTTTCGGCGGCCTTGGCCATATCTTTTGTACCCACCCATTCGAGTTTACTGTGTATGTTCTGCATGCCTGTAAAAATATTCGGACACGGTAACCCCATATAACTCAACCGGCTGCCGTCAGTACCACCACGAATGCTTTCCTTCCGTACGGTAAGTCCGGCGCGCTGTATGGCTTCTTCAGCGTAAGCGGTTACATGCGGGTAGTGATCGAGTACCTCCTTCATGTTGCGGTACTGTTCCTGTATATCGTACTGCATAGATGCACCGGGAAACTGCGCCACTACTTCTCTTGCAATAGCATCCAGGCGTTCGTGATGCCGCTGCAGACCCGCTACTGTAAAGTCCCTTACGATGAACTGCAAAGTTGCTTTCTCCGCAATGCCATTCATACCCACAGGATGTACAAATCCTTCCCGATCAGTTGTGGTTTCCGGGCTCCAGCTTGTTTTAGGAAGGGCGTCAAGTATGGCTCCTGTAACCTTCAGCGCATTCACCAATTTCCCTTTTGCATAACCGGGGTGTGCAATCACGCCGTAAACAGTGATCGTTGCGGCATCAGCACTAAAGGTTTCATCTTCAATACAACCAGCTTCGCCACTATCCATGGTATAACCAAAATCAGCTCCCAACTGTGCAAGGTCAACTTTTGCCGTGCCTTTACCTACTTCCTCATCGGGAGTAAACAATAGTTTTACCGGTCCGTGCTTTACGGCTGGGTATTGCATGAAATACAATGCTGCTTCCATAATAGCCGTAACGCCACTCTTGTCATCGGCTCCCAGCAATGTCAGACCGCTGGCGGTGATCACTCCATGGTTAAGGTGTTCTTTCAGGTAAGGAGATGTACTTACCCTGATTACCTGTTCAGGATCATCTGGTAATACAATATCACTGCCATCGTAATAGCGGTGGAGTATCGGCTTAACATCAGTACCGCTGCAATCGGGTGTTGTATCAACGTGCGCACAAAAGCAGATTGCCGGGACGCCGGGTTTATCTGTATTTGCCGGAATAGTGGCATATACATAACCATACTCATCTGTTGATGCATCGGTGATGCCCATGGCACGGAGTTCGTTGAAGAGCAGTCTGCTCAAGTCTTTCTGTTTGGCCGTGGTGGGGTGTTCAGTACTGTCGGGGCTGCTTTGCGTATCGATACGTACATAGCGCATAAAACGCTCCGCAACCATGTCCTCGCTGATCTGGATCATGTGTATAACATTTAATTGCCGGTGCCGTACAGATCACTGCTGCCTGCAATACCGGTTTTAATCATGAAATCTTTATATTGGCTGAACGGAATCTTTATTCGCCGATGCTTACCAGTTCTATATCAAATACCAGTTCCTTACCGGCCAGCATATGATTCGCGTCTAACATAATTACCGACTCCTGTACTTCCAGCACCACTACCGGTACGGGACGACCCTGCTGGTCGCTGAGGGTGAGTTGCATACCCGGCTGCAATACCATATCAGCAGGTACATTTTCCTTCGGAAAAGGAATGACAGCTTCTTCGCTACGCTCTCCGTAGGCTTCATGCGGAGGAATATTGATGGTTTTCTTATCGCCCACTACCATGCCAGGTATGGCCGTATCAAAACCTTTGATCATTTGCCCTGCGCCAACCGTAAATGCTAATGGTTCCCGACCGGCAGAAGAATCAAACTGTTCTCCCGTGACTAACTTGCCTGTGTAATGTACCTTTACCAGGTCGCCGTTTTTTGCTTGCTCCATGTTGATTTTTTTTGGTAGTGCAAATGGTCAGATGAAAACAGCGTGATCATTTATGGTTTCTGCCCTTTGCCCTGTTTCGCTGCTTTCCTTGACTGCAAGGTATTACATTCTTCAGACCTTTGGTACCAAATTGACGGGATTTTACCCCTTCCTTTAAAAACTTTTAGTGAACTTTACCCGATGAAGTTGATCTCCTCTTTTACAGGCGTCTGGCTACTTGTATTATTGGCCTCAGACAGCTTTGCCCAGAACAGTATCCCCGGTGCTGAACGCATGGATGTTTACCTGCCCCTGCTTAAAGGCAAAAAAGTAGCCGTGTTTGCCAATCCTACCTCCGTGGTGGGTAAGACGCACCTGGTTGATACCCTTCTGGCATCGGGTATACGCGTGGTAAAGATATTTGGCCCTGAACATGGCTTCCGGGGTGGTGCTGATGCGGGGGAACATGTTAAAGACGCCACGGATACCCGGACGGGAGTTCCTGTCGTGAGTCTTTACGGCGATCACCGCAAACCCACCCCGGCCGATCTTACAGGTGTGGATGTACTGATATTTGATATCCAGGATGTAGGTGTACGATTTTACACCTATATCTCCTCGCTCGAATACTTCCTTGAAGCTGCATTGGAAAATCATAAGCCATTACTACTGCTCGATCGCCCCAATCCTAATGGCTTTTATGTGGATGGACCGGTTCTCGACATGAAGTTTAAAAGTTTTATCGGAATGCGGCCTATACCGATAGTATATGGCATGACCATTGGCGAATACGCCATGATGCTGGCAGGCGAAAAATGGCTCTCCCCGGTTGCCAACCAGGTCAATGCGTATAACATTACCACAAAACCCAGCAACGATACACCATTTCATTTTCTTGTCATCAAGTGCAAAAATTATGACCACAACAGCCGGTATGTGCTGCCGGTGATGCCCTCACCCAACCTTAAGGAGATGCAAAGCATTTACTGGTATCCTTCCACCTGTTTTTTTGAGGGTACGGTTTGCAGCGAAGGAAGAGGGACAGACAAACCTTTCCAGTTTTTTGGCCACCCTGCACTACCCAAAAACCTGTATGCGTTTACACCCATGCCAAATGCAGGGGCTAAATCCAGCAAATGCTTCGGACAGCAATGCTATGGCTGGAACCTGAGTGGTTCGGTTAGCGAAGTATTAAAAAAAATTGACGGTAAGATACAGTTGAAATACCTGCTGGATGCGTATAAACTCTTTCCGGGGAAAGACAGTTTTTTCCTCAAATCCAAATCGGGTAAACCGGAAGACTTCTTCTTCAATAAGCTGGCTGGTAATGCTGCACTGATGACTCAGGTAAAAGCAGGGAGCAGTGAAGCGGATATCCGCAAAACCTGGACACCTGCATTGACTAAGTTTAAAAAGACACGCAAAAAATATTTGCTCTATAAGGATTTTGAATAAACCGGAGGGAAGAATATGACAGTACAGGTAAATGAGATCACCAAAGGCTTACGCATTGTTTTTATGGGTACCCCCGAATTTGCCGCGGCTTCTTTAGACCGCCTCGTGCGTTCGGGGTGTAATGTTGTAGCCGTGGTAACAGCTCCTGATAAGGCTGCCGGCCGGGGGTTGCAGCTACAGCAGAGTGCGGTAAAGAAATATGCCGTTGAAAAAGGGCTGCCCGTTTTGCAACCTGAAAAACTACGGGCGCCTGACTTCCTTACTGCGCTACAACAGTTTCACGCCGATCTGCAGGTGGTGGTGGCCTTCCGGATGCTACCCGAAGTTGTCTGGCAAATGCCACCAATGGGCACGGTTAACCTGCACGGCTCACTCCTGCCGCAATACCGGGGTGCAGCCCCGATCAATTGGGCTGTTATCAACGGAGAAAAGGAAACAGGAGTAACCACTTTCAAACTCCAGCATGCGATAGATACGGGCGACTTACTGCTCAGTCAACGGATACCGATACCAGGCAATATGACTGCGGGCGAACTGCATGATGTGATGAAAGAAGTGGGTGCTGAAGTGCTGGTTCAAACCATAGAGGGTATTGCCAACAATACCATAAAGGCCTTTCCTCAGCAACCACCAGACGATACAGTGCTGCGCCATGCCCCCAAGTTATTTACGGCAACCTGCGCAATCAACTGGCATGCCACAACCCATTCAGTATATAACCTTATTCGCGGACTGTCGCCGTACCCCGCGGCGTTTACCCATCTTGATGGAAAGATGATGAAAATTTATACTGCAGCAACAGGTACGGATAAAGGCGAACCCGGACAGGTTTTTACCGACCAGAAAACATTCCTGCGCATCGCGACGGCGGATGGCAGTATTGATATTCTTACGTTGCAAATGGAAGGTAAAAAAAGGATGGCCATTGGAGATTTCCTGCGCGGTTACCGGTTTATCAACACTGTACTCACCAACCCAGGTGGCTAAGATAGGTTTTCATTTCCTGCTGGTATTGCAATGCAATAGCTCTGGCCTCGGCAGCAAAATCCTCTTTTTCAGAAGCATAAATAATAGCACGGCTCACGTTTACCAATAACCCGCAATCTGCATTCATGCCGTAATGACTTACTTCCCGCAGACTACCTCCCTGGAAACCAACACCAGGTACCAGTAAGAAATGATCGGGTACAATTTTCCGGATATTGGCCAACTGGCCGGCCTGTGTGGCACCTGTCACAAACATGAGGTTGCCGGGTGTACCCCACCCGCTAACGGTGCGTAATACTTTTTCATACAGCATTTCATTACCTGCCGGTTGCAGCTCAAAATCTGCTGCCCCTTTATTGCTGGTCAGTCCCAGCACAATGGCCCATTTGCCGGGATAATTGAGAAAAGGGCGTACACTATCTTCACCCATATAGGGTGCTACCGTTATGCCATCAAAGGCCAGGCGCTCAAAAAAAGCTTTGGCATACTGATCGGAAGTATTTCCGATATCACCCCGCTTGGCATCGGCAATGATGAAACAGTTTTTCGGAATATAAGCAACTGTACGCTGCATGACAGTCCAGCCTTCTGCACCCATTGCTTCATAAAAAGCAGAATTGATTTTGTAGGATACGCAAAGATCCTGTGTTGCGTCAATGATGGCTTTGTTAAAGGCAAAAACTGCATCGGGTTCGTGCCGGAGGTACTCAGGAATTTTACCTGTATCAGTATCCAGGCCTACGCAGAGAAAGGATTGTTTCTGCCTGATTTGTTCAACAAGTGCGTTTCTGTTCATGCCGCAAAGATAACCCCGAATATGAAATGGACTAATTTCCGGTAGCGGCGAGTTTTGAGAGCATCATCGCTTCTATGGTTTCCGTATCCCAAAGGTCTGCTATTCCCGCGGTGGCCATCACTTCCTGCATAATGGCTTCCTGGCGCAGCCCGTTGCGCAAGGCATCACTGTAACGTATCTGGGGGCTGAAGGTAACCTGTGCATAGGCGGGTATCCATTTATCGGGATGCTTTTGACTGAAGCGGGCTTCTATTTTTTTCTGTAGCAAGAAAACGGGGTCAGCCACTTTATCACGCATTTCTATAAAGTTGTTCAGCGCGAGTGTGGCAATGGCATCGGCATCCGGTTTACGCAATTGCTGGTAGTCTGTCAGGATAGCCGGCCAGTTGTGCGCGTGGCGGGTAATGAGGCTGTTGAGTATGGCACAGTCTTCAAAACCACAGTTCATCCCCTGTCCGAAAAAAGGGACAATCGCATGTGCGGCATCACCGATCAGGGCAAAGCGCCCTTCCCTTACCCAGGGAAAACATTTGACCGTAACCAATGATGCTGTAGGATTGGCAAAAAACTCATCTGCCAGCATCGGCATGAGTGGTACAGTATCGCCAAAAGTTTTTTCGAAAAAAAGGATCACTTTTTCTTTGGTATCAAGACTGGCGAAAGAGGGTTCTCCATCAAAAGGAAAGAAGAGTGTACAGGTGAAACTGCCATCAGGATTGGGCAGGGCAATCAGCATATAATTACCCCTGGGCCAGATGTGCAGTGCATTTTTTTCCATCCGGAATGCGCCATTGGGGCCGGGAGGTATATTGAGTTCCTTATAACCAAAATCGATATAGGATTGCTGATAGTCGAACCTGTCGTGCTGCAATTGGTGTTGCAGCCTTGCCGCAGAAAAAGCCCCGTCTGCACCAAAGATGAGCGCAGGGGTTACCACCACCATATCGCGGGTCGCCATATTTTCAAAATGAATTTCATTCGTTGTCCAGTTGATGGCGGTACAGCGGTGTTGAAAAACAATACGCACGCCAGCCTGTCCGGCGAGATCCATAAGGGTGCAATTGAGTGCAGCCCTGGACACTGAGTTAATGTACTGGCCTTCCTGTCCATATGGCTGGTATGCCGCGGTGCCATCAGCATGGTGTATCTGCCGCCCGTGCATAGGTATGGCAATGGCTTTGATGGCGGCCATAGCACCTACTTCTTCGAGTGCCCTGATGCCCCTGTCGCTCAACGCAAGATTGATGGAGCGCCCTGCTGCACCACCGGCAGTACGCATATCATTACGACGTTCGTAAATGGTAACACTGTACCCCTGGCGGGAAAGATAAATAGCCAGGAGGCTGCCAACCAACCCGGCGCCGATAATGGCAACCGCTTTGACTGACGCATCGTTTGTTGTCGTATTGTTCATGAAAGGATCTGTTGAGTAATTGTTGATCAATTGTCGAGTACGCTGCTGATGATCTGCCCGAACCGGTAAACATCCGTAAAGCTGTTGTATAGTGGCACAGGTGCTACACGGATAACATTGGGTTCGCGCCAATCGCTCAGCACGCCCTGCTGTGTAAGGGATTCAAAAATCTCCTTTCCCCGCTGCAGCATCAGCATACTCACCTGGCAACCTCTTTCTGCTGCCGCTCTTGGTGTAATGATTTCGATAACGGGCGTCGCGAAGCGGGCATTAACGGCATCCAGCAGGTACATAAGGTAACCACTCAGTAAACGTCCCTTATGCACCAATGCATCTATACCCGCTTCATCAAAAATATCTACTGAAGCCAGATGCGCGGCCATGCTGAGTACCGGTGCATTGCTCACCTGCCAGCCCTCGGCTGAGGGTATGGCGCGGAACCCTTTTTCCATGAGAAAGCGTGTGGCTTTGTCGTGTCCCCACCAACCCGCCAGTCTTGGCAAATCAATATCCGCAATATGACGTTGATGGATAAATGCCCCTGCTACTCCTCCGGGGCCGCTGTTGAGGTATTTATAGCTGCACCAGCAGGCAAAGTCGGCTCCCCAGTCGTGGAGATGCAGGGGGACATTACCAGCGGCATGAGCCAGGTCAAAACCCACAAAGGCTCCGATTTCCCTGGCTGCCGCAGCAATGGCCTGCATATCGAATACCTGGCCACTGTAATAATTCAGTCCGCCAAACATCACCACCGCTGTCTGATGGCCGTGTGTAGTAATCGTGCTTATGATATCTTCTGTACGCAGGTGATGTTCACCTTCGCGGGGAGCTACTTCAATAATGGCATCAGCAGGGTTGTACCCATGGAGCCTCACCTGCGACTCGAGTGCATACTGATCTGACGGGAAAGCCCTGGCTTCACAAATGATTTTATACCGTTGGTCATCGGGACGGTAAAAGGTTGTCAGCAGCAAGTGGAGGTTGATCGTGAGCTGGTTCATCACCACTACCTCTTCGGGTAATGCACCTACAATCTTTGCGATTTTTTCCGGGAATAGTTCATGGTAACTGAGCCAGGGTTTGCGGCCATGAAAATGACCTTCAACGCCGAAGTTCGCCCAGTCTTCCAATTCATTGAGGACATAATCCTGCGTTTTTTTGGGCTGCAATCCCAGCGAATTACCAGTAAAGTAGATACATTCCTGCCCGTTTATCATTGGGATATAGAACCGGTTGCGGTAACCACAAAGCGGGTCCTTTTCATCCTGTTCGCGGGCAAAACTGGCCGTATTCTCAAATTGCATGTGTATGGGTTTAGTCGATTGTGGCAATGACTTTGAGTTCAATGGCAATCGGGGTAGGCAAACCAACCACTTCAACCGTGGTGCGGCAGGCTTGTACCGTTTCAAAATAACTATTATAAATGGGGTTGTACACCGGAAAGTCTTTTTTCATATCCACCAGAAAAACGGTTACGTCCACAATCTTTTCCCAACTGCTTCCACTGGCTTCAAGCACTGCTTTTACATTGGCAAATACGGCATGGCACTCGGCTGCGATATCATAACTCAGGGTTTGACCACCGGTATCAAATACCCGGCCCGGAATGGTATTGTCGATAGGATTGCGTGGCCCGATGCCCGACAGAAAAAGCAGGTTACCCACGCGTCTTGAATGGGGATAGGCGCCGAGTGGCTGGGCCGCGCTGGTTGTATGTGTAATGTTGGACATATTGCGTATCCTTGTTGCCCCTGCAGCTTTTACCGGCTGTAATTGGGCGCTTCTTTGGTAATTTCTATATCATGTGCATGGCTTTCACGCATGCCAGCATTGGTGATCTTGATAAAAGTAGCCTGCTGCAGCTCGGCAATGGTTTTGGCGCCGCAATACCCCATACCGGCCCTTAACCCACCGGTAAACTGGTGTACCACTTCGCGGAGGTGCCCTTTGAAAGCCACACGGCCTTCAATGCCTTCCGGAACAAACTTTTTGATATCATCTTCCACATCCTGAAAATAGCGGTCACTGCTGCCCTGTGCCATTGCACCAAGCGAACCCATACCCCGGTATTGTTTAAACTTACGGCCTTCGAATATAATGGTTTCACCGGGGCTTTCTTCAGTACCGGCAAATACATTACCCATCATCACACAACCGGCACCGGCAGCAAGGGCTTTAACCATATCGCCGGTGTAGCGGATACCACCATCACTGATGATGCCAATATTTTTGCCTTTCAGCGCGGCGGCAGCTTCCATTACTGCCGTGATCTGCGGTACTCCCGTACCTGCCACGATGCGTGTGGTACAGATAGAGCCTGGCCCTATACCTACTTTAACAGCATCGGCACCGGCATCGGCTAAGGCTTTGGCACCGGCACCCGTACCTACGTTACCGGCAATAATCTCCAGCCCTTTAAAGTTCTTACGGATGCTTTTCAGTGCGTCCATAACACCACGGGTATGGCCATGTGCGCTGTCAAGACAAACCACATCCACACCAAGGTGATGCAGGGCTGCTACCCGGTCAAGTATGTCGTTGGTGATGCCTACGCCAGCGCCTACCAGTAAGCGGCCAAAACTGTCTTTAGCTGCATTGGGGTGATTGGTTACCTGGAGAATATCGCGATAGGTAATAAGACCAATGAGTTTACCCTGGCGGTTTACCACGGGTAGTTTTTCGATTTTGTGTTTGCGTAGTATTTTTTCTGCGCCTTTGAGATCGGTACCCTCCGGTGCGGTGATGAGGTTGGTGCTGGTCATTACCTCGCTAACCAGGCGACGGAGGTTGTCTTCAAAACGGAGATCCCGGTTGGTGAGTATACCTGCCAATTTATTGTTGGCATCTACAATGGGAATGCCCCCGATTTTATTTTCTTTCATCATCCGCAGGGCATCACCGATGGTGGCATCTTTATGAAGGGTTACGGGATCGATGATTAATCCGCTCTCGCTTCGCTTTACCCGTCTTACCTGTTCTGCCTGCTGATCAATAGACATATTTTTGTGCAGGATACCGAGGCCGCCCTCGCGTGCCAGGGCAATGGCCAATTGTGCTTCTGTAACCGTATCCATCGCGGCGCTGAGCATGGGAACGTTGAGGGTTATTTTTTTGGTAAGCCTGGACGCAATCACCACATCGCGGGGCAGTACCTGCGAATAGGCGGGCTGCAAAAGCACATCATCAAAGGTCAAACCTTCGCCGTAAATTTTTTGGGAATAGACTTTGGTGGGGTTAATTATTGTTGCCATGTGCAAAGGTAAGAAGGTTTTCTAAATAATGTACACCATCCGGTAAAGTGGAATGAAAACGCCTGATTTCCCTTTGGGGGTGTTTATACCAACTGGTAAAGTTTTCCCGGCAATACCCGCACCAGCCCCTGCATTTCAAGCTGCAGGAGGGCGGTGGCTACCGCACTGTTGTTTAACCCGCTCTGAAAGTGGAGTTCATCTACGGGCAGTGTCGGGTGCTGACTAAGCAGATTTACAATGACGGTTTCGCTTGCACTTAACTCTACAAATAATTTCCGTTGTACTTGCGGTATTCTGGCGGGTGCGGGTATCCATCCCATACTTTCCAGCAGATCGGCAGTTGTGGTAATGATGCCTGCTTTATTGCTGCGGATCAGGGCATTGCAGCCTTCGCTTTTAACGTCAGTAGTTTTCCCAGGTACGGCAAACACATCTTTGTTGTAACCATTGGCCAGTGTTGCTGTAATGAGCGACCCGCCCTTAAGACCGCTTTCCACCACCACCAGTGCGTCGCACATACCGGCTACGATCCGGTTGCGCCGGGGAAAGTTTTGCCTGTCGGGCGTATGACCACTTTTGAAATCGGTAAGCAGGCCGCCATTACCGGTCATCTGCCGGGCGAGGGCCTGATTGGCCTGCGGATAAATGCGGTCAAGTCCATGAGCGAGTACGCCAACAGTTGGTGTCTGGTGTTTGAGTGCGGCACGATGTGCTATGGTATCAATGCCAAACGCAAGTCCGCTGACGATGAGCACATTTTCCTTACTCAGGGCTTCCGTAAGCTGCTCGGTAAACCATTTGCCGTAACTGGTGTGGCTGCGTGTACCCACAATGGCCACCACACGGCTGGCATTGAGATCGGCATTGCCCCGGTAATAGAGCAGGAGTGGGCTGTCGCAGCAATGCAGCAGTCGTTGGGGGTAGGCAGGATCAGTGATGAAGAGTGGCGTGATCCGGTATTTTTCGATAAAAGCCATTTCTGCTTCGGCGCGATCAAAGCCAGTAAACCGCTTGATCTGCCGGGCCCTCGTTTCACCGATGCCTTCAACAGATTCCAATGCACTTCGCTTTGCGGCAAAAACAGCAAGGGCATCTCCAAAATGATGAATAAGGGCTTTCGCGTGTACGTCGCCAATAGATGGGACAAGTGTCAATGCAATACGGTACAACAAGTCGTTGTTCATGGTAGCCGGGGGTTTTCAGGTTCGGGATAAAGGTAAGGTTTTTGCTTATTATGCACCCTGCTTCTCCCGAAAAATTACCGCCGCTTTTTACCCCCCTCAGCACATGCGTTTAATTACTCACCACTACGAGTTCTGTACGCCGGTTAAGGGCACGCCCGGCCTCGGTTTTATTGTCGGCCACGGGTTTGCCTGCACCAAAGCCTTTGGCAGCAAGGCGGTTGAGCAGTATTCCCTTCTGCTGCAGATAGGCCACCACGGTTTTTGAGCGGTTGTTGCTCAGCAGGAGATTGTCGGCCGGCTTGCCGACATTGTCTGTATATCCGGCAATCTGTACGCGTAGTTTTGGGTTGTCATTCATCAACTGTACCAGTTTATCAAGTTCAACCAGCGACTCGGGTTTAAGGTCTGTTTTTTTGGTATCAAAGAATATATTCTTCAGTACAATAACGGCGCCAGCTTCGATGGGCTGCAGCGGGATGTCGATGGTAAATACAGAGTCGGGAGTATTGGCGGGCAGCAAAAAATTATCTGAATAAAAAAGATAGCCTTTCCGGTTTACATTGAAAGCATAATCCTGCCCTACAGGAAGGGTGATGAAGTAGTTGCCTTCTTCATCTGTTTGCACACGGCTGAGCACCTGCCTCTTTTTAACATCAGCCAGCTCTACAGCAGAGGGCAATCCGAGCTTTGTTTTTTTGTCAAATACTTTCCCCCTGATCCATAGGGTTTTGGCTGGTCTTATGTCTTCACGGAGGGTAAAGCTGTAAAGGTCGAGTCCGCCACGGGTATCCGTACCCTCACTGGCATAGATGGCAGTTTTGCCATCAGCCGTTATGATCAGCGAGCCCTGGTCGTCGATGGTATTGATCGGGTAGCCGAGGTTTTCAGGATTGCCCCAGGTACTGTCGTTTATTTTTTTACTGAAAAAAAGGTCTGTCTCCCCATAACCGGGATGACCATTACTGTTGAAAAAAAGCGTCTGGTTATCGGCATGTATAAAAGGACAGCTTTCATCGCCACTGGTATTCACCTGAGGCCCCAGGTTTTCGGGGCGGCTCCACTTGCCGTTAGGGAGCCGGTGCGTGACGAAGATGTCTTTTCCGCCATAGCCTTCAGGAAAACTGCTGGCAAAATACAGGTCGCGTTTATCGGGCGAAAGAGATGGAGAGGATTCCCAATAATCGGTGTTGACAATACCACCCAGGTTTTGTGGCTCAGTCCAACTGCCGTTTTTGGTTTGATAAGCGATGTAGAGGTCGCAACTGCCCTGTCCTTCAGGATAATTGCAACCCGTGAAGATGAGCCATTGCCCATCCTGCGAAATGTTTTGTGCCCCTTCGTTGAGGTTGGTATTGATGCGGCCTTTTAATGCCTGGGCATTGCTCCAGCGGCCGTTGGTCATACGGCTTTCATAAAAATCTTCATCGTTATTTACCCGGCGGGTAAAGATGAGGCGCGATCCGTCAATGGTAAGGGAAGGGAAGTATTCGAGTGAAAGGCTGTTGATGCTGTCGCCCATATTCTGCGGTGCAAATATGTAATTACCTGCCGGATGCTTACGGGCATAATCGAGGGCGAATGTATAGCAACGTTTGCGATAAGCGCCTGCGCCTTTGCTTTTATCGTTCAGTTTGGGAATGGCCAGAAAGCGATTGACAGCATTGAGTGCGGCGTCAAAATTGCCGGTACCTGCAAGTGAAACAGAATAGGAGAGCAGGAAGATATTGCTATACACGGAGTCGAGCCGGAGACTGGTTTCATAGTCTTTTACGGATTGCGTATAGTTTTTCATATTGGCATATATGCCTGCACGCGACAACCAGGCATCCACCAGTTTCGGATCAATGGCGAGCGCCTCATTGATATGCTGTATGGCATCGGTATACTTACCGTCCTGCGCTTCTTCAAATGCTTTGCCATAAATATCGCCGGCTTTCTTACCCACTTTTGCGGGATCATACCACTGTGCATGCAGGATGCCGGTATTGATCAACAGGAGCAGTAATAACTTTATACGCATCTGGTTTCTCATGCTAAAGAATTAAAAGGGAAAGGTAAAACGATTTGTTTATACACGGTGTAGCGGAACTGTTAAATAGACCATCTGGGGTCAGGGTCAACCATTCTGCTGCGACGGTGAAAAAATGTAATCCCGTGCGGTTAACGATTGACGCCTGAAGAAATTGTGTCATACACTTTTCCTCTTCTTCGCTAAAGCTGTGAAGGGTATGCTTTCAGGATTGTTGAGTCCCTTAGCTAACGACATATCAATAGCCGGTTGTCTGATCGTTACCTCACCACCATAAACGACTGCTGAACCAGCGTGCTGCCATTGGTTACCGAAACAAAATAGCGACCTGCAGCAAGTGCTTTTGCATTTACCCGGATGGTGGTCTGCTGCCCGGGCACCTGCTGCTGTTGCAGGGTTCTGCCGGCCATATCGCTGATGGTGAGTGTAGCTGCGGCAGCAAGGGGTTGCTGTAACTGCAGGGTAAACTGACCATCTACTGGATTGGGGTAAATAAAGGAGCCACTGTATCCATCAAGGCGCAGGCTGAGTATATTGCTGTACCGGAAACTACCATCATTGTCGATCATCTTCAGCCGGTAATATACCGTACGAACTGCAGGGGGCTGCGCATCAGTAAAATTATAGTTGGTTAAGTTCTGAGCGGTTATGGTACCGATTGCTGCAAAACCAGCCCCATCGGTACTGCGTTCCACCACATACTGCTTAAAGCCGGTTTCGCGGGTGGCGTACCATTTCAGCAGGATGCTGTTGTTGTAGCGGGTTGCTGTAAAGTCGATGAGTGTAACGGGGATGGCTCCGCTGCATTGCCAGATCTGTGCAACATACTCGGGGTGGTCAACAAAGGGATTCCGGTTGCCCTGGCGTTTTGTTGATGCGCCATCGGTTACCAACTGGTAATAGATGGCATTGTTGCGGTCGATTTCTTTCTGGCTTACGGGATCCTGCAGGTGCCATTTGAAAAGCAGCCGGATAAACCAGTCGTCATACACCTGTAACTTTCTTTTAACAATATCGGGTTCGTCTGTTGCATTGAGCAACACTTCATTAGCCGTACCATTACCTGCCCAGCCATTGATCTGGTCTTCGTAACGCGTGGCCATGTACAACTGGGCACGGGCAAGATCACCCTTGTATTCGTCGCGTGGCTCAAAAACAATATTACCACTGTACCCCATAGTGGCAAGTGGGGCACCCCGGTAACTCTCATTCTTGCTCTTGTAGTACTGGGTTGCGCCGGTATTGCCTTTCTGCACTTCACCATAGGGATAGTTGCCCCGTATATTATTTACTTTCCCGTCCGTCGGGAAAAGGTGGTGCAGATCGGTAACCATGGGCGAAGCATCGTTGAACCAGGATTGGGGGAAGGAATGTTCGCGGTTATAACAGTCACCTTCATTCGAATAATTACCACACTGGTCGCTGCCGTATGCAAACTGTATCTCATTCGTGCCATTGTAATAAATACTGCCTGTGGGGAGGTCAGTATAGACGTCCCAGATGATATTTGCCGTATTGGCATCGTTGCGACGAAGATCGGTATATTGATAAGCATTCCACACGCCCGGGGTATAGGTAAATACCTGTGTGCCCGCAGAAATAATGTTTTTTAATGCGGTCTTCAGCGGTTGGCAGGTGAGGCCATTGGCGGCATCATAATAACCTGCGGGTATGCCACCTGTGCTATTGGTAGTGGTGGCACTTCCGTTGAGTGCAGTGTTGTTGTAAAGGGGCTCGCCACTACAATCGCCACTGGCGGCAAAGACAAAGAAATAATAGGTTGTACTCGTGGTAAGTCCGTTGGCTGTAAAAGAGGTACCCGGGGTGTATGTAACAACAGTACCACCACCAAGTGCCTGGCCGGGGGTATAGGTAACTGCATTGGCCGGATTGGCAGAAAGACTGTTGCTGAGACTGCGTACAATCAGGTAGCGATTGGCTCCGGCGGCGGCCGTAAAGGAGCCCGTGATACTGTTTCCGGCAGCGTTCAGCACTAAGTTGGCGGGCGATCCCGCTGGCACCACACAAGCGGGAAGGGGTAAGGTATTGATGTTTTGGATCAGTGGTGTGGTGGTCAAATAATTGGGGCCACCCGAACAGTTTTCGCTGTTGAGGGCAAATACAAAATAGTAATAAGCGGTATTAGGCAGCAGGCCAATATCAGTAAAACTGTTGCCGGAAGTACTGATCAGTACAATGCCGCCCCCGAACGCCTGACCCGTGTTGTATGCCGTGCCGTCGGCAGGACTGGCGGATATTGTTGGAGAGGTACTGCGTACAATAAGGTATTCGTCCACAGCAGGTGTTGCCGGGGTAAAGCTGCCGCTGATACTTGTTGGGGTTGGTGTAAGCACAAGATTGGCAGGCTGTGCTGCCGGTTCTGTGCAAGGAGTAAGCGTTGCGGCGTTAAAGGTGATCGAGAGATCGTCTATCGCAAGACCATCGTCGGCACCGGTAATATTGGCATCTGCCCAGCGCAGGAAAAAAGTAGCGCCGGCAGGGATATTGAGTCCAGTGATGATGAATGACCTGTTGCTGCGGTTGGCAGCGGCATTGCCATCGAGTGCCCCGGCGGAGGCTCCTGCTGCCGGTGAGGTAAAGTCAAGATTGTCCTGGTCGATCCAGGTGCCATTGGTGAGGGCCGTAGCGTCTGTGCTGTATTGAAAGTTCAGGGTGTCGGGTGTGGTACGACCGGTTACACCTGCCCGCCATTGTTCGCCTGTATAAGTAATGGTGAGTGTGGTAATGACTACTCCGGCGTTATTGGTAAAAGCTACGCCATTAAGAGGGGTAACGCTGCCACTTTGCAGGGCGCCCAATGCTCTTTCGCCGTTGCCCGTTGCACCGTAGCTATAAGTATTACCGGTAGCTGTGGTGCCATTATCAGCACTATAGGTACCATTGGCACCTGTGCCCGATTCACTCAGCAGCCAGCCCTGGGGTAATGTGGATGAGGTACCCGTAACTGCCAGGGTATTAAAATCCTGGGTATAGGGTGTGCCTGTATTGGTAATGCTAACCTGGGCTGTTGTATAAGTGATCAGCAGCAATAACAGGCTGGCGGCGAAAATTGTCTTTTTTATCATAGCAAAACCGTCTTATTGTGCAGACAGCAGAAGTGGTATATCCGTTGCCTGCCAGGGTTATTTTATCAACAAAAAAGCCCATCAAGGTTAAATTTGACGGGCATTGAATGATTTTGATGCGTACTGCTGTATTATTTAGCCAAAGCGTTTACACGCCTGGCAAGCTTACTTTTCAGGTTGGAGGCTTTATTTTTGTGGATAACGCCACGTTTCGCCAGTTTGTCGATCATGGCAGCAACAGCAGGCATTTGCTCTGTAGCTGCTTTCTTCTCGTCCACTTCTTTGAGGTCGCGGATGGCATTACGGGTCGTTTTGCCATAATAGCGGTTGCGCTCATTACGTTTCGTGCTCTGCCTTACATCTTTTTTGGTGGCTGCGTGATTTGCCATGTTCTATCAATTTTTTGGGCTGCAAAGATAGGCGTATAATGTGAAACAACCAAGGTTACGGAAAAGTTTTTTAATTGTCTATCTTAGTGGCTAAAGGGATCACTATGCACCGTTATTCACTTGTTTTGCTGCACTCGGCCTCTCTTGTGCTGCTTTTCCTGGGTTGGACGCAGGATATGCTCCACATCAGCGTATCGGCCAATTTTATCGTCAATATCCCCCTTTTCAGCGAGCAACGAAGTATTATGGGTACGCTGCAGTCGCTATGGGAGAGTGGCAATATCTTCCCGTTCAGCCTGATCCTCTTTTTCGGTATCCTCATCCCCCTGGTCAAATCGGCCGCCATTTTTGTATTGCTGCTCCGGTCCGATTCTTCCCAGCGCTGGTATGGTTTTGTTGCTGCCATCAGCAAATGGGCCATGGCCGATGTATTTGCCGTCAGCATCTTTGTGGCCTTTATCGGTGCCAAAAGCATGCAATCCACCACTGCCATACTGGAGCCGGGTTTTTATTATTTTGCCGCCTACGTGCTGCTCAGTATTGTGGTTGCGATGCTGGTGGGTAAGTGGCTGGCGAAAATGGAAAGGCTGCCTGCTGGTGACTGAGTAATCCCTGCTCCTGACAATTCCGCGGTATACAGCATGCCCCCTTTTCGGATTATTTGCCGATATTTGCACACCAGTGGTTGATCCGCTACCGGGTATCATCATGTTATAACCGGGCGGTTGCCAACCCATCACCATATAACAATCTCATTTATTGCGATGAAGGATTTCCAGTTTATTACGAACGCTCACCCCGGTTATATCGAAAACTTATACAACGATTTTGCCAAAAATCCCAACAGTGTGGATGTGGATATGCGCAAGTTTTTTGAGGGATTTGATTTTGCCGTTACCTACGGTGCTGCAACCACCTCCAATGGTAATGCTGCGGCTACTGCGACTGTGCCGAACGCTACCTCCGGTAATCAGTTGACCAAAGAGTTTGGCGTTTATCAACTCATACTGGCTTACCGCCACAAGGGGCATCTTATCGCCCGCACCAATCCCATTCGTGAAAGAAAGGACAGGGGTGCCAATCTTGAACTGAAGCATTTCGGTCTTACCGATGCCGACCTGGCTACTTCATTTGAGGCAGGCAGTTTTGTAGGATTGGGTAAGGCAAGGCTTGCTGATATCCTGGCACACCTTCAATTGTGCTACACTACACATCTCGGCGTAGAAATCAGTGCACTGAACGACAGTCCGAAGATTGAATGGCTTACCCATGCGGTGGAACAGACCATGATGGAACCACTGCCGCTGGCACAGCAAAAGCATATCCTGGAAAAGCTGAATGCAGGGGTGATGTTTGAAAAATTTCTGCATACCAAGTATATCGGCCAGAAGCGTTTCAGTCTCGAAGGAGGGGAAACTACCATACCGGCATTGGACGCCATCATCAATACAGCCAGTAACAATGGGGTAAAAGAAGTGGTCATCGGTATGGCACACCGGGGCCGGCTGAATGTACTGGCCAATATCATGGGTAAGACGTATGCCAACATATTTAATGAGTTTGAGGGCAATGCGGTACCCGATACCACCATGGGTAGCGGCGATGTAAAATACCATCTGGGCTATAGCAGCGAGGTGGAAACCGAAAACGGGAATAAGATTTACCTGAAGCTTTGTCCCAACCCCTCCCACCTGGAGGCGGTAGATCCTGTTGTGGTGGGTTTTGCCCGCAGCAAGGCCGATGTATTGTACGAGAGCGATTATGATAAAATATTGCCCATACTGATCCATGGTGATTCTTCGGTAGCGGGGCAGGGTGTTGTTTATGAAGTACTGCAGATGAGCGATTTGCCTGGTTACTACACGGGGGGAACGATCCATTTTGTGATCAATAACCAAATCGGGTTTACCACTGATTTTGATGATGCGAGAAGTTCGGATTACTGCACATCCATTGCTGCGATGGTGAAGGCTCCGGTGTTGCATGTGAATGGGGATGATGCCGAAGCCGTAGTGAAGGCAGCACAGATTGCCACCCGTTACCGCCAGGCCTTTAACAGTGACATTTTTATTGATATGGTGTGCTACCGCCGCCATGGGCACAATGAAGGTGACGAGCCGAAGTTTACCCAGCCGCAACTATACGCGCTTATCGATAAACACCTCAACCCGCGTGAAGTGTATACCCAATACCTGATACAGGGCGGTGAAGCAGATGCCAGGGAGATGGCCAAGGCTGTGGAGCAGCAATTCTGGAGCCAGTTGCAGGAACGATTGGATGAAGTGAAACAAAACCCGCTGCCCTATACTTACCAGAAACCGGAGGAATGGTGGAAAAGCCTTCGGCGGGCTACTGTTGCGGATTTTGACGCCTCTCCGGTTACGGCAATTACACAAACAGTTTTTACCACCATCTTTAACGGATTGATGCAATGGCCGGCTGATTTCAAGCCGCTGCGCAAAGTGGATAAGATGGTGCAGGATAAGGTGAAGTTGCTGAACGATGAGCATAAGGTGGACTGGGCTACGGCTGAGTTGATGGCTTACAGCAGTATCCTGATGGAAGGAAAAAACGTACGGATGAGCGGGCAGGATGTAAAGCGTGGCACTTTCAGCCATCGCCATGCCGTTATTTATGATGAAAATACAAACGAAGGACATAACCGTCTTGACCATTTTACACCCGGGCAAGCGCCTTTCCGCATCTTCAACTCGCTGCTGAGTGAGTATGGCGTGCTGGGTTTTGAATATGGGTATGCAATGGCTAATCCACTTGCCTTAGTGGTATGGGAGGCTCAGTTTGGCGATTTTTGCAATGGCGCACAAACGATGATCGATCAGTTTATTGCGGCTGCCGAAACCAAATGGCAACGTATGAATGGTGTGGTGATGTTGCTGCCGCATGGCTATGAAGGCCAGGGCCCCGAGCACAGCAGCGCACGTATGGAACGTTTTTTACAAATGTGTGCCGAACTGAATATGGTGATTACAAATGTTACCACTGCTGCCAATTTCTTTCATGCGTTGCGCCGGCAATTGGCCTGGCCTTTCCGTAAACCACTGATCAATTTCTCCCCCAAGGCCAACCTGCGTCACCCTGGTAGCTACAGCACAGCAGAGGAGTTTACCAATGGAGGCTTTAAGGAGGTCATTGACGATGGCTATGTAAAAGATCCTGCTGCGGTAAAGCGCGTGTTGATGTGCAGTGGTAAGATGTATTTCGACCTTGCTGAACGTCAGCAAAAGGACCAGGCTGCAGATGCCGCCGTCATCCGGTTAGAGCAGTTGTACCCACTGCCGCAGCGGCAACTGGATGATCTTTATAAGAAATATGCCAAAGCAGTTTGGTACTGGGTGCAGGAAGAACCACTGAATATGGGTGCTGCAACATTTTTGCGGATGAACCTGAAAGGGATAAACTTTTACATCATCAGCCGCCAGGCCAGTGCTGCTACGGCTACGGGATATGCAAAAATACACGCGCAGGAACAGGCTGAGATTATCAATACGGCGTTTACGTTATAGGTAGTGGTAAACTTTGGGAGAATCACTTTCAGCGTACTGATCTTCGGTGCGGGTATATTTTTTTTCACCCGTGTAAGTTTGTTTCAGCGCCACCCTTCTGCTGGGCATTGGTATGCAGTACTTAGTACTAAGTGGCGGGACATAGCCTGCCAACTACGGGGTAAATACGGGAAAACACGGGGTTAATCTTCTGTAACTCTTCTATAGATCGCTGTCCGAACTGAACTTGTTCCGATATGGGCAAAATTTGGCAAGGTAAGTTTGTTAAACCTTAATCGGATACTTTCTGCTGCATCCCCGTTGCAGGATATTTTCAACTACTTCATCGAGTGTAACGCAACCCTGTTTCCCTCTGTGTCTATAAAATGGGCCATAAAACCGTTTTGGCCAATGGCAGTTTTCGGCAACAAAATATTGGCACCTGCGTTTTCTATTCTTGAGAGCGGAACGTTTAAATCGTCTCCGCCATTGAGATATACAACAGTTCCTTTGTCGGAGGGTGTAAATCCTTCTCCTTGCACTATTCCTCCTCCAACTCCATTTTGCATATCACAGGGAAGCATGCCATATTTTCCACCGGGGAAAGGCATTTCCATTATTTCTGCATCAAAAAGGATCTCGTAAAATTTTTTTGCTCTTGCGAAATCTGTAACAGGGATTTCGAACCAGTTGATTGAATTTGTCATGTTTTTGTTTTTAATCAAGTTTACAATTATTACTTATTTTGAGAATCATATCCATAAAATTACATTTGTTTTTTTGTCAATTTCAATACTTTCCTTTTGCCTGATGTCTGCTTTTAAGGGTAACAAATAGGTTTGTTTTTTTGTGTCAAACCAAATGGCCGTTTTCCATGCTGAGTTGCCAATTTTTGCAGTTGCTTTTAATCGTCCCCAGCCTTCTTCTTCATTTTTGAAATTGTTTCTGATTTTTTTTGCCATATTTCCGGGAAGTGAAATAAAAATCCAGCCACCTGGACTATTGTATCGCCAGGGCTTGCCGGTAAATTCGTATTTTAATCCTGTTGCCATCATTTGTTCAGCTTATGGTTCGTACAATCGCCGCTAACATTTTGGGTTTGCGAAGATGGGGGAAACCCAGGTGCAAATGTACATATCAGCACAAATATTCAACCTTGCATCCCCTGCGTACGGTATTTCATTGGAAAGCTACAACCGTCATATTGCCCGACCGGTATGGGGTGTTCACTTTTACCTGGTTATGTTATTCAAGTTATTCAACGTCCATATTATGGCCTTCTCTTTTGTAGCCCTGAATATCGTACTATGTTCTTCTTTTTGTTCCGGTGAATATTTCCAGTTCAAATTTTTAATGTTTTTCTCTTTTAAAATACCGGAAAGTTCTTCGGTAGCCTGAAAAATGCCTTTAGTTCCTGATCCTGCAAACCAAAATGTTTTTTGGGTTGCAGGAAATGATTTTAAAATGTCATCAGCCTTTTTAATTAAGTACTTGTCATTCCACCAAAGGGATGGATCAAATGCGATATAGAAATCAAACAGGTCAGGTCTGAGGAAAAGGGTTTCTGTCACAAATAGTCCTGCCAAAGATTCACCAATAATCCCCTTTCTGCCTGCTGTTCTGTAACGCGTATTGATTTCGGCAAATAATTCGTCACTTATAAAAGCCCTGAATTTTGCTGCGCCACCAACTACGGGTGCAATTTCTTTGTCTTTTTCAATTTCGGTAAATCCTGTCAAGTCTCTTCTTCTTTGGGTATTTTCGATACCAACGAGAATGAAGGGCTTGATTTTTTTCTGTCTGATAAGTTCTGCTATAGTATTTGCCATGTGCGGAAAGTCTTCTTTGATACCCCCGTCTGGCATGTACATAACCGGCAATGAGTCCGGATTGGTTTTATAATCCGGGGGTGTCCAAACATTGATTGTTCTCCATTCTCCAATCTGTTTGGATTGGATGGTGAATGTTTCGTGTTCCGGAACAGGGTCGTTTGGCTGTTGAGCTGTTACCAAGCCAGGTAGTGCCAATAGTAAAAAAAATAAGTTGTGGTAAATAAATTTCATATTTATGGTTTGTTAAGTAACGCACTATTTTTTTCTGAGGTCTCTTATTAAAAAGTAAATTGCCGCAGCAAATACAATTATGTATAAAACGGAGAGTGCCGGCTTGTCAAATTTATGCGTGTTAAAGTCGAATTGCTTCCATAATGCGACGCCTAAAATTATCGCTATAATTGCCATGGGAAAGTTCACTCCTTTCTTATTCTCCATATTTTCTGAATATAGTCTTTTGAAAATTACTTTTTATGTTCTTCAAAATTATCGTAGTAAGTTAAATCTTTTGTGATTTTTCCATCTGTTATTTCAAAAATAGTACAGATAGGCAGTATGAATTTACTGCCGTCTGGTGCAGTACCTGATGATTCAAATTCAACAGTTACGTTGTCGCCTGCGTGATACATTTTTACGACATTGTCATGTACATCTGGTATCATTTGGCTAAGTTCGCTGTATTTTTTGACAATGTCGGCTTTGGTCATTTTTGTATTTTTTAGTCCATAGGCGGGATCTTTCATTTCGGGTTGTTCTATATACATGTCTGCCATTTGCTGCCATTCGTGGTTATTAAAATGTTGAAAGTACTTTTCAAGTAAAGCTTTGTTTTTTGCAGACTTGTCTGTTTTTATTGAATTTTTTTCTGTTGAATTCCTGCAGCAAATGAGTGTAAACATCATTGCCAGCATTAATGTTAACCTTATCATATTATTTCTTGTTTATTTCAGAACATTGAGTTGTTGCAATGAAATCGGCACAAATGGTTTATAGAAACGGGGCAACTGCCAAATGGCCAAGGTGAAATTAAGGATTGGCTGCTCAGTGTAAACATAATGCTACGATACTTCAATCCCGTCTTTTGTTTACAAGCACTTATGGTTGATTTTGCGTTATCATTTTCCTGATTAAGGAAACCTGTCCTAAGTGATAATAGCTGTGTTCGATTACTGCTTCAATATTTCGCAGATAGTTTCCGTACTTTTCATCCACAAATGGCTGATCAAAAATGATGTCATCCATTTGTTCTACTTTTTCTGCAAATTTTTCAGCATTATTAATAAAGCCGGAAACTAATTTATGCCAATCTTCTTCTGACTTGATTTCAGGGAGGTCAAAGCTATATTTGTCTCTGATTTCAAGTTGTCCGCCATTAAATACATCCAGGATTCCCTGCAGATAGTAGTTTATATGAAAAGTGAGTAAAGCAATAGTGTTCAGGTGGCCAACTTTTTGAATGGCCTGTTCCCAGCCAACGCTTAATAGCTGTTCTTTGAAGTTTGTGTTGGCAATCCATTTTCCGTTAAGCAGGACTTCCCGAAGCCGGTTTGCGATTGTTAAATTCCTTGTCATAATATCTGTCAAAATAAATGTTCTCTTTGCTATGTCGTTTCTTGAACTTGCCGTACACTTCTAAATAAGTAAAAATTTATATTGCCGAACAGCAGGATTCATTTTTAGTGGTTATCAGCACAATATAAAAATAAAGTGCAATAAGTACAATTTTCAGCGAAATAAACCACAAACATCCTTTGTGTGTTACTTTGTTTGGGGTTTGTTGGCTGGTGCTGCAAGTCTTTTATCTGCTGTCGCTGCAAGGGTTTGACAAACTGATTTATAGACTATAAAGGCCAGCCTCTTTTCGTATTCCTATCCTCGCGATGATTACGCCAGAAATGTATAATTATTAACCTGTTGTGCTTTTGAAATGATGATCGAAAAAATCAACACTGTGTATTAAATTGCCAGAGAACATAGACCAGGGCACAAAAGTTCAGTTTACACTTGCCCAGCGGAATGCGGGGGTAGTACAGAAGTTACATCAGGGAACAAACCAGAAAACGGGGGGAATCGTTTTCCGGGCTCTTTTTTTGTTACTTTTTTGGAGAAGTTGCAAATCCCGCCACAGGCGGTGGCAAAAAAGTAAAAGACGCTGATTTTGAATGTAATGAGATAAACAACTGTATTCATAAATATGATAGTAGCACAACGCGTTAATTATTACTATCAAAATGTATAATGATTACTACTATTCTGAGTAATTATTACTATCAAAATGTATAATGATTACTACTATTCTGAGTAATTATTACTATCAAAATGTATAATGATTACTACTATTCTGAGTAATTATTACTACCAAAATGTATAATGATTACTACTATTCTGAGTAATTATTACTATCAAAATGTATAATGATTACTACTATTCTGAGTAATTATTACTACCAACATGGATAATTATTACGATCATTTTGCATAATCATTACTCCCCCAAGCATAATCATCACCTATCGTTGCATGAAGAACCCTGCAAGTGAAGTGTCTCTGGTTAACGGACTATCGTGTATCGGACTCATATCGTAGCGTGTTTTATTACCGCCAGACACCGGGAGCAGTTTCGGGCAGTTTTACCGGGGTGACAGGTGTATTAAACAAACTGCGTTTGACAATTTAAAGGACCTAATATGTCTGTAATGCGCCTGTCCCCCAAAGCAGTTCTCTTTTTCTCTGCCCAATATCCCCGACAGGTGATCCTGATATTCCAGCATTTGTTGGCATTGTTCTTGTTAAGAAAAATGTACATGTGTTTGAAATGTGATCTGCATTTTTTTCACGAGCCGTATCATCTTATCTAAAAACCAAACGCTGTTACCAATGGACAGGAAATCGTTTCTGACTGCATTTGCAGAGTATAAAAAGACTACCCGCCAATTCCCGTCACCACCCCCATCTTCAGCAAGTCCCCTAACGGTATCATTATTGCCTTATACCGGCGTGTGGACAAGAAAGGAGGCCGCTCATCTTTTGCGCCGCGCTACTTTTGGTGTAAAAAAATCCGATGTTACTGCATTCCTGGCCTTAACGCCCTCGCAGGCGGTTGACCAACTGTTGCAGTCTGAACCCATGCCGCCAAACCCTGTCAACGATTTTGAGGGCAGCTTTTCGGGTACAGACGCGGTGGATGGTGTGGTGCCGCCAGGTGCAGACTGGACAATATCGCCGGGTGTGCCGCAGGGTAATGTCTGGTTCAGACATTTGTCGTTCGAGGTGTGGGTGCTGAAACAGGCACTTAACCAGCCCAGATCTGCCCGCGAAAAAATGACCCTGTTCTGGGGTAACCATTTCGGTACGTCACAAACCATTGATGGTGTACTCCGTGATACAAGACGGGTATTTCATCACCACAACACGCTGCGGGCCAATGCTTTGGGTAATGTAAAAACACTGGTTAACCTGATTACCCGGGATGCACACATGCTGCAATTCCTGAGTGGCGATTCTAATACCAAAGATGACCCCAATGAGAACTATGCCCGGGAGATACAGGAGCTGTTTGTGGTGGGTAAGTATCCTGTACAGCAGTATTCGGAAGAGGATGTGCGGCAGGCGGCCAAACTGCTTACGGGGTGGAAATTTAACGAGCCTTATGCCACTTATTTTGAGCCGAATGACCATGACACCGGCAACAAAACTTTTTCGGCATTTTACAATAATACGGTCATTAATGGCCAGTCGGGCAGTGGTGCCGGACAAGCGGAACTGGATGCGTTTCTCAACATGATTTTTGCTCCGGTGGATTCGGCAAGGTTTATCTGCAGAAAGCTCTACCGCTTTTTTGTACAGTACAAAATTACCCCGGAGGTTGAGTCGTTGATTATTCAACCATTGGCCGATACGTTCCGGGCCAATAATTTTGAGATCAAGCCGGTATTGTCGCAGTTGCTGAAAAGCCAGCACTTTTTTGACCTGGCTTACAATACGGCGGGGATCATCAAAAGTCCTTTAGACCTGTATGCGGGGCTTATGAAAACCTTCCGCACGCAGGACTCGTCGCCAACGGGCATCATTCCGCAGTATGAGGGTTTGGTGGATTATTCCGATCTGCTGGGTAAGGTGGAAATGCCGATTGCACAGCCACCCAATGTGGCGGGTTATGCGGCTTATACTTCCCCGCTGTATGACAAATACTGGATCAGTACGGTAACGCTGCCGCGGCGGCAGGACCGGTTGAATATACTGCTCAATGCTACGGTGTATCCTTTTTTCGACATTATTAAATTTACGGACTCCTTCGATAATCCGGGAAACCCCAACCTGCTCATTGCAGAGGCGATCGATCTGTTGTATGCCATACCAGTGGGGAGTGAACTGATCGCTTACCTGAAAACAATTTTATTGTCGGGCCAAACAACCGATGGCTACTGGACGAGTGCGTGGAACGCCTACAAAGCAAACCCCAATGATGCAGTGGCCTATGGGGTGGTGCTGACGAGGCTCACCAATCTTTACAATTATCTCATCAACCTGGAAGAAATACACCTTATGTAATTGTTAAATCCAAATCAAATGAACAGGAGTAAATTTATCAAACAACTTTCTGCAGGCGTTCTGCTGCCCAATGTACTGCAGGGATTCTCTATGAATGCTTTTGCTGCGTCTCCGCTGATGCACCACCAGGTGCAGTTGCTCAGTGCCAATACGGATAATGTACTGGTACTGGTGCGGCTGGAAGGGGGTAATGACGGCCTGAATACGGTGATTCCACTTGACAAGTACAGCGAACTGAATGCGCAGAGAGGTAATATTATCATTCCGCAAAACCAGGTACTGCCACTTACGGGCAACAATACTATTGGATTACATCCTTCGATGACAGGGATGCAGCATTTGTACAACGAGGGCAAATTAAAAATTGTGCAGTCGGTCGCTTATCCGAACCAGTCGCAATCGCACTTCCGGTCGAACGATATCTGGATGTCGGCCTCCGACTACAATACTTATCCGGGTACGGGTTTTGCGGGCAGGTATCTGGATTATAAATATCCGGGTTACCCCACGGGCTATCCCAATAATGTAATGCCTGATCCGTTGGGTATAGAGATTGCCTCGGGCAAATCTTTGCTTTTTGAAGGGGCGTCTTTCGGTACCAGTATCCCTATTGAAAATACCAATGCTTTTTACAACCTGCTGAATGGCATCCAGACGCCTGTGCCGAATACAACGGGTGGCGAACAGCTTACGTATATACGTACCATTCAGCGGCAGAGCAATGCGTACAGTAATGCAATTGTGAATGCGGCAAATAATGTAACCACACAATCCAATTATCCCCAAACGGATATTGCACAGGCTTTAAAAATAGTGGCGCGGCTGATTGGTGGCGGGCTGAAAACAAAGATATACATGGTGTCGATGGGTGGGTATGATACGCATGCAAACCAGGTGAATGAACATGCAAACCTGCTCGGGCAATTATCGGCTGCCATTAAAGCATTTATGGATGATGTTGCCTTTCTGGGTGCGGGGAGTAATGTGATGGGTATGACGTTTTCTGAATTTGGCAGACGGATCAACAGCAGTGCAAGCCTGGGTACCGATCATGGTATTGCGGCGCCGGTATTTGTATTCGGCAATAAGGTTGCTGGTGGTGTGTTGGGTGTTACACCTGATATCAATGGTGATGTAGCCAGTAACGACAGTAATGTTTCGATGCAGTTTGATTTCCGGTCGCTCTATACCACTATTCTGAAGGATTGGTTTTGTGTGCCTTCGAATGACCTGCCATCGATTATGCTCAACAGCTTTAACACGCTGCCGGTATTACAGCCTTCTGCGGGTTGTAATGTTTCGCTGCCGGTTAACCTGATGCTGTTTACCGGCAGGTTGGTGAATGAGGCTTCGCAGTTGGACTGGAGGACTTCGTACGATGTGAACTTTGATTACTTTGAACTGGAATACAGTGCCAGTGGTCAGGGTTTTGGGTTTCTGGCTAAGGTGAGCCGGAAGGGAAATCCCGGGCAGGTAACTGATTATGGATACAGGCACGATGGCATACGTGAGGGACTGAATCACTATCGCCTCAAAATGGTTGACAAGGATGGCACCTATACTTATTCTGATATTGTTGTGGTGAGGTTAAGCCATCAGCAAAATACGATTACGCTCTATCCCAATCCTGTAATTAACGTGTTCCGCCTGGGTACTGCGGTTGCGGTTACTGAAATCCAGTTGTACGGGATAAACGGCACCTTGTTACGCAGGGTGAAATACGCGGCTGGCACCAGCATCGATATCAGCGATTTCCGAAAGGGGGTGTATGTGTGGAAATGTTTTGATGGCGGCCGGCTGTTGGGCAGTGGTGAACTGATCAAGCAGTAACCGGGCCATAGGGCATTTGCAGGACTGCAGCATTTTTGCACTGGCCTGCTCTGGGGGATGGGGTTATTCAGTTGAGTCATTACGTGTATCGTTGTCTTTCTGTTAATTGTTTCTGCTGTTTTCCGGCACGAATTGTCTACAAGCACAATTTTAACATTTATATTACGGGTGAATCACAACCTTTCTTCAATGCCTGCTGTTAAGACAAAAAATAATCATTTATATGCAAAAGAATTTCCTTTCCATGCTTACTGCTGCGGCCTTTGTTTCAGTAACCTTTATGGCCTGTAATAATGCCGAAACCAAAACACCTGAACCCACTACACCCGCTCCGGTTACAAAAGAAGAGCCTGCTGCACCAAAGCCGGAAGCACCCAAAGATGTGGTTGATATAGCCATTGGTTCGGCTGATCATACAACGTTGGTGGCTGCTGTTAAAGCTGCCGGTCTTGTAGAAACCTTAAAAGGTCCCGGGCCATTTACCATTTTTGCACCTACAAATGCTGCTTTTGCTGCATTACCCGCAGGTACAGTGGATGGTTTGCTGAAACCTGAAAAGAAGGCTGATCTTACCAATATCCTTACTTACCATGTTGTTTCAGGTTCTGTAAAAGCGGCTGATTTGAAAGATGGTCAGAAGGTAAAGACATTGCAGGGTACTGAACTTACTGTATCTATCAAAGATGGTAAAGTAATGATCAATGGTGCAAATGTTACTACGGCTGACCTTGCAGGCAGCAATGGTGTTATTCATGTCATTGATGCGGTATTGATGCCGAAGAAAAAGTAATCATCGGAACGCGATTGATATTCTGTTTCGGGGAGCAATTTTGCTCCCTTTTTTTATTCGCCTGTCTGCTTGTCAGGGAACATTGATGTGTTTGTGCGTTTGCAGGGAAAGGATCCATTGCGGGTTCGCTTTGATATAGTCGATGATGGCGGGTAATATGGTAGCGGCTTTGTCCCACTCGGGTTGGAGGTATAGCCTGCAGGTGGTATTTACCTGTGCTGCATATTTCGCAGCCCAGGCAAAGTCGGATTGATTATAGACAACAATCTTTAATTCGTGTGCCAGGGGGAGGATGCCGGGGAGCGGGGCTTTGAATTTTTTGGGAGACAGGCAGATCCAATCCCAATCACCACTGAGGGGATGTGCACCTGAGGTTTCGATATGGGTGCTGAAGCCTGCTGCTTTGAGCGCGGTTGTAAGCGGTGAAAGCTGGTGCATAAGGGGTTCTCCTCCGGTGATAACAGCGAGTCTGCCGGGAGTCTTTACGGCTTCGGCTACAATGGCATCCACTGTTTTAAGGGGATGGGCAGCCATATCCCAACTGTCTTTTACATCGCACCATACACAGCCTACATCGCAGCCGCCGAGCCGGATGAAATACGCCGCCCGCCCCTGGTGAAAGCCTTCGCCCTGCAGGGTATAAAACTGCTCCATTACGGGTAGTGTAGTACTGTAGTGCGTCACGAAATGATATTTTTTTGTTCGCAGGCGTAGAGGGTGTTTTTCATCAGTGCGGCAATGGTCATTAAACCTACGCCGCCCGGTACCGGTGTGATATAACTGCATTTGGGCGCTACGGCCTCAAAGTCTACATCGCCTTTGATGGCGTAGCCTGATTTTTTTGAAGGATCGGGTACGCGGGTAATGCCTACGTCGATGACCACAGCGCCTTCTTTTACCATATCTGCTTTTAAGAAGCCCGGCCGGCCCAGCGCTGCAACGATGATATCGGCTTGCCGGCAGATACCCGCCAGGTTTTGGGTATGGCTGTGGCAAACGGTGACGGTGCAATTGCCGGGATAGCTGTTGCGGTTGAGCAGGATACTGATGGGGCGACCCACGATATTGCTGCGCCCGATGACCACGGCGTGTTTGCCTTGGGTATCGATGTTGTAATGTTCGAGTAAAAGAAGGATGCCATAAGGTGTGGCGGGGATGAATGAGGGTAGCCCCTGTACCATCCGTCCTACGCTTACGGGGTGAAAGCCATCTACATCTTTTTGCGGATCGATGAGGCTGATGATGCGGTCTTCATTGATCTGTTTGGGCAGGGGTAGTTGTACCAGTATGCCATCAATGCCGGTATCCTGATTCAGTTTTTCCACTACGGCAACGAGTTCGGCTTCAGTGGCCGTTGTATCGAGGCGGATGAGGGTGCTTTTGAACCCTGTTTCTTCACAGTTTTTTACTTTGCTGGCCACATAGGTTTCACTGGCGCCGTCATGTCCTACCAGTACTGCTGCCAGATGAGGTTGCTTTTTGCCTGCTGCCAGGTGTTGCGCTGTCTTTGTTTTCAACGATTCTTTAACCGTTTGAGCCACTAATTTACCGTCTAAAATTTGCATGGGCGCAAAAATACGCATATCCGGGCAATGTGGTTGCGATGTGGGGGTGTGGTGTTTGGACATTTGAAATATTTTCCTGTTCTTTGCCGTGCTGACAAAAATACGACTATGAAAAGGATAACACCTGTTTCCCTGGTTATGACTATGCTATGCTGTGTACACCTTGTCCGTGCACAATCCGGTCATTTATCTGTTGCCATACCTTTTGCCGGTGCAACGGCTTACGGCGATAAGCCTGCTGATCCTTTTGTATTTTTTGTTAATCCTGCTGCGCTTGCCCGGGTGGATAACCTGTTGTTGGGTGTTTGTGCGGAACAACGGTTTGGGTTAGCCCAGGCTGCACAGTACCGGATGGGGCTGGTGCTGCCAACGCGGCAGGGGCATTTTGGTTTTGGGTTGAACCGTTCGGGTATTCCCGGGTTTACAGAAAATGGATTGGCTCTTGGCTATGCGCGGCACCTGGGTGCATTGGTTGATCTGGGTATCCGGTTTCAGTACCATAACCGGCGGATAACTGAATATGGTAACCGGGCGGCGATGTTTGCTGCATTGGGCATGACCTGGCATTTTACGGATAAAGTATATGGTGGTCTGTCGGTGGAAAACCCCACAAGGGTTGCCTGGTCGGGCGGAGGTGAGCGGCTGTCTGCTGTGTATAGGGCCGGGCTGGGTTATGCTGCGTCTGCCGGGATGTATTGCAGTGCGGAGCTTATTCATGAAGAGGGGTTGCCTGCAGATGTACTGGCGGGGATACAATATGCCATTATACCGGAAATAAAGGTTTATGCCGGTGTGCGATCGGGGTTGGGGTCGTATTATGCGGGTGGAGGTATTCACTGGCGGAATTTGCAGGCATACTTATCCGTTAGCCGGCATCGGCAGTTGGGTTTTTCGCCCGGGCTATTGTTGTTGTTGCGTCTTTCTGACGGACATAGCAACTGATCAGGGTACTGCCTGAATGATTGATTTGAATACTGTTTTATACCTGATGAACGATGAAAAAAACACCTTTATGCAGGCCGTTTGCTGCGGTCTGTGCTGTGCTTACAAGCGTGAGCAGCAGCATTTTTAAATTTGGTATGCCGGGGCTGATCCTTTTGCTGTTGCGGTTGAACCCACTGTATGCCCAGACGCCGCTACCCGTTACCGAAACACAGGCTGAGGCTGTTGCCGGGCGGGGTGGTGACGGGATTGGCGAGCAGGATGCGGGCTGGTGGAATGACCTGCACCAGCACCCACTCAACCTCAATACAGTTGATGAGTTGAGGTTGCTGGAACTGGGGCTCCTCAGTCCGGCACAGGTAAACAACTTTTTGCGGTATCGCGAATTGTTTGGCCGGTTGATCAGTATCTATGAATTGCAGGCAGTTCCGGGTTGGGATATTCCGCTTTTACAGCAATTACGTCCTTATGTTTTTGTGGATGGGGAACCCTTGTCGTGGCCGGTATTGTGGCAGGGGCTTAAGGGAGGCAATCATCAATTGCTGCTGACCGGAGAGCGACGGTTTGTGGCCGGGCAGGGTACAGACAGTAGTTATGCGGGGTCGCCCTGGCGGTTGTTGTTGCGTTACCGCTATTCGGGTGGTAATGGATTGGTGTATGGGTTTACGGGCGAGAAAGACCCGGGGGAGGCATTGCTGCGGAAGGGACGCGGCTTTGATTTTTATACGGCACATTTTTTTATGCGGCGGCCGGGGCGGTTACGTGCGCTGGCACTTGGTGATTTTACTGTACAGATGGGGCAGGGCTTGTTGCAGTGGCAGGGTTTTGCCGCGTCGAAGGGAGGGGAGGTGCTGCAGATAAAGCGCCAGGGGCCGGTGCTGCGGCCTTACCGGGCCGGCGGGGAGTTTTACTTTCACCGGGGTGCGGGGGTTACACTCGGGTTGGGCAGATGGGGTGTGACGGCCTTTGTGTCGTTGCGCAGGCTGGATGCCAACCGCGTAACCGACAGTACGGGTGCTGTATTGCCTGAAGTTTCGGCATTACAGACGAGTGGATATCACCGTACTGCGGGTGAGCTTGCTGACCGGGCCATACAGCGACAAAAAGTATTGGGTGTTAATGTGGAAGGGAAGTTTGGCGGGGCAAGGATTGGTGCAAATCTGCTGTCCTACAGGTTCATGTATCCTTTTGTGGCATCGGCAGACTGGTACCGGCAATACAATTTCAGGGGCGACAGGTTATTGAACTATAGTGTCTATTACAGCGTGACCCATGGCAATGCCCATTTTTTTGGTGAGGGTGCTGCTGATGGCAACAGGCATATCGCTTTTGTGCAGGGGATTATGCTGAGTGCAGCACCCACGGTTGACCTGGCCATGCTTTACCGGCATATTGACAGGGGTTTTTCTGCTTTTTACAATAACCCTTTTACAGAAAGCAGTAGTACTGCCTGTGAGCGGGGTTGTTATTTTGCAGTGGCTTTGCGCCCTGCCCCGGCCTGGCGTATCCAGGCATACGCTGATGTTTACCGGTATCCATGGCTGCGTTATCGCACGGATGCGCCTTCTGACGGAGAAGAATACTGGCTGCAGACCAACTGGAAGCCGAATAAACTGCTTGAGGCTTACTTCCGGTTCCGGTCTGTGACACGGGTCAACAATAGTAATGCGGAAGGAATTGTATTGCCCCTTCCGGAGGCCGTGCCTGTGCGTTCCTGGCGTTTACAGGTGCAATACCGGCTGCATTCTTCGCTTTTGTTGCGCCAGCGGGCGGAAATGATCTCGTATAATGCCGGTGCGCCGACGCAGGAAGATGGGTTTGCGTTGTATAATGACCTGGTGTATAAACCTCTGCTTAAAAGGTACGGGGGTAATCTGCGTTTGATGTATGTGGAAACGGGTGGATACAATACCCGGATTTATGCATATGAAAACGATGTACTGTTTAGTGGCGGGGGTGTTCCGGCGTTTTATGGCAGGGCTTGGCGGGCTTACCTCAATGTACATGTTGATTTTGGCAAATATTGGTCGGCTTGGGTGCGGTTGGCCAGAACCGGTGCGATAAGTAAGTCGTTGATTACCAGTGCATTACCAATAGATAATCCTGACAGCAATAAAGACCTGACCATACAGGTGCGTTGGCAGTTTTAAGAAAAGATTAATTTTTTTTTGTAAAAATGCAGCATCTCCGCTGCATTATATGTCCGTTCATCCATGTTATTTCACCCCATGCAATATTTAACAATATTTTGACATTTGAAAAATATCCCTATTTTTACAGAATCACAAAACAACTAAATCGCACATGAGAAGATTTTTGACACTGTTTTCTATGCTGATGCTCTGTGGAGTGTTGGCTTTCGCCCAGAGCCGGGTGGTGTCCGGTAAGGTTACCGATGAATCAGGTAACCCTGTGCCTTTTGCCTCTGTTAAGGTTAAAGGATCCAGGTCGGGCGTTTCTGCTGATGCCTATGGTCAATACACGATTAAAGTAAAGGATGGTGATGTACTGGAAGTTTCCGGTACCGGTTTTAAAGCAAAAGAAGTAAATGTAGGTACTCAAACCAACATTACCACATCTATTGAAAAGGGCGCAAGTTCAAATCTTACAGAAGTGGTGGTAACGGGCGCTTTTAATACCAAGCGTACTGCCCGCAGTACTTCAGCCAATGCCCAGGTGATCGGTGGTGAACAACTGAACACCATCCGTACGCCAGACATCAACAATGCACTTGCCGGTAAAGTAGCCGGTGCACAGGTTCGCAGCCAGTCTGCTGTTGCGCTTGGCCGCCCCACAGCCGTTCGCCTTCGTGGTGAAAATGGTTTTGGTGCAGGAGCCGGTGCCCTGTATGTTGTGGATGGTACAATTATTCCGAATGGCAGTGAAATCAACCCCGATGATGTAGAAGACATGACCGTATTGCAGGGTCCTTCTGCTGCAGCACTTTTTGGCCCGGAAGCAAAAAATGGTGCCATTGTAATCACTACCAAACGAGCGCGTAAGTCGCAAAAAACTCTCGGTGTTGAAATCAACAGTGCCGTTCAGTTTGACAAGGTGTACATCACGCCTAACTACCAGAACTCATATGCTGGTGGTGGTGTTGGAGACCTGATCCAGTACAACTGGAAGCCTACGCATCCTGCAGAATGGAAAACGCTGGATGGTAAGTTTTTTCATGATTTTACGGATGATGCCAGTTGGGGTCCCCGCATGGTAGGGCAGGAATATATTCCATGGTATGCTTTTTATCCCGGTACAAAATATACGGGTAAGACGGCTAACCTGAATCCCCAGCCCAACAATGCCCGTGATTACTACAACACAGGTGTTACGTTTACGAATAATATCAATATGTCCAAAGCGGGTGATGGTTACAACTTCAGGTTGTCTTACACTAACCTTGATGTTAAAGGGTTGGTGCCTACAGAATACATGAAGCGTCATACCCTGAACTTCAATACCAGCATTGATCTTAATGCGCATTTCACACTGGGTGCTAACATCAACTATATAGCACAGGACAGGAATGCAGAAAGTAACGATGCTTATTCTAACCAAAGTTCCGGTTCATTTAATCAGTGGTTTCACCGCGACTTAGACATGAACATTATGCGTGAGATGCGGAATGTAAGGTCTCCGAATGGTGTGATGACGAGCTGGAACCACGCCAATCCCGGAGCGTATGATCCGGCTGATCCCAATACTTTCTACAAAGGAAACTATTGGTTCAATTTCTACTCTTATTTTGACAATGTGAGCAATAAGGACAGGCGTGACCGCGTATTTGGTGATGTTTCACTGACGTACAAATTCAACAACGACCTGCGTTTCCGGTTTACTTACCGCAAGCAACAACTTACCACGAATGCTGAATTTATCCAGCGCAGTGAGTTGGAAAACAGTGGTACACAAACCAGTTTCAACTATTATGAAGGTAATAACAGAGCCTCTTACGGTACCAACAATACTTTCAGCGACCGGCAGAACTATGAAGGTTTAATCTCTTACAGTAAGAAGATTAAAGATTTCTCTGTAAATGCGAACGCTGGTATTGATATCCTGAAAACACGTACCAGGGCAATCAACGCCAATACTGTTGGTGGTCTGAACGTACAAGGTTTGTATTCGCTGACTAATTCCAAAAGCCCGATCAACTATGGTAATACACGTAACCAGTATGCACGCCGTGCACTGTTTGCCAGGGCCGATTTTGGTTTCCGCAATTACCTCTTCGTTGAAGGTACATTCCGCCGCGATTATATTTCCACGCAGCCGGTGGGTGTGCCCATTGATTCCAAATCATTTGGTGTGTCTTTTGTGTTCAGCGATCTGATTAAAGAGCAGGTGCCTTTCCTTTCTTTTGGTAAAATCCGCGCTTCATGGGGTGAGGTCATCGACGCACTTGATATCTATCAGTTGAACGCAGATTATTCTGTAGCCAATCAGCAATGGGGTACCAACTTCCTGATGACTACTCCTGACCGTTTGCCTACCGCTACTTTGAGTGGTTCTGTAAACCAGGAAAAAGAAATCGGTATTGAACTGCGTTTCCTTAAGAACCGTTTGGGTATCAGCGCTACTTACTGGAACAGGGTGAATGACGGATTCCCGGTTAACGCCTCAGTAAATGGTGCTTCCGGTATCAGCGTATTGTCGCTGAACGCCGGCCGTATCGATAAAGAAGGTATTGACCTGACGGTGAATCTTAAGCCTTTCCTGAAGAAAAACTTTACCTGGGATATCAATGCTACCTGGGGACTGCTCAAGAAAAATACCATTACTGAAATTGCTCCCGGTTTAACAAGACTGGTTGTTGCTTCCGGTGCGTTCTCCGGATCTTCATCTGCATACACCGTGAATGAAGTTGGTCAACGCTGGGGTACTATGTTTGGTGGTGGTATCAAGCGCCTGAATGGTCAGCCTGTGCTGACGGATAAAGGAATGTTTACCAGGGAAGCTGATGTGAAGTTTGGCAGTGTACTGCCCGACTATACCGGTGGTGTTCAGAACAGTTTTACCATCAAAAAGAATTTCATTGTTAACGTTAACATCGACTACTCATGGGGTGGTAAGTTCTTCTCCCTGTCTGATTTCTGGGGTTCATTCTCCGGTTTGACTGCGCGTACGGCTACACTTAATGACCGTGGTATTCCCATCAGGGATCCGGTGGGCAATGGTGGCGGTGTACACGTAAATGGTGTTGACAATACGGGTAAGCCAGTTGATTATTATGTGGATGCACAAACGTACTACCACCAGTTCCGTAACGGAAACATTTCTGAAGCCAGCATTTATGACCTGACTTTTGTAAAAATGCGTGAGTTGAGCATCGGGTATAAAATTCCTGTAAGCAGACTTGGTCGTGCAGGTAAATACATCAACAATGCTGTATTCTCTATTATCTCAAGAAACCCATGGTTGATCTATTCCAAAACCAAGGATTTCGATCCGTCTGAGATCAGTAATGTACAGGGTGAGGATGGACAGTTCCCCGGAACAAGGTCGCTTGGTGTTAACCTCAAAATTGGTTTCTAATCCACTTTAAACAATTAAGCAATGAAAAGAATAATATATAATGTACTCTCCATTTCTGCAATAGTTGCTGTTATGGCTGGTGCAAACGGATGTAAGAAATTAGAGGATTTCGGTGATCTGAACATCAATCCGAATACAACACCTCTGCCTGTTACGGGCGCGCTGCTCACTAATGTGGAAGCCGGTATTGGTGGTTTTGCCGCACAAACCCGTGGTGGTTTGTATTGCCAGTATTTTGCAGAAACGCAATACACGGACGTGTCTTTGTATGCACTTCCCCAATTGGATTTTGACGGAGCCTACTCTGGTTTGATGATGGATTGTCAGAATATCATCAACCAGAACAGTAATGAAGGAACGAAATTGTATGCTTCACAATCGGGTTCCAATGCGAACCAGATTGCGGCTGCCAAGATCCTGAAGTCATATATCATGTGGACAGTTACTGACCGGTGGGGTGATGCACCTTATTCTCAGGCTTTCCTGGGCATTACCAATCTTTATCCCAAGTACGACAAGCAGGAAGATGTCTATAAAGCCCTGCTAAAAGACCTTAAGGATGCGGTTGCCGGATTTGATGCCGGAGCTGCACTGAAAGGTGATATCCTGTTTAATGGTAATAATGCTGCCTGGAAAAAATGGGGGAATTCGCTCCGTATGCTGATGGCGCTCCGCCTGAGCAAGCAATATCCTGCTGCCGGTGGTTTTGCTGCAACTGAATTTGCAGCAGCGCTGGCCGATGGTGCTTCTATCAGTACCAATGCAGAAAATGTGGTGGTAGCTTATCCTGGCGGTTCATACCGGAATCCATGGTTCCTGCTGTACGAAAGCCGTAATGACTTTGCCGTAAGTGCACCTTATGTATCCTTACTCGGCAGTATGGGTGATACACGTATCAGCGCTATGGCTACTTCAACCGTAGGGTTTCCTTATGGGTTGACGCGTGACCTGGCCGTTGATTTCGGTGACAATAATACCAATTATGCCAAAATCCTTGCTGCTGGTCGCCGTGCAGAGGGTTCACCTTTGGTGATGCTTGGTGCATCGCAGGTACTGCTTGCCCGTGCCGAAGCTGCTGAAAGGGGGTGGACAGCCGAAAACGCTGCTACATTATATGCACAGGGTATTGCGGCTTCTTTTGATCAATGGGGGGTGTCTATGCCAGGTGCCTACATGACCGGCGCTGCGGTAGATTATGCCAATGCGGGTACGCCTAAACTGCAGAAGATTGCTATTCAGCGTTATATTGCCACTTACCCGGATGGTACACAGGGCTGGTGCGAATGGAGAAGAACAGGATTCCCTGCGCTTACCCCAACTACCTATGCTACCAATGCGAGCAAGCAGATTCCACGCAGGTTTACTTATGGGGCGCGTGAAGTGAGCCTGAACCCCGCAAGTCTTGCTGCAGCGGTTGCCGCACTTTCCGGTGGTGACACACAGGATTCAAGGGTATGGTGGGATAAACCATAATCGTTTTATATTGTTATATTGAGCCGGTATCTTGTAATATTCCGGCTCAATTTTAAAACTTACATCATAAAAACTCAAATCATGAAATTTTTTAATCTTTCAAAAGTGATCGGCGGGGTTGCTGTTTCGGCACTTTTGTTCAGTTCCTGCGATAAGGCAGAGAAGGCTGAACCCTTAGGCGATGCCGGCCAGACCATCGTTAAGATGCTGCAGGTGAGCAAAAAGACCATCAATGTGGAACTAATCAATACACCCCAGCCGCTCAATATGGTGGATATCCGCCGTGATGTGCCTAATGCCGGGGAGTTGAATAAAACCATGAAGGTTATTGTTGAAGACGATCCGGGTGCTGTAACGGATTACAATGCTAAAAATGGTACTGCATTTATTGCTATCCCGACTGCATTGTATGCTATTGATGCTGCAAACCCTAAAGTGGGTAACGACTATACTGTAACCCTCAATCCAGGTGAATTTGCAAAATGGCTGAAGTTCTCATTGCCCAATGCACTGGCACTTGATTTGTCGAAGACCTATGCGTTTGGTTTCACCATCAAATCGGCTGATGCCAATGGTAAGATCGCCGTTGCGTCTAAAACCATTGTGGTTGAAATTGGTGTTAAGAACCAATGGGATGGCCGCTACAAGCTGAATGGTTACTTTAACCACCCCTCTTACACAGGATTTTACGAAACCAATAAAATTGAGTTGCGTACCGCTGGTGCCAATGTGCTGGATATGTTCTGTACCATTTGGGACGAGTACGCGCATCCTTTCAACGTTGGTGGCGGTACATTAAACCGCTTTGCAAATGTGGCTCCGCGCTATATTGTAAATGCGAACAACAGCATTTCTCTGAGCAATGGTGGTCCGGGTAATACCTTAAATTTTGTACCTGCGATCGGAGCGAACAACAGGTATGATCCTACAAGTAAAATTTTCTATATCCAGCATGGTTATCAGAATGCTGCCGGTGCATACCGGATATGGACGGATACGCTTGCCTATATCGGCCCGCGTTAATTCTAACCATTACGGTTGACGTGCTTTGGTGAAGCACTTCCCAATACTGAACAGGCTGTCATTTTTGGCAGCCTGTTTTATTTTGTCTCTCCGGGTGTTTATTAGGGGCAAAATACCGGCGGGGTTTTATCTTTGCTGCCAAAACAATATATCATGAGCAATATAAACGAACAGCAGGGACAATTGAATATTGAAATATCAGAGGAAGTAGCAGAGGGGGAATATGCCAACCTGGCCATCATTACCCATAGCCATGCGGAGTTTGTGATCGATTTTGTAAATGTAATGCCTGGTACACCCAAGAGTAAGGTGAAAAGCAGGATTATCCTTACGCCTTTTCATGCCAAACGCTTTATGAAAGCAATGGTGGACAACGTCAAGAAGTTTGAAGCCAATAATGGCGTTATTCAGGACATGGAGGCAGTGGAGATGCCCTTTACTTTTGGAGGTCCAACTGCCCAGGCCTGATGCTTTTACAACAACCCACTATCGGCAAAGCTGTAATAGCCCTCTTCGCTGACGATAATATGGTCGGTTATCCTGATGTCGAAATAACTGGCAGCGAGTCTTATTTTTGTTGTAATTTCTTCATCGGCCTTACTGGGCATCAAACTTCCTGAGGGATGGTTGTGACAGAGTATCAGTGCGGTAGCTTCTTCCTCAAGCGCTTTTTTCAGGATGATCCGCGGATCGGCAACGGTACCGGTGATCCCGCCCTTACTGATGATTTCAAAGTGCTTGATCCGGTTGGCACGGTTGAGAAAGACCACGCCGAATACTTCATAAGCATAGTCTTTGAGCATGGCCTGCAGGTAACCTCCGATATCACGACTGGTTCGGATGATGGGTTTGTCGAGCAGTACAGATGCCTGTCGCCTTCTGCCGAGTTCCATTGCGGCTGCGATGGTAATGGCTTTAGCGGCACCGATGCCTTTCACCTGGCTGATCTCTTTAATGCTGAGTTTTCCAAGTTCGTTGAGGTTGTTGGTACCAAGGTGTAATACTTCTTTTGCCAATTGTACTGCAGATTTGTTGCGATTGCCGCTGTTGATGAGGATGGCCAGCAGTTCGGAATCGCTCAGGGTTGATGCGCCTTTCTCCATCATTTTCTCTCTTGGTCGGTCGTCGGTAGCCCAGTGTTTTATAGATGTGGAAGGGTTGTTGAAATTTTCCATATGATAAAGATAATGATCGGAACTTAAATGATAATTTCGCACCAAATATTTCTTCCCAATCTTTTCTATTATGACAAAAAATGTATCCATCTTTTCCGGTACCGGCTCCAGGTATCTTGCTGAAAGGATAGCCGAGAAATTTGGTGCCCCGCTCGGTAAAGTGAATATACAGCGTTTCAGCGATGGTGAAATCGGTGTTGAATTTCAGGAAAGTATACGCGGTCAGTTTGTGTTTTTAATCCAGAGTACATTTGCGCCTTCCGACAACCTGATGGAGTTGCTCCTGATGATTGATGCGGCGAAAAGGGCATCTGCGTACAAGGTGATTGCGGTGATGCCTTATTATGGTTATGCCCGCCAGGACAGGAAAGATCGTCCGCGTGTAGCCATTGGCTCAAAATTAGTGGCCAATATGCTTACTGCAGCCGGTGCAGACCGCGTGATTACAATGGATCTGCATGCGCCACAGATACAGGGTTATTTCGACATACCCGTGGATCACCTCGATTCTTCTGCGGTATTTATTCCTTACATCGAACAGTTGGGATTAACCAATCTTACTTTTGCGGCTCCGGATGTGGGGAGTGCGAACCGTATACGCGAAATCGCCAGTTTTTTTGAAGTGGAGATGGTGATTTGTGATAAACACCGCAAGCGGGCCAATGAAATATCGAGTATGGTGGTGATTGGTGATGTGGTTGACCGGGATATTGTGATGATTGATGATATTTGTGACACTGGTGGTACATTGGCTAAAAGTGCCGGATTGATGAAGGAAAAAGGGGCCCGGAGTGTGCGGGCGCTTTGCACGCACCCGGTACTGAGTGGTAAGGCTTATGAGAATATCGAGAACAGCGCACTGGAGGAATTGGTGGTTTGTGATACCATTCCGCTAAAAATGACTACGGGTAAGATCAAGGTATTATCGGTGGACGAGCTTTTTGCGGTTACGCTCCGGAATGCGGTGGAGAATAAGAGTATCAACAGTCTTTTCCTGCGCAGCCGGATTGCCAACAAGAAGTAAAAGGCCGGGGGAGTGGAAAAAACGGTAAAAAACGGGTAAAACCGACTGTTTTCCTTACCTTCGCGCCTCATAAAAAAATAAATCATGAAAACGATTACAATCGAAGGACAACTGAGGACCGGATTCGGCAAAACAGCCACCCGCCAGCTCCGCTCTCAGGAACAAGTGCCAGGTGTAATTTACGGGGGTGCTAAGGAGGTGAACTTCTATGCTCCGGCAACTGCTTTTAAGGCGCTGGTATATACCTCTGAATTTATGCTGGCCGAGGTTAACATTGATGGTACAACTTACCGTTGTATCCTCAAAGACCTTCAGTTTGACAAGGTGTCTGATGCGCTTACGCATGTTGATCTTCTTGAACTGGTGGACGACAAAAAAATCATTGCTACCCTGCCGCTGAAATTGATCGGCACTCCTGCGGGTGTGAAGGCTGGTGGTAAATTGGTTACCAAGATCAAGGCCGTAAAGGTAAAAACCCTGCCCAAGTTCCTGAAAGAGTTCATTGAGCTGGATATTACCAACCTCGAACTGAATGCCAACATTCGTGTAGAGGACGTAAAGGCCGATAACATGGAGATACTGAACTCTCCACGTATTCCCATCGCTTCTGTAACGATGACCCGTCAACTTAAGCAGGAAGAAGCAACAGCCGCCAAAGCTGCAGCATCCGCAAAAGGCGCAAAAAAATAGTTTTTTTGAAATGTTTTCTAAAAGGCTGTCCCCGGGCAGCCTTTTTTCATGGTATGACCGCTGCAGGCCGTACTTTTTGCCCGGCCGGCTTTGTAGCCCGGGGCGGATGTTTGTGAGCAATGGCGGGTACAACTTGGTAACTATATCATACCTTTGCCCCCTCAAAATAAAGAATATGGGATTAGACAGAAATACGGTAATTGGCTTTGTATTGATTGGCTTGCTGCTTATCGGGATGTTTTACTTCAACAGTAAAGACAGCCTGGCTTTTCAGGCGCAGCAAAAAAAGATTGCTGATTCCCTGGCAGCGCTCAAGCCCAAGCCTGATCCTAAAACAGCGGTTATCGATTCCCTGCGCAAGGATTCTGCTGTTAAGCAAACGGCTGCGGGGAATTTTATCAGGTATATGACGGGGACTGCAAACGAGACCGTTCTGGAGAATGAAGTGCTCCGGATTACCTTCAGCAACAAAGGGGGGCAGCCCGTAAAGGCTGAGTTGAAGCAGTTTAAACTGTTTAACGGGAGTCCGCTGGTTTTACTGAACGACCCTAAGGGAAATAAGTTTTCCTATGCGTTTAACTCTTCTGCGAATACAAAAACACAAACGGATGACCTGTACTTTGATGTGGCTAAACCGGCAGCAGCCGATGGCAGCCAGGTGGTACAGTTTTCTATTGCGGACAGTTCCGGTAAAAAACTGATACATGAATACAAGCTTCGGCCGAATGAGTATATGCTTGATCTTGACGTGAAGCTGAGCGGAGCTGACAAACTGCTGACGAATAATGTACTTGACCTTGTCTGGCAGGCTTCGGCACCACAGGCAGAAAAGGATATTAAATATGAACGCCAGCAAACGCATATCTGCTATCTTGCTAATGAGTCATTTGACTTTGAATACCTGGGGTCGGGTAGCGAGAAGAAATTTGAAAAGCCGGTGAGCTGGCTTAGTCTCAAGCAACAATTTTTCCTGACGGGTTTAGCGGCCAAAAATAAATTCCAGTCGGCCGATGTAAGCTGGAAGGTACCTGCAGATTCCATTCCGGTGGTTACAGCTTTAACGGCCAATTGCCGGATGAGTGTAGCCAATGGCAGTGAGGTGGACATCCCTATGCAAATGTATTTTGGGCCGAGTGATTATAATGTGCTGAAAAAATATGATAACCAGATGCATAATATTGTGCCTTATGGTACGGGTATGTTTGCGTTCGTCAAGTACATCAACCGTCATTTTCTTTTACCGGTGTGGGATTTTTTGCGGAAGAACATCAGCAGTTACGGGATTATTATCCTCTTGCTGACGCTGTTTATCCGGTTGCTGACCTCGCCGATCCTTTACAAGAGTTATGTGAGCGGGGCAAAAATGAAGGCGCTTAAACCGGAACTGGATGAACTGAAAGCCAAACACGGGGATGATAAACAGGCTTACAGCATGGATCAGATGAAACTCTGGAAAAGTGCCGGGGTTAGTCCGCTGGGTGGCTGTCTGCCTGCGCTGCTCCAGATTCCGATCTTTATGTCGTTGTATTACTTCTTCCAGTCGAATATATCGCTTCGGGGACAGGCTTTTCTCTGGGCCAAAGATCTTGCGGCTTATGACAGCATTGCTACATTGCCCTTCAATATTCCTTTTTATGGCAGTCACGTAAGTCTTTTTACCCTTACGGCGGTGGCAACCAGTCTGCTCATTTCGATTTACAGCATGAGCAATATGCAGGGTAACGATAACCCGATGATGAAGTATATGCCCTATATATTTCCGGTATTGTTGCTGGGGGTATTTAACAACCTGCCATCGGCGCTTACCTGGTATTATACTATTTCCAATACGATTACCCTTATTCTGCAGGTGGTGATCCAGAAATACATCATCAATCATGATAAGTTACGGGCGCAGATTGAGGAGAATAAAAAACGACCGGTCAAAACGGGCTGGGCGGATAAGCTGCAGACGATGCAGGAGACGAATAAAAAGGTGCAGGAGATGAAGAACAGAACCAATACGAATAAGAAAAAATAGTAACAGGTAATACTAAAAAGCCGCAGTTGAACTCCATTGCGGCTTTTTCAGGCAGGTAATATCTGTTAAATAATATGGTTCGGTTACCCGTAATACTGTTAAATAAAACGGGGTTCAATCCCGTTTGGCACGGGATTTTATTATCTTTATCCAAACAAAGCAAAATGAAACACAGGCTTATCGCCATCAGTCTTCTGCTCTTGTGCTGCGGTAATGCTGCCGTAGCCCAGAAAGTACTTGCGGAAGGAACGGTGGTATATGATATTGCGGTTCGCACGGGTGCTGCTGAGCCTCAGATGGCAGACTTGTTTGATGGCGCCACGACTACTGTTTACCTGAAGGGTAACCAGAGCCGGACGGATATGGTCAGTTCGCTTGGAAAGGAAAGTACGATTCATGATGCTAAAACGGGCAATGCTGTTATCCTGAAGGAATACAGCGGGCAGAAGCTGATGATTACCCTGACTAAGGAAAACTGGACAGAAAAGAACAAGAAGTATGAAGACATCAGCTTTACGGCCACCACGGAAACGAAAACGATTGCCGGGTATGTCTGCAAAAAATCGATTGCCAGGCTCAAGGATGGCAGTACATTTAACGTGTATTATACCACGGATATCAGCGTTGCCAACAAAGACTACGACAATACCTTTAAGAACCTGCCTGGCTTAGCCATGGAGTATGAAATGGAGTTTGGTAAAATGAAGATCACTTATACTGCGGCTAAGGTTAACTTTGAACCGGTACAGGCTTCCCGCTTCGACTTTCCTAAAACGGGTTACCGGGTGATGAGTTATGATGATAACCAAAAACTCAAATCAGGGCGCCGGTAACGAGGCTAATGGTTGAGCCTGTCGAGCAGCAATTCATTAAAGTTCTGCAGGGAAGAGAGTTTGAGGTCGGCCGTACTCCACCTGTTGTCATGCTGGTGCTGTGGTGCGGGTACTACTACACATTTCATACGGGCGGCCTTCGCGGCGATCATGCCGTAAAACGAATCCTCAAAACAGATACAGCTTGTTGGTGCCGCGCCGAGTATCTGTGCACAGTCGAGATAAACCTGCGGATGTGGCTTGGCATGGGGTAAAAACTCAGCCGAGGTAATGGCGTGCAGGTATTGGCTGATGCCCAGGAAATCGATCACCACATCAATTAATGCCTGGCCGGAGGATGTTGCCAGTCCGATCCTGAATTGCCGCTCGCGGAAAAATTCAAAAATATGGTTAACGCCCGGCAGTGCCTTGCCCTTCTGCCGTACTTTGCCGATGACCAACTGAAGGATGTCCTGCGCGGCTCCCGGTATTTCTGCTTCATCTATCTTAAAGCGTTGAAACCACCAGTGTAAAAATTCCGGTGTCCTGAGCCCGGTAGTGACGGCGTATTGTTCGGGGCTGAGTTTGATGCCATACCGTTGTAATATTTCTGTAGCTGCTTCCGCCCAGAGGGGTTCACTGTCGATGAGTAAACCATCCATGTCAAAAATAACCGTGTCTGTCTGCATATTTGTGCTGCTGGTATTGATGTGTTGTGCTGCTGGTTATTGCTTACCGCAGTACGGATGAAATGCAACCCTTTTTTGTGCCATTGCCCCAAAGTACAAAGATTTCAGTAAATTGCGATAGCCATAGTAGTAAACAACGATTGCATGAACAAATTTACAGATTGGTTAAAGGAGTCACGGTTGGTGAAAGGCACGGTTTATGCCCTGGTAGGACTTTTTTCTTACCCGGGTTTAAATATGGTTAACCGGTTGCAGATACATGGTATGGAGCATTTAGACAACCTGCCACGGAATAACGTATTGTTTGTAAGTAATCACCAGACTTATTTTGCGGATGTGATCACTTTCCTGCATATTTTCTGCGCAAGACAATGGCGGAAGAAGAACAGGCTGGGTATTCCATATTACCTGCTCTGGCCATTTACGCGGGTGAAGTTTGTAGCGGCTGAGGAGACGATGAAAAAGAACTGGATCAGTAAACTTTTTGCACTTGCGGGGGCGATTACCGTGAAGCGTACCTGGCGGGCTGAGGGTACTGAAGTGCGGCGCAGCTTAGATCCGAAGGATACCCGGAGTATTGCCCGTGCGCTTGAAAAAAACTGGGTGATTACCTTCCCGCAGGGTACAACAAAACCATTTGCCCCGGGCAGAAAGGGTACGGCATTTATCATCAAGCACAGCCGTCCCGTTGTCATACCGGTAGTCATCAGCGGGTATTGGCGTGCATTCAATAAGAAAGGGCTGAAGTTTAAAAAAAGGGGTTCTGCTTTGTCGGTAACTTTTAAGGCACCGCTTGATATTGACTATGAAGACACGCACGAGCATATCCTCGAAAAGATCATGGATGCGATTGAACAGAGCAAAGCGTTTATGCTTAAGGGCAAACATCACCTGATGTCGATGTTAGACAAATAATTCTCTGCGTTTGCTCAAAAAAATATCCATAACCAACCCGGAACAAACAAACACTTCAAACTGCTTCTCAGTCTTTTACAAACAGGGCTTTTAATTCCTGCGCGTCATCGGGTTTCATCTTACCGCCAAGGATCAGCCTGATCTGGCGACGACGCAATGCGCCTTCATACAGTTTCTGTTCTTCTTCTGTTTCAGGTTCGAGTGCGGGTACGGGACGCGGCTTTCGGTTGGGATCCAGGGCTACGAAGGTGAAGTAGGCTTCATTGCTTTCATAGCGGTACTGGTGCAGGGTATCTTCTCCCCATACTTTAATATAGATCTCCATTGAGGTATTGAACGCGCGGGTTACCTTGGCTTCTATGTGTACAATATTGCCCAGTTTGATCGGGTTTTTAAAACTCAGGTTGTCTACCGAAGCGGTCATACTCGGCGCATTGCAGTGTTTGCCTGCTGCCATACCTGCGGCAATATCCATCCAGTACATCAGCCGCCCGCCCATGAGGTTCCCAAACACGTTGGTGTCGTTGGGTAACACGAGTTCGTTCATTATAGTAAAACTTTCACTTGCTTTCTTTGCTTCCATTGCTGCAATTTTGGGCAAAGGTAATGGTTAAAGCAGCGCTTTTATTTATGCATTTGTTAAGGTTACATTTGAAATTGTTGTTTTTACAATTGTGTGCAGGTTGTTATTGTGATTGTCCTGCTATGGGTTGCTGATGCCGTACTTCTTTTTATAGCGTTCGTTTAATTGTTTGTGTTTGTCCATGAGGTCGATTTCGCGGCCCCGGATAAACGCGTGTGTAACGATGCTGCTCCGCATATCGAGTATATCGCCTTCGCTGACGATGATATTGGCGTCTTTACCTGTTTCGATACTGCCTGTTTTGCTGTCGATGCCGAGGATGCGGGCGGCATTAAGGCTGATGGCAGACAGGGCTTCTTCGCGGCTGAGGCCATATGCGGCGGCGGTACCTGCGTTGAACATGAGGTTGCGGCCACGGGTTTGCCCGTCTTCATCAGTGATGGCAAAGAGGACACCGGCTTTTTGCAGCATGGCGGGTGTTTTGTATGGCTGGTCCACATCGTCATCGGGTGATGTAGGGAGGTTGTGGGTTTGCCGGAGGATGACCGAAATGTTGTTTTGCTTCAGCAGTTCGGGAATCTGCCAGGATTCACTGCCACCAACAATGGTTACATCGAATCCAAATTCGGTGACAAAGTCGATGGCGACGAGCATCTCTTTTACAATATTGCAGTGGATGAACAGGCGCTGGCTTTTGTCGAACAATCCTTTTACGGCCGCCAGTTTGAGGTTGGTACTGTCGGGTGTGTTTTGTTTTTGGTATGCTTTGGCGTCGCGGAAAAAGCTTTTTACTTTTTCAATCTGGTCGAGTCCTTGTTTTAAGGGATCCGGGGGCTGGGGTATGCCAAAGAAGGCGGCAAAGGGGTTTGGGCGGTTGAAGAGTGATGGCATGTAATAATGGATGCCATAGTCTTTGCGATAAGCCGCGTCTTCCCAGTTCCATGCGTCGAGTTGTACGGTGGAGGAAGAGCCGCCGATGCTGCCTCCATTGCCGCCGGGAACGATGTTGGCGATAAGGATACCATTGCTGCGCAGGGTATTGATGATTTTTGAATCGGTATTGTAGGCGACGATGCTGCGTACGTTGGGGTTGAGTTCACCCAGCTCCTGGAAGTCATTTGTGCCGCGTACGGATCCGCCGATTTCCTGGAGTCCGAGATTGGTGGCAGAGAGGATCAGGCCGGGGTAAATGTGTTTGCCCTTGCAATCGATCACTTTGCCATTGGCCGGATTGGTGCCAACGGCGGTGATTATGCCTTTGTTAAAGCTGATGGATCCGTTTTCAATAATGGTGCCATTGCCTATATGTATGGTTGCGTTGGTAAGGGTAATGGCTTCTGCCTGTGGCTTTGCCGGGTAAATATCATCCTGTGCGGTGGCGCTGAGGGCTGTGATGCCTGCGATCAGTATTGCCAAATATTTTTTCATGTCAAATCTTTTTGGGTTCAAGTTTATGTTTAACGGTTGCCTGTCTGTTCGTCGTTGTCGATCACCATCAGGCCATGTTCGTGTGCATGCTCTTCGCAGGTGTGCATCACTTTCATGCTTGGCGCTGCGGGTATTACGGGTTTGCCGTCTTTTTTATCGCCCAGCATTTTCCGGATCAGGCGGGTGCGTTCGGCCAGGAGTTGCTGCCGGAGTTGTTTGTCGCGTTCCCTGGTGAAATATACGATACCGTCTATGATGGTTTGTTCGGCTTTGGCGTAGATGCTGAGGGGGTTGTCGCTCCACAGTACGAGATCGGCGTCTTTACCTACTTTGATACTGCCAACGCGGTTGTCGATGTGCATCATTGTGGCGGGGTTGATGGTGACCATTTTCAGGGCATCAGTTTCGGACATGCCTCCGTATTTTACGGATTTGGCGGCTTCCTGGTTGAGGCGGCGGGCCATTTCGGCGTCGTCGCTGTTGATGGCTACGTTGAGCCCGACTTTCTGCATGATGGCGGCATTGTAAGGGATGGCATCCTGTACTTCCATCTTATAGGCCCACCAGTCGCTGAAGGTGGAGGCATTGGCGCCGTGTGCCTTCATCTTATCGGCTACTTTATAGCCTTCGAGGATATGGGTAAAGGTATTGAGGGTAAAACCAAAACGCTCGGCTACCCTGATCATGGCAGTGATTTCACTCTGTACATAACTGTGGCAGGTGATGAAACGTTTGCTGTTCATGATTTCCACGAGGGCATCGAGTTCGAGGTCTTTTCTTACCGCTGCAGCGTTGGGGTTCTTAAGGGCAGCTTCGTAATCTTTGGCACGGGTAAAGGCGTCAACCAGTACCTGTTCTACACCCATGCGGGTATCGGGGAAGCGGTTGTTGGCTTGTGAGGGCGTTCGTTTTACGTTTTCGCCGAGGGCAAATTTGATAAAGGGATCGTTGCCGCCAAATTTCAGGTCGTTGTCGTTACCGCCCCAGCGCAGTTTGATGAGCTGGGTTTGTCCGCCGATGGTATTGGCGCTGCCATGCAGGATATGTGAAGTGGTTACGCCGCCACTGAGCTGGCGGTAAATATTGTCGTCATCAGGGTCGAGGTTATCGCCGATCCTTACTTCGGAGGTTACTGATTGACCACCCTCGTTGATGGAGGAAGCAGCGATATGCGAGTGTTCGTCGATGATGCCGGGTGTGAGGTGCTTGCCGGTGCCGTCGATGATGCGTGCTGCGGGGTCGGTGAGGTTTTTGCCGATCTGCGCAATTTTGCCATTGCGTACGAGTATGTCTGTATTGGTGAGTATGCCGGTGGCTTCGCTTGTCCACACGGTAGCGTTTTTGATGAGCAGGGTTTCTGGTTTTGGCATTTCTGCCCAGCCATACCCGTTGTTGGGCCAGGTGAGGCTGGCTTTTATGCCCATGTCTTTCTTTTTGGCGCTGTCTGCTTTGGCGGTATTGTTTTTGGCGGAATCGGTTTTGGGTGTTTCTGCTGCGGCCGACCAGGTGGCGCTCCAGGTAAATTTTTTACCTGTGGGGTCTTCGCCGAGTCCGTTCCAGTTGTTGCCTGTTTTCATACCGCTGAAGCGGAGGGATTGTTTTCCTCCTTTTTCAGTGGGGAAGCTGAATTTTACCTGTTTCCCTTCAATGTTGAGTTTGGCAGTGAGGGTATCTTTACCGATCACCGTCATGGTATTGTTTTTAAGGGTGGCACGGTATTGCTGTGTACCTGCGGGCAGGTTGAGTGTGAGGGCATAGTTGCCATCACCGCTTGTCCAGTTGTTGTCTTTGATGCTGTATTTTTCGCCCTGTATCCAGTTTTGATAGAGGGTTGTTTTTTCGGCGAATATTGGCCCTGAGCAGATCAGGAAGTTGGCCCATTTGCCCGCATCGATGCTGCCGGTTTCGGTATAGATGCCGAGAAGGGTGGCGGGAAAGCGGGTAAGGGCATCTAAGGCCCTGCTCTCGGTGAGACCGTTTTCGATGGCTTTGCGGAGATTGGGTAAAAATTGTTTGGCGTCTTTGAGGTCGGCTGTGGTGAGACAGAAGTTGATGCCCGCCTTTTCGAGGGCTGCAGGATTACCGGGTGCCATCTCCCAGTGTTTCATATCGGCAAGGGATATAAATCTTGCGTCGTTGGGGTCTTCTACGTCCATGGCCTGGGGAAAGCTGAGCGGAAGGATAAAGCTGGCTTTGGTAGCGGCTATTTCATTGATGCGCTGGTATTCATTGCCCCCGGCTTTTATGATGTACTGGATGCCAAATTCATCGCCAATGCGGTCGGCCCGGAGGTCGTTCCACTTATCGTTGGCTTCAAATATCTGCGGGAGGGAAAGGTTATCATTCCAGTACTGGAGGCTGAGGTTAATGCCTTCGCCGGCGGGTTTATTTTTGTACCAGCGGGCATCGATAAAGGTTTGCCGCAGGAGGGCGATGCTGCCCATCATGGAGCCGGGGTAGCTTTGGGTGGATATGCCTTTGTTGAAGGAATAATGTGCGGATGCTTTTTCTTTGAGGATGACAAGATTTTCTTTCCGGTTGGCCAGCGTTACTACGGCGCCTGTTCCCCTGGCGATGCCGTCTTTCTGGTGGGTGAGTACGGTGCCGAAGCCCAGTTCGCGAAGGGGGGCGGCTTTACCGTCATCTGCCGCAAATATGGCAGCGGCGTTGACGTCGGTACGTATGGCCTGGTTCCAGCCATAAGCGCCCTTGACATTGCTGGTCAACTGAGCCGGTGCGTTGAAGTTGAACGGTGTGGCCGGCCGTTGTGGTGTACTCATGCCGTAATCGGTATAGGCGTCAATAAGAGAGGGGTAAATGTATTTACCACTGCAATCCACGATCATGGCATCGGGGGGTATGGTGATGCCTGTACCGGTGGCGATGATTTTGCCGTTGCGGATAAGGAGTGTGGCGTTGGTGATGGTGGATTGCGCATTTTTTACGATGGTGGCATTGGTAAAGGCGTAACAGCCGCTCCGGTTATCGGTAACGCCGTTGACGGGTTGTGTTACCTGGGCGGTGAGTTGTGTACACAGCAGCAATAGGGGGATGAGCCATCCCGTTCTTTTGGTCATAACATTTGTTTTGGTAAGGAATGTTAAATATACAGCATTGGCTGTAATGTCGTTAACTGCGTTGGAGCCGTTCATCATTTTTATTGTTGCCGGGGTATTTTGAAATTTTCGTTCTCAATGTTGGGTGGGGTAGTGATTATGATTATCCTCATTATGTATTCTTTTTCTTTTTGCCTCCGCTGATGCTTCGATCTGGGTGTACCACTCCAAAAAGAAACAAAAAAGAGCCCCGAAACTTATTACTCCAATGTCATTACGTTAACGATTGGTCTGGGGCAATTGTGCCACCCCTTCGGGGTTTATTGCCCGCATAATCGTCTGTTATCTATAATAATACCACCCTTTCAGGGTTCTGAACATCCTTAACTCAATGACATTGCCGTTACCTCTTCCGGTAGCTATCGGAGTAATACTACATCTGCGCGAGGATTAGCGTGATGGCTCGCGGAAAATTGAGGTGCGCTATTGTTGCTGTTGCGGAGGTGCTTTTACCGGGCTTTTGTTTATTTTTGCTGCATGATAGCGCAGTATATTGATCATACGGTACTCAAGCCAACGACGACGGTTGCGGAGGTGGAACGGCTTTGTGCAGAGGCTTTGCAGTGGTCGTTTGCCGCAGTATGTGTGCCGCCGCTTTTTGTGCGGAAGGCAAAAGCACTGACGGCGGGAAGCGGGGTAAAGGTGGCTACGGTGATTGGTTTTCCGTTTGGCTATTCTGCTATTGAGGCTAAGGTTGCCGAATCTATACTGGCGATTGTGGATGGTGCGGATGAGCTGGATGTGGTGATCAATATCAGTGCGATCAGGAATAATGACTGGGGATTCCTGGCGCAGGAGCTGAATACGCTGCTGCCGATTATCCGCAGTAAGCAAAAAGTGGTTAAAATCATTATTGAAAGCGGGGTACTTACGGATGATGAGATTGTGAAGTGCTGTGACCTGTATGGTGTGGCAGGGGTTGACTTCCTGAAGACGAGTACGGGTTATGCGGAACAGGGGGCTACGGTGGCCGCGGTTGAACTGATGCGCCGTCATTTAGCGGATACGGTTAAAATAAAGGCTTCGGGGGGGATAAAAAATTATACTTTTGCCAGGCAATTGCTTGCGGCCGGAGCCGACCGGCTGGGCTGCAGCAGCAGTGTAGCGATTGTTGTGGAGGAGCAGGTGGCAGGGGAAGTGTGTTGAACAATATAGCTATTATATATATAAGGTAAGATATGAGCAGATTATTAATGGCGGTGGTATTATTGGCTACGGTAACGGGGGTAAAGGCGCAGGTTACGCCTGTGGTGGCGGATACGCCTGTAGCGGGTAAAATTGTGGTACATAAGGATGGCCGGCTGGATGTGCTGGCAACGAAGCAGGGGGATACGCGCGATCCGGGAGCTCCGCTCGGGCCCAGGGCGGCAAAGGGTTACCGGCTGATGATCCTTAACACCAATGACCGCGACCAGGCGCTGCGGGTGCGCTCGCAATTGCTGCAGCGTTTCCCGGAACAAAAAATATACATGAGTTTTAAACCGCCGTATATCCAGTTGAAGTTTGGCAATTTTGTGGAAAAGGGTGAGGCGGAGCGTTACAAAACGCAGATCAAGCGTACGGGGCTTATTTCAACGAATATCTATGCGGTGCCGGAGATTGTGGAAGTGAAGGCTTCGAAGGAGGGGGATAAGGAGAAAAAAGAAAGCGACCGGAAATAGTTTGTGCATACTGCAAGAGAGAGTTTCTGTCAGAAACTCTTTTTTTTATCTTACAATATTGAACGAAATTACCTTTATGATCAGGGAAAGGATACAGGAACTGGCTTCGGCTTACCGCGAGGAGTTTATCGGCATACGGGAGCATTTGCATGCGCACCCGGAGCTGAGTTACCAGGAATATGAAACGGCTGCTTTTGTTAAAGCGCAACTGACCGGGCTGGGAATACCTTTTGTGTCTATGGCGGATACGGGTGTGGTGGGTCTGGTTGAGGGTGTTGATCCGGGGAGCCGTGTTGTTGCGCTTCGGGCGGATATGGATGGGCTGCCTATTACGGAAGCGAATGATGTACCATACCGTTCTACCCGTTCGGGGGTTATGCATGCCTGCGGGCATGATGTGCATACCACCTGTTTGCTGGGGGCTGCAAAGATACTTTCGGAAACAAAGGCGGACTGGAAAGGGACGGTAAAACTGATCTTCCAGCCGGGGGAGGAGCGTAATCCCGGTGGTGCGAGCCTGATGATCCGCGACGGGGTGCTTGACAATCCCAGGCCGGCAAAAATATTTGCGTTGCATGTTCATCCGGGTCTGGAAACGGGGCGGCTGAGTTTTCGCAGCGGTATGGTTATGGCGAGTGCGGATGAACTTTACATCACGATTACGGGTAAGGGTGGCCATGCTGCGGCACCGCACCTTACCTCGGATACGATACTGATTGCTTCGCAGTTGGTGGTGAGTCTGCAGCAGCTTATTGCCCGCAATAACAATCCTTTCAATCCCTCGGTACTGTCTATTACTTCTATACAGGGGGGGAATACAACGAATGTGATTCCGACGGAGGTAAAGCTGATGGGTACTTTCCGGGCGATGGATGAGGGGTGGCGTTTCAGGGCGCATGAGCTGATCCGTAAACAAACGGTGGAACTGGTGGCGGCGATGGGTGCGGAGGCTACCATACATATTGATGTGGGTTATCCTTTTGTACTCAACAATGAGGCGCTGACGGCAGCGGCCAGGTTGCAGGCGGAGACCTATATGGGTGCTGCAAATGTGGAGACCACCGAGTTGCGTATGGGGGCTGAGGATTTTGGTTATTATTCGCATATTGTGCCAGGTTGTTTTTTCCGGCTGGGTGTGGGCAATAGGGCAAGGGGTATTTCGGCGAATGTGCATACGCCTGTATTTGATATTGACGAAAATGCGATTGCTGTCGGGATGGGTATTATGGCCTGGCTGGCGGTGAGCGTTGATTAATTGACCTGTAAAATTATTGTATGAAATTATCTTTCCATGGTGCTGCCCGAACGGTAACGGGTAGCAAGCACCTGATTACGCTTAAGGATGGCCGCAGTATATTACTGGACTGTGGTATGTTTCAGGGAATGGGTAAGGAGACGGATCCGCTGAACCGGGATTTTGGGTTTGACCCGCTTTCGGTGAACTATATGATCTTGTCGCACGCGCATATTGACCACAGTGGCCTTATTCCGCGGTTGGTGAAGGGTGGCTATACCGGACCGATCTTTGCCACACCGGCGACGAAAGACCTTGCGGGTGTATTGCTGGAGGATAGTGCGGGGATACAGGAGTCTGACCTGAAATTTGTGAACAAGCGCCGGGCGGCTGAGGGGCTGCCTTACTTAGAAGCGTTGTACACGGAGGAGGATGCGAAAAGGGCGATGGAGCAGTTTGTGGTGGTGGATTATAATGTATGGCACCGTATTGCTGATGGTATAGAATTCTGCTATACAGATGCGGGGCATATTATTGGGAGTGCTTCGGTACATCTTCGGATTAAGGAGAACGGGCAAACGTTGCGGCTGACGTTTAGTGGTGATGTGGGCCGGTACCGCGACATCATCCTCCGGTCGCCGGCAACTTTTGACCAGGCGGACTACATCATCATCGAATCGACTTATGGCAACAGTTTGCACGATGAGCATAACGCTACACCGGATACTTTGCTGCACTGGATTGAAGAGACGTGTATCCGTAAAAAGGGCAAATTGCTGATTCCTGCATTCAGTGTGGGGCGTACGCAGGAGATACTGTATGCGCTGAACCAGCTCTGGCTTGAGCGCAGGCTGCCTGAGGGGGTGGCTTATTTCTTAGACAGTCCGCTGAGTCTTGAGGCGACACAAATTGTAAAACAATACCCGCAGTATTTTAATGCGCGGATACAAAGGGTGCTTGAGGTGGATGATGATCCTTTTGGTTTTCCGGGGTTACGTACCATCAAGTCGGTGGAGGAGAGCAAGTTGCTCAACCAGCGCCGTGAGCCCTGTGTGATCATCTCGGCGAGTGGTATGGCGGAGGCTGGCCGCATCAAGCACCATATCAGCAACAATATTGAAAACAGCCGCAATACGATCCTGCTGACGGGGTATTGCGAGCCGAACTCGCTGGGCGGGCGGCTCAAAAAGAAGCCGGGTGAGGTAACGATCTTCGGGCAATTGCACGAGGTGAATGCGGAGGTTGCGGAGATGCGCAGTATGAGTGCGCATGGCGATTATGATGATCTTTGTCAATACTTAGCCTGCCAGGATCCGCGGTTGGTGAAAAAGCTTTTTCTGGTGCATGGGGAATATGTGGTGCAGACGGATTTTAAGCAGCGGTTGCTGCGGAAGGGTTTTAGGGATGTGGTGATTCCGGAGATGCACGAAGCGGCTGTGCTCAATACTGAGTAGTAGCGGGAGGAAAAGTAGCAAGTATCAGGATTGTTGTTATGCACCTGGTATCCAGTGTCTTATACCTGAATACCCGAAGGGGCTGTCTCCATACGGTGGGACAGCCCCTTTTGTATTGCGGGTTTGTATTGTTCAGACCCGTTTGAGTTTTATGGCGAGGTTGGTGGCCTGGCCGAGGGTGACTTTTACGTCTTCAGTAGTGGCGGTACTGAAGCCCTCCTTCCGGATGGTGATGTGGTACTGTCCGGGTTTGATGGGTTTGATACTGGTGCTGCCTTCCTTATCTGTTAATTTGTCTACTGCTGTACCGTCTATTGTGATCATGGCTCCTTTGATGGGATTGTCGTTTTCGCCATCGGTAACGGTGATGCTGAGTTGTGTGGTGGTGTGCCCGCTGTCTACGATCATGCGGTTGGCTTTGTAGCCATTGAGGAACTGTTGCTCTGCGGTGCTGATGCCGTTGATGAGTTTATCGATTTTGCCTTTGAGTTGCAGGTCTGCATCGCGGAAGAGGGTGATGAGGCTTTTGCCGTATGCGGTTTTGTTGGCGGCGGCATTGCGCGGACCGGGTACGGTGCTGCCATAGCTGTCTATTGCTGTTTTGAAGGCATCGATAACGGCGGTGGATAAACCATAATCAGCGAGGCTGGCTTCGTTTGCTTTGGCGAGGTTGTAGTAGATCATGCAACCGGGAAGGAGTTCTTCATCGCGCCAGCGGGTAATGGCTGTGGGTGATGTTTTTGTTTTTTCCATGATTACGTGATCTTTCTGGTCTGTTGCCCATGCGTAGATGGCGCCTGCTACGCGGTTGGCAAAGGTACAGAGTGCTTTTTTATTTTCTTCCTTGGTGGTGGTGTATCCTCTGCCGGACTGGAGTTGCTGCTGCACGGCGTTGCCAATGGCGCTTACGGTGATTTTAAAGGCGCTGATGGTGTTCTGCAATGCGGGGATTGTTTTGATGAGCGCACTGTTGTCTTCACAGTGTTTGATGACTGAATCGTACATGTTCAGTTTAGCTTCCTGTTTACTTGTCATAATTTTTTGTTTTGTGGGGTACTGCGGTTGCCTGTTTTATTTCCTTGTTTTTTTTGGAAATGTTTACGGGTGTTCGCAGTACTCCGGGTGAAAATTGTTTTGTGCCTGCAGGACACCACAAAGCAAGAAATTGGGGCTGACATGAAGGATAAAATAATTGCTTACCTGGGGCAACTGTATCCGATTGCCGAGGGGCTGCGGGTATGGCTGAAGAAGACCCTGAAGGAGCGACGGCTTGCGCGGAAAGAGCTGCTGCTGAAGGCGGGTGAGCGGGGTGATTTTATTTGCTTTATTGTAAATGGACTGTTGCGTTCGTATACGCTGGCCGAAGACGGGTCGGACACCACGGTATGGTTTATGAAGGAAATGGATATTGCTATTTCGGTAAAAAGTTTTTATGAGCAGGCGCCGGGGAGGGAGTATATTGAAGCGCTTGAGTCTTCTTTACTGTTTTATATAACTTATGCTGAACTGGAGGAGGCTTACCGGCTGTTTCCTGATTTTAATATCCTTGGCCGCCGCCTTACAGAACGGTATTATGTTTTGTCGGAAGAGCGGCTGCATTGTATCCGCAATAAAAAGGCTGAAGACCGTTACCGATTTTTGCAGGAGCACCATCCGGATATCGTTGAGCGTGTACCGGATAAGTATATTTCTTCTTATCTGGATATCTCTACGGGTACGTTGTGCAGGTTGAAGCATAGTATTCCATAGCTTGTTCTCCTTTGTTCGGGTGGTTCTGGTGTGAGTATTACGGGTTGCGCGGGGTGCTTTGGGGGGAAAAATCCGGTAAATGCCGTTCTATGGGATATTTTGTTTCCTTTATTTAGCTTTTTTTCTACTTTCGCGTTCCGGGTGCAACTTATGAATGATTAATCCGTGCCCGATCCTAAATCAGTTCATTATATGAGAACATACTTTACTTTGCTGCTGGCGTTCTTTTTCGCCAACAATGTCCAGTCGCAATCTATTACAGTCAATACACCGAATGGCGGCGAAATTCTTTATGCCTGCCAGTCGTATATCATTTCCTGGAATGCGTCGGGGACTTCCAATTTTTATGATATTGACTACTCGCTCAATAATGGCAGTACCTGGGCCTCGGTTGCCTCGAACCTGAACGTAACGAATGGACAATTTTCCTGGACGGTGCCCAATGCGGAATCGAATACCTGTCTTATCCGCGTAAGGGACAAAAATGACAATAGTAAGGTTGATATCAGTGATGCTGTTTTTTCTATCCGTATTCCTGTAACGGTTACCGCGCCCAATGGTGGCGAGCAGTGGCAGGGGGGATCGACCAAACTGATTACCTGGAACATACAGGGTACTTCGCTTACGTTCAACCTGGATTATTCCACGAATGGGGGCAGTTCCTGGACGCCGATTGTATCCAATTTATCCACCTCTGTGGGTACCTATAACTGGACTGTTCCGAATACACCTTCTACGAACTGTTTGGTACGGGTAAGGGATGCGGTAACCAATTGTATGCAGGATCAAAGCAATGCGCCTTTTACGATTACTGCTGCACAGCCTGTGCTGACGTATCCCAATGGTGGGGAGAGTTTTCACTGGAATGAGTTGTTGGCGATTACGTGGAATGCGTCTACTTTTTTTACAACGGTTCGTCTGGAGTATTCGCTGGACAATGGAGTGACGTGGCAGTTGATTGCTGCTGCGGCTCCGAATAACGGCAGCTATAGCTGGCAGGTTCCATCCAATACGGGTACGCAGGTGCTTGTGAAGGCGAGCAACAGCAGTAATGTGAGCATCAATGATGTGAGCAATGGTGTGTTTACGATCCTTCGTCCACTGGTGATTACTGCTCCCAATGGTGGTGAGAGTCTGCTGGGTTGTAATAGCTATACGGTTCGGCTGACGCGTAGTTCTTTTGTGGGTGGTACGTTGTTTTTTGAGTACAGTGTAAATGGCGGCACCAGTTGGTTGCCGATCACGAACTTCAGCAATAGTGGTGCTGCGGTCACGTCGTTCAACTGGACGGTACCCAATGGTATCAGCAGCGGGCAGTGTCTTGTACGTGGTTACAACAGCAGTGTAGCTGGTATGTCCGACACGAGTGATGCGGTGTTTACGATCCAGCCCAATAATGTGATTACGGTGACTGCTCCCAATGGGGGGGAGGTTATCCCTGCATTATCGAGTACGGTGATTACGTGGACCAATACTGCTGGTTCGAGCGGGTTGTATAATGTGGAGTACAGTTCAAATAATGGCAATAACTGGACGACGCTTGCAACTGGTATCAGTGGCAACAGTTATAACTGGACCAATATCCCGAATGTGCCATCGTCTTTTTACCTTGTTCGTGTGAGTGACAATGCGAATACCTGCCGCAATGATGTGAGTGATGGTTTGTTCCGTGTGAGTGCTGCACAGCCTGTGCTGACGTATCCCAATGGTGGGGAGAGTTTTCACTGGAATGAGTTGTTGGCGATTACGTGGAATGCGTCTACTTTTTTTACAACGGTTCGTCTGGAGTATTCGCTGGACAATGGAGTGACGTGGCAGTTGATTGCTGCTGCGGCTCCGAATAACGGCAGCTATAGCTGGCAGGTTCCATCCAATACGGGTACGCAGGTGCTTGTGAAGGCGAGCAACAGCAGTAATGTGAGCATCAATGATGTGAGCAATGGTGTGTTTACGATCCTTCGTCCACTGGTGATTACTGCTCCCAATGGTGGTGAGAGTCTGCTGGGTTGTAATAGCTATACGGTTCGGCTGACGCGTAGTTCTTTTGTGGGTGGTACGTTGTTTTTTGAGTACAGTGTAAATGGCGGCACCAGTTGGTTGCCGATCACGAACTTCAGCAATAGTGGTGCTGCGGTCACGTCGTTCAACTGGACGGTACCCAATGGTATCAGCAGCGGGCAGTGTCTTGTACGTGGTTACAACAGCAGTGTAGCTGGTATGTCCGACACGAGTGATGCGGTGTTTACGATCCAGCCCAATAATGTGATTACGGTGACTGCTCCCAATGGGGGGGAGGTTATCCCTGCATTATCGAGTACGGTGATTACGTGGACCAATACTGCTGGTTCGAGCGGGTTGTATAATGTGGAGTACAGTTCAAATAATGGCAATAACTGGACGACGCTTGCAACTGGTATCAGTGGCAACAGTTATAACTGGACCAATATCCCGAATGTGCCATCGTCTTTTTACCTTGTTCGTGTGAGTGACAATGCGAATACCTGCCGCAATGATGTGAGTGATGGTTTGTTCCGTGTGAGTGCTGCACAGCCTGTGCTGACGTATCCCAATGGTGGGGAACAATTGTGGTCGTCTTCAACAACAAATATTACGTGGAATGCGTCTACTTTTTTTACAACGGTTCGTCTGGAGTATTCGCTGGACAATGGAGTGACGTGGCAGTTGATTGCTGCTGCGGCTCCGAATAACGGCAGCTATAGCTGGACGGTACCCAACAGCAACTCGGCGAACTGCCTGGTGCGGGCGAGCAACAGCAGCAATGTGAGCATCAATGATGCGAGTAATGGTGTGTTTACGATTCTGCCGGTGGTGAAGTTGTTTAACCCCAATGGTCTGGAGCAATTGGGTGCCTGTACGCAAACCTCTATTACTTTTGCGCATACGCCTGTATTGACGAGTTATACGATAGATTATTCTGTAAACAATGGGGTTAGCTGGGTTAACATTGTGACGAATCAATCTTTTCCGGGTACGACCGGATCTTACAACTGGTCTATACCTAATCTGCCGTCTACTACCGCGCTTGTTCGGGTATATCCTGGCAGTAATGTTTCCCTTGGTGATCAGAGTGATACCATTTTTACCATCCGGCCTTCTGTTACGGTTGTATTGCCCAGCTATGGTGGTGTTCTTCAGTCGGGAAGTAGTTATATGATCAAATGGAATTCTGATGGTATTTCTAATTTGTATGATATTGCTTATTCGGTAGCAGGGCCAACGGGTCCGTGGACGAATATTGTGCTGGCTTACAATACGGCTTCGAATACGTACAACTGGACGGTACCCAATGTTCCCTCTGAGAATGCGTATATCCGTGTAAGGGATAATGTTAATGGCTGTAAGGAGGATGTTTCTGATTTCGCGTTTGCGATAAGGACGACTCCTGCTCCGCTGACGATTGTGGCGCCTAACGCAGCGGATACGCTGAATGGGTGTCAGACTTATACGATCAACTGGACGGAAAGCGGCCCGCCTATTGGCAGCTATACCATTGACTGGTCTGCGAATGGAGGGCTTAGCTGGAGTAATGTGGTGACGGGGTACAATACAACCGGTGGCAGTTACAACTGGGTGGTACCCAATGTCAATACCAGTAAGGGGCTGGTAAGGGTGAGTGCAAGTAATGTTTCAACGATATTTGACATTTGTGATTTAGGATTTGTGATCCGTGCAAGGTCGATAAAGGCCAGCCCCGATACGGTTGTTTGTTCGGGTGTGCCAGTAAACTTGCTGGCTGTGGGTGGGGTAGGCAATTATAGCTGGTCACCGTCAGATTTCCTGAGTGCTGCCAATATTGCCAATCCTGTGGCGACTCCGGCGGGTACCATACAGTATGTGGTCACTTCTTCCAACGGAAGTTGTATGGTACGTGATTCGGTGCGTATCGTTGTGCAGCCGGCACCTGTATTCAGTATTCTTGCGGATGCCACCAATATCTGCGGGGGGCAGTTGGTTACTTTTACCGCGCGGGTGGTTCAGGGTGGCTCCAGTCCTTCTTTTCAGTGGAAATTGAATGGTAATAATGTGGGCAGCAACGACAGTACTTTCCGGGTCAGTACATTGCGTACGGGGGATACGGTCAGTTGTGTGCTGGGTTATTCGCCTGCTTGTTTTGCGCCTGTAACCAGTAATAAGATAGGCGTATTCGTGAATGCGAAACCCAATCTTGGCGGGGATACTACTGTGAGTGTTTCCTGCAATGGGTGTACTGTAAATCTTACTGCTTTGTATAACACTTCGGGTTATTTGTATGTATCGTGGAATACGCCCATTCCTGCTGCTGCCCAGCCCGGGGTGTACCGGCTTATTGTAAGCCAGTTGAATGGGTGTACCTGTCCGGATACAGATACGGCTTTTGTATATGTGAATGCGTTTACGGGTCTGGCTGTGCAAACCTGTGTGAATGGTAATGCGTCGTTGACAGCGGCTGTTACCGGCAGCAATTATCAATGGCAGGTGAATACGGGTAGTGGATTTGTGGATATGGTTAACAATGGTAATTATGCCGGGGTACATGAGCGGACACTTAATATGGTTGGTTTGCCGGGCAGTTTTTATGGGTATCAGTACCGTTGTGTAGTGGATGGCAGTCCTGCTGCAGCCAGTACACTCAGTTTTGCGGCGTATTGGTCGGGTAATTCCAATACCGACTGGGAAAACCCATCGAACTGGGGTTGTGGCGCTGTTCCGGATCGCTATACGGATGTATTTATTTATGGTGGTAAGGCCAACTATCCTGAGGTGAATTGTAACCGGGTTTGCAGGAGTATTTATGCGGCACCTTCTACTTCGCTGAAGGTGAGCAGTGATAAGATTCTGCTGCTGACCGGTAAAAATTAGGGTGGTGGTGTGGGGTGTCACCCCAAATGGGTATTGCGGGATATGGTGTTTTCAGTATATTTAAATGCCTTAATACCTTTAATTACGATAAACAATGGAGACCTACGGCAAAATATTATTGGTGGCAATGCCTGCCTTTCTGTTGCTGGTGCTGTTTGAAAAGTGGTATGGCTGGCGGCGGCGGAAGGATGCCATACACAATATGGACATGATCAGCAGCCTGAGCAGCGGCATCACTAATGTGACGAAGGAAGTGCTTGGGCTGAGTATTACCATACTGGCTTATAGCTGGTTTCTGAACCGTATGGCGGTTGTACAGCTGCAGTCGAAGGTCTGGATATTTATCATCGCTTTTATCGTGATTGATTTTGCGGGCTACTGGATGCATCGGTGGAGCCACCACATCAACTTTTTCTGGAACTATCATATTATTCACCACAGCAGTGAGGAATTTAACCTGGCCTGTGCATTGCGACAAAGTGTTTCCACTTTTGCCAATCCTTTTACTTTTTTACTGATACCGGCTGCTTTGGTGGGTATACCTGAAGTGGTTATTGCCACTATTGCCCCGCTGCATTTGTTTGCGCAGTTCTGGTACCATACCACGCACATCAATAAGATGGGGTTTCTGGAGCATGTATTGGTTACGCCATCGCACCACCGGGTACACCATGCGTTGAATCCGGAGTACTTAGACAAGAACCTGGGGCAGATTTTTATCGTTTGGGATAAGCTTTTTGGTACTTTTCAGGCGGAATTGCCGGATGTGCCGCCGGTATATGGTATTACACGGCCGGTACGTACCTGGAACCCGATCCGGATCAATTTTCAGCACCTGTGGTTGCTGGTGAAGGATGCGTGGCGAACAAACAGTTTTAAGGCGAAATTGCTGATCTGGTTTAAACCTACGGGCTGGCGTCCTGCGGATGTGGAGGAGCGGTATCCGGTGTATAAGATCGGGAATCCTTACCGGTTTGAAAAATATGCTCCTGCCAGTTCCGGGGCACTTCATGTGTGGAGCTGGGTACAGATCGGGGTTACGCTGTTGCTGATCAGTTATCTTTTTGGTAATCTTGCCCCGATTGGCAGTCCGGGTATATTCTGGTATGGTGCGTATGTTTTTGTGGCGGTGTATGCTTATACGGAGCTGATGGACCGGAACCCCTATGCGCTGGTGTGGGAGGTACTGAAGAATGGGTATGGTATTTACCTGCTGTTCAGTACGGGGGATTGGTTTGGCAGCAGCGGGTTGTTGCCGGGGTTGCAATATGTGATTCTTGTCTATTTTATTGTGGCTACGATTGTTACGGCGTGGCTGGTGCAGAAGCATTACCGGGAAGATAAGGTTAATGCAACTGTACAGTTGGCTGGTTCTGGTGTATAGCTGATTAGTCTTCAAGCATAATGATACAATAGCGGTAGGCCTGCCAAAAACAAGATACATCATTAATTTGCAGGGCATCTGTTTGGATTGTGTAGCATCCAGCGGTTCTCATCGGGAAGATATTTTTTATGATACCGGATACGGGTATTCTTTTTACTGATGTTGATTGTGATGCGAAATCGTTGTAATTGATATTCGCGGTTTGAAGGATAAAATTACCTTCTGCATCTTCCCTGATGATATTGTATTTGCTGATAAGGTCGTCTTTTTTTGCAATAAGGTATTGCACCATGTTTTGTTCCTGATTAATACTATCTGCGGCGGAGTATTTACCGGCAAAATCAGCGGCTTCTGCTTTTGCCGCATTAAGATCGGCCTGCTGCTCTACGAGTGAGTTGTTTTGTGTGGATATGATCTGCGATAGCCGGTAATTTTCATTGCGCAGCAATTGATTTTCGGATTCAAGTTTGCGTATCTTCTCTTCCTGTTCTTTATTGGTACAGGACTGTGTACAGAGGGCAAAGCTGCAAAAGATCATGAACAGTATGCGCATGGCTCAGGAAATGGTTTGTAAAGGGATTTTTCGATTTTTCACTTCGTAGGATGCACTCTCTATGGTGCAGATACAATCTGGCCTGTGTTCGTAACGCTGTAATAACACCCTTCCGGATTCCTGATTTTCATACTCGGTAAAGTATTTGCTGTTGCCCGAAAAATTTCTGACGATCTCATTTTTGGGAAGCAGTATCCTGGCGTTGTTGATTTTAGGGCTTTTGTCCACTTTATGCATAAAAGTAGCCAGTTTACCGATTTGTTCTGACTCGGATTTTTGCAACTGTATAATCCTGTTATTGTCTGCGGCGGTGTTGTATTGATAAAACGGAACGATCATGTCTCCACTGTAATAATTGACTTGCTGGCTTGCCATTGGGTAATAGAACAGGGAACCAGATTGATAAACTATGGGTTGTATCTGCATACCGCTACTGGTATATGGGCGATTGTTTTCGTTTATTTTTTCGCGAAAATCGTCATCAAAGAATTGTTTTTTGATATAATCTGCTACTGTACTCACAATGACTTCTATGACTATGGCTTCAGCCAATTCAGCTAAAAAGAGGATGAAGGGATTCGGGGGCTGGGTAAACAAATGTCTGGGAGAGATGGTTGCACCGGCCGCAAATATGCTGCTGTTTTTAATAAATGTTCTTCTTTCCATTGTGCATAGTTTAGTGGGATTTGTTAATATATTGGTTAGTGACTCTATGTTAAACCCAGATTACTGAATAGAAAATCTACTCCAGGTCGAAATTGCTTCAAATACGGGCTTTTCCACGCAGGGTTTACTACGATTTCAAAGAAAATGCTTGCGGACTCCCCGTTTTTTTGCTCTTTCAACGCTTGTAACGATTTCTACTGCGTAATACGTGTTGAAAGGTTGTACCCACCATTTTCCGGGATAAAGGTACAAAAAAAGACGATTTGTGGCTTTGCGGGATATTTTTTGGGAAAAACCAATGGTTGCAGGCTTATGGGGCATATTTGTTCGTAAAAATTGCCGGTTCTATCAGTTTTTTCAGTACCTTTGCCCTCCTTTAATTTCGGGTTAGTGGCATTTTCTGGCTACTGATTTGATTTTCAAAGGATTCTGCACATTAAAACTTCTTAATAAGTAATATGTCTGTAACAAAATCAGTAGCTGCTAAACGTATCAATTTCGGTAAAGTTGAACTTTTGGCGGAAACCCCAGATTTGCTCGGTATCCAGATTCAATCGTTTAAGGACTTCTTTCAGTTGGAGACTACGCCTGATAAGCGTAATGTGGAAGGTCTTTTCCGTGTGTTCAAGGAGAATTTTCCGATCACTGATACGCGCAACATCTTTGTTCTTGAATTTCTTGACTATTTTGTTGATCCGCCACGTTATACGATTGATGAGTGTATTGAGCGTGGTCTGACTTACGCTGTACCCCTGAAAGCGAAACTGCGGCTGAGTTGTAATGACGAGGAACACGTTGATTTCCAGACGATTGTACAGGATGTGTTCCTGGGTAATATTCCTTATATGACGCCCCGTGGTACTTTTGTGATCAATGGTGCTGAGCGTGTGGTGGTATCACAGCTTCACCGCTCTCCGGGTGTATTCTTTGGGCAGTCTACCCATCCCAACGGTACAAAAATTTACTCTGCGCGTGTGATCCCGTTCAAGGGTGCGTGGATGGAGTTTGCTACAGATATCAACAACGTGATGTATGCGTATATTGACCGGAAGAAGAAATTCCCGGTAACCACGCTGCTGCGTTCTATTGGTTTTGAGACGGATAAGGATATTCTTGAGCTCTTTGGCATGGCCGATGAGGTAAAGGCGGATAAGAAGAACCTGGCTGCCTGTATCGGTAAGCGTCTTGCTGCCCGTGTACTGCGTACCTGGGTGGAAGACTTTGTGGATGAGGATACGGGTGAAGTGGTATCGCTGGAAAGGAATGAGGTGGTACTGGAAAGGGATACTTATCTTGATGAAGAGAATACGCAGATGATCCTTGATATGGAGGTGAAGAGCGTATTTATCCAGAAGGAAGAGGTGAGTGGTGATTATGCGATCATCTACAATACGCTGAACAAGGATACGAGTAACAGTGAGCTTGAAGCAGTTCAGCACATCTACAAGCAACTGCGTGGTGCCGACGCGCCTGACAATGAGACTGCGCGTGGCATTATTGACAAACTGTTTTTCAGTGAAAAGCGTTATGATCTTGGTGAAGTGGGCCGTTACAAGATCAACCGCAGACTGGGTATGGAATACCCCCTTACCAAGAAGGTACTGACAAAGGAAGATATCATTTCGATCATCAAATACTTAGTATTGCTCACGAATGGTAAATCGGAGATCGATGATATCGATCACCTGAGTAACCGTCGTGTACGTACGGTGGGTGAACAACTGTATGCCCAGTTTGGTGTGGGTCTGGCGCGTATGGCGCGTACGATCCGTGAACGTATGAATGTTCGCGACAATGAGGTATTTACGCCCGTTGACCTGATCAATGCGCGTACACTGTCTTCCGTAATCAACTCTTTCTTTGGTACGTCGCAGTTGTCGCAGTTCCTTGACCAGACCAATCCTCTTTCTGAGATCACGCACAAGCGTCGTATCTCCGCACTCGGGCCCGGTGGTTTGAGCAGGGAAAGGGCAGGTTTTGAGGTACGTGACGTACACTATTCGCATTATGGCCGTCTTTGTACGATCGAAACGCCGGAGGGGCCGAATATTGGTCTGATCTCCACGCTTTGTGTACACGCCAAGATCAATGATATGGGCTTTATCGAAACGCCATACCGTAAGGTGGATGCCGGTAAGGTGGATATGAAACGTGTGGTTTTTCTTAGTGCGGAAGAAGAGGATAACAAAAAAATTGCCCAGGCGAATGTTAATATTGATGATAAAGGTAATTTCATAGAGGATAAAATCAAGAGCCGCCAGACTGGTGATTTCCCCATCCTTGAAAAAGCAGATGTGGAGTTTATGGATGTGGCACCGAACCAGATTGTGGGACTTAGTGCATCGCTTATCCCGTTCCTGGAGCATGATGATGCGAACCGTGCCCTGATGGGATCAAACATGCAACGCCAGGCTGTACCCCTTATCCGTCCACAGGCGCCCATCGTGGGTACCGGGCTTGAAGGCAAGGCTGCGCGTGATGCAAGGATCCAGATTCATGCTGAAGGGGATGGTGTGGTTGAGTTTGTAGATGCAAATGAAATTCATGTGCGTTACAAGCGTAATGAGATACAGCAATTGGTAAGTTTTGAAGACGATCTGATCATATACAAGCTTACCAAGTTTGTACGTACGAACCAGGAGACTTGTATCAACCTGCGTCCTGCGGTATTGAAAGGGCAGAAAGTGTCTGAGGGCGACTTCCTCACGGAAGGGTATGCTACCAAAGATGGTGAACTGGCGCTTGGCCGCAACCTTAAAGTGGCTTTCATGCCATGGAAAGGGTACAATTTTGAGGATGCCATTGTGATCAGCGAAAAAGTAGCGCGTGAAGACTTGTTTACGTCTATCCACATCAGCGAATTTGAACTTGAAGTTCGCGATACCAAACTGGGTGAAGAGGAATTGACCCCGGATATTCCGAATGTGAGTGAAGAGGCGACCAAGGATCTTGACCAGAACGGTATCATCCGTATTGGTGCGCACATCAAGGAGGGCGATATCATCATCGGTAAAATTACACCGAAGGGTGAGAGTGATCCTACGCCGGAAGAAAAACTGCTGCGGGCCATTTTTGGTGATAAGGCCGGAGATGCAAAAGATGCTTCGATGAAGGCACCGAGTGGTACTGAGGGTGTGGTGATCAACAAAAAATTGTTCCAGCGCGCGAAGAAGGATAAGAATGCAAAGGTTCGTGAAAAAGCGGCGCTGGAGAAGATTGAGAAAACGCATGAGAAGAACGAGGGAGACATTAAGGAATTGCTGCTGAATAAACTGCAAACCTTACTGAAGGATAAAACGAGTGCGGGTGTAACGAATAATTTTGGTGAGGTACTGATTGGTAAGGATGCTAAGTTCAATCCGAAGAACCTCAGCAATATCGATTACCTGAATGTGAATCCGCTGGGCTGGACAGGTGATGCCAAAACGGATGACCTGATCAATATCCTGCTGCACAACTTCACCATCAAATACAATGAAGAACTGGGTCGCTACAAGCGCGAGAAGTTCAACATCTCTATTGGTGATGAATTACCTGCGGGTGTATTGAAACTGGCAAAAGTATACCTGGCGGTTAAGCGTAAGCTTAAAGTGGGTGATAAGATGGCAGGGCGCCATGGTAATAAAGGTATTGTGGCCAAGATCGTGCGCCATGAGGACATGCCTTTCCTGGAAGATGGAACGCCGGTGGATATTGTACTGAACCCGCTTGGCGTACCGAGCCGTATGAATCTCGGACAGATTTATGAAACGGTACTTGGCTGGGCTGGTGAGAAACTGGGTTGTCGTTTTGCCACACCTATATTTGATGGTGCTTCGGTGGAAGAGATTGCCAATCACATTAAAGATGCGGGGTTGCCCAGTTTTGGCCACACCTACCTTTATGATGGGGAAACGGGTGAACGCTTTGACCAGAAAGCGACTGTGGGTATCATTTATATGATTAAACTCCATCACATGGTGGATGATAAGATGCACGCCCGTTCAATCGGTCCGTACAGTCTCATTACGCAGCAGCCGCTTGGTGGTAAGGCACAGTTTGGTGGTCAGCGTTTTGGTGAGATGGAAGTGTGGGCACTGGAGGCTTATGGTGCTGCCAACATCCTGCAGGAACTGCTTACGCTCAAGTCTGATGATATCATCGGAAGGGCGAAAACATACGAAGCAATTGTTAAGGGTGATAATATCCCCAAAGCAGGTGTGCCTGAGTCGTTTAATGTACTCGTGCATGAGCTTCGTGGTCTGGGTCTTGATCTGCAATTTGATTAACCGTTACGACGGCGATATAGTTGAGAGGTCTTCCTTTGGGAGGCCTCTTTTTTTGCTTTGGGTTAGCTGCGATTTGACGGGACAATTAAACCCGGAATTTGCAATAGAAAATCTATTGCAAGCCGAAATTCCTGCAAACACGGGCATTTCCTCGATTTTTCTTCTCATCGTAGGAATTGCTGCGCTTTCAAAGAAAAACCTTGCGGGAATATTCACAATGCCGACCTGGCGGTACCCGTCTTTATTGGACTTTAAACTTTCATAACGATTTCTACTGCAAAATCCGGATTAAACCCGGAATTAACGATTGATGGGCAGCGCATATGTTACCCCCAGGGGTTTATTGCTGCATAGTCGCCTGTTGTCTATAATAATACCACCCTTTCAGGCTTCGGGTTGGCTTTATTAGCTGTTTGCTATAATAGCATCATCCTTCTTTCGCCGCCAGCAGCGCCGTGGTAAATTTGCTACTGCACGATTTGGGTTGAAGGGAGAACCGGTTTTATTGCTGAACAAAGGTGAAGGGTTGTTTGATTAATTGCCTGACGGTGCGGTTTTCGGCCATGGCGGGTTGCCAACGCGGGCTTTTCCTGATGGCATCCAGCGCGATTTTATCAAATACGGGATGGAAGGGATTGATGATGGCAATATCTGTAAGTTCACCGCTTTCGCAGATGGTAAAGACGACTTCAATGACTACGGTTCCGAGTTCAGAAAATTCATACCCTTCCGGCCATCTTATTTTGCTTTCAATGTATTTCTTCCATGCGAGACTTGTACTTTGTTCAGTGCTTTCGTTGTTTGTTGCACTGTCGCAGGGTATGGCATTACCCTTTGCATCAAAGTAGGTGCAGGATAGTTTTGTGCCTCCTGTATCATAGCGTATGCTGGCGCAGGGCAGGCCACTGCTGTCGAAATAATTCCATTGTCCGCTTTTTTTCTGCTTGAGTGTATGCCCTGTAGCGGCGATTGTGCCATTGTCGTGCCAGCTTATGCTGGTCCGGATACTGTCGTTCAGCACGGTGATGGAGTCGCTGAGGTATCCGTTGGAATACCAGAATAGTGCTGTGCCGGTAAGCTTATCACCTGAGAATACTGATGAGTCGGACAGGAGACCATTGTGGTGAAACGACAGGTGGATGCCTTCTTTTTTGTTCATACTGTACCTGCCGGTGGAGGACAGTACGCCGTTGGCATGATAAAATTCAAAATGGCCATTGCGGATGGTGGTACTACTGTCTGCAAACAGTCCGGACATTTGCAGACGTTTGGCGTAGATATAATAATCGCGCCTGAACCAGCCACTATCTGTTTTGTCCACAACGGCATAGTATGTGGCATTAACGGGTTCAGCGGGCATCCATCTGTGGTTGTAAAACATTTCCCTGTGCTGGGCATGGAGTGTGGTGCAGCAAATTTGAAAAACAGTTGCCAACAGGCAAATACGGATAAAAGGGCTGGCGGTCATACGATCATTCAAATAATGGCTGCAAAGGTATAGATTTTCGCCGGAAAGCGTTTTTCGGGTCACATGAGAACGTCCGGATTCCAGCGTACGTGGTACTCAGCGGCGGAAGATTCCTTTATCTTTGCTGACCAATCAACAGCAAGGTTATGCCATCAAGAAAACTTAATGCATTCAGCGCTTTGGTGTATTCTACAGACCCTGATTTTAAACCGGATGTGGCGGATACCACCGAACAAACGACGCTGCCGCCGGCCAAGCAGGTATTGCGGGTACGGTTAGAAACGAAACACCGGGGTGGTAAATTGGTTAGCCTGGTGGCCGGTTTTGTGGGTACAACGGCTGACCGGGAACTGCTCGGTAAACAGCTCAAAACAGCTTGCGGTACGGGTGGCTCGGTTAAGGATGGTGAAATACTGGTGCAGGGTGATCACCGGGATAAGCTGGTACAATGGCTGCTGAAGAATGGGTATACCGGTACGAAAAAGGGTTGAGGGGGGGATATAATGTGGTGACAAATACGGAAAACCGTTAATATGCAAAAAACTCGTATTTTTTTGCGTAGCTTTACATCTTCTACATTACCTGACGATGGTATCACAAATTTCCGAAGGGGTTAAAATCACGGTAGAGACATACTACCAACCGGATTACAGCAACCCTGTAAGCAGTGAGTTTATGTTTGCCTACCGGATCACCATTGAGAATAATAATATTTTCCCCATCAAATTACTGAGCAGGCATTGGTTTATTTTTGACAGCAATGGAAGTTTGCGTGAGACTGAAGGAGAAGGCGTGGTGGGTGTACAACCGCAGATCAATCCCGGGGAACATTATCAGTATGTGAGCGGCTGTAACCTGCGTACGGAGATTGGAAAGATGTACGGGACTTATACCATGGAAAACATCAGTAACAAAAAGACCTTTACGGTAAGCATTCCTGCTTTTGAGATGAGTGCACCTTTTAAAATGAATTGATTCAACCTGGCATGCCACGGCTGCCGGCTTCATAACAAGCTGCCCTTTCGCAGATCGGGCAACAAAACCATAACATGGCAAAAGTAACGTTTGACAACAGCAACAATGAGTTTTTTCAGTCCCTGAAGTCTTCTGTGGATGAGTATTTTGAGACCAATCAACTTAAGAAAACCGGCAACTGGAAACTGCACCTCAAGACGATCATCCTGATCAGTGCAGCGATTGTTTTGTACAGCAGTCTGTTGTTTTTGCAAATACCTGCCCTGCCTGCTCTCGTGATGTGTGGTTTACTGGGGTTTACCTTTGCGTCTATCGGGTTCAGTGTCATGCACGACGGTTGTCATGGCAGCTACAGCAGTAAGCCCTGGGTCAATGAAATGATGGGTTTTACATTGAACCTGCTGGGGAGCATTTCTTTTTTCTGGAAGCAAAAGCACAATATTATCCATCATACGTATACGAATGTGGATGGTATTGACGATGATATTGCAAAGAGTCCGGTTATCCGTCAGTGTGAAACCCAGAAATGGGTGCCTGCTCACCGGGTACAGCATCTTTACCTGCCGATGGTTTACGGGATTACCAGCATTGCCTGGCTTTTCATCATGGATTATGTAAAATATTTTACACGGGATATCAGTGGTACGCCAGCCTGGAAGATGAACCTGAAGAACCATATTGTTTTCTGGCTCACAAAAATCGGGTATATCGCTTTTTATATGGTTATTCCGGCGATTATGCTTGGTTTCTGGCCGTGGTTTGCCGGTTTTGTAGTGATGCATGTGGTAATGGGGATTACACTGGCTCTTGTTTTCCAGTTGGCGCATGTGGTGGAACATTGCGAGTTTGAAACGGCTGGTGATGAACCCAGGCAGATCGATTCTGCATGGGCGGTGTACCAACTGCGTACAACTGCAAATTTTGCGATGAAAAACAAGGTGATTTCATGGTTTGTTGGCGGGCTGAATTTTCAGGTGGAACACCACCTTTTTCCAAGGATCAGTCATGTGCATTATCCTGCCATCAGTAAGATTCTGATGCGTAAATGCAAGGAGTTTAATATGCCTTATCATTATTACGATACCATGAGTGCTGCGATAGCCTCGCACTGGCGGTTTATGAAGTACCTGGGTAAGAAACCTGCTGAACTGGTATTGGCTAAGGCTGCCTGATCAGTTTTCAGCAGGCTGGTCAGCTTCAATAACTTATCAGGGTTTGTATCTGGCTTCCTGAAAAATGGCATCGGGGTCTTTTTGCAATAAATCCCTGAGGGTTGTATTGCCGTGATTTGCCATAAATTTTTTTACAATCTGCCATCCTGCAAAGGCTCCGATATTGCCCGGAGCGCCTTCGCCCAGTTCCTGTGTTTTGGGTGATTTGCCAATGTAGTCTTTAATGATGTTCTTGTCTGTGGTCTGGAGAAGCCCGTTTTGTACAAAGAGGCTCCATATTTGTGCTTCGTGGGCATAGCAATCTTTTAACTGCGCTGCTGTATAACGGATCAGGCGGTATTCTTCTGTTTTGGGGAGTAGTTTACTGAGGATGAACATTTTTTTGCCTTGCTGAACCATTTGCTGAACCAGGCTCATGTCTTCATTGGGGTCTTTGTTCATATCGTCTATCACCAGTTCCATACAGTTTACGGGAATCATATCGGGTTCAAAATGCGCTGCAATATAAGCAGGATAGGTTTGCTGTACCAGGTCATTTTGATAAAAAAGGGCTTCTTTGCCGAGGTGGTGCTGGAGGCCTATAAAAAAGGTATTGGCGGAGAGGATATCTCCAAAGCCATCGAGTGGGCCGACGTAAGTAATCAATTTTTCGGGTGCTTTATACCCGGGAAAATAGTGTTTGAGGTATTGCAAGGCAGTACGGGTGTTTTTTTCATACGTAGTAAAGTTGCTGAAGATGCGTTGTACGGAATCGTTGACGGTTGTATAGCTGCTGATAAAATGCCGGGTATAGGCCGCTGCGGAATCGTCGTTCCATTGCGGATCGGCACCGAGGAGTTTGACCATGAAAAATGGCATGAAGTCGGGGTAGGTGGCGTTGAGTTTTGCCAGTTCGGCCGTCATGCGGGTGGTATCGCTTTTGAAAAAATCCTGCTCGAAGCGGCGGACATTGAGGTTGACAGTAACACCGGATATGTCGGGGGTATCATTATTACTGCAACCCATGGCCAGGGAAAGAACCAACAGAAAACCCGTTAATACACGCATATGCTTTTTATTTTTTTTATGGTATACTACCAAATTACGCTTAATTGGTGATGCTTTCCTGCAAAGGCAGTATTACCAATTGACCTTCCGCATGGCGGGATCGATTTTCAAAGCTGCTTTCCGGCGAACTTTTCAAGTTGAATTGGTATAACTTTACAAAGAAATACAATAAAAATTTAACCGGCCTGTTAAAGTCGGTCATTGGTTATGAAGATATTCCTGGCACAACAGAACTACCACATCGGCAATTTTGACTACAATACAGCCCGCATCATTGAGGCCATTAAGCTGGCTAAAGCCGGGGGAGGGGATCTTGTGGTATTCAGCGAGCTTTGCATTTGTGGTTATCCTCCCCGGGATTTTCTGGAGTTTGACGATTTTATCCGCAAATGTTACCAGGCGATTGATGTCATCAAAACTCATGCGGATACCATTGGTGTGATTGTGGGTGCACCCGACCGGAACCCCAATCCCGAGGGCAAGGACCTGTTTAACTGTGCCTGGCTGTTGTATGAAAAAGAGGTAAAGGCGGTGGTGCATAAAACCTGTTTGCCCAACTATGATGTGTTTGACGAATACCGGTATTTTGAACCGGCCTACGAGTGGCATACGGTTAATTTTAAAGGTAAGCGCCTTGCGATTACGGTGTGTGAGGATATCTGGAACCTGGGTGACAATCCCCTTTACCGCATCTGCCCGATGGATAAACTGATGGCAGAACAGCCTGATGTAATGATCAATATTTCTGCGTCGCCTTTTGATTATACGCATGTGGAAGACCGGATGGCTATTGTACGGGCAAATGTTGAAAAATATGGTTTGCCGATGTTTTATTGTAATGGTGTGGGCAGCCAGACCGAAATCGTATTTGACGGGGCTTCCCTGGTTTTCGATAAGGCGGGTAATCTTTGCAGGCAGATGTCGCTGTTTGCAGAGGCATTGGAGTCTTTTGTGCTGGGCAGTGATGGCCGTATTGACGGGCAACCTGAAATCGCTGCAGCCGCAGTACCCCACCAGGAACTTACTCCCCTCGTATTAGAGCACGAACTGCATACCGGGCGTATCCATGACGCAATTGTGCTGGGCATTCGTGATTATTTCACCAAGATGGGTTTTAAGCAGGCTATACTGGGCAGCAGCGGGGGTATTGACAGCGCGGTAACTCTGGCGCTTGCCTGTACGGCGCTTGGTAAGGATCAGGTGCGTGCGGTACTCATGCCCTCTGAATATTCTACGGGGCATAGCGTTAGTGATGCGGAGGCGCTGAGCCGGAACCTGGCCAACCCTTATGATATTATACCCATCAAAAATATTTACAATACTTTTTTACAGGAATTGTCGCCTTTGTTTAAAGACCTGCCTTTTGGTTTGGCAGAGGAAAATATACAGAGCCGGAGCCGGGGTAACCTCCTGATGGCTATTGCCAATAAGTTTGGGTATATTCTGCTGAACACCTCTAATAAAAGTGAGCTTGCAACGGGTTATGGTACGTTGTATGGCGATATGGCAGGAGGCCTCGGGGTATTGGGCGATTGCTATAAAATGCAGGTCTATGCACTTGCCCGCTATATCAACCGTGACAAGGAGATCATTCCTGCATCGATCCTCACGAAACCACCCAGTGCTGAGCTGAGGCCCGGACAAAAGGACAGTGACAGTTTGCCTGATTATGCCATTTTAGATAAGGTGCTTTACCAGTATATCGAGATGCGGCAGGGGCCGGAAGAGATCAAAAGTATGGGTTTTGACAGTGCTCTTGTGGACAGGATATTACGGTTGGTCAATACCAATGAATACAAGCGCAACCAGTTTTGTCCCATTATCCGGATAAGTCCGAAAGCTTTCGGTGTTGGCCGTCGCTTACCCATTGTAGCGAAATATCTTGGATGATGCGGCTACCGTTCAAATAAAATAATATGTCCTTTCCGTTTGCGGAAAATTATTGCTTTCCCCTATATTTGCGGCCGGCGTGCCTTTTCATTTAGTTGAATAGGCAGCGCCAAAGCAGCGTTTTATGCCATATTGTTGTCATGTCAAAATTGCAAACATATTGGCCGGGTTAAATTAATATGCACTAGCCCGTGCTTGTTGAACCATTTATCACAAATTTTGTTATTAACTACTACTAAAATATAAAATGCGCATGAGAAAAATTACATTCCTCCTGGTGTGTTTTGTGCTGAGTGCTGTGTCGCTTTCCGCACAACGTACCATCACGGGTAAGGTGTCCGATGACAAGGGTAAACCCATTGCCAATGCCTCCGTGCTGGTTAAAAACACTGTAGTGGGTACAACCACTAAAGATGATGGTTCGTATTCCATTACTGTACCCGCCAATGGCCGGGTATTGATATTTTCTTCGGTGGACTATGGTTCTACAGAGATCAGTATCGGAAACCAGACTACCGTTAATGCGGTACTGCGGCAGGGCGAAAAAAGTGCCCTTGACGAAGTGATCGTGGTGGGTTATGGTACGCAGAAAAAGAAAGACGTTACTGCAGCAGTAGCTTCAATTGGTGCCGACAAAATACGTAACGTACCGGTACAGAGTTTTGAACAATCGCTTTCGGGTAAAGCTGCGGGTCTTAACGTGATTCTGCCGAATGGTTTGCTCAATACGCCACCGGTGGTACGTATCCGTGGTGTCAACTCTATCAGTGGTTCTTCATTCCCCTTAGTAGTGATTGATGGGGTGCCCGTGTTTACCGGCGATGCTGCCAGTAACCAGTCTTCCAATAACGCCCTTGGAAATATTAACCCTGCTGATATTGAAGATATTTCTATCCTGAAAGATGCTGCTGCCACTGCCATTTATGGTAGCCGTGCAGCGAATGGGGTGATGCTCATCACCACGAAGAAAGGCAAATCCGGCAAGGCGAAAGTGACTTATGATGTGTGGACGGGCTGGACAAAAGCCTACAAGTTATTTGACGTACTCAATGCGCAGGAATATGTTACGATGAAGAATGAGGCGGTTAAGAATGGTAATTACCTGATTCCTGCGAGTGCATTGCTGCCGGGTGTTACGGCACCACCAGCAGGTTCACCATTGTTTTTTATGGACACGCTGAACGGTGTTCCGGTTAATACCAATTGGAAAGATTATATCTATCAAACGGGTTTCCAGCACAACCATACGTTGAGTGTATCCGGTGCTAATCAGGGTACCCGTTACTACTTCAGCGCCAACTATTCCAAGCAGGAGGGCATGTTGCAGACCAATACTTTTGACCGGAAGCAATTGCGGATGAATGTGGAGCAGAAGGTGAACAATTGGTTTAAAATGGGTGCCAACTTTAACTTCAGCCGGGGTACTACACGTGCCCCTAACTCGGGATCATTGCCGGGTACGCCATTCAATACCAGCGGTGCGGCGAGGCTGGCTTTCCTTACAGCCCCCAATATTTCTCCCTATCTCGCTGACGGGCGTTACAATATCATCGGCTGGAATGATGCGGCACAACGGAATTCTTTTAACCAGATTGGCCGGAATAAAAACTTTGACCGCTCGGGTTTGTCCAACCCCGTTATGGTTCGCGACCTGAACATCATCACTTCTCAGACAGACCAGATTCTGGCTGATGTGAGTGCCGAAATAAAATTGTACAAGGGGCTTGTTTTCCGTACACAATATGGGGTAAACTACTTGTCTGTTGACGATCGTACCTTCTACAACGCCTTCCACGGTGATGGTATCCAGACTTCGGCCACCAATGACGATGGTACTGCTTTCAATGCCATCGGTAAATTTAATAATACCACCTTCCAGAATACGTTGACCTATGATTTCCGTCTTGCAGATAATCATAACTTTAATGTACTGGCAGGTTCTGAAGAGGTAAGGTCGGAGACTAACCGCTGGAGTGCCAAGCGTTCGGGTTTGACTGAAAACTTCTACAACGAGTTTCAGGGTGGTTATACGCTTAACGATAACCCCAATGCAAACCTCCTTACAGAGAACTACCTCTTGTCGTTCTTTGGCCGGTTGAACTATAATTATAAAGGTCGTTATTTTCTTTCCGGTACTTTCCGTCGTGATGGCTACTCTGCCTATGCTGAAGGCAAAAAATGGGGCAATTTTGCGGGTGTATCCGGTGGCTGGAATATCAGTGACGAGAAATTCTGGAAGGGTGGTATCAGTAATGTGATCAACAGCCTCAAACTGCGTGCTTCTTATGGCCAGGTAGGTAATATTACCGCGGTGAACGACTTTGGTTCATTATCTACCTACAGTTCTTTCCAGTATGGCAACGGCTATCCCACACTCTTCTTCTCTCAGGCGGGTAACAGAGACCTTACCTGGGAATCCAGCACAAAAACAGATGTGGGGCTGCAGTTCAGCATCCTGAAAAACCGCATCACAGGTGAAATTGGTTATTACAATACAGATTTAGACCGGCAGATCATCAATGTACCTACGCCTACTTCAATGGGTATTCCGGGTAATACGATTCAGGCCAACGTTGCAACGATGTATAACCGTGGTATTGAGTTAAGTCTTAATGCAAAAATTATTGATAAAAAGGACTTTGGCTGGAGCAGTTCAATTAACGTAACGACACAAAAAAACAGGGTTACCGCCCTTGCACCCGGTGTGCCTGAGATTGTGGGTACCACTCAGTTGGAAAGGACAAATATCACCCGTGTAGGTTCGCCCATCGGCAGTTTCTTCCTGATCAGGACGAATGGTGTTGATGCCGCTACGGGTAACCGCATTTTTGTAAATAGTGCCGGCCAGGAAGTGTTGTTTGATTTCTCACGTCCTGCTGCCAGCCGCTGGTTGTTCCGTGATGGCTCCATCGCACCTGCTATCGACCTGTCGAAGGACGGATACATTGCCGGTAATGCACTGCCTACGGTGTATGGCGGGTTTACCAACAACCTGTACTATAAGAATTTCGACTTTATGATCGATATGTTCTACAGCTTTGGTAATAAGGTGTATTTTGGCAGCCGCGCCGGCTTGCTTGACCAGCGTTACTGGAACAATACCAAGGATGTACTTAACAGGTGGCAAAAGCCCGGTGATGTAACCAATATACCAAAAGTGGTGTATAACGACAACGTGTCTAATGGTTCTTTGAATCCGATTGATGCGAACCTGTTTGACGGTGGGTTTGTTCGTTGCCGTACGATTGCACTGGGTTATACGCTCCCTACTTCCAAGCTGAGCAAAATCGGTCTTGGCAGTGTAAGGATTTATACACAGTTGCTCAATCCTTTTATCATCACCAAATACCCAGGTGTTGATCCTGAAATTTCTGTTAATGGTAATGCTGCGCTTACACCTGGTGTGGATCGCAATACCATCGGACAGGCAAGGACGATCACTTTTGGTGCAAACATTGGTTTCTAACTTTTAAACTGTTGAGATATGAACATAAAACAATTGATATATGCAGTGCCTGTTGTTGTCGGTATCGTCCTGATGACGGGTTGCAAAAAAGCAAATCTTACAACCATTCCTCAAACCTCTCTGTCTGATGCGATCGCTTTCAGTACACCGGATCGTATTGCGCAACAGGTAAACGGCATTTATTCTGCCTGTAAAAATGGTAATTTCCTGGGTGGCCGTACACATGTGTATAATGATGTGCGTGGGGAAGACTGGCTTAACGTAACTAATAACAACGTGACCGCCGCGGCTGTATATACGTTCTCGGTTGGTTCTGCAGAAACACAGGTGGAAGGTATGTGGGCTTTTGGTTATGCTGCCATCAACCGCATCAATGTTGTGCTTGAGGGGATCAATGCCAACCCAACGGTACTCTCCACTACTCAGGCCAACCAGTTCAGGGCAGAAGCGCGTTTTTGCCGTGCACTGAGTTATTTTTACTTGGCTACATTGTATGGTCGTAAGCCCTATAATGCAGATGCAGGTGCCAGCCCCGGGCTGCCTCTGCGGCTTACTGCCAATACGAGCTCGCAGGGTACTGCCCTGGCGCGCTCCACGATGGCACAAACGTTTGCACAGATTCTGGATGACCTGAATTTTGCCGAAGCCAATCTGCCTTTGAGCTACGCGGCTGGTGACAGCAACGTGATCCGTGCACACAGGAATACGGCGATTGCACTCAAAACGCGGGTATTGCTGCACATGGGCAATTATGCCGGTGTGATTACTGAGGGTAATAAGCTGGTACCCAATGCGGGTCCATTTGTTGCACCTTCGGGTGTGGCACACCGGTTGAACACCAATTTTGTGAATGTGTTCCGCACGCCATACACCGCTCTGGAATCTATCCTCAGTTTCCCGATGAACAATAATAATGCACCGGGTACACAAAACGGTCTGTCGCTCTACCACAATGCGGAATTCGGGTTGAATACCGGCGCTATTGGTATCTATTCCGATCCTAACTGGAAAGCTGCTGATGTGCGTAAAAGCCTGATAACGCCAGCATTCCGTTATACCAAGTTCAACGACGACAACAACAACTGGGTACCTATTCTCCGTTATGCTGAAGTGATGCTGAACTTAGCTGAGGCATTGGCCCGCCAGGGAAGTGGTGTGGACAGCAGGGCGCTCGCATTACTGAATGCTGTTCGCCAGCGCTCTGATGCAACGACAACTTTTGCACCTGCAACAAAGACCGACCTGATCAACCTGATCCTGAACGAACGCAGGATTGAGTTGCTGGGTGAGGGCTTCCGCTCACTTGATATCATGCGTCAGAACATCGACTTCCCGGCAAAGGGCAGCGTGGCATCTGTACCTGCATCATCTGTGCAATATGTATGGCCTATTCCTGCAACCGAACTGTTGTACAATAGCGCGATGACACAGAATCAATAGACTTTACTGGAAATATAAAAGCCCCGCCATCCGGCGGGGTTTTTTGTGCGGGTATGAAGAAAATCCTTGCAAATGATTGCAGCATATATCCGGATTTAACAAAGTTTTCGGGCTTTACCGGTTATGGCAAAATTATTGTTAACGCAGAGTTCGTATTTTGCAGGATCGTCTGCCACTGGTAATGGTGGCAGCAGCGTTTAAAAATCAACAAGTATGTTACAGACCTCCGATGATATCCGTCTGCTGAATGAAAAGATACAACACGCAGCGGGTTTTGTTTCCCGGATCAATGATGAGTTAAGCAAGGTGATTGTTGGACAGCACGGTATGGTGGAGCGGCTCCTGATTGGTCTGCTCAGCAACGGGCATGTTTTACTCGAAGGGGTACCCGGCCTTGCCAAAACTTTGTCGATCAAATCACTGGCACAGTCCATCCGCGCACATTTCAGCCGGATCCAGTTTACGCCAGACCTGCTGCCGGCCGACGTGATTGGTACGATGATCTACAACCAGGCGCGGAATGAGTTTGTGGTGCGCAAGGGTCCTGTTTTCGCCAATTTTATTCTGGCGGACGAAATCAACCGGGCACCAGCCAAGGTACAGAGTGCCCTGCTGGAAGCCATGCAGGAACGGCAGGTAACCATTGGCGATACGACATACCGCCTGGATGAACCCTTCCTGGTACTGGCTACACAAAACCCGATTGAGCAGGAGGGTACTTACCCGCTACCCGAGGCACAGGTAGACCGGTTTATGCTGAAGGTGATTGTGGGCTATCCCTCCAAAGCAGAGGAACAGCAGATTATCCGGCAGAATACGGTAGGCGGGCCCGTACCCACGATTAATGCCGTGGTTTCCACGAGTGAGATTGTGCAGGCACGGGAGCTGGTTCGGCAGGTATATGTGGATGAGAAAATAGAAAATTATATCCTTGACATTGTTTTTGCCACCCGTTTCCCTGAGCAATACAACCTCAGCCGACTGAAGCCATTGATCGGCTTTGGCGGATCGCCCCGGGCAAGTATCAACCTGGCACTTGCTGCAAAGGCCAATGCCTTTCTCAACCAGCGGGGGTATGTAGTACCGGAAGATGTGCGGGGTATTTGCAGGGATGTACTGCGCCACCGCATCGGGCTTACTTACGAAGCAGAGGCGGAAAGCATCACCAGTGAGATGATTATTGATGATATTCTTAAAGGGGTAAATGTTCCATAATAACTATTCCGGCGATACGGGATCAGGAAAAACAGCATGACAACAGAAGAGATACAGCGAAAAGTAAAAGAACTGGAGATCAGGAGCAAAAAGATTACCACGCATTTGTTTACGGGGGAGTATCATTCTGCCTTTAAGGGTAAGGGTATGAGTTTTCGTGAAGTACGGGAGTATGCGGCTGGTGATGATGTTCGTTTTATTGACTGGAATGTAAGTGCCCGTTTTGGTCATCCGTTTACCAAGGTTTTTGAGGAAGAGCGTGAACTGACGGTTATGCTGCTGGTGGATATCAGTGCGAGTCATCTTTTTGGTACGGTTGCCCGTCGCAAAAAAGACCTGGTTACCGAAATCGGTGCTGTACTCACTTTCAGTGCCATCAACAACAATGATAAGGTTGGGGTGGTTTTTTTCAGTGATAAGGTTGAGCGCTATATTCCGCCCAGAAAGGGAAGGCAGCATGCTTTGTTTATTGTACGCGAATTACTCACCATGGAGACCCTGAGTCATAAGACCAATATCGACGAGGGGATCCGGTATTTTAATAATGCCACCCGGCAGAAAAGCATTGCTTTCCTGCTGAGTGATTTTATTGACGAGGGCTTTGATAACGACCTGAAAGTGATTGGCGGCAGACATGATGTGATTGGTATTAAAGTGTATGATAAAATGGATATGCAATTACCTGATGCAGGACTATTGCAGCTTGAAGATGCAGAGTCTGGTACCATAAAATGTATTGACAGCAGCAATGCTCTTGTGCGGTTTAATTACCAGCAACATTTTATTGCGCAAAGCGATGCCTGCAAAAACTGGTTCCGGAAAGCAGGTGCGGAACTGCTGCACATCAGAACGGATGAGGATTATGTAAAGGTATTGCAACAGTTTTTTATCAAACGAATCTGATGGCATGTACGGCATAACAAATAAACGATACCGGTATTTATGGATGTTATTGCTCCTGGCATTGCCTATCGCGGCGATGGCTCAGCAATCTCCGCAACTGATGACAAGCATCAGTCGTAATGATATACGTATCGGGGAGCAATTGCAATGGGTTGTCAAGCTGGCGTTGCCGAACAGGAACTTTACTGTGCAATGGCCAAAACTGCCGGACAGCATACCCCATTTTGAACTGATAGATGCCGGCAAAGCAGATACCTCAACAGATGAGTTGCCGGTAGTGTCACAAACTTTTATCCTGACCAGTTTCGACAGTGGCCGGTGGACGCTTCCTGTACTGACGTTCAGTTTCCCGGATAGCCGGGGGGATACTACAAGTTTGCAAACAAGGGCCATGCCGGTCATGGTTAGTTTTGAGCCGGATAGTACCCAAACCTTAAAAGACATAAAACCGATTATGGAGGCTGAGGGGGATTCGCCCTGGCTGTTGTATCTGTTGATTGCCGGCGTGGTACTGCTCTTGTTGATTGCCGGATTGTTGTTGTACTTCTATTTCAGGAAGAAGCCTGGTGCTGCTGCAAGTGTTCCGGGGATTAATCCTTATGATGAAGCCATGCAGGAACTTGACCGTTTGGCCTTGCTGGAGCCGGATGACCCCGATGCCATACGCAGCTTTCATACCCGGCTTTCCGCGCTTTTGCGGCGTTACCTGACCCGAAGTGGTAAGGGTAATGTGATGAATAAAACGACCAGTGACCTGCTGGTTGGTTTAAAAGTATATGAAGTGCCAACGGCTGTTACCAGTGACCTTTCTGCTGCCCTTCGATGCGGGGACGCGGTTAAATTTGCCCGTTTTGTGCCGCCAGTAACAGTGAGCAAACAGTGTCTGGAACAAATCAGGAAAAGCATCAGCGATATTGCTGCAGTTTCTAAAAGAGTATCCGCTTGATTACCGGCTATTTTAAACATATTGTATTTGACCAGCCCTGGTTTTTCCTGCTGCTGCTGTTGTTGCCCCTGGCAGCGTTCTGGTATTTTCGCCAGAGCAAAAAGGGAACGGCTACGCTTCGGGTATCGAGTACCGCTGCCAAAGGGCTGAGCAGTTGGAAAACATCTTTCCGGCATCTGCCTTTCTGTCTGCGTCTGCTGGCAGTGGCTGCGACGGTAATTGCCCTGGCGAGGCCACAGACACGATTCAGTGAGCAACAGGCAGAGGGTGAGGGCATTGATATTGTATTGGCCATTGATGTTAGTGGTAGTATGACCGCGCAGGACTTGAGTCCCAATCGCCTGGAAGCCGCAAAAAATGTGGCCATCGATTTTGTATCGCGTCGCCTGACGGACAGGATTGGGGTGGTGATTTTTTCCGGGGAAAGTTTTACACAATGTCCGCTCACGACCGATCAGCAGGTGGTTATCCAGTCGATTAAAAATATCCGTAACGGCTTACTTGAAGATGGTACAGCGATTGGTTCGGGTTTGGCGACCAGTGTGGACCGGATACGCAGCAGTACGTCTAAAACAAAGATTATCGTATTGCTTACCGATGGTGAAAACAATGGCGGGTTAATCGATCCTAAAACGGCTAAAGAGATTGCCAAGGCTTATGGGGTAAAAGTATATACGATCGGTGTGGGTACGGATGGATACGCCCCCACACCGGTACAGACGCCTATGGGTGATGTGGTGATGCAGCGGGAGAAAGTAACCATTGATGAAAAGCTGCTCACCGAAATTGCTAATGAGACGGGGGGCAAGTATTTCCGTGCCAGGGATGATCTGGGGCTGAAAAGTATTTATAAGGAAATTGACGGCCTTGAAAAGTCAAAAGTAAAGATTGCTACCTTTTCACGGCACGAAGACAAGGCGCTTCCCTTTGTATGTGCGGGTTTCATTTTTCTGCTGCTGGATTTACTGCTGGGGTTTACCTTATTCCGGAGGTTTCCATAATGTGTTTGGGGTATGCTGGCTTTTATACGGCTTGTTGCCGAAAGAGACTGGCATCATCAGCACGGCATATCCGATTTATCATTTACATTCGTGGTTATAATGAAGATGCTGGTATATAAATCAACGGGGAGCTGGTACAGCCTGAAGGACGAGGCCGGGCAGCGGTACAATGCCCGTTTGAAAGGTGTATTTAAGATGGATGGGATGACCTCTACAAACCCGATAGCGGTGGGCGATGAGGTAACCATCGAAAAGGAGAACGATGCGGAAGGTGCAGTTATGATCACGCAGATATTCAAACGGCGGAATTATGTCAATCGCCAGTCGCCACGGAATCCGCACCAGCACCACATTATTGCTTCCAACCTCGACCAGTCGCTCCTCATTGCCACCCTTAAGGAACCGCGCACTTCCCAGGGGTTTATCGATCGTTTTCTTGTAGGCTGTGAAATTTTTCATGTGCCGGCCATTATCGTTTTTAATAAAACTGATCTTTTCAGGAAGAAAGAGCTGGCGCAATTCCATACCCTCAAAGCGATGTATGAAGCCATTGGCTACCGGGTATGTGGTATGAGTGTAAAAGAGGAGGATGGGGTGGGGGCTGTAAAGGCGTTGTTGTCGGGGAAAACAACCCTGGTGAGCGGGCATTCCGGTGTGGGTAAGTCCACCTTTATTAATGCTGTTTTTCCGGAGATGGCTTTACGTACAAAGGATGTAAGTGGCTGGAGTGGTAAGGGGATGCATACCACCACGTTTGCTGAAATGTTTGACCTGCCCGGTGGGGGCAGGATTATTGATACGCCGGGTATCCGGGAATTTGGGATTGTTGATATTGAAAAAGAAGAGCTGTCGCATTATTTTCCCGAGATGCGGAATGCGCTTGCGGGCTGCCAGTTCAACAATTGTATACATCTTAACGAACCCGGCTGTGCCATAAAAAAGGCAGTTGCTGAAGGTCGTATCAGTGCCGATCGTTACCATAGCTATGGCAACATTCTTGCTTCTATGGAAGATAAAAAATATTAGTAAGCGTGCTGCTCCAGGAAATGGGCAATCTCCATCACTACCTTATTCTCGTTTTGAATACTCTTTGTATGCCGCGGAAGAATACTCACACCATTGAAAATATTGTAATGCAGTGTCAGAAAGAGGTTCTTGTACTGAAAATCCCAGTCTAAAGTGTCCGAATCGTCTACCTGGTTGAGAAAATTGACCTGCAGTTCTTTGGTCAGGGTTCCTGCGATGGCATAAAATTTAGAAATACCACAGTTGTCGTCGATTACGGCTTCGGTGCCGCCGAAATGAGTTGTAAGCTGGTAACACATAGATATTGATTTTAGGATATGACCGAAATGATTGGTGATAACGGCAGGTCAGACAGGAATTAACCTGTTGCGCAAGCCGTTGTCTATAGGGTAACGAAAAAGGAAGGTATTTATTATACAGGAGGTAGCCAGGCACGGAATAACCCCGTTAAACCATATCTTATGGATTCAGTAAGACTTTCGGCCACCTTTATATTTGGCTTTGGCCGCCTTGCGCATGGCTTTCTCATCGCCAGCAGCAATTTTTTCGGCACCTACATTACGTCCGTCTGAAGGGCAGCCGTATTTCTCTTTTTTACGGAAGATGAAACATCCGCTTAAAAAGGCGAGGCAGGTAATGCCAAGGATCATTTTCTTCATATCATTGATTTTTGTATCCAATCGTAAGAAATCTGAACGGCTTCTCCTGCATTGGGTAAGCCTTTTGCCGCATAGGGCTAAGCGCCTTATTTAAACCACCCGCTGTACATCACGTAGTTCTCAGCGATGCGGTTGATCTCTCCACTGATCAGTTCAGGGCTGATGTCTTTTACCTTTTTTGCAGGAATACCGGCATATATGGTGCCGGATTCAACAATGGTGCCTTCCAGCACTACGGCGCCTGCGGCAATGATGCTGTGGCTACCCACCTGTACCCTGTCCATAACAATACTTCCCATACCTATGAGTACATCATCTGCAATAACGCAGCCATGTACAATGGCATTGTGCCCGATGCTTACATTATTTCCAATAATGGTGTTGTTTTTTTGGTAGGTGCAGTGGATAACAGCGCCGTCCTGTACGTTTACCCTGTTGCCCATGATGATGTTGTTGACGTCTCCCCGGATGACCGCATTGAACCATACGCTGCAGTCATTTCCCATAACCACTTCACCTACTATGGTGGCATTGGGTGCAATGTAACAGTTGTTGCCAAAAACGGGCGAAATGCCTTTTACGGGCAGGATGACCGGCATAGTTGATTGATTTGTTGTTCCGGGTTGCCCCGGTGTTTAAAAAACAAATATCCGCATTTCTTTCCGAAATTTGCCGTTATGAATCAACGGCAGCTTTTTTTGGATCATGTGGGGCAGACATCACCTGCCCCCCTGGCTATTGAAATGGTAAGAGCTGAGGGGTGCCGGCTCTGGGATGTATCAGGGAAGGCCTATATTGATCTTATTGCGGGCATCAGTGTGTGCAACCTTGGGCATGGTCACCCTGAAGTGGTCAGGGCTGTACAGGAGCAGGCAGCCCGGTATATGCACATCATGGTATACGGGGAGTTGGTGGAAAGTCCGCAGGTGCAATATGCCCGGCTGTTGTCCGATCTGCTGCCTGAGGGCCTGGATTCTGTTTTTTATACAACCAGTGGTAGTGAAGCAACAGAAGGTGCGATGAAACTGGCTAAGCGGTATAGCGGGCGTACACAGGTTGTTTCTTTCAAAAATTCTTATCATGGCAGTACACAGGGGGCGTTGAGTGTGATGGGGAGCGAATACTGGCAACAGGCTTTCCGCCCTTTGTTGCCGGGTATCCTGCAGTTGCGTTACAATGTGATGGAAGACCTGGAGCAGATTACTGCTGCAACGGCCTGTGTGTTTGCCGAGACCATACAGGCGGAGATGGGCGTATTTGTTCCGGAAACGTCATGGCTGCAAGCCCTGCGCCAACGCTGTACCGATACAGGGGCTTTGCTGGTACTTGATGAGATCCAGTGCGGCTTTGGTCGTAATGGCAGTTTATGGGCATTTGAACAGGCTGGTATTGTACCTGATATACTGTTGCTGGGTAAGGCATTGGGTGGGGGTATGCCGCTTGGAGCTTTTGTGAGTTCTGCAGAACTGATGCGCTGCCTGACACATAATCCTGTGCTTGGGCATATCAATACGTTTGGCGGCCATCCCGTCTGTTGCGCAGCGGGGTTGGCGGCATTACAGGTATTGTTGCGTGAAGATATTATTGCGGGTGTTGCTGCCAGGGCGAAACTGTTTCATACGCTGTTGCCTGGTTTGTCTGTTCGCGGTAAAGGGCTGATGCTGGCGGTAGAATATGATAGTTTTGCAACCTGTAAATCAATCATCGATGAGCTTATTGCGGAAGGTGTATTTACGGACTGGTTTTTATTTGCTCCGCATTGCCTGCGCATTGCTCCGCCATTAACCATTAGCGAGGAACAGATCAGGCAGGCTTGTTCAGCAATCATGGCGGCAAGCCATAAATATATACCGGGTCTTGCAGCCGCTGCAAGCCTCAATGCAGCAACCGGTTAAACCCAAATTCTGCAGTCAATTGTAAATATGCGGGACAAACTATTTTGCTGAGCAATAACCATTGTACAAATAGCCGTAGCTACACGATCAGACGAATTGTTGCGGATAATCCCGGATATTGTTCATGTGGGGTTAAGCCGTTAATGCCAGCAAGGCTGCTTTCACTTCTGCAAAAGGAAATGAAGCCACTATCTTTTCCATTTGTGCGCGGATGGCCGCATTGCAGAGGTTGCCGATACTGCCCTCATGGGTATGCTGCAGGGTGGTGGAATACTGGTAATGTCCCTGCTCAATATCAGCACCTACTTTCCGGTAAGCGTCACGAAAGGATAGTCCTTCCAGCACCAGTTTGTTTACGGCTTCCACACTGAATACATATTTGTACTGCTCTTCTTCAAGAATATTGCTTCTGACCTGTATATCAGCCAGCATGAGCCGCATCATTTCCATACAGCGCCGCAGGTCGTTAATCGCGGGGAACAGGTTTTCCTTGAGCAACTGAAGATCGCGGTGATAACCCGAGGGCAGGTTGGTGGTCATGAGCATGATTTCGTTGGGCAGTGCCTTGATGCGGTTACAATATGCCCTGACGAGTTCAAATACATCTGGGTTTTTTTTATGGGGCATGATGCTGCTGCCTGTCGTCAGTTCATCGGGGAAACGGATAAAGGCAAAGTTTTGGTTCATGTACAGGCAGGCATCCATACTCATTCTTGCCAGGGTGTCGGCAATATTTGCCATAGCCATTGCTGTTACCCGTTCTGTTTTACCACGGCTCATTTGTGCATTTACCACGTTGTAATGCAGGTATTCAAACCCGAGCAACCGGGTGGTGAGTGAGCGGTCTATGGGGAAAGATGCACCGTAACCGGCCGCTGATCCCAGTGGATTTTTATTGATGAGGTCATAGGTGGCTTTGAGTATTACCATATCGTCGGCTAAACTTTCTGCATATGCGCCAAACCATAGCCCAAAGGAAGACGGCATGGCCAGTTGCAGGTGGGTATAACCAGGGAGGAGGTCATTGCGGTGTGTTTCGCTTTTTTCCTGCAGGAGGGTAAATAGGGAAAGAACTTCCTGTACAAGCAGTTCCATTTCTTCCCGCAAAAAAAGTTTGAGGTCAACCAGCACCTGGTCATTACGGCTGCGGGCAGCGTGTATCTTTTTCCCCGTATCCCCGAGTCTTTCGGTAAGCAGGAACTCTATATACGAGTGTACGTCTTCTGCTGAATCCGGAATATCGAATTGTCCGGCCTCAATCTCTGCGAAAATTGTTTTTAAAGCATTTGTAAGCTGCCCCGTTTCTTCCGTATTCAACAACCCTACTGTACCGAGCATGTGTACATGTGCCAGTGAGCCTCTTACGTCGTGTGCGGCCAGTAACCTGTCAAATTCACGATCGCGGCCAGTTGTAAATTCTGTTACTGCTGCAGCGGAAGGGGTATTTTTTTGCCATAGTGCAGTAATTGCTTTGTGACCGTCGCCTGCGGGATTGTTTCCTGTTTGCATTGCCATTGTTTTATGAAGTTGCATTACATGATGCGTTCAACCAGATCAATATACCATTTTACGCCTGCATCAATTTCGTGCAGGAAAATAAATTCATCAGCCGTATGACTGCGTGCACTATCACCCGGGCCGCACTTTAAGGCGGGGAAGGGTATCAATGCCTTATCAGAACTTGTTGGGGATCCATACATCACAGCCCCGGCTTGTAATCCCGATTGTACCAGCGGATGTGCCGGGTCAATAGCGGTTGCCCGTATCCGCGTACTCCTGGGTACAACTTCTCCATGTATTGATTTCCGTATCACACCCAGTACTTCCTCGTGTGTATAAGCATCGGTTAACCGGATGTCAACCACATAGCGACATTCTGCGGGGACAATATTATGTGCAGTGTTTGGTGTATCTACTGCAGTGACGCTCATTTTTACGGCTCCAAGTGTGGGTGATAGTTTTGGGAAACGCCAGGTGCGGAACCATTGAATGTCTTCCATTGCCTTATACAAGGCACTCTCCCCTTCTTCCCGCGCGGCATGACCGGCCACACCAGTAGTGGTTCCATCAATTACCAGTAAACCTTTTTCTGCAACTGCGAGGTTGAGCAGGGTTGGCTCACCCACAATAGCACCTGTGCCCGGGTGCAGGTGCCCCGGTTGAAAGGCGCCATGTGTGGCTGCTGTAAATGTTTCATCCTGCAGCAGCGCTTCAATACCGTTATGTCCTGAAATTTCCTCTTCTGCCGTGGCTGCGAGTACAATATTACAGGCGCCTGCGGGTCGGTGATAAAAGTAGACAAAAGTCATAATCAGGCTTACCAGGCAACCACCAGCATCATTGCTGCCGAGACCAAACAGTTTTCCACCGCTGATGAGGGGTGTAAAGGGATCAATGGTACAGGCTGTGTTGGGCCGTACAGTATCATGGTGTGAGTTGAGTAACAGGCTGGGTTTGCGGGGGTCGAAATTTTTGCCCACTGCCCATATATTATTTTGCTGCCGTTGTGCGGGTACCTGTGCCTGCTGCATGAAGGCGGTAATGGCAGCTGCTGTACCTGCTTCTTCTTTACTGAATGAGGGAATGGCGATCAGTTGCGCCAGTAACGTGCGCGCCTGTTGCTGTAATATGGAAAGATCAGTTGTCATGCGTGATGTGTGTACCGGTTTGTCCGTTGAGTAATGCGGTCAGTTGCTCGGCCGGTCCGATAATGATTTTGTGTACACCGAGGCGAAGTGCCGCAAATGCATTATCCAGTTTAGGGAGCATGCCGGCAAATATTTTTTCTTCCTGTTTAAGTTGTGCAAATACTTCAGGGGTTAACCGGCGGATAAGTGTATTCTCGTCGCTGATGTTTTCCAGTACCCCTTGTTTCTCAAAAGCATAAACAAGGGTAGTACTGTAGTACATACTCATGGCCTGAGCTATCTCCTGTGCGATAGTATCAGCATTTGTATTGAGGAGTTGTCCATGGCCATCGTGGGTAATCGGGGCAATGACGGGTGTAATGTCTTTCCGGAGCAGGTGGCACAACCATTCACTGTTGATGCTATCCACATCACCCGCAAAACCGTAATCAACCGCTGCTGCTTCGCGTTTGTGGGCCCGTATTAAATCTGCATCTACCCCTGAGCAACCCAGGGCATGGCATTTCATGGCCTGTAGTAATGCGGTGATTTTTTTGTTGAGATAGCCGGCATATACCATGGTGACTACTTTCAGGCTTTCTGCATCAGTAATGCGGCGGCCATCAACCATTTTTTGTGGCAGGTTCATTTGTGCAGCCAGTTGTGTGGCCATCTTTCCTCCGCCATGAATCAATATTTTTTCACCATTGGTTGCTGCAAAGGCCTGCAGGAAATTCAGCAGGCTGCTTTCGTTGTCTATAATGTTGCCACCAATTTTTACAATGAGCAGGTTGTCCATATCATGCTGTATTGGAGGTTTCTAAAATTGAAGCAATGACAGCCTGTGCTGCCCATACACGATTTGCAGCCTGCAAGGTAACTATGCTGGCGCTGCTGTCTAATATTTCATCCGGAAGTTCTACATTGCGCCGTACCGGGAGGCAGTGCATGACTTTGGCCTGGTGCGTAAACTGAAGTTTGTCGGGTGTAAGCATCCAGCCAGGATCGTTGTTGTATATTTTGCCATAATCAGTGTAGGTGCTCCAGTTTTTTACATATACAAAATCAGCGTCAGCAAGGGCCTCCTGCTGGTTAGTGGTAATGTAAGCCCCTGTTGTATAACGGGTATCCAGCTCGTAATGATCGGGATGAGTAATGACGAAGTCTGCACCCCCCCAGGTGTTCATCCATTGGGCGAAACTATTGGCTACGCATTGCGGCAGGGCTTTTACATGCGGAGCCCAGGTGAGTACCACTTTGGGTTTGCGGGTGTTGCTGGCAAACTGTTCCTTAATCGTGATGATGTCTGTCAGGCTTTGCAGGGGGTGCAAAGTGGCGCTTTCCAAGCTGATGATGGGTACGCCTGCATATTGCACAAAAGATTGTATAACGAGTTCTGCATAATCGTCCTTCCGGTTTTTGAGGGAAGGGAAAGTCCGGATGCAGAGCATATCGAAATAGCTACCCATTACGGGGGCTGCATCTTTAACGTGCTCAACCGTATTGCCGCTCATGATGGCACCATCTTCAAATTCGAGTGCCCAGCCTTCTTTGTCCACATTGAATACAATGGCATCCATACCCAATTGTTGTGCAGCTACCTGTGTGCTGAGGCGGGTGCGCAGACTGGGGTTCAAAAAAAGCAATCCGATTCTTTTGCCCCGGCCAAGTTGTTGTGCCATCAGCGGATTGGTTTTAAATGCCAGTGCTTTGGCTGCAAGTATGTCTATATTGCCGGCATCTGCAGCGGTGATGAAATGTTTCAATGCAGTTCCTGTTTTAACGCGTGAAGAAAATGATCTGCTGCTTCTGTGGTCAGGTTGAGTGCGGGCAGCAGCCGGATGACATTTGGTTTGGCCTCGCCCGTAAAAATATGATGCCTGAAGAGCAGGTTTTTTTTGACTTCTGTGCGGTTGGGAGGAAGTTCAATGCCAATCATCAGGCCACGGCCACGAACGGCTGCAATGCCCTCCATTTGGCGCAATGCCTGCAAGAGATAGTTGCCTGTTGCTGCTGCGTTCTGAAGCAGGTTTTCTGCTGCCATCACTTCCAGCACAGCGAGGGCTGCTGCACAGGCTAAATGGTTGCCGCCAAAAGTGCTGCCCAGCATAAAATGCTTTGCCTGCAGGTGCGGTGCAATGCTGATGCCCGCAACGGGGAAGCCATTGCCCATCCCTTTGGCCATCGTATAAATATCGGCATTTACCCCACTGTAATCATGTGCATAAAAAAGCCCTGTCCGGCCATACCCGCATTGCACACTATCGGCAATAAATACACTATTGTATCTGTTGCAGCAATGACGGATGGTTTGTAAGAATGATATGGTGGCTTCGTGTATGCCACCCACACCCTGTATGCCTTCAGTGATGACTGCCGCTATCAGATCGCCCTGCTCTGCAAAGCAGGTATTTAACGCTTCCGGATCATTGAAAGGAAGGAAGATGATATTGTCCGTCTGGTTGACAGGAGCAATGATTGCCGGGTTGTCGGTGGCGGCTACCGCAAGTGATGTGCGTCCGTGAAAAGCTTTGGTAAAGGCAATTATTTTTTTGCGCCCGGTAGCGAAAGAAGCCAGTTTCATTGCGTTTTCATTGGCTTCAGCACCCGAATTGCACAGGAAAAGCTGGTAGTCCTCCTTGCCCGAGAGGTGGCCAAGTTTTTCGGCAAGTGCAACCTGTTGCGGAATTTTAACAGAGTTGGAATAGAACCCCACTTTAGCAAGCTGCTCAGTAATCCTGGTTATATAATGTTTATGGCCATGGCCAATCGAAATTACTGCGTGACCACCATAGAGATCGAGGTACCGGGTGCCTTTATCGTCATATACATAGCTGCCTTCAGCTTTTTCTATCGTAATGTCGTTGAGCGGATAAACGTCAAATAATTGCATCATTTTTTATCTTTAAAAATAACCGGCTTTCAATTGTAATCCTGTTGTTTCGGGTATCCCGAAGGCAAGGTTCATATTCTGTAGGGCCTGGCCAACTGCACCTTTGAGCAGGTTGTCGATGGCACTGTGTATGGCAAGTTGTTTTCCTTTCTTCTCCAGGTGAATGAAACAGTGGTTGGTATTTACCACCTGTTTGAGATCGATCATTACAGGGCTGATGGTGGTAAACGGATGTGTACTGTAATACTCCCGGTAGTGGTCTTCCAGTGTATCGGCGGGCAGATCGGTTTTTACTACGCTGCTGGTATAAATGCCCCGTGCAAAATCGCCACGCCAGGGAACAAACGACAGCCATCCTTCTCCGGGTGCAGCAGGAAACGAAGGTTGCAACTGGTGCAGGGATTGGCAGATTTCGCCAAGGTGCTGGTGATCGAGCGTTTTGTAGGCCTGTATGTTGTTGGCCCGCCAACTGAAATGTGAAGTGGCTGAAAAACCCTGCCCGGCACCGGTTGATCCTGTTATGCCTGTAACATGTGTTTCGTTGAGTAGGCCTGCTGCTGCTAATGGCAGCAACGCGAGTTGTATGGCCGTAGCAAAGCAACCGGGGTTGGCAATGCTGTCCGACAATCGTATGGCATCACGATTCAGTTCGGGGAGTCCGTAGCAAAATGTTCTGGCAGACAGGCTATTGGTGGTGTGCGGGCGGAAATCCTGCGACAGATCAATCAGCCTGGTGCCGGTGGGTATGGTATTTGCCGCAAGAAACTGCCGCGCTTCGCCATGTCCGACACAGAGGAACAAAACATCAATGTCATCCCGCAGGGTGTCGGTAAAGGTCATGTCTGTGGCTGCCAGCAGATCCCTGTGTACCTGGTGCAGGGGGAGGCCTGCATGGCTCTTGCTGTGTACAAAAACAATATTTGTCTGCGGATGGTTGAGCAGCAGACGGATCATTTCACCACCGGTATAACCGGCACCGCCTATTATACCTGCCCTTATCATATGTGATTGGGGTTGCGTCATACTCTTTTTTCAGCCTTAGCTTTTACGGCAGTCCATATGGATACCTGGTTGCCAAATATTTTGCTGAAACCTCTTACGTCTTCGCCACTCCAGCCCTTATTCATTTCGCCATAGCTGCCAAATGCACTGTTCATCAGGTCGTAAGGGGATTCGATGCCAAGCACCTGAAAGCGGTATGGCAGGAGTTCTACAAATACTTTGCCGGTTACCGTCTGCTGACTATTTTCAAAAAAGGCTTCAATGTCGCGCATCACCGGATCCATGATCTGGCCTTCGTGCAACCAGTTACCATAAAAAAGTGCCAGTTGGTCTTTCCAGTTAAGCTGCCACTTGGTGAGTACGTGTTTTTCGAGTGCATGGTGAGCCTTGATGATAACCATCGGCGCTGCTGCCTCAAAACCTACCCGGCCTTTAATGCCGATAATGGTATCGCCAACATGTACATCGCGGCCTATGCCAAATGGCGCGGCTATTGCCTGGAGCCATTGTATGGCTTCGGCAGGATGGACAAAAGACCGGTCATTGATGGTGATGAGTTCACCCTTTTCAAAATGCAGGACCACTTGTTCACTGTCGCTGCGGGTAACCGGTGTTGGCCAGGCTGATTCGGGCAGCATCCCGTGCGAAGTGAGTGTTTCCCTGCCTCCGACAGAAGTGCCCCAGAGGCCTTTGTTGATGGAATAAGCGGCTTTGGTTGTATTCATTTCCACACCCTTGCTTTGCAGGTAAGCAATCTCGGCTTCGCGGCTCAGGCGCATATCACGAATGGGGGTGATGATTTCTGCATCAGGAATAAGCGTGTGAAAAACCATATCAAAACGAACCTGGTCATTACCCGCACCTGTACTGCCGTGTGCAACAGCATCTGCACCAACAGCAGTTACATGCGCTGCAATATGCAGAGCCTGGCTCATCCTTTCGGCACTTACACTTAACGGATAGGTATTGTTTTTGAGTACATTCCCATAGATTAAATAGCGGATGATGCGGTCGTAGTATGTGGTAACAGCATCAACAGTTTTGTGCGAGGCAACACCAAGCCGGAGTGCATGCGCTTCAATTGCCTTGCATTCTTCTTCGCTGAAACCACCAGTATTCACGGTAACGCTGTGTACTTCATATCCTTTTTCTTCGGTGAGGTACTTCACACAATATGTAGTATCAAGACCACCGCTAAAACCGAGCACTACTTTTTTTATGGCCATGAGTTAAGGGTTAAAGATTAAAAAAATGACGTAATATGTTTTTACTGCCGCTGCCGGTTCCTGCACCTTTCTTCAAAAAGGGTTGAAGAAGCTTTGCCGCTTTCAATCTTTGCAGGCGTTCATAAAGTTTGGATTTACTTGTAAATGCTGCAGCGGTTTCTTCAGGTTCGTAATGGTCTTTGGGATCAAAAAGCATTCCCGTGCAAAGACAGTTTTTTCTTTCCTTGCTCATGAGGATATCGTAGTTGACACAGCTTTTGCAGCCTGCCCAGAATGCTTCATCCTGGGTGAGTTCAGCGTACGTTACCGGTTCGTAGCCAAGGTCAGAGTTGATTTTCATCACTGCGAGGCCGGTGGTAAGTCCGAATATTTTTGCTTCAGGATACTTTGTCCGGGAGAGGTTAAATATTTTTTGTTTGATGGCTTTGGCCACACCGCTTTTGCGGTATTGCGGGGCAACAATCAACCCGCTGTTGGCTACATACTCCCCGTGTCCCCAGGTTTCGATATAACAGAAGCCTACCCATTCGCCAGCTGGTGTATGGGCAATAACGGCCTTGCCTTCTTCGATTTTTGAGATGAGGTATCCTGGGGTTCGTTGTGCGATTCCTGTACCCCTGGCTTTGGCAGAGGATTCCATTTCTGCTGCGATAGTGGCTGCATATATATTGTCGGAAGACAGGGCTTCCCTGATAATGAATTGTTGTGTGCTCATGTTACAACTTGATGATGAAGACCGGATAACCAATCCGTAAGAAATGTGATGGGATCTTTTTCACTGACAGGGACCGGGGTGAACGGCTCGTCCTGTCAGCAACCACGTCGGGTAATATGATAAGTAGTACCGCCACCGGCGGGAACCAGCGGGAACATGGGAGATAAAACGGTATGTACTGACTTATTCAATGGTTTAAACTGATACGCAAATATATAAGCTTTCTAAATAATCGTGCCAAAAAAAATTAATTTAGCATTTTATTAATCAGGACTCATGGCACAAACATATACCTATCTCGCACTTGGCGACAGCTATACCATTGGGGAGGGCGTAGCACTAACGGCGGGCTTTCCTGCACAGGCGGTGCAACGGCTACGCAACATCGGGCATGCGTTTACTGCCCCGGAAATTGTGGCAACCACCGGTTGGACAACGGATGAACTCCTGGAAGGCATGCGTGGGTATGCGTTTCTGCCTGCTTACGATTTCGTATCCCTGCTTATAGGGGTAAACGACCAGTACCGGAACAGGCCTGTTGCAGATTACATCCCTTCGTTTACACAATTGCTGCAGATGGCCATCAATTTTACTGGTGGCGATACCCGGCGTGTGGTGGTGTTGAGTATTCCCGATTGGGGGGTAACGCCTTTTGCCGCTGCAGGCGATCGGCAGGCTATAGCTGCAGCCATTGACGCATATAATGCTGCAAATGCTGCAGTGGCTCTGGAGTATGGGGTACACTATGCAGACATCACCAGCATACAACGTTTACACGGACATGAAAGTGCATGGCTTGCGGCAGATGGGCTTCATCCTTCGGCATCAGCATATGCCACTTGGGCAGATGTACTGACTGCAATCATCCAAAAAGTTATTCATACGTGATATGCACAGTTATACCGAAATACAACGACTGCGAACCAAATGGGTACTGGCCATTCCGCTGTCGTTAACGATACTTTTTATTTATGCGGTTATCCAGCAGGTTATCCTGGGTATTCCTTTCGGAGCCAAACCCGCCAGTAATGGGGTATTGATCGGGTTATTATTGCTTTTACTGGCACTCACCGGTTTTTTTCTATCTATCCGGCTCAGTATAAAAATTGATGCAGCAGGTATTCATTACCGCTTTTTTCCCTTTCACCGGAAATATGCAAGCATACCCTGGCATGCTTTGTCGAATGTCTATATTCGGGATTACCGGGCATTGTTTGAATATGGGGGATGGGGGCTGAAAGGCCGGGGTAATAATAATTGTATCACTGTATCGGGTGGAAAGGGGTTGCAACTGGTGTTTCAAACCGGTGCCAAAACCCTGTTGGGTACCCGGCAACCGGAAAAACTTACAGAAGCCCTGCGACAATACTGTCCGCTGTGGAAGGCAATGTAATATACAGCCGCTATCCGGAGATTGGGTATAGCGGCCTTTTTGTAAAGGAGTATTACTGGTTTGTATAACTCAGCGTGCAGTCAAATTTATTGGCACCAACCCCCAACTCTTCGGCTGCTGCATTGCTGATGCGAATCAGCAGTCCGTTGTTTTGCCTGATATCAGGAATAGCATCCAGTACTTTGGCATAAACTGATTTGCCCGTGGCGGCACAACTGATCTTGATGATGGTACCCGGCTGCGCACTGTTGTGGAGACAATAATATTTCCCGTCTGACCAACCACTCGTACTCTTGAATACATTACCGGCTCCCGATTCTTTGCCGGCATCGCCCCCCTTATTCTGGCTGACATACTCTCCACGGAAGGCTCCTCCATTAAAATCGGGTATATTGGGATTGGCTTCAACCGGCTTTACGGGTTCTGTTTTTACCACAACAGGTTGGGGCGGGTCTTTTTTTACCACCGGAGGTTGAATGACTTCTTTTTTGGGTGCCTCTTTTACTACGGGTGGTGTTTCGACAATAACCGCCGGTTTTGGCCTTTCATCTTCTTTTGGCCTGTCTACTACCGGCATGGATTTCGCCATGGAAGCCAAAGGGGAGAGCTCTTTTTTAACTTTCAGGTAACCGATAATCAGTTTTACACCATTGGCTACGACATCACCCTGGATATTATTCCATTGCTTAAGCGTTTCGAGGTCAATCTTATTATAAGTTACGCTGATGCGGTAAAGGCCTTCCTTTTCTTTTACTGTATGGTAAACGGGTACCAATACTTCATCTGCAGCCGGATTTCCATACTGCAGAAAATTGTTTGTGGTCAGGGGTACTTTAATAACCTGTGCCGGACTCAGCCCTTTTTCCATCTGTAAGCCATTGAAAGGAGCAATCTGATCCTTTGGGCTGGTATTGTACATCCTGCCGATACTGTAGTAATTTTCTTTGGGAGCTACAGTATGGTTGATGTAGAGTGAGGGGGCGGCACCCTGGGCCATTAACATTTTGTCTTGTGCCAGCAGCGCTGAAACGGGTAGCAAAAGCAATAAAATGGAAATGAATCTGACTCTCATGGTGATTTGTTTATCCTTTAATCGTTTGCAAAGATGCGTTAAAATGATGGCAAATACTGCAATTAATACTGCTTAGCTGTAAAAATAGCACACTATTGGGATCCGGTAGCGACAGTGCTAATTCCGACGCTCAAAGCCTCTTGACGGCATACTTTTCAAGTTGAATGTGTAAAAGTTGCACTGGTCTCTGAGAGGAGTACAAAAAACGCATTGCCGGTATGCAAAATAAACAAACCATGTCAAAAATGAAACAGTCTGCGTTCTGATAGGCAAAGCGTACTTATGCCTTCATCAATATCCGCCATTCGGGAGGGTAGTAATTGTTAAACCGGTTGGGCATCACTTTTATCCAACCGAGCGCAAAGCCGCTGGTCGTGACTAAATTCCAGCCTTTCTCTGCTGGTGGGAGCGTGAAATCTGCCCGGCGCAGGTATTGAACGGCGGTAGCTTTGTCTAACACCAGTTCAGGCACATTGCCCGGCCGGCTGAAACCCAGTGCCAGCTCATGATCGGGTATTAAGGCGCCATTGATCAGTTTTCCCATTTTGATGCCTGCTTTGCGAAGATAGAGTACAGACTGAAGCAGGGGCAGCGCTTCCTGTACAACTGGCGGAACGGCCAGTATTTCGTCTTTTTGGCGGATGAAGCCAAAGTCATCATCTCTGTTGGTGCAGGCCTGTAAGCGCTGTAGCTCTGCCGGGGTAAAGCCCGCTGTTTTTTGGGGTCGTATAGTTGCGGGCACTCCGCTGTCACCTGCTGTTTTCCGGAAACAAGCAATAAAAAAACCTTCGCCACGGGTGACCCCAGGAAAAAAACGGTATCCATGACTGTGATTACCGGCAGAGGCTGTAATACCTGCCCCCGGCGGCAGGGTAAGCAACAGGCTTTCCATGCCCTGTTCAGCTACCAGCCAGTCGGCGATATCCTCATCTTCCCGGGGTGAATAGGAACAGGTGGCATAGATGAGTATACCACCGGGCTTGAGTACGGGCAATATGTCGGCGAGGATTCTTTGTTGCCGCTGCTGGCAGAGCAATACGGCGTCTTCACTCCATTGGGCAATGGCTTGGGGGTCGCGGCGGAAAAGACCGCTGCCGCTGCATGGGGCATCCACTACCACCAGGTCGAAAAAGGCACCCAGCCGCTGGAAGTGCCGGGCATCATTATTGGTGATGACTACATTTGCAGCCCCCCATTTGGTTATGTTTTCAGCAAGACTATTAACCCGGGTTTTTATGACTTCATTGCTCACGAGCAGACTGTCTTTGTGCAGAATGGATTGGAGCAGGGTAGATTTACCCCCGGGAGCAGCACAAAGGTCAAGCACATATAGCGGGTCATGGCCACAACACTGTTGTACTGCCTGTTCCAGAAACATGCTGCTGGCTTCCTGTACATAATAGGCGCCGGCATGCAGCAATGGATCGGTGGTGTATACCGGGCGGTGGGTGAGGTAATAGCCGTTGGCAGACCAGGGTACAGGATCTGCTACAGGGAGACCGGTAATTGTTGATAATGTTTCGGCGTCTTGAGGCATACTACCTGTTGCGGCCCTCCACCGGACCGGATTAAAACGGACACTGCTGACCTGGTGACCTGAGTGGTGAACAGCCGTAAAAGCATCGGCATCAAAGCCGGGTAATCCCTTCAGGGAAGCGATGAGCGGGGGAGGGAGCGTCATATTGCAAAGGTAGGGATATGGTAAAGGAGGTCATTATGGGAAGGTAGAAATGTATCGGTCTGGCGCAAAGGGTTTTAAAAACCTATCCGGAAACTGCCGAATACACCAAAACCTTTTGTAAGGGTATTGGGCAGGTGTGCAGGAGATACCCGCCATACCAGGTCAAGGCGCAGGAGCCGGAAGATATTGTCTACACCCGTACCCAACTCAAGATAAAATTTGTTGCTGAGATCACTATAGGGCTGTCCCCCAACAAAGTTCATCAGCCGGTTTTCAGGCGTAAGACCACCCACCAGTCCCTTGGCATTCCAAAACTGCCGCCATTTCAGGCGTCGGGTCGGGCCAAAATAGCTGAAGAGTCCGTTGCCGATATTGTGCTCAATTGTAAACCCCGCATACCGGTCGGTGATGAACTCATAGCGATTCATCAGGTTGAACGCATATTTGTTGTAATAATAAATTTCATTGCCCGGTGGTGTTTCGAGAATCATATAAGGCAGGGTGCCGAATATCTTGCCGCCGTATACATTAAAATATAAGCTGCCGTACGGAGCAAGTTTGAGGTAATCGGATATGCCCAGGTGCAGTTTGGTATAGTCGTAACTGCTTTTGAATAATCCGGATATTCCTTTGCTGATCCTCAGTTCTGCAATAGGCAGGTCGCTGCCCAGGCTTGTACGGAAAAAGCCGTTCTCAATAAAACGCTCGAGGTAGGCATACCGCAGCCGGAGTGATATTTCACCACTGTTGAGCGCATTGCCTTGTTTGGTTGTGAACAAGTCCTTTGAAGGCAGGTTTTGCATCGGCGTAAAATTGCGGTGGGTGTAGCCCAGCAGTGCCGACAGACCATTCTTCCATTCATTATAATATTCAAGCCGGAATTCTTCGATGTTCATAAACTTGATGGGTACCCTGTTTTTGCGGACGGCCAGGGTGAAAATATTATCTGTGCCAATCTCATCAAAGTAGTTCTGCCCATTGTCAATATCATTCTTATAGCTCACATGAAAATAGTTCCTTGGGTGCCGATGCAGGAAATTGTAGATTTCAAATTTGCCCTTGATACGCTTATCTGCTGTACCGTATGCTAGGTATCCGTGCAGGTAATATTTGCGGCTGAACCCTGCATTGGTGCCGAGGTCGAAGCGGAAACGTGTGCCTTCGAGGTTATTGGCAGATATCCAGTTGAACCAGGGGCCGATTTCATAGTTGCCGATGTTTTTGTAACCTGTGGCCAGAAAATTGAGCGTATTGGTGAGCCGCTTAAATCTGGGCAGGTTGGTAAGCGTATCAATCATTTTATAAATGCCGGCTTCTGTTTTACTCAGGGGGTCGTGCCGATGCTCCAGCCAGAAATTGTTGTCATATGACCGGCTATTGGCTTGTATGACCACGGTCTCCTTACTTCCGGTATTGGTCAGTGTATCCGAGATGTATTGCTGGTTGTACATGATGTTGCGGAAAGTGGTTGTTTTCCGGCCTTTAAAATTCAGTGTGTTTTTACCAACAAGAAAAAAGTCGGCTACAAATTTATCTTTAACGAGGAACCAGCCGCTATCAGCTACGGGTGTAAATTCCTGTATCATGCTCAATTGTTCTACATAATTGACATTGGCATCCTGGGGTAGTTTGAGCGTAATCTTCCAGATGCCATAATTGATGGCATCTACCCAGCAGTCTCCCTCGAAGGCATTTTCACCCTTATGCCTTGGGGTAAAAATGAGGTGGTAGAAGCGCCGGCCGGCAAGCCGCTGTGTATCCGCCACCCGGTAATTATAATAGACATCGCCGTTATCGCTTAGCGGACTGGCAAAATCCTTATCAAATACGGGTAAAAAATTGTCGTAAGCGTTTATATTCTGGTACATTCCTCCCAGGAACTTGCTCATGCTTTCATTTTCAATGCCGTCTGCCTTCTGTGCTTTGATCACCTCACGCGTTCTTTTGGGCGATTTCTGGTGGTAGTAGTCGGATAGGGTTTCCGTAAGGTACACCGGCAGATATGGTACGGCTTCGGTGGTGTCAACATTATCGAAAATAAAAGAAAAAGATTTTACAAACGGAATGCGCTTTGCCTTGTCTTTGCGAAACTTATTCCAGTCTATTTCGAGTTTATTGTACAGCTCGTAGGAAAAATTATCAAACCTGCTCCTGTTGTTGCGGGGTTTGTTTTTTACAATACGCTTCCAGACTAATAGCCCACGGTTGCCTGTTTTTGCCCTTACTACCACGCCTTCCGAGAGCGGGGCTTTTTCGAGGGCAACGAGCAGACGTAAACTGTCTTTGCCTGCCGGTATGGCCATACGGTAAGTCTTGAATCCTACACTCGAGATGACCAGCGTATCAGCACTGAAATTATTGACAAGAAATGCAAAATGTCCTGCCGAGTCGGAGAGGGTGCCTTTGCCGCTTTTCAGGAATTGTATGGTAACATATGGTACGGGCTCGTCATTCTGTTGGTCTTTGATAAAACCAGTAACCCGCAGTGATTGTGCGGCGAGCGGCAGGGTCGCTGTTGCCAGCAGTGTAGTGAATAATAATCTGTACAAATTCCGCATATCTTCCCTGCAAATATCGGTGTTTTAGAGAGATGGGTTGTTAAAAAACAGTAAAACCCGGGTTGCCCCGGGTTTTAGCAGAACCATTAACCACTAAATCATTGTGCCACAGGCTCACTGTAGAGAAAGTCATCCATCGTCACCAAATCAGCAGTTCCGCCATCGCTCAGGTCTTTTACACCAGCGCTCAGGGTGGCATTTCCCACGGTAATCTTAACCTTGGTTATTTTCTCATCCGGGAAGTACACCCCGAGCAGGGAAAAACCAGATCCGGCAGTTCTTGCGGGTGCATAATATACCCCAAGGCTCTTGTCTCCGTTAAAATACTCTATGTAAGTAGAATTAGCCAGGTCAACATCAGAAAAGATAACACCAAAGCCTTTCACTGATGCGTCGGCAGCGCTGCCGGGTATTTTGAATATCCCCTGCGTAATCACATTGGTGGTATAGGCAAAGAGTTTTTTTGGACTGAATGCGTCAAACTGTGCAGCATAACTGGCATCCAGATCGGCAAAGTCGGTACTGTCGACCCGGAAATTGCCGCCTCCCAGCAGGGCGAAACCTCTTTTCCGGCCATTGGGTAATGCGGGATCTGTTGATGCAAAGAAGTCAAGCGGGAAGCCATTAACATTGGTAAAGCCCGGGGGTACAGCATCCCAGTTGATTTCCCTCCTTCCGCCTGTAGCACCGGGGGTTGTATTTAAGGTAGCGCCCAAGAGCTCCCGGAATGTGGTGAGTTTGGCGGTAATATCGCCGGATGCACTAACCACGGTTGCATTAACTGCGGGTGGTTCATTGGTTGCAGTTTTTTTACAACTGGCAGCGCTCAAAATGGTGATGGCCAGTAATGCTGTAATTTTCGTTGTCCGTTTCATTTTTTTTATTTTATTGTGTATGATATTCCTGTATTCATTTGTATTGACCAGGTTGATGGTGCAAAGATGGCTTGCGGGAAAGGGTTGTACAATCGCCGAAAGCGGGTGTTTGTATCACTGAAACCGGGGATGTAATTTTTTTTGCCAGGGACTTGCAGGAATCAATTATTTATATTTACTTTGTATTTCAAAGTACTTTTATGGACGAACAGTTAGAGTCTCTGGAAGCCCTGCGCGACATCAAACGGATGATGGAACGCAGCAGCCGTTTCATCAGCCTGAGTGGCCTGAGTGGTATTGCTGCAGGTCTTTGTGCATTGGGTGGTGCATGGGCAGCCCACAGCCGGTTCAACTGCTGGCTTACGGGTGACTGTGGTAAAAATGCTGATGCTTATACCATTGAAACCGGTTTGGCCTGGGATCTGGTAGTGATTGCTTTTGTTACGTTTGCCGCAGCATTTGCTTTTGCCTTTTTGTTTACCTTGCTGCGTACCCGTAAGACGGGGATACCTCTTTTTGGTAAAGCCACATGGCGGCTGATGTGGAATACAGTTATTCCCCTTGCGGCAGGAGGTCTCTTCTGTCTGCGCATGATGCAATTGGGGGTATACGGACTTGTTGCACCAGGTTGTCTTGTATTCTACGGGCTGGCACTTATCAATGCCAGTAAGTACACCCTTGGTGAAGTGCGGTATCTCGGTTATGTTAATATGGCACTCGGGCTTATCAGCCTTTGGTTTATTGGCTATGGCCTCTGGTTCTGGGCGGCTGGCTTCGGACTAATGCATATTATATACGGTACTGCTATGTGGTGGAAGTATGAACGGAAGACAACAGCGGGATAATGGGGCTTTGAATAAAATAATGGGTAATGGCAAATCCGATCGCACATCTGAATAAAATATTTGACAGCCGCATACGGTTGGGTATCATGAGCGCACTCATGGTTAATACTGCTGTCAATTTTAATGAACTCCGGGAGTTGCTCGATATTACCGATGGCAACCTTGCCAGTCACCTGAAAAACCTTGAGGAGAATGGATACATCAAAGTGAATAAAGGTTTTATTGGCCGTAAGACGAATACAACTTATGCGGTAACAAAGGCAGGGGAGAAGGCCTTTAAGGAACACCTGGAAGCCATGGAAAAGCTGATTAAAGGGCTGAATCAATAAATCAAAACATATGAACAGTATTGCTCACATCAATGTCAGGTCGTCAACGGCATGCTCAACGAATGACGCTGGACTACCCGGTATTGTAAACCCTTTTTTTTGCACATTCACTTTGTATTTCAAAGTACTTTTATGAAATTTTTTCAAAGCTTATTATTTACTGGTATCATTTGGGTGGTGGCGGGCCTGATCAATGGTATTGCCTGCGGTCTCTACCTCGCTGCGTGTTGTGAATCCTTTGCAGACGGGAGTACCATACCGCTTTCGCTTACCTTCTCTTTTGTGTTTTCTGCCCCCGGCATATTTATTTTCTGGCTCATCTTTTACTTTAAACTGAAGACGGGAGCCGAAGGGCAATTCCTTTTCCGTTCACTGCTGAATAGTGCACTTGGTTGTACGCTGGTGTCTGCTCTGCCGGGCGGTGTTATTTTATCGGGTTTGTTTGGCTTACACGTATTGGTTATCGGCCTTTTCAGTTTACTGGCCACACTCTGCAGTGTATTTCTTGTGCGGACTGGTATCATTGGTTTACATCAATAAATAAAATGTTATGCTGTATCGTTTCTATGTTTACTGCCGCTCGGCTTTACTGGTTTTTCTCACACATCATCTTGCATTGCCACTGTTGCGGTTATTGCGGCGCCCGCACCGTTTGCAATACACGGCTGCAGAGCTGGCTGCTTTTCCTGCCGGTACACTAGGGAACGACCTCTCCCTTTTTCTGGGCGGGAAACAACTGAGCCTGTTGCCCTATTATGCCAAACATGATATCAAGCATATACTGCTGGGGTACGATACCACCGGTGAAGGTGAGGTTTGCCTGCAATATTTTATGCTGGGTAACCGGCACCTGTCCTTTCCAGTACTGGCAACTGTTATGTACGGCGTGGTGACCATGCCCGAATACTGGAGCCGGTTTGCCAGGGCATACCGCCGGGGCAGACAATGTACGGCACTGGCAAACTGGGATTGGTTGTCGCTCCTGCCCGAACCTACCCGGCAATTGGTTCATCGCATTAATACGCCCGCTCATGAAGAATAGACTACTCGCCATCTGCTATTGTGCAGAATTACTGTGCCACTTATGCTTTTTGCAGTTGAAAAAATACATACATCTGCCTGACCGTTGCGCCAGCGTAAACACCGGAAAATGATCATTAAGTTATTAAAATACAAGCAGCAATGAATAAGTCAATACGTAAAAGCCTTCTAATCATTACCGGGGCAATTCTTTTTAATCTTTTATTCTGGCAGGAAAAATTAGCCGTCAATATGCTTCTTTTTGATGGCTTTGTACTGGGATCCGTTTTTTACCTGTACCCATTGGCCTGGGCAAAGCCTGGTGTAAAGGGATTGTGTCTCGCACACCTGCTTACACTGGGCGCCCTGGTTTTTCAAAACACCCTGCTGAGCAAACTTGCCTGCAGCATCACCTTATTGCTGCTCGTCTCTTTTGTTCAATACCTGCACCGCTCAGTTTGGTATGCTGCAGGCTCTGCGTTTATGAATATGGTTATGATGGTGCCCTCCTTTGCGGAAAGCCTTTCTCCTTTAAAAAGGCATGGATTGCCCGCAACAGGGCTTCGTAAGGGGCTTCGTTTCCTCGTCATTCCATTGGTCATCACGGCGGCTTTTCTTGGCATCTATGCCCTGGCTAATGCTGTTTTCCGTGAAGTTCTGACTGATGTGGGTGTGGCTGTTCAGCATTGGATAACCCACCTGTTTACCTGGTTCAGTTGGGCTCGTTTCGGATTCCTGCTCCTGGGGCTTTTTGTCTGTGGCGTATTGCTGCTCAAAGCAAGTGTCGTGTTTTTCTCGGAAAAAGATATGCGCCAGGTCAACGACCTGTACCGCAGGCGTGGCAATTTCAAGGCGTGGAAAAAAAGCGGCTGGTTTGATCTGCTCAGCCTGTTTATGGGGCGCTTCGCAAATGGTACGATGGCACTGCGTAATGAAAACACGGTTGGCATCACCAGCCTCTTTCTGCTCAATCTGCTTTTGTTCAGCATCAATAGTATTGATGTTGTGTATGTCTGGTTTGGTTTCCGTTATAACGACAGCCTCAACTTATCTGCCTATGTACACGAGGGTACAGGCTTACTTATTCTTTCTATTGTACTGGCCATGGCGGTATTGCTTTTCTTCTTCAGGGGCAACCTTAATTTTTATACCCGCAACAAATGGCTGCGTTATGGTGCCATCGCCTGGATTGTACAGAATATGATCCTTGTTGTTTCTGTATTCATCCGCGATTATTACTATTTCGTACACATGGGGCTGGCGTATAAGCGTATTGGTGTGGTGGTGTTCCTGGTGATGGTTCTTGCCGGATTGGTAACCGTATTCCTTAAAATTCAATGGAAAAAAAGCAATTACTTTTTGTTTCGGGTCAACGCCTGGGTAGCCGTGGTGGTACTTACGCTTTGCAGCCTGGTACATTGGGATCTGCTGATTGCAGAACATAACCTCGCCCGGAAAGGGAAGGTTCCGGTGGATGTCAACTTTCTGCTCAGCCTGTCTGACCGGACATTACCAGTCATTGAGCAGAATAAAGAGGTACTTGATACGGCTTTTCTCAGGCAAATGGATGAAGTGAATTATATATACCGCGACAGGGTGACTCCCATGGCATACTTTACGATTCGGAAGCAGAGTTTTTTTGCGGAACAGGATCGTTATAGCTGGCTGAGCTGGAACCTGGCAGACGCAACAGTAAAGCAGGAGTTACCCCGGCCGCTTATATCACTTGTCAAACAGTAAAATGCAAAAGTTTATCCATTCGGTACAATACGCGGTTGCAGGATTGCGTGAAGCTTTCTCGAAGGGCCGCAATTTCCGCATCCAGTCGGTCATTGGGATTGCCGCTTTTTTAGCCGGGTTATGTCTACGCATACCCCTGTGCCACTGGCTGGTATTGTTGCTTTGTGCTGGCCTTGTGCTGACACTGGAAGTCATTAATACGGCTATTGAAGCCCTGTGCGATCACCTGCACCCGGAGAAACACTGCAAGATAAGGGTGGTAAAAGATTTGTCGGCCGGAGCGGTGCTGCTTGCTGCCATCCTGGCCATGATTTGTGGCGCATTGATTTTTTTACCACCCATTTTTTTATGGATTCAAAAGCAATATATATCATGAAACATTTATCTTCTATTGATGGGCTGCTGGTTGCCCTGGTTGCACTGGTCATTACAATGACAGGCTTTCGTGTATGGTATTTCGGCAGTACTCATTATATTTTCCTTGTCATTAACCTTGCCCTTGCCGCCATACCCTGGCGCCTTGGTAAATGGGTGGTGCGGCAGCAATACTGGCGCTTTTACGCTGCACTGGCATTGTGGCTGCTTTTTCTGCCCAATGCCATGTATATCGTTACTGATCTTGTACACCTGCACAACGATGCTGTTGCCCCGGTATGGTATGATACACTCCTGATTTTCGCTGCTGCTATCGCCGGCTTGTTTATGGGGTTTACTTCATTGCTGGAGGTGGAGCAAAAGTTGAAGCAATTGTTTATGCCCCGCACGGTTAGTATCATCATTGGTGCAATATTGTTTTTGTCTGCCTTTGGGGTTTACCTCGGTCGTTTTCTTCGCTGGTACAGTTGGGACATCATCACCCGTCCTCTTGCATTGCTGGAAAGCATCATTGTACGCATAGTATTTCCATTTGACCATATCCGCACCTGGGGAATGACTACAATCCTCACCCTGCTTTTTATGCTGTGTTACGCCATGCTTAAACAATTGCGCCAGGCGCCGTTGTTTTCTGCAACAGACAAAAGGGGGATCAGGCCTGTAGGAGAAAGATGACCGGACGTTTATGCAGGTCGGGTATGGATTTTCTCCAATCGCTGATGCTGCGTGTGATGATGCTTTCTGCAGGACCGGTGATATCGGCAGCAATGCAAAGCCGTGTAGCTGGCTGGCAGGTTTGCAGCAGTGCCGAAATGAGTGCATTATTGCGGTAAGGCGTTTCGATAAATATATAAGTGCCATTGGTTTTCCGGGATTGCCCTTCTATGTCCTGTATCGCTTTTGTGCGTTGCTGATCATCAATGGGAAGGTAGCCGGTAAAGCTGAACTGCTGCCCGTTCATCCCGCTGGCCATCAATGCCAGCAGGATAGCACTTGGCCCCACAAGGGGTTTGATGACAGCACCGAGTGCTTGTGCTGCACCAATAAGTACCTGTCCCGGATCGGCAACTCCCGGACATCCGGCCTCACTGATGATGGCGATGTTTTTACCTTCCCTTATTTTTTGGCGGAAAGGCGCCAGTTGTTCTTCCTCTGCTTTATGAATGGCAAACCATTCATAATCATCAATCACTATTTCTTTCCAGATGCTTTTAAAAAAGCGGCGCGCGGTGCGTTCCTGTTCTGCAAAAATGACCGTGCATTTTTTGACAGCATCGATGACATAGGGCGGAATGGTTTCCACGGCGCCTTCATGCAGTACGCATGGAACAAGGTATATGGTACTTACCGGAGGGGTCATTTTTTTATGGTGGTGTTGGGCTGGAAATTGGATTTGTTGTTGTACAGGCTTAAGGTAGCTGCTATTACCGCATAGCTTGGTGCCAGCAGCCAGCCAATAAGGGGCAACAGGTGCATGAGGTAAAAGATCATGCCGTTGCCGATGGCCAATCCCTTATGATTACCGATATAGGCAATACTTTGGGAGGTAGAGAGTTTATTGCGTTCGCAACTGTAATCGAGCATGGAAAAGCCAAGATAATAGCATTCAACAAAAAGTGCCAGTACGGGTGTTACCCAGCCGATAACCGGTATCAGCGCCAATACAAGTATGGATATCGTATAAACGGTTTGCCACAACGTGTTGCGAAGGGCAATGCGGACACCGCGGGCGATATCTTTGAGGAGCTGTCCAATACTGAATGGGAAATCCCGGTTTTCCATAATCGCGGCCGTTTTTTCGCTGAGGTAGGCAAATACGGGCGAACCCACAATCAGGAAAACGTACTTGAACAGGGAGAAATAAAACAGCATCATGATCAGTTGCAGGATGACCTGGCCGAATATAAAGAAAAACTTCAGCCAGCGCATACCGCTTTCCTGCATCCAGTCGCGTACACCCGTAACAGAGAAAATATAATTAATGGCCTGTCCGCTTGATTTCCAATACAGGTATATCCCCGCTGCAAAAAGCAATGCATAGAGTAAACCGGGAATGAATATCCATTTCCAGAGCCGGTGTTTTACAATAAACCTGTGTGCCTGAGGGTAGGCTTGTATGGCAATCAATATTTCTTTTAACATGATAACGATTGGGTTGATCACAGGAGCGGGTGATGAATAATAACATTTGCGCCTTAAGGTACAAATGATATTGTTAACCGTGGCTACCAATGCCGGTTTGCAGGAAAAATGATTGACCACACAAATCGAATTAGTACTATATTGGCGGGTAAAAATACAATAAGTTGAAGAAGTTGCCCATTGAATTTTACGAACAAACAGATGTGGTAGAAGTGGCCAGAACATTACTGGGGAAGATTGTTGTTACGCGTATAGCCGGTGCTTTGGTTAAGGCGCGTATAGTGGAAACGGAGGCTTATGTGGCCATGGTTGACAAAGCCTCTCATGCTTATGCGGGTAAACGAACGGCAAGAAACGAGGCGATGTATGCCCGTGGTGGAACAGCATACGTCTATATTTGTTATGGTCTGCACCGTATGCTCAACGTGGTTACCAATAGCGTGGGAATTCCGGATGCTGTGCTTATCCGGGGTGCTGAGCCGCTTGCAGGGCTGGATGTTATGGCCAGACGTACCGGCCGTGATGCACAGGCGCCGGCAATCACCCGTGGCCCCGGCAACCTTGCCAGGGCATTGGGTATAGAAAAAGAACATACCGGACTGAGTCTGCTTGGCAATTGCATTTACCTTGCCGATGATGGCTTTATACACCCGCCGGAACTGATTGGCGTAAGTAAACGTATAGGTATTGATGGCGCAGGGGAGGATGCAGCACTACCTTACCGGTTTTACACAAGGGGTAACCGGTTTGTAAGCGCAGCACCGGTTAAATAAGTATCAGGCTACAATAAACACCTGCTCGTTGGTGAGCAGGGGCAGATTTTTAATGCGGCGTACAATATTGGCTACCGCTATCACATCCTGCTGGCAGTAAGCGGCAATACGGGGCAGGTCTTTGTCCTGGTAATAAACACCAGCTACCATACTGCCGTTCATGTCTTCTTTTGGGGAGGGGATATCAAGTACAGCCGTGAGCAATTTTAAGGAAGTATAGTGTTTGTAATCGCCAAAGCGCCAGTATTGAAAAGTATCCACCATATTCACTTCCCAGGGCTTCATGTTTTGAAAATCGAGATAGGGGGGCAGGGGGATACTATTGACCAGGAGCCGTCTGCATAGAAAAGGGATGTCAAACTCTTTGATGTTGTGCCCCGTAAAGCAGAAACGCCTGTTGATGTCTTCCAGTTCATTGAGGGCGGTCATGGTGTTGCTGAGCAACAGGTATTCGTCGTCACTAAAAAAAGATTTTACCCGCAGTTGAAAGTCTCCGCTGTCTCTGCGGAAATACCCCATGCTGATGCATATGATTTTACCAAACTCTGCCATGATGCCCGCCCGCTGACCATACAGTTCTTCAGGTGTCGTTTCAGCGGTGCGTTGATGCTGTATTTTTTCTGTCCATAACTTTTGCCATGCGGGGGTAAGATCAGAAAAGCCTGGTTGTCCGGGAACTGTTTCAATAGCAATCAACAGGAGGTTGTCTAAGCGAATGTTTTGCATCATAGTAATAATTACAGTGAATGTACCACCTATTCTTTAAAAAAACAAACCCGCCGGTATGGGTTATGTGTCATGAAGAATGCTGCATTATTGTGTTGCTCTTAAAAGGTTACACCCACAAATATTTGTATGGCCTGGTTTTTCCAGGTCTGGCGGTTGTCTATCGCATTAATATCGCTCAATCCAAGTTTGTAACGTGCGCCAAGGTGTATAAAGGGAAGTTGCAGCCAGAGTCCGCCAATCGCACTCCATTCTCCTTTTTTATAAAGACTGTTGGCATTATTTCGTAAGCTGTCTACCGTTTCTTTGAGCAACCCGCCATACGCAGGGCCGACTTGCAGTTTTACCCTTTTGCTGGGACCGATATTGATGTTGAGTAAAACCGGCACTTCGAGATAGTTGAGTTTAGCCGTTTTCTGGCTGCCATCGCGGAAAAGATCATCGTAAATTTCGGTAGCATCATTGGTGAACTCTGTAGCGGTTTGTACAAAACTGATCTCGGGCTGGATACCAAACCGGCTCGAAAAATTGAACTGCACAAATGCACCAGCCTGGAAATTATAATTGTATCCGTCCTTATAAGATTTGCCGGAAATTTTGTTCATATTTAATCCGCCTTTGAAACCAAAACGGAAGAAGTTCTCACTGTCCATACCGGTTTTATTGCGCTGCGCATTTACCTGTATACCGGTCAGTAACAATAGTGCGATGAAGAGTCTTTGCATGATATATTTTTACTGGTACAAATGTAGCTGCTTTTCTATAACCAATAATAGTGCCAGTGCAAAACAACAAACGGCTTGCCTCTGGCAGCCGTTTGTTGTCAGCTATACCCATAATGCTCTACCATCCCCTTTTCCAGTGCCCCGGTACCCATACCCATCCACCACGTCTGGATTTCCAATGACCTTCCACCCACCGGTGTCCGTTTGCCGGGATAGCCCAGTACCCATCTGTCCAGCCATACTGCCCGTTTCGCCAGGCATAATCACTTCCTATCCATACATGCCGTGGCGAAGGGCAGGCAGGGCGTATCCTTGCGATTGGTGCGGCCGGCCTTATTTTAACAACAATTTGTGCTGTGGCTCCTGTCGGTAAACTGAGGGCAAGCAAGATTATTATGGCCACATATGCGCTGAATCTTTTCATAAAAATGTATTTGCGGGTTTGACTGGTGGTGAGTGATAAAGTTTAATAGGCAGAGCAGTACTGAGTATCCGGTACTTAGTTGATAACTTAGCGGGGGCATCTTTCACCCAACCCTTTTTTATATACCGGTGGTTATATACAGGTGTGCACTTTTACCCGGGATTATTTTTCATATAAAAATCTGAACATCATGTTACCTGCAATTACTCATTGTACCACTATTGTTATGCCCCGTGCGCAAAACCGGAAGGAGGCACTACCGCCGGATGCCGTGCAGGCTGTTTGGACCTCACCCCCTATGCGTTCGGGCCACATGAAAAAGCTGCTGGCCTGTCTTGTATTTGTTTTTCTCCTGCAATACGTGCAGGCTCAGCGTTGTGTAATAATTGATACCATTTATGATCAATGGGTATTGAGCGACAGTACAAAAGCTGTACGCCTGGCACTGGAGGAGCGGCTGAACCGGGCGGATTATACCGTAAGTGGTAAACTGAAAGATGAAACGGGACAACCGCTTACGGGCGCTGTGATCAGTGATGCAGTGGGTAAAACGCTGGCTGCAACAGATGCGTATGGCCGGTTTTCTTTCCGGTTACCTGGTCGCCCCGCCACTGCATACACCATTATCAGGGCCGCAGCAGCAGGTAAGCAGCAAGTGGTCAGGAGTATTCACATCAGTGCATTTCCGGCTATGCTGGACCTGGTATTAATACCCACGCCGGTTTGCTGCAATGGTATCAGCAAAGGGAAGCTTGTGATCCGGGAAAAATGCTGTGATATTGATATCTCGTGGCCTGTGGACAAGCTTTTTACGGAATCAGGGGTTGTTGTTCCCAAACGGAAAAACGGAAAACGGCCAAAACGTTGATGATCGTTGTTGGTCTTATGATTGGCAGGGCTGGTGATTAAACTAAACCCAAATTTTGCTGCTGCAAAATTCGGGTTACAGCCGCTCGTACATTTGCTTGAGTACTTCCGCATTTTTGACCAGCCAGTTTTTTTTCGGGTCTTTTGACCAGGTGTACCGCTGACCGATAATATTATCCATCATTTGATAAGCCTTTTCCGCCTGTGCTTTATTGTAAAAACACTCGTCCCAGCTTTCTGTCATCTGTTCCCTTTTTTTGAGGTAGATGCCACCGGCATACCAGCGGAGGCAGGAGGGAAAGCCATAGAAGGCAACGGTTTCTGCGTTGCGGGCAATATGGTCTTTGTAGAAGAGGATAAAGAAATGGAGGTAATCTTTCAGCCGCTTGCGGATCTGTACATCTGTTTCCGGCTGGCGGGGACGTATGCGCCACTGGTTGTTGCTGAGGTGATAGGGATCAGCCTGGTGGTTGTTGTAACTGATGCCCTGGCCTGTGAACTTAAGTATGGAGATGGTATTGAGGCCGGCGTTGGTGAGCTTGAGTTCATCCGTGGCGATGGCCCTGATTTTATAGCGGTCGGTCTCTTTGCTGCTGGTATAAGTAAGGGTAATCATTTTATCCGCATTATTGTATGCCCATGTACCATATTCAATCGCGTTGCGTGGATTTTTGGTAAAAGTATGGTCGTCTGAGAAATGAAAGGTACGGAAAGGCATCACCAGCGCCCCGTCATCATCTGCATTGGCCAGCGCCTCAAGATCGTCTGCCATCTGCCAGGTTTGACACAGGACTTCTTCAATATCTGTAACCGAAGAAAGATCCCTGAAATCAGTATTGGAAGGGATTGCCTTTGCTACTGCTGGTTTTTCGGGCTTCTTGTCTTTATAACCGGATGTGCATGTTGCTGTAGTGAACAGGATGCACAGGGCAATGAAGGGTATTTTTTGCACGCACGTTATTTTTTCAAATGTAAAGAACAATAAAATATTTACCTTCATTCCATGAGAATTTTAATTGGCGTACTGTTGCTGCTAACGGGTTTGACAGTGTCGGCGCAAAATAAGCAGGCCTGGATCAGTGGCAGGGTAATTGGTGAAAACGAAGAAGCGCTGCGCGGTGTGTCGGTAAGCGTATTGGGTAAAACGGGGGGTGTGGTAACGGGTGACAGCGGGACATTCCGGATACGGGTGCCTGCTGGTAAAAGTTTTGCCCTCGTGTTTTCCCATACGGGTTATGCTGAAGTACAGAAAATATTTTATTTAAGTGAGGGCGAAGAGGAAAAAGTAACCATGCGGCTGTTGCGGGGTGGCAAAACGCTGGAAACCGTTGTGGTTCAGGATGAACGGGAGCGGCGCGAAATGGGGTTGATTCGCATCAATCCAAGAAATGCCCTCAGCCTGCCGAGTACCATTGGCGGTGTGGAGGGATTGATTAAGATATTGGTGGGCAGTAACAACGAGCTCTCTTCGCAGTACAGCGTACGTGGGGGGAACTATGATGAAAACCTGATCTATATCAACGACTTTGAAGTTTTCCGTCCCTACCTCGTGCGGAGCGGACAACAGGAGGGGCTTAGTTTTATCAATCCTGAACTGGCGCGCAACGTAAGTTTTTATAATGGTGGTTTCCAGGCCAAATATGGCGATAAGATGAGCAGCGTACTGGATATCCAGTACAAGAAACCAAAGACATTTGCCGGATCGGCCTATGTAAGTTTGCTGGAACAGGGTTTTCACCTGGAAGGGAGCGCGCGTAAAGGGCAGGTAAGCTGGCTTGTTGGTGCACGCAACCGCAGCAACCGCAACCTGCTCAGCAGCCAGGAAACGCAGGGTGCGTATATTCCGTCTTCCAATGATATACAGGCTTTTGTAACCTGGAAGCTGCATGAGAAATGGCAGTTGGAATTCCTGGGCAATCTCTCCGGTACAAAGTTTACCCTTATCCCTCAATCGGCACAAAAAACCTCTTCTGTCTTCTCACCGCTTTTTACGGCCAATCTTGGTCTGGACATTTTCTTTGAAGGACGGGAGCAGGACAGCTACCGCACCAACCTGCTTGGGTTCAGCCTGGTACACCAGCCCGGCAAAAAGCTGCGGTTGAAATGGATGCTCAGCCGTTTCAGTAATAAGGAGCAGGAAAATTTTGATATCGCTGGTGCTTACCTGTTCGGTGACCGGGATTTCGATAACACGAGCAGTACTTTTGGCCAGATTGTAAACCCGCTTGGCGCGGGCTATTACCAAACCTATGCGCGCAATGAGCTGGACATTAAAGTATGGAATGCCACACACCGCGGCAGTCTTGACCGGGGGCGTCATTTTATCCAATGGGGCAATACGATCGAACAAACAACCATTACCGACCGGCTGAAAGAATGGGAATACCAGGATAGTGCGGGTTATTCATTACCGTTTAATCCCAATACGCTGCGGCTGAACAAACTGCTGCGTTCCACGGCGAATCTGGACATCCGGAAATTCAGTGGTTATATACAGGATAATATACGGTTTGGTGATAGTTCGGGTCGCAACCTGTCGGTACAGGCAGGGGTACGTTACCATTATAACTCGCTCAACAAAGAATTGCTGATCAGTCCGCGTGCACAGGTGAGCCTCAAGCCCAACTGGAAAAAGGATATCCTGTTCAAGGCGGCGGCGGGGTTATATATGCAACCCCCTTTTTACCGCGAACTGCGACGCTATGATGGCAGTGTAAATACCGCCATGAAGGCGCAGAAAAGTGTACAGGTTACCGCAGGCATGGATTATAATTTTAAGGGCATGGGTGGGAGACCTTTCCGGCTCACGACAGAATTGTATTATAAACACATGACTGATGTGGCAGCTTATGATGTGGACAATGTAAAGATCCGTTACCTGGGCAACAACAATGCCCGTGCCTACGCTGCGGGTATTGAATTCCGGTTGTTTGGCGAATTGGTTAAAGATGCAGAGAGCTGGCTGAGCATCGGTCTTATGCGCACAAGAGAGAACTTAGACAATGATGCCTACTACCGGTACAAGAATGCGGCGGGTGAGTTTATTACTGCACAAACGCAGGACCAGGTACCCACCGACAGTGTAAAATATGATGTAGGTTGGCTGCGCCGTCCTACCGACCGGTTGATTACGGTAGGGCTTTACCTGGAAGATTATTTAGCAACGAATAAGAATTTTAAAGTACACCTCAATGCTATTTATGGCAGCAATATGGCCTACAATATACCGGGAAGTGTCAAGTACCGTAATGCGTTGATTGTGGAACCATACATCCGCATCGACATTGGTTTCAGTGCACTCCTGCTGAGCGAAAAGAGTCTGCGCCGCAGCCATAACCCCTTTCGCGGATTTGATAATATCTGGGCCAGTTTTGAGGTCTTTAACCTCATAGACAGACCCAATACGATCAGCTACCAGTTGATCAAGGATTTTGCAAATAACATTTACAGTATTCCCAACCGGCTTACACCAAGACTGGTCAATGTTAAACTGGTGGCGCGTTTTTAAACCTGGTTGTGTACAATGGTAAGTGAGTGGTGGTGAGTAGGGCCTGGCAGACGCAGACTTGCTCCTTTCACCGGAATCCCCTATCTTTGCACTACTTAATATTCGCGCTATCTCACCTTTCCTGGTTGGTTTCTCCTTTAAAGTTGTATTGGTCGGACGGTTAAGGCGGGTAAAGTATCCCTTCACAGGATAGCCTTACCATTATTTTTTTACTTAAATTTTTTATTGTGTTATTCAAGGACTTAAACCTCATTGATCCACTACTCCGTGCATTGGATGTAGAAGGATACACCCAGCCTACCCCGATACAGGAACAGGCAATCCCTATTGTTTTGCAACAGAAAGACCTGCTGGGCTGTGCCCAGACGGGTACAGGCAAAACGGCGGCTTTTTCCATACCCATACTGCAGTTGATGTATGCTGAGAAGCAGGCACAATCCCAACCCGGGCATATCCGGGCACTTGTGCTCACGCCAACCCGGGAACTGGCTATCCAGATCGAAGAAAGCCTTACCGCTTATGGCCGTTATACCGGTCTCAAACACCTGGTGATTTTTGGCGGTGTATCGCAGGTGCCACAGGTTCAGGCCCTTAAAAGAGGCGTTGATATTCTCGTGGCTACGCCAGGCCGGTTACTCGACCTCATCAGCCAGGGGTACATCACCCTCAGGCACATCCGCTTTTTTGTACTGGATGAAGCAGACCGGATGCTGGACATGGGCTTTGTGCATGATGTCAAACGCATCATCACCAAATTGCCCGCGCAGCGGCAGAACCTGTTTTTCTCGGCTACCATGCCGCCTGAAATACAACAGTTGGCCGGTGCTATCCTGCACCAGCCCGTAAAGGTGGAAGTGACGCCGGCGTCTTCTACCGCAGACACTATTGCGCAGTCACTTTATTATGCTGAGAAGAGAGACAAAAGACCTCTGCTCGACTTTCTGCTGAAAGACAATGTGATTGTATCGGCGCTGGTGTTTACGCGTACCAAACATGGTGCAGACAAAGTGGTAAAAGACCTGCTTCGTTCAGGGTTTACCGCAGAAGCAATACATGGCAATAAATCACAGAACGCGAGGCAGAGGGCGCTCAGCAATTTCAAAACGGGTAATACACGGGTATTGGTGGCAACCGATATTGCTGCCCGGGGTATTGATATTGATGAACTGAGTCATGTTATCAATTATGAGCTGCCCAATATTCCTGAGACTTATGTACACCGCATTGGCCGTACCGGTCGTGCGGGCCATACGGGTATTGCCATTTCTTTTTGTGATTCGGAGGAACGCCCGTTTTTAAAAGATATTCAGAAACTGATTGGCAAAGCCATTCCGGTGGTGGAGCATAATTTTCATAGTGGCCCGGCACCTGCACCGGCTGCTGCACCTGCCCAGCAACCATCGAGGGGTAATAATCGCCCGCGGCCGGGTGGGTATAACAATAGCCGCTCCAATTGGAACCCCAGGCGTAGTAATGGTATCCGCCAGGCGCAGTAATGTTTTTAATACAGTATGTATAATGAGAAGGACTGGCGATCACCCGCCAGTCCTTCTTTATTTGTAAGCAGCCAATGCAATAATAGCGCTGGCTGTTTTGTTGTTTGTCTATTGTTTAATAATGCGCTGCACGGTTGTAGCTTGTCCGCGTACAACCCGTACAAAGTAGATGCCTGGTGCTAAGGCAGACATATCAATACTGCCTGCGCCCGCCTGCATCCGTACCGAACGGAGTAATTGTCCCGCGCTGTTGGTCAGGCTGATGCCGGCCAACTGGTTGCCGGGCAGACTGATGATCAACTGGTCTCTAACAGGATTGGGGTACAGGCTGATGGCGGCATTGGTTGCACTGCTCAGGCGTATCACAGAGCTGTATGTGCTGCGTCCGTCGCGGTTCACCATGCGGATGCGGTAGAAGTTGACCGGTGCATTGGGCTCGTGGAGCAACTGGTAGCTGTTACTGCCGTTGGTATTGCGTGCGGTTTGTTCACCGACCTTTGCAAAACTCCTGCCATCGGTACTCCATTCAACTTCATAGCGGGCCATGTCCAGCTCATTATTGGTTTGCCAGTTGAGCACAACACTGCTGCCCTGCCAGCGGCCGGTGAATTGTACCAGGCGGGCGGGTAATACGACGGCTGTTATATTTACCATTGCTGTACCGGCGGTGTAAGTTACGTTGCCGGTTACCCCAACGGGCCAGTTTATGCTTGTGAACCCGCCATTGATCTGTTTGGCTTTAACCACTGTATAGCTCTGGCCGGGCAGTGGTGCAGCGCCATCAGCCAGTATAATATCAAGTGTGCCCTGCAGGGTTGCTGTTTCTGCTACATCCAATTGATCGTAATCAGTGCCGGGTACAGAACCGCCCAGTTCCATGCGAAGGGTGCCGCTGCTGCCATTCCGGTAGTTGCCGTTGACAAAAAGCACACCCGGGCTGTTGCCGGGTTCTACGATGCCATTGTTGGTAAAACTGCCTTCCACTGCAATAGTGCCTTTGTGGCGGCAGGTATTATTGTTGACAAATGAGCCGCCCACCTGTATGTGGAGCAACCCCTTCATCACCAGTATGCCATTGTTGACCAATGCGCCGCCATTTTCGATCTCTATGGCGTCAATGCCGGTTTCTGTAGTGGTACCCGTTGCTACCGTAAGGGTATGACCGTTCTGTATATACAGTTCATTGCCTCCTTTAAGTGCACTCAGCGTATTGCCGCTGCCGTTGCGGTTGCTTTTCCAGTTGGGCAGGTTGTCGGGGCTGGCATTGCCATTGCTGTAAAAAGTACCAATCCGGAAAAGTTCGATGCCGGTTTCAGGGTGTGTGGCCGAAAAAAGGATATTGCCAGGTGTTTTACAGTAATACCTCGGGAAACTGTTGCCGTCATTGCCATCAATATTGAATAACTGGTTGGTGCCTGCAGCGGTTCCATTGCTTTTCCAGACTTCGCTTCCGCCAAGACTGTCCGTTGCACTGCAATACAGGTAACCGTCGATTGCGGCGAAAAAATCGGGCTCACTGCTTTTGCTGCCTGTGTAAATGTCTTTGATCATTACCGTGCCTGCTGTTGTGCCATCACTTTTCCAGGGTTCAGAACTGCCCGTATTGGTGGCTCTGAAAAACAGGGTGCCGTCTACATTGGTAAACTTTGCCGGCTGGGCATTGCCGCCCGATCCTGCATCATAAATATCTTTAACCGGCACCGTGCCTGCTGTTGTGCCATCGCTTTTCCATAAAGAATAGCCATAGGTGCCGAAAGTGCTGCTCAGGTACAATATGTTGTCTATTGCCAGCATTTCTCCCGGGATTGACATGGCTTTTACCAATATTGTACCTGCGGTTGTACCATCCGACTTCCATAAACCCCTGTCGCCGGAAGAAGTGCTGCCATTGAAGTAAAGTACATTATTCATTATGGTAAGCGATTGGCCTGAAACCTGTTTTACCTGAACAGTACCTGCAGGGGTGCCATCCGATTTCCATAAAGCATTAATGCCTGCTGCAGGAGCAGCCATAAAATAGAGTGCATTGCCATTTGCGGTAAGATTGGTGATGATATCCGGGTTTGAGTAGCCGCCAAATGGGTCTGGTGCGGGGTAAGGAAAGTTTTGCAACATCACTGTTCCTGCAGTTGTACCATCGCTTTTCCATAGCGCGTTGCCCGGTGTTGCCCCGGTTTGCGTAATGGTGGTAAAATACAGGGTACTGCCTGCACTGGTAAGTAAAGAGAACTGCCCGGCAGATGCTACAGTTACTGTACCCGCTTGTGTGCCATCGGTTTTGCACAGCCATTGTTCCTGTGCTGCGGTATGTATAAAATACAGAAACCCTCCGCAAACCACCAATGGCTGATAACCCAATGTAATGGCACTGCCATCATTAAATGAGAGCCGTTGGGTACCTGCTTCGGTTGCATCTGATCGCCACAACCCTCCGGTTGAAGCAAAATAACCATAGTTACCGAAGGCCGTAATGTATATGGGGGAAGCGCCGGTTGTACCGGTAAATATATCTTTAACCATGCTGGTGCCGCTGCCGGTGCCATCGGATTTCCACAGCTCTGTTCCTTTAGTGTCACCCTCGGCGCTGAAGAGCAATTGTCCCGCTGTATAGGTGAGGTACAGGGGGCTTCCGCTGGGGGAGCCGGTTTTTATGTCTTTGACGAGTACTGTACCTGCTGTCGTACCATCGCTTTTCCACAACTCCTGGCCTGTTACTGCATCTTTAGCGCTAAAATACAAGGTGCTTGTGGCATCGGTCATGAATGAAATGGAAGAATAATAGTTATTGGTACCGGAGTTGGTGTTTTTGACCAGTACTGTACCTCCGGTGGTGCCATCTGTTTTCCAGAGTTCGCCATCGCTGTTGGTTGAGTTGGCCGTGAAAAAGAGCTGTCCCCCGCTGGCGATAAAATTTGCCGGTGCCGATCCGGTGGATCCGAATGGAAATATGTCTTTGAGCAAGGCTGTACCAGCAGCGGTACCATCGGTTTTCCATAGCTCGTCACCTTTGGCGTTGGTATAGGCGTTGAAATAAATGGCACCGTTAAATGGGTATAAGTATGATGGGTTTGAACTGTTGGTTCCTGTATTGATATCCATGAGTAATACCGTGCCTGCTTCGGTACCATCGGATTTCCAGAGTTCGGTACCTGTTGTGCTGTTGTTGGTGGCTGCAAAAAACAGGTTGTTGTTCAGCACGGCAAAATGACCCGGCCTGGAAAAATCAGTTCCGGGGGTAATGTCTTTAACGAGTGCGGTACCTCCGGTGGTGCCGTCTGTTTTCCAGAGTTCGGTACCATGTGTGTTGTCATCGGCAGCAAAATAAATACTCGTACCCATGGTGGTCATTCCTGAGACAGACGAACCTCCGGCGCCACTGAAAATATCGTACAACAGGAATGTACCCGTTTCGGTACCATCAGATTTCCAGGGTTCCTGACCGGTAGTGCCGTCATCGGCCGTAAAATACAAGGCACCATTGCATACTTTGAGTTGCCGGAGGGTGGAGCTGCCGGCACCCGGCCTGATGTCTTTTACCATTACGGTACCGCCCCCGGTGCCATCGGTTCTCCACAACTCATCGCCATGGATGCCATTGTCGGCCGTAAAGTAAATATTGCTGCCCATGACTACCAGGTTGGCGGGGTTGGCGCTGCGGGTACCATTGAAAATGTCTTTGACCATTACCGTACCTGCCGTAGTGCCATCGCTTTTCCACAACTCGCGGCCATTCACTGCATCTTTAGCACTGAAATAAGTTATGCCGTTAAGGACAACGAAATTGCCCGGGGCTGACCCGGTGGTGACGGGAGTTGTGCCCAGGTCTTTTACCAGTTGTGGCAACGTTTGTGCACGAACGGACAGCATGAGCAACAGGAATGGGGTACAGCACGAAATAAAAGTAAATTTTTTATTCATGACACGGATTATTTAGGAAATAAAGATAAACAAATACACTGAAAAGCAATGCCAGGCATATTAACTTATCATCAGGAACCTGTGGTATTACCGGTGAATGGTAAATTGCGGATGAAAGCAGTTTAAAACATCCCCCCGATCAGTTGCTGGAGATCGGCCTCCGTTTTGATGAGTACATCCCTTGCTTTGCTGCCCTGTCCTGCCCCTACCACACCGGCTGCTTCCAGTTGATCCATGAGGCGCCCGGCGCGGTTGTAGCCGAGCTTCATGCGCCGCTGGAGCAGTGAGGTGCTGCCCACCTGACTGGTCACGATTAACCTTGCCGCGTCTTCAAATAAGGGGTCTTTATTGTTGATGTCAAAGTCTTTGCCCTCCATTTCCTTTTCATCCACATACTCGGGCAGCAGGAAGGCCTGTGGATAGCCCCGCTGGTCGCCGATATAAGCGGTAACCTTATCCACTTCCGGGGTATCCACGAAAGCGCATTGAAGGCGGACGAGTTCGCCGTTATAGCTGATGAGCATATCGCCCTTACCGATCAGTTGTTCTGCTCCACCCACATCGAGAATGGTACGGCTGTCGATCTTGCTGCTTACTTTAAAAGCGATACGCGCGGGGAAGTTGGCTTTGATGGTACCGGTGATGATGTTGACTGATGGCCTTTGTGTGGCAATAATGAGGTGGATGCCGATGGCGCGGGCCAACTGGGCCAGGCGGGCAATGGGCATTTCCACTTCTTTGCCTGCGGTCATGATCAGGTCGGCAAACTCATCTACCACCAGCACAATAAATGGCAGGTACTGGTGGCCTTTTTCAGGGTTGAGTTTACGGGCCATAAACTTCTCGTTGTACTCGCGGATGTTGCGGCAGCCGGCTTCTTTGAGCAGGTCGTACCGGTTGTCCATCTCAATACACATCGCATTGAGTGTATGGATCACTTTCCTGGTATCGGTAATGATGGCTTCTTCTTCGCCGGGTAGTTTGGCTAAGAAGTGTTTTTCTATGGTGCGGTAGATGCTGAGCTCCACTTTTTTGGGATCTACGAGTACAAATTTGAGTTGTGAGGGGTGTTTTTTGTAGAGCAGGGATACGAGTATGGCATTAAGGCCCACAGATTTACCTTGTCCGGTGGCTCCGGCCATAAGCAGGTGCGGCATGCTCGCCAGGTCAACGATAAAGTTTTCGTTGTCGATCTTTTTACCGATGGCGATGGGCAGGGAAAAGGCGTTGTGCTGAAATTTTTCCGATGCCAGTAATGTTTTCATACTTACCACGGTCTTTTTGACATTGGGTACTTCTATACCAATGGTGCCTTTACCGGGTATGGGAGCAATGATGCGGATGCCCAATGCGGCAAGGCTGAGGGCGATATCGTCTTCAAGGTTTTTGATGCGGGAGATGCGCACCCCGGCTGCGGGTACAATTTCGTAGAGGGTAACCGTGGGGCCGATGGTGGCGGATATTTTCTGTATGGTGATGTCGTAGTTTTTGAGGGTGTTGATGATCTGGTTTTTGTTGGTTTCGAGCTCTCCGGGATCCTGCACAATTTTTTCACTGCCATGATTTTCGAGGAGGTCGAGTGTGGGGTATTTATAGTCGCGCAGATCGAGTATGGGGTCATAAGGAGCCCTTTCAGCCGCTTTGGCAGCAGGTGCGGTGAGAATGGGTTCTTCTTCTATTATGGGATCGGGCACGGTTTTGATTTCCAGTTCCAGTGCCGGTATTTCTTCTTTTGGCCGGGGGGCAGGCTGTACTTCCGGTATTGCGGGCAGGGGCAGTTCTGCTGCTTCATCAGGGAGGATCAGTGGCATATCCTCATCTGTTGCTGCGGCTGCTTTGGGCGGTTCTGGTTTGGCTTCCCTTTCAATGATCTGTATATCGTGGTTGAGCAGGGGATTGTCCTGCGGCGGAATCACGAGTATGCTGCCCTCTTCTTTGAGGCTGTTGGCTCTGGCTTGTGCAATGTCTGCTTCATCGGGGTCGGGTGAATCGGCTTCAAGTTGTTCATCAACGGGCGTAGTGGTAATAACGGGTGTAGTGGTGAGGGGTTGTACGGCTTTTTTCTCCGGCAACCGGAAGGCGGGATTAAAGCGCCAGATGACATAGGCCAGTACGCCTGCCAGCAATACGCCGAGGGTGCCTACCTGTCCGATATGGAGGTACATCCAGTCGCGGAGCATGTCGCCCACGGCACCACCCCAGGGAAAGGCTTTCTGCCCCAGCGCCACACTGGCGGCTACACTGATGAGGGGAAGTCCGAGTACGAGGTACTTAATGTTCCGGCTAAGGGAGAACAGTTTTTTGCCGGCAAACAGGTTGACGCCGATGATGAAGAAAAAGGTACAGCAGAGATAGGCCGCGATACCAAATCCTTTATAGATAAAAAAATGGGCGGTAAAGGCGCCGAGGGTACCGAGGAGGTTACTCACTTTGGTGTCGTTGCCAAGGAGCAGACGGTACCCGTTTTTGAATACTTTGTCCTGGTCTTCATCCCAGGTAAACAGGTAGGAGGTAAACGCAATAAACAGGAGGCATGCCACCAGCAGGCTCAGGGTGCCTGCGATTTTATGCGTACGTTCATCTTTGAGCAGTTGGGTTACTTCTACCGTTTCTGCTTTTTCTTCTTTCAACGTATCAGGTGGGGGAGCCGCCTTCTTTTTGCCTGATTTAATTGTATTGGCCATGGGCAACAAAGATAAATAAAAGCGTGGGGTAAATGCACCCGGAAAAAAACGGGTTTTATTACCGGGGGTAACTGCAAGGATATTCCCCGGCAGGGGTTCCGCTTTTTTTTGTAGGTTTGAAAAAACTATCGGGTTTGAGAAAATGTCTTTTCTTTTTGATTGGCTGGTGTTTTACGTGGCCTGTTTTTGCACAGGCACCTGTACAGGATACCATTGATGTAGCCGCGATTGACGATTCGGTGTCTGTACTGCAGAAGGTGGCTTATTGGGTCAACAGCAACGGAACGGCAGCCGGACAGGATCCGGCGGAGATGGCCTGGAAGCCGCTGAGCGGGTTTAAAGAGCGCAGGGCCATCCCGGTAAACCTGGTGCCCAAACTCATGTACCTGCGCTATCGTTTTAAAAACAGCGGTGCAGCAACAGACACGGTGTATATTGCCGCGGGACAGTTGTTCAGCGATATGCGCCTGTTTAAAACCGGTGCTGATGGCCGGGCCCGGCTTTGGGATGATCTTTCCGCGTATGAAGGTTTTACCGCGATTGCCCTGGCACCCGGCGAAACAGCTACCTATTTCCAGGAACTCGAATTTGGCCGCAACCTTAAGAACTATATCTATCCTGTACTGATCAATAAGGAATACTTCGACATTTACCAGAAAGTAGTGTACAATGATGAGATGACGCTGCGGATATCGGGGTTTGTACTCAGCGGGGTGTTGCTGATGATGATCCTTTTTATGGCGGCTAATTTTTACCTCAATAAGAAGAAGGAGTTTTTGTACAATGCGCTTTATTCGATCTGTATGTTTGGGCTGATCTTTATTTACCCGCTGCTGCTCCGCACTTCCGGCCGCTGGTATGTATTCTTCCTGAGTTATCTCGATTTTATACTGCTGGGTGTGGGTACGATCTTTTATATAGCATTTACCCGTAAATTTTTAAATACCCGAACGGAATACCGGTTGCTGGAAAAAATATTCAGGGTGGAGGAATTTATCATCCTCTGCATTGTGTTACTGTATTCTTTTATCCATTTCTTTACCCCCTATTTCTGGCTGGAAGACCTGCTGGAAACGCTGATGAAAGTACTGACGCTGGTACTGGGTATTGTATACATTGTGATTGCCCTCAAACAGCGGACAAGGCTGATGAATTACCTCGCCATCGGTAATGCGATCCTGATTGTTTTTGCCATCATTTCTTTTGTCCTGATCTCTTATAAGGGTAAACGCTACGGTGTGTTTACGAGTGCTTATTTTTATTACAGCATCGGTATCGTACTGGAAATTGTCTTTTTTATGCTTGGCCTGATCTATAAAAACCGTAAGGAATTGGTGGCCACCACCGAACAGCGTGAGGCGATGAAACTGGAAGCGGAGAAAAAGGAGTTTGAGGCCCGGCTGGCAGTGATCAAAGCGCAGCAGGAAGAGCGGGACCGCATCAGCGCAGATATGCACGACGACCTGGGTTCGGGTATGACGGCTATCCGCCTCTTCAGTGAGCTGGCGAAAAAGAAGATTGATGCACAGCAGGTACCTGAGATCGACCGCATCTCTACTTATGCGAATGACTTACTGAATAAAATGAATGCCATCATCTGGACGATGAGCAGCAGCAACGATAACCTGGGCAACCTCATTTCTTATATCCGCAGTTATGCGGTGGAGTATTTTGAGAACACGGGTATTGATTGCCGGTTTACCATACCGGAAACGATACCACAGATTGACGTAGCGGGGGAAAAACGGCGGAACATTTTCCTTACCGTAAAGGAGACGCTGAACAATGCACTGAAGCATGCCCAATGTACTTTGGTACACATTGAATTCCGGCTGGTGGATAAAGGGGTGTTGCTGCTGATCCACGACAATGGCCGCGGTATTGACCTGAACAAACTCCGGGAATTTGGCAACGGGCTGAAGAACATGAAGAAAAGGATGGAGCGTATCGATTGCGAATTTACCATTGAAAACGATGAGGGAACCCTGGTGACGCTCCATTGCAAACTCTGACCTTATCTTCTCTGGGTGAACGCCAACAGCATACATACCCAGCCTGCTATCAACGCCACCCCACCCAATGGGGTAATGGCGCCTACCCAACTGAACCGGGCCGGCAGCAAACAAAGCAGGTACAACGATCCACTGAATACTATCATGCCGCTGATAAAGAGGTTGCCGCTCCAGCGCAGCCACCGGGCCGTACCCTGCTGGTAAAGGATACCAACGGCAAGCAGGGCAAAGACGTGGTAAAACTGGTAGCGTACACCCGTTTCAAAAACCTGAATGGCTGCTGGTGGCAGAAACTGTTTCAAACCGTGCGCGGCAAAAGCACCGAGGGCAACGGAGAGTGCGCCGGTGAGGGCTGCTGTTTTGAGAAATGGTCTGTGCATAACAGGATGCAAGTTAGTACTTAGTAGCAGGATAAAAAGCAGCAGGTAGCAGGAGGAGCAATACTTAGTAGCAGGATAAGAAGTAGCAGGTAGCAGAAGGAGCAATACTTCGTAGCAGGATAAGAAGTAGCAGGTAGCAGGACACGCGCTGTCTCTTGCTACGCCCATCCTTGTTACACAATACCAGGTAAGGTTTTTAGCGAGTCGTTCTGCAGTTCACTTACCGGAAGGGTAATCTGTGCCTTACGATACCAGTCGATCCGTTGTGCGAGGCGGCCGGTGATAAAGTCAACCAGTTTGCCGGGGGGAATATCGTTGAGGAGGGGGCGCTTTTTCCTGGCAGTACTGAGGCGACGGGCAAGGAGTTCGGGACTGGCTTCCAGGAAAACAGTGATACCGGATGTATTCATGAGGTGCATATTGTTGTCAAAACAGGGGAGTCCGCCACCGGTAGAGATGATGGCTTTTTCTTCGGCCATGAGCCGGGTGATGACCGCGCGTTCCTGCTGCCGGAACCAGGCTTCTCCTTTTTCTTCAAAAATCTGACTGATGGGCATACCGGCCATTTCTTCCACGAGGTCGTCGGTTTCAAAAAAGGGGAGCTGGTAAGCAGCAGCCCAGCGTCTGCCCCAGTAGGATTTACCGGCACCCATAAAGCCAACAAGGTAAATTTTCTGCACGTTCCGGAAGATTGTTGGTAAAACTGTCGGGGTTAATTTTTTCTTTTAAAATCACCCCGCTTCCAGGCTTTGATGAACTCTGACCAGGCGAAGGGATTGAAGATGTTCTGCGGTGGCGCCTGCCCGGCATAATAGGCCTTGGCTGCGTTTGTACGGAGGTAGTTACTGGTCACTTCCCGGCCATCGGTGGGTAAGGTCGCCATCAGCATCCTGCGTTTGGTGGCATCGTTGTTTTTCCGTGCTGTAGTGATATCATCGTCTGGTATCTGGGTATTGATGAAGTCGCGTTCAAACTGCTGGCGGGTAGGCCGCGGTTTGAGAATGGTCGCGGGAAGGTAAACGGTATCGGTAACCATCAACTGAATGATGCTGTGCTGGTTGCCTTCGAGGTTGTGGGGAATGTTGACAAGCTTGGCTTTGTAGCCGATGCTGGTAAACTCCACCTGGTCGCCCTTGAGTACCACAATGCTGAAAACGCCCTGGTTGTTGGTGACGGTACCCCTGTTCTGCCCCTTCACCACCACACTTACCGATGGAATACCCTTGAGGCTGTCTGCTGTCATTACCACGCCATAGAGTTGTACCACGGAATCTTTTACCGACTCAAACTGGGCATGAGCGAATACGGGTGTGAGCAGGGCGGTTATCAAAATATATCGTAAAAATGACTTCATGCTTTGGTATATGAGTGATCGTATGCCGAAATGAGGATAAAAATACTAAAGATTCCTTTCCGTGTTCCTGATTTAATAAACAAAGTAACAGCCTCAATGGTTAATTTTACCGCGAATATGTTTTTTTAACAAATAATTGCACGGATGACAACGGAAGATATACGTAAGGCGCTCAGTAATGTTCAGGAACCCGATCTTGGAAAAGACCTCATTACCCTGAACATGGTTAAAGATATTGTGGTGGATGGTGATGTGGTATCATTTACCGTGGTACTGACCACCCCTGCCTGCCCGATGAAAGACATGATCCGCAGTGCCTGTGAAAATGCCGTGAAGTTACTGGTGAACAAACAGGCACAGGTTGCGGTCAACTTTACCGCGAATACAAGCAGCAACCGTAAGGACAATGGCCAGGTATTGGCCGGGGTTAAAAATATTATTGCCGTGGTGAGTGGGAAAGGCGGTGTGGGTAAGAGTACCATTGCTACAAACCTGGCATTGGCACTGTCGAAAGGCGGGGCTTCCGTGGGGCTGATGGATGCTGATATTTATGGGCCAAGTGCGCATATTATGTTTGGCATCAGGGGCGAAAGACCGCTGATGAAGGAAAATGGCGAAAAAGGGTTGATTGTACCGATTGAAAAGTATGGGATAAAAGTGATGAGTATCGGTTTGCTGATTGATGAAAAGCAGGCGGTGGTATGGCGCGGACCGATGGTGAGCAGCGCGATACGCCAGTTTGTGAGTGATGTGGACTGGGGCGAACTGGACTATCTCGTGATTGACATGCCCCCGGGTACAGGCGATATTCACCTGACGATCGTGCAATCGGTACCGGTTACGGGTGTGATTGTGGTGACCACTCCGCAGACGGTGGCGCTGGCAGATGCAAAGAAAGGGATTGCCATGTTTGGGCAGGCACAACTGAAGGTGCCGGTGATCGGGCTGGTAGAGAACATGAGTTATTTTGTACCTGCTGAATTGCCTGATAACCGGTATTATATTTTTGGGAAAGACGGCGGCAGGCATCTTGCGGATGAGTTTGACATCCCCTTCCTGGGTCAGATACCATTGGTACAAAGCATCCGTGAGGGGGGAGACAGCGGGGTACCCATCATGGCGGGTACGGATACGGTAACCCAGCAGGCTTTTATTGATTTTGCGGGCAAGGCGGCGCGTGGTATCGCCATGCGCAATGCCAATATGGCGCCAACGGTTATACAGGAAGTGGCGGTTTAGCGTAATGTTTTTTACGAGGGCTGCTGTTTTTACATAAGTACTGCATCATGACCAATCCAATCAACTGTTTACTGGCTTCCCTGCTGCTGGCCTGTCATTCGCCAAAGCCCGCAGCAAAAACGGCTGCCGTCAACAATACTGCCATCGCTATGCCCGCTGTATTTGATAAAGAAGGTCACCGGGGTTGCCGGGGGCTCATGCCCGAAAATACCATCCCGGCCATGCTCAATGCGCTTCAGCTTGGGGTGACTACCCTTGAAATGGATGTATGTGTAACCAGTGATAACCGGTTGGTGCTTTCACACGAGCCTTTTTTTAACCACGAAATCAGCACCAGGCCAGACGGGCAACGGGTGGAGGAAAAGGACGAAAAAGCATACAATATTTACCGGATGTCTTATGCGGAGGTACAGCGTTTTGATGTGGGACTGAAACCTCATCCGCGTTTCCCGCGGCAGCAAAAGCTGAAAGTGGTAAAGCCGCTGCTTGCTGACTTGTTCGATACCGTGAAAACGTATATGATGAGCAGCCGGAGGGCTTTTCCTTATTTTAATATTGAGATCAAATCACTGCCGGAAACGGATAATATTTTTCACCCGGCTCCCCCGGTATTTGCCGACCTGTTGCTGCGTCTTATCCGGGAGAAGGAGATGGATGCCAATGTCATCATCCAGTCGTTCGACAGGCGCCCATTGCAATACATTCACCAACAGCAACCACAGGTGCCATTAGCATTACTGGTAGAAGACACGGATACCACTGCTTTTACCGGGCAACTGCAGCAACTTGGCTTTACACCGGCCATATACAGTCCGCATTACTCGCTCGTAACACCTGCTCTTGTAGAGCAATGCCATGAAAAGGGGGTGCGACTGGTGCCCTGGACGGTCAATACAAAGGCGGATATCGAACGGCTGAAGGCCATGGGTGTGGATGGTATCATCAGCGATTACCCGGACTTGTTTGAATAAGCCGGATGTCATTTCCCTGTTATTTTTGATGGTTGCGTTTACTGCCGATCAGGCTTTCCCGAGCCAGGCCAGCGCATTCCTGTACAGCAGTTGTTCGCGGGTTGCCTGATCGAAGCCCATGGTTTCAATGAGCTGACCGGGGTGGTGCTCACCGAGTGGAAAGGGATAGTCGCTGCCGAGACAAACCTTATCGGGGTGCATTACCTGCAGCAGGTAATCCAGCGCGCGGCTGTCGTGTACCAGGCTGTCTACCCAGAACCTGCCCAGGTATGCCCGGGGGTTGACCGGGTTGTCGATGGCCACCAGGTCGGGACGTACGGCAAATCCGTGTTCTATCCGTCCAATGGTGAAGGGGAATGAGCCGCCGCCATGTGCAAAGGCTACCCGCAGCCGGGGACAGGCTTCCAGTACCCCGCCAAATATCATGGAGCAGATGGCGCGGCTGGTTTCGGCGGGCATACCCACGAGCCAGGGCAACCAGTATTTTACCATCCGGTCTTCACCCATCATCTCCCAGGGGTGTACAAATAATGCACAGCCGATTGCTTCTGCTGCTTTGAAGAATGGCAAAAACTTAGGGTCGCCAAGGTTGTCGCCATTGATATTGCTGCCAATCTCCAGTCCCGGCATACCGAGTTCTTTTATACAGCGTTCCATCTCGCGTATCGCCAGGTCAACGTCCTGCATGGGTACGGTACCGAGGCCGATGAACCGGTCGGGTTGGGCTGCTGTTACCGTTGCAATATGGTCGTTGAAAAAACGTGCGGTATCATAAGTGTCTGCTGCTTTAGCCCAGTAGTTGAACAATACCGGGATGGTAGACAGTACCTGAACCGTTACCGATGCGTCATCCATGTCTTTCAGGCGTTCGGTGGTGTCAAAGCAATTGGCCTCTATTTCCCGGAATACTTTGTCGCCTTTCATCATACAGGCTTTACAGTTGCGGTGTTCGAGGTGAATAAATTCACCATACCCGAATTGCTGTACCCAGTTGGGCATCTTATCGGGCATGATGTGTGTATGTATGTCAATCTTCATATCAGTTGAGGCTTGATCGTTGCCGTTTGGGTTTTATTTTTGTTGTTTTAACCATACCCGCCAGTATTTTTCAGGCATTCTTCCGCACTGGTGGCTGCATCACTGCGCCACAGGTCTTACAGGTCCGGTTGGTTTCGGAGGCATAAAAGCCTTCCATAACGGGGGGCAGTTGCTGTACAATATCGGTAACCACCAGTTTTTGTTCATAGAGTTTGTTGCCGCAGTTTTCACAAAACCAGAGAAAGCCATCGGCCTCTGTTTTCCGCACCTGCTCAATGACGAGTCCCACTGTATCGGGTCCCCGTTGGGGGGAATGTGGCGTACGGGCCGGCAGCAGAAACATATCCCCTTCATTGATGGGGATATCTCTTGCCACGCCTTCGTCAATGATTTTCAGTACAATATTGCCTTCGAGCTGGTAATACAGTTCTTCGGTTTCGTTGTAATGGTAGTCTTTGCGGGCATTGGGGCCGCCGACCACCATGACAATAAAATTATCCGCGTTGGCATATACACACTGGTTGCCCACCGGCGGCCGGAGCAGGTGACGGTTGTCGGCAATCCATTTTTTGAGGTTGAATGGCGCAGCTATAGACATATCAGTTGGTTTTAGCCGTAAGATAATTTTTTTTGCCGAGGGGGAAGTGTGTTTTGCGTACTTAGTGCTTACAAGATTTGAGATGTAAGAGACGTAAGTATCAAGACAGCGCCCGTCTCATGCTACCTGATGCTTCTTATCCTGCTACTGTTACACTCCCTGAAGATTTCCCCCGCCCCGGTCTTTACCTGACTGGTGTTTGTCTTTGCTTTACAGAAAAACGCGTTCCGCATCTCCCTAACGGGGATGGCTCTATCTAAGATGACCTTTGCTTTACTGAAGTTGGTTATTGTTTGACCGGAGTGGTGGTTTGCTTTACCATAGGTGGCTTCTGCCTGACTGTACGTTGCTTTTGCTTTACCGGAGTTTGCTTCTGCCTGACTGACGTTGGTTTTTGCTTGACTGAAGTTGGTGATTGTTTGGCCGGAGATGTCTTCTGCTTTACCGGAGATGCCTCTTGTTTGACTGACGTTGGTCTTTGCTTTACCGGAGATGGCTTCTGCTTAACTGCCACCTGTCATTGTGTCACCGCCACGGATCGTTGTTTGAGTGTCACGGATCATTGTTTGACCGCCACCTGTCATTGTTTCACAGTAAGCTGCCATTGTTTCCCTGTCAGTGGTCGTTGCTTGACTGGCAGCGCTCGTTGCTTGACCGCCAGCGGTCGTTGCTTGACTGTATTTTTT
>JAAFIK010000010.1:0-44570 GCA_013298665.1 Chitinophagales bacterium
CGTATGCCCTGCGCGATACCCTGAAGGACTCCAAGGGTATGGCGAGCTGTCTGAACAACCTCGGTGATATCTATACCCGCATGAAACTGCCCGACAGCGCCGCATTGTACATTGAAAAAGGGATAGCACTCGCAAAATCGGCTGTGAACTGTAAGCCTGAACTGAATAAATTGTACAGCACTTACGCGAAGCTGCTGGAACAGAAGGGCGATCTGCCCGGTGCACTGGAAATGTATAAACTGTATGCGGATACAAAGGATTCCATTTATACCGACCAGTTGGGCGAAAGGTTTGCAACACTGGAAACCCGTTATAAAACACTGGAACAGCAAAAGAAAATACAGCAGCAGGAGTTCGAACTTACCAAACGGAATTACTGGATTGCGGGTGCCATCGGTTTGCTGCTGCTGACCGGCTTGCTGGGCTATTCCTCTTACAAGCGGTTCAAATTGAAAAAAGACAAACAACTGCAGACGGCCATTATCCGGCAGCAGGATATTGCCACCAAAGCGGTGATCGAGGCTGAGGAAAACGAACGGAAAAGGATTGCAGGCGACCTGCATGATGGGGTGGGGCAACTCATGAGTGCTGCAAAGATGAACCTGTCGGCCTTTGAAGACCGTATCAGTTTCCGGTCGGATGAAGACCGGCAAGCCTATGAAAAACTGATTGCGATGGTGGACGAAGGCTGTAAGGAAGTGCGTTCTGTAAGCCACAATATGATGCCCAATGCTTTGCTGAAATCGGGACTGGCCAGTGCCATCAAAGCTTTTATCGACCAGATCGATAGTCATGTGCTTAAAGTGAATCTCTACACGGAAGGGCTTAATGAGCGGCTCGACAGCAATGTGGAAACGGTATTGTACCGGGTGGTACAGGAATGTGTAAACAACGTGATCAAACATTCGGGAGCCAGTAAACTTGATATTTCCTTAGTGAAAGATACAGATGGCATTGCTGCAACCATTGAAGACAATGGCCGTGGTTTTGATACAGCACAGAAAGAGAAATTTGACGGGATCGGGCTCAAAAATATCCGCACCCGTATAGCTTACCTGAAGGGTACGGTTGATTTTGATGCAGCCGTGGGTAGGGGTACATTGGTAGCGATACATGTACCAATATAGCGGATATGCTTACCGGCTTATGTATTAATGCGGCTGGTTGGGCGGCTGGTACAGCATCGATATGGGGGAAGATTTCAGCGCACGCGTCCCTTCTCCCGGTGTGCGGGATTGCATGTTGTGACGGATTACCAGGTAAGCAATCATACAGAGGAGCAGGAGCAGTACAATTGCAAAGTAGAGCCAGGGGTAATCTTTCAGCCTGCGCTTTTCGCGGCGTTTCTTTTTCTTATTCAATTGTTGCTGCAGGTCGCGGTTAAGTTGCTCCACATAGGTATGGATATCACCCTTATCGGCAATTTGAGCAAGACCCTCAACGGCATCGTCCATAAAGGGATCGTCTGCCATCTGTTTCTCCATTGCATGGTGCTGCTCTTTCGACAACTGGCGGTTGAGGTAATCCATTAACGCCTGGTTATCGATATCCTTATTGCTTTCGCCTAATATGTCTTTTAAATCATTGCTCATCGTGCTGTATGCGCTCCAGCATAATTTTTAAATTTCTTTTGCCGTTCTGAATATGGCTCTTTACTTTCAGCAGGGGATAGCCGGTTTGTTCGGCTATTTCCTGGTAACTCTTTTTCTCCAGGTAAAACAAAGTTACGCATTGTTGCTGCTCTTTGTTGAGTTGCTGCAGGGCTGAAGCCATATTGTTCAATGCCTGCTCTTTAGCGATATGGCTGCCGGCATCACTGTTTTCGCCGGGGGTGGCAATATGCCTTTCGGTAATTTCCACCGTGTGCCTGCCCTTGTCACGCAGTTTCATCAGGCAATGGTTCTTGGCAATCATATACACCCAACTCTTAAAGTATTCCACCCGGTACTTCTGCATCTCGCTGATGGCTTTGAGGAATACCTGTTGTACACCATCCTTGGCCTCTTCTTCATTCTTCAGGTATTTCATGCATACCCCAAGCAGCATAAGGGTATATCGTTGCATGAGTACGCCCAGCCATTGGTTATTATGTTCGCCGTAAAAGCGCTCCAGCAGTTCGTTGTCGGTAATATCGTTAAACCTGTCGGGTTTCAATCCTGGTTTTTTTGTAAAGATGCGCTGAAAGGATTTTTTCACAAATATTTTTTTGGGTCACCCGCAAAACTTAATTTGATGGCAAATTGAAAATGATGCAATACGGACTATGTGTGGTAGCCGTCTGCCCTGTTCGCCGGTCGCCAGCACATGGAGCAGAGATGGTTAACCAGTTGCTGTTTGGCGAGGGGGTAACTATTATGGAAGTGGATGATTCGAAAGACTGGTTACTGATTGCCGGTATCACAGACGGTTATACCGGGTGGTGCCAATACAGCCATATTGAGCAGCGGGCCGGACAGATAAGCGAAACGGATCCCCCACTGGCACTGGCGTCGGACTGGGTGAACACCCTGGTCTTTGATGACGCACAACTGCATGTGCCGATGGGAGCCAGTCTGGCCATTTTTGAGCAGGATGACCGGCTGGTGTATACCGGCAGCAGGTGTATGCCGGCTGAGATGTCCCGGGATGCTGCAACAATCGAAGCACTGGCCATGCGTTTCCTGCATACGCCGTACCTATGGGGCGGCCGTTCGGTATTTGGGGTGGATTGCAGCGGGTTTACACAAATGGTTTTTCATTTTCTCGGTATTGCGCTGCCAAGGGATGCACACCAGCAGGCCGGGGAAGGAACCGTGGTTGATTTTATTCAGGGTGCACGTTGCGGCGATCTTGCTTTTTTTGATAATACAGAAGAAAGGATTATGCATACCGGCATTTTACTCGATGATAGACGGATCATTCATGCGGCGGGTAAAGTACGTATTGATGGAATTGACCATGCCGGCATTGTGCATAGCGATACGCTGCGGCATACGCACCGGCTTCGTATCATCAAACGCTTTCTTTAATACAACAGGAAAATTTGGCGCAGGGCTGCTCTTAGTCCCGACCCAACTTGCGCAGGTAGGCTACGTGTGAGGCAATGGCATGGCGCATTTTGGGATATTCCACATAAGCAAGCCCGTACTCGGCACAAACCTGTTTGATAATCCTGCTGATGGCAGGGTAGTGGATATGCGATATTTTGGGAAACAGGTGATGCTCTATCTGAAAGTTCAGTCCGCCCACCAGCCAACTGATGAGTTTATTCTTTGTGGCAAAATTGGCAGTTGTATTGATCTGGTGAATGGCCCATTCGCTTTCAATCTTATTGGTATCGGGTGAAGGCAGGGGAAATTGCAGGTGTTCTACCGTGTGTGCCAGTTGAAAAACGATGCTGAGGATAAAGCCCGCCGTCATGCTGATGAGCAGAAAGCCTACGAGCCATTTCACAAAGCCGAGGAGCATGATGGGTAATATCACCATCATAAACCCATAACCCAGCTTGGCCACCCAGAACCCGATGTGTTCGCCAGTGGTTAGTTTTCGGATGGGTACAGTACCGATTTTACGGCTGAAATATTTGGTATAATCTGTTTTAAATACCCACACGATCAACAGGAGGGTATATAAAAACCAGAAATAGTAATGCTGGAATTTGTGCATTTTATAGCGCTTCTGGTTTTCACAAAGGCGCAGAAAAGGCCGTGCTTCAATATCATCGTCGATGCCATCAATATTGGTATAGGTATGGTGAATGATATTGTGTTTGATCTTCCACATAATGCTGCTGGCACCAAGAAAATTCATAGAGATGGCTGCAATATAGTTAACGGCTTTGCTCCTGCTGAAACTGCCGTGTGCACCATCATGCATGACATTAAAGCCGATGGCAGCCGTGAGCCCGCCGAGGAGGATACATTCGAGTATTGCGACCCAGTTGTTGGGGGTAAAGAAAATCAGGTGCGTACACACCACAAAATAAGTGACACAGAACAGTACTGCTTTGAAGTACAGGCCAAAATTGCCCGTCATCCGTTTGCGCTGTTCCTCAAAATAGCTGTTTACCCTATTTTTGAGATCCTGGTGAAAACTGCTGCTGTTATTGATAAATTTTGGGGTTGCCATCTTGCGTTATGTAAATGCGTTATTTGAATGAGTTATACAAAAGTAATCAAGTAATGTTCTGCCAGTACGTCTGTTGTTATTTTTTTTCATCAGGTATCTTTTTGGATCAGCGCGTCGAAACTGCTGATGCCCACCATTTTCTCGGTAATAAAACCTTCTGCAAAAGGCACGCCAATCATTTTGCCAAACCATTTGTGCCGGTAAACGACACTGTCTAAGAAATCTGGTGTGGAAATGTAAGTTTGCGGTTCTTCCAGTCCGGGATTGTGAAACTGAGTGGCATATGCCCGGATGGCTTCAAGCTTGCGTTCAAATACCGTACTGATGTCCACCACAAAGTCTGGTTTCAGGAAGCGATCCTGCACATAATGAAACACATATTTAGGGCGCCAGTGTTCCTGCGGGTTGCCATGGTCGTCGTGGGTAACAATTTTGCGGAGGCCGGAGAGAAATGCAGCATCTGCTACCAGTTTTGCCGATCGGCCATGATCCGGGTGACGGTCTTCCGGCGCGTTGCAGAGTACAATTTCCGGACGATACTGCCGGAGGGCCTGTATTACCCTGCGCTGGTGTACTTCGTCGTTGCTGAAAAAACCATCAGCCAGGCCGAGGTTTGTGCGCATATCCACTCCCATTACTATTGCCGCTGCTGCGGCTTCTGCATCGCGTATTTCGGCTGTACCCCTGCTGCCAAGTTCACCCCTGGTGAGGTCAATAATCCCTGTTTTTCTGCCCAGGGCTTTTTCTGTCATCAATACACCCGCGCAACTCAGTTCTACATCATCGGGATGTACGCCTATCGCCAGGATATCCAGTTTCATGCCGTCCTTTTTTGTCAAAACTGGCGCAAAGGTACGCTTAATCGCAGAAAGGAGGGGTTTATTTTATCACCACATCCCTGATGGTTCGCTCCCCAAGGGTTTCGTTAACCCGCTGGATGATCATATCGCGGGAGTACAGGAGCTCATTTTTAAGTGCGGCTACGGAAGAGGTGATGAAGAGGGTATGGTTGATGATTTCGATCTTGTCGGTATATTTGGCTACGGTTTTACCCATTATATCCGCCCAGGCGTCTTCAATGCGTAATGCCTGTATGCCGGATTTTAAGCGGCTTTTACTGAGAAAATATTTAAGGCCATCGCCGATAGATACCAGTGCCATACCACAAAGGTAGTGCTTCTCCGATTCCCGTCAACCCTTACCTTTGCCCGGTGCATCAATGTTATACATATTGAAGAGATATATCGCCGCGATGGTAAGAAGCCTGCGCCTTGGTAAATGGGCTGAGTGGTGCCGCTTTACGGCGCAATACCTGCTGCGCTACCGCAACAACCAGTCATATGTACGGCAACATCCGGATTTCCTCTTCCCGCCTGCCTGGTTTATGTACGAAACCTACTCGCTTTCGTACCGCGATTATGCAGAAGACGGTCTGCAAACGGCAGGTGAACTGCTCAGCCTGGTACGTCCTTTTATCAAACCGGACGAAGACCGGCCGGTGATACTGGACTGGGGTTGCGGTCCGGGGCGTATTGTGCGGCACCTGCCCGGGCTTACTGCCGGGCGGCCTGTCATCTATGGCACCGATTACAATCCGGCATATGTGGAATGGTGTGCCGGTGCAATCAGGGATGTACAGTTTCTGCAAAATGGGTTATTACCACCCGTATCCCTGCCCGGTAATACCTGTGCATTTATTTACGGCATATCCATTTTTACCCATCTTTCGGCAGAAAGCCATACCCTGTGGGCGGCTGAACTGTACCGGTTGCTGCGCCCGGGCGGAGTACTGCTGCTGACGGTGCAGGGATTGCCCTCCCGGCAGAAATTACTGCCCGCCGAACAGGAACGGTTTGACCGGGGAGAGTTGGTGGTGCGGCACTATGAAAAGGAAGGTAACCGGCTCTTTGCCGCTTTTCAACCCGCAGCATTTATGCGGGTATTGCTGTCGGCCTTTGAGTTGCTGCAGCATATTACCGGTGGTACCCCCGGTGCGCTCGATCATACACAGGATACCTGGATTGTACGCAAACCTATGCCTTGAGCTGCATAATGCGGTTGACATATTTGCCAATCATATCAAATTCGAGGTTAACAGTATGTCCCGCCTGCAACTGGTGCATATTGGTATGCGTATAGGTATAGGGGATGATGGCAACGGTAAAATGATCTTCCGATACGTCAAATACGGTAAGGCTTGTACCATTGAGGGTAATGGATCCTTTTTCGATCAGTAATGTGGCAAAACGGGTATCGAATAAAAACCGGTATTCCCAACTGCCTTCTTTTGCTGCCACGCCGGTGCATACTGCTGTCGTATCCACATGCCCCTGTACAATATGCCCGTCTAAACGCCCGTTCAGGGTCATGCACCGTTCGAGGTTAACAGATGTACCCGTTTCCCAATGGCCGAGGTTGGTTTTGAGCAGGGTTTCTGCGATGGCTGTTACCTGGTGGGTGCCTGCGTTCACTGCTTCCACGGTAAGGCATACGCCGTTATGGGCCACGCTCTGGTCAACCGACAGTGCTGACGACATGGGGGCAGCAATCCAGAATGTTGTATTTGTGCCTTGCCGGGCTATTTTTTGAACCACACCCGTTTCTTCGATGATTCCTGTAAACATGCTGCAATTTAGCATTTAGTGGTAAGATATGGGAAACATGTGCCAGGAAAGCACCCGGCCCCAGACACCTCCCGCACCTTTACCCCGGTCTGGCGCGCCACCACGATACCACTCCAGGGCATTTACCCCGGTACAATGGGTAGGCAAAGGGTAGGATATCCCACTGATGCGCCACTGATGCGCCACTGATGCGCCACTGTAAAAAGAAGTGGGATATCTATGGGTCAACAGTATTCAAATATTGCCGGATCAATGGCAGAAAGAAGGATATACCCTATTGCAGCCATACCGGTAGGCTACCCTTGTGTGCCGGTGATCCGGCGGGGAAAATAATTTTTTGTGGAAAATAATCAGCCGTGCATCTGTGTAAAAAACAACTGCTATGCATACCCAATATTTTCTCCCCGTAGTGCATCCCGCTTTTGAATTGCTGAAGCGCTCTGCCCGCCTGCTGCATTTTATCGCTGCCTCTGTTATCCTTGTCAACGCCTGGCATGCCTGGCGCGAACACGAGGCAGCCACCATCCTCAGTATTACGCAGGTCATCATAGCTGCCGACATTTACCTCCTCATTTTTTTCGCTGGTGATGTACTCCGCGATGCGCCCCGGCTCAACCTCATTTTCCGGCTCATGGAAGCACTGGCGATCCTCGGTATTTCGATTGGCCTCTTTACCGAAGGACACACCCTGTTTGGCTGCGCACACCTGTTGCTGTCCATCGGCTACACTTTTCTGCTCTACCGCGAGGCGCGTGTCATCCGGTCGGAGGGTATCTGCATAAGGCCTACCGGGGTAATGCTGCCCAATTTCCTCAAAGACGCTGAAATCAGTTGGTGCGATATCAAGGCCATCTTTCCGCAATACCACAGCATTTGTATTGAAACCCTCCGCAACAAGAAAATTGAGTTTAACCTGCGCCAGAATTTAAGAATTGATGAGTTGGAACAAATTGACGATTTTTGCCGCCGCCACCTGATTCAGGGATAGGAAGATTGCAGGTTTTGCTGCCTTGCCGCCTGTACCCCTTCAGTGGCCATCATCAATACTATTTTATGCGGCCATACATACTCTATTCTGACGGCAACGGTAATATTTTTGAAGATACCACGCTTTATGTAACCGGGCGTACGGGCTGGGATGCCGTGGAAGTACCCGGTGAAGACTGGATACCACTGCCCGATGGAGGCACGCTGTATGAACTGCCGGGCCGGCGTGGCATCGGTATTGATGTGGTCACGGGTGAAATGCGGCTTTGCGAAAAGGGTTGGGCTGCTGCGGCTTTTATTCCGCCTGCGCATACAGGTCTCTACCTGGCGGCCTACGAAACCCTGCCCGATGCACCGGTACTGCCGCTCTTCTGTTATACGGCTGCCGGCTGGCACAACGATGTTTTTTATGTACCTGCTGTACGCATAGAGAAAGATATCCGCCAGGAATGTGCGGGTTACGATCAACCGGCGATAGACAAGGGTACACATCACCTGCTGGCAACATATCCCCACAACAGGCTGGTTAAGCACCTGATGGAAAACTGCTGCCAGACGTATACCTGTCCCGCTGCCCGCAATTTTGCCCTTGGGCGCTGGGAATGCCCGGTACCTGTTTCTCCGGCCTGTAATGCCAACTGCATCGGGTGTATTTCTTTTCAGCCACAGGAGGAATCGATTGTGAGTACCCAGGACCGGCTGACTTTCAAACCCACAGCGGAAGAGATTACCGAATTTACCGTACCACACCTGCTTACAGCTCCATACCCGATTGTGAGCTTTGGGCAGGGCTGCGAGGGTGAACCCCTGCTGATGTGGGAAACGATTCGTGAGGCGATTATCGCGATACGCAAGCATACCCCCAGGGGCAGCATCAATATCAATACTAATGGCAGTAAACCCGACGCGGTAAGGGCGCTTTGCGAAGCAGGGCTCAACAGCATACGGGTAAGTACCAATGCTGCAAGGGAAAGTATTTATACTCCTTACTACCGTCCCAACAACTATACATTCGGCGATATCGTGGAGAGCCTGAAAGTGGTGCGCAGCTTTGGCGGCTGGGCCAGCATCAATTATTTTACCTTTCCGGGTATGACGGATAGCGAGGCTGAATATGAGGCACTCCGCCAACTCATCATCGATACCGACCTCAGCATGATTCAATGGCGAAATTTTAATATTGACCCCGACTGGTACCTGGGTAAACTGGGGATCACGGAAATGGGAGAGCCGATGGGTATCAGCCAGGTGATGGCACTCATCCGCGAGGAATTTCCCCGGGTGAAATTCGGCTACTTCAATCCTGCTATGGAACGCATAACGGGCAACTTTGAAGCCGATTTTGCCCATTAGGCAGCCGGTTCTTTGTACGGCCTTCGCCGGATTAACATTGCCTTAACTCAAATACCCAATGGTACGGATAGGGAAGCAGCCCACCGGTATTAATTTTGACCAAAAAGGGATATGAAAAAACTTCTCGGGTTATTACTATTGTCTATAATGACGGTTGTTGCATATGCAGATACAGATACTACCCGGTGGGTGGTATGTTATCCTATTACCGATTATATTGTGGGTGGAAACGACAGCATCCGGATTGTACAGGTGCAACTGGATCCTGATGATGCACCGATTGCCCTGAAAACAATGGGATTGCTTCGCGGGTGGAATCATGACAACGCAAAAGATACGGCTGTAGTGGGTGCCGGACGCTGCCAGTTGATTAAGGCAAACTATTGTTATTTTGGTATACGCCTGTACAAAAAAAACCAATTGCCCAAATCCGGCGACCTTATTTACCTGCTGATGCCCAAACCGAAAGGCATATTTACCGGGCGTATTACCGCAATGGCCAACCATTGTATCGGGTTCAAAACGGTAAGCGGGGATGACCTTTATCGTCCTTTTGCCGTACGCAGAAGCTGGACGGAAGCTGAAGAGAAAGCATTGCTTGCTGCGATGGTGGAGGATATTCATTATACCGGGCTTGAGATGAAAAAGCAGATGCCGGGGTCTAACCAGGATATTACGGATGGTCTGTACAAAGGGAAAAAACTCTTTGATGCGATGCAGGGCGCTACCGAGAAGGAACTGCTGGCCTTTCTCGATTATGTTACGGCAAGACCACGGCTCTATGCAGGCAACGACTGGAAGATCAGCGAAACCTTTGCCACCTGGATGGTGAGCGGAACGCCACAGGTGCTTACAGAATAAGGTTCCTTTGTCTATCGCTGGTTTTGTTTTGCCACTGGATGGGCAGCATCAACAGTTTCCCGGCCAGGCAACAGTGCGGGGCAGGGATGGGGTAAATATCCGTCAAACTCCCGGGGTATCGTATATTCATTCCATGAAAATAGTAATCACTGGCGCCAATGGCCTTCTGGGGCAGCACCTCGTACAGTTGCTGCTGGCTACCACCACACATACCGTAACTGCGATGGGCAGGGGCAATTGCAGACTGGCGGTATTACCCGGCAATCGCTTTGTATACATTGATCAGGATCTGACTGACGGGGCAGGGGTGTCTGCCTGCCTGGCCGGTGTGCAACCTGATGTGGTCATACACGCTGCGGCAAAAACCCAGGCGGATGATTGTGAAAAAGACCCCATTGGTTGCTGGGCCGCCAATGTTACGGCTACACGTCTCCTGATCGCCGCAGTACAGGCGTTTAATCCTTTCTTTGTCTTTCTCTCTACCGATTTTGTCTTTGACGGTTTGGCAGGCCCCTACACGGAGACGGATACCCCGGGTCCGGTGAATTATTATGGCAGCAGTAAAGTGGCTGGTGAAAAGGAAGTGTTGCAATGCGGGCTGGCAGCCGCTGTGGTACGCACTTGTCTGGTATATGGGGATGTACATGGTGCTTCAAGAAGTCATTTTATTGGCTGGGTGCGGGAAAACCTTGAAGCGGGTAAACGGATAAAAGTGGTGGATGATCAATGGCGTACCCCCACTTCGGTACAGGATCTTGCACAGGGAATTCTGCAACTGGTGGAGCAACGGGCAACAGGCCTCTTTCACCTTTCGGGGGCAGAAGTACTTACACCTTACCAGATGGCATTGGCAGTAGCCGATTTTTATGCATTGGATCGCTTACTGATTGAACGTACCACCGCCGGCAATTTTACACAACCTGCACAACGGCCACGCCGTACAGGCTTTGTGATTGATAAGGCCATTAAGTTGATCGGTTTTCAACCGGTATCTTTTGCAGCCGGTTTGCAACGCATTGGCCGGTAAAACAGGTGATGTGGATACCGTGGCATGGCTTATCTTTATGCGGTGCGAAATATGTTTCTCTTCCTGCTGCTCCTGCCTTTTACCGCACCGGCGCAAACGATCGGGAGCAACAGTGTTTTTTCATTTGTCAACCTTGCGCATTCCCCGCAACTAACAGCCCTCGGCAATATCAATATTACCCAGCCGGGCAATGATGCAAGTCTTGCCTTTGCCAACCCTGCTTTGCTGAATGATAGTATGCACAGTGCGTTCAGTACTTCGTTCAATGCCTTTTTTTCGGGGACATTGATTACGCATGCGATGGGTGTACACCATTCCGCAAAGCTCAATACCAGTTTTGCCGGGGGTATCTATTATTTCAACTATGGCAAAACAACGGAAACGGATGCCGCCGGTAATATACTGGGTACTTTCCGGCCGGCGGATTATGTATTGCAGGTCGCCGCAGCGCAAAGCTATGGGGAAGAATGGCGGTATGGACTGGTACTCAAATACCTGCATTCGGCCTATGGGCAGTACACCAGCAGTGGTATTGCCGCAGACTTTGGCGTTACGTATACAAATGTGCAAAGGCAATGGCGGCTTGGTTTTGTGGCCAAAAATATGGGGGTGCAACTGAAGGGATTCAGTCAGGAAAAAGAGGACCTGCCTTTTGATGTACAACTCGGGTTTTCAAAAACACTGCGAAAGCTGCCACTGGTTTTTTCCGTTACGGCACACCACCTCCACCAGTTTGATATCCGGTACAACGATACAACGTTTGACAGCAATCCGTTTACAGGCAGCAATGGGGGCGGATCGTTTACTGCGGATAAACTTTTCCGCCATTTTATTGCTGCTGTACAATACCGGGCAGGTGCAAATCTGGAATTTACGGCTGCTTACAATCACCTGCGCCGGGCAGAATTGAAACTCAGTAATGCGCCCAATGGGCTTAACGGATTTTCAGCGGGTGTGGGCATCAGGGCGGGTAAGTTTTTTCTCCGCTATGCCCGGAGTTATTACCAGCATAACCGTGCGTATCACCATATGGGCATACAGCTTTTTTTGAAAGAATACATGCGGGTGATTTGAGACCTGAGGGGTGAGATTTCAGACACAGGACAAAACCGGTTGCTTTCAGATATCTGCTACTGGTAATCCTGCTGCTGTATATCCGTTTTTGCACTGTTGCGTTCCATCCAGTCCTTCTCTTTTTCGGTGGAGAGCGCCTGTAAAGTGGCTATACCAAACAAAAGGCTGATGCCGGGTACCATAAAATACCGGCTGTAACAATGATAATCGGTAACCTCCGGATTGCCGGTACTGAAAAAGGTAATGCAATCCATCGTATAGACGATGGCAATAGCTGCTAAAGCCAGTCCGAGTAAACCCCATGAAATCATCCTTACCACAGCAGAAGTGTGCAGCCTGGTACGGCGGAAAAAAATGGCGTACACACTGAACAGGATAAAAGCAGGAAGGGAGAGGATGCTGAAGGTAAAAGCGTTGAGTACACCGGGAATCATATTGACACCCGCAATGAAATATTTGAGGATAAAATAAATGACGATGAGCAACAGGAAGAACGCCAGTACAGAGAGAAAAATGGCAATGGTCAGTTCAATATAATTGTTCTTTTTCATTGAGGCTGCAAGGTACAACTTTAGGGGTATATTGCAGCAGCATTATCAGTAGCAGGAAGGAACAGTACCTGGTATGCGGTACCCGGCATCTCCAGTCTTACTGCTCAGGTCTTGCTTCTCACATCCTGTGTCTCAAATCCCGTTTCTCAGTTCTATTCCTCAGTTTTCTTTTTGCCACTGTAGTTTACCTGTTGCCAGATCCAGCGCCAGCAGGGTATTTTTAAAAGCAAAGACCATATACTTGCCGGTAATACTGGCATCAACCAGCTCCCTGTCGTGGGCCCTGGTATCTTTCTGGCGATCAATTTCGTATCGCCAGCGTACGACAGGTGCACCGGCATAACTGATGTCGATGGCAGAGATGATCCAATTGTAATCCTGTCCCAGTATGGACTTAGACAATAAATAGATTGTATGCTCACCGTGCAGCAGCGGATTGCGGTTGTTTTCCCCGCAGGAGCTGTTGTTGTCTGCCATAAACTCAGGGTCGATAAAACTGATGTCCGGGTATTCCGTGCTGCCCGTATTTTTATAGTACAAATTCCGGTTGGGTTCGCGCCGGGCATTGGGGCGGTTGTAAAACTGGTAACTTGACTGGTCGAATCTTTTCTTCATCACCCTTAATGTACGCCTGGGTGAGCCTGATCCATCAAAGCTGATTTCAAGGGAGTCGTTGAGTGGGAAATTGCCGGCATAGCTTTTTCTTTTGATGGCGTAGAAGCGGCGGTGTTCATTCGCGCCTGCTTTTGTGGTCCGGAGCGAAACGGGATCGAGCAGGTATTGGTAGCCGTCTTTTGACGTGATCACGATAAAGCGTCCTGAACTGTCGATGCCATGTTCATAAGCCATTTCAGCAATACCGGTACTCAATGACGGGTTTCGCTCCATGATATTGCGGCTGTTGTTGATGATGGCAAGGGATTTCGGATCACGGCTGTGTATGCTGAGTGCAGGATCGTAACTGAAAAACCATGCCTTACCACCCGCCATGCCAAGATAATCGACCCGGGCTTTGAAATCGCCGATTTTGATCCGCTTAAGGGTTTCTCCATTGGCAATGTTCACCGAATAGAGGTATTGGGTGGTATACCCACTCCGCATGGTACTGCCACCCTGGCTTTTTTTTGACGTAGTGGTAAATATCATTTCGGAAACAAGATAGCTGCCATCTCCGCCATCTGTACAAAAGCCTGCCTGGTCAATCACCGGGGCATTCCTGCAGGAAGCAAGGATGATGAGGGCTATGACCATTAGTAATGATCGGTTCATTGGACACTTTTTATGTATACATTGTACTCGTTGTTATTGCCCCGATACCTGCGGCTTACTGCTATTTGCTTTGTTTAACCCTGATTTTAAAAATAGCTCAGGTTTGTTTTTGGCGTAAGCGCCAGCAGGGTTTCGTACATCAGCCTGACGGTTTCTTCCACATCCCTGCGGTGCAGCATCTCTACAGTGGTATGCATATAGCGCAGGGGAATGGAGATGAGTACCGACGGGCAACCATCATTGGCATAAGCAAAGGAATCCGTATCGGTACCTGTGCTGCGGCTTACAGCGCGCAGTTGCACGGGAATTTTATGCTTTTCTGCCGTATGCTGCACCAGATCGAGCAGTTTGTTGTGTACTGCCGGGCCATAGGCGAGGGAAGGCCCTTTGCCACAGGCACAATCGCCCTCAATCATTTTATTGATCATGGGGGTGGTGGTGTCGTGCGTAACATCCGTTACTATGGCTACATCAGGTTTAATGCGCCTGGCCATCATTTCAGCGCCGCGCAGACCCACTTCTTCCTGTACGGCATTAACGATATAGAGACCAAAGGGTAGTTTCTTTTTATTTTCGTGCAGGAGACGGGCTACTTCTGCAATCATAAAGCCGCCAATCCGGTTGTCGAATGCACGACCGATGAGGTAGTCGTAAGCCAGTTCTTCATAACCTTCCTCATAGGTGGCTACCGCGCCGATATGTACACCAAGATCCTGCACTTCTTTTTTGCTTCGCGCGCCGCAATCCAGAAAGAGGTTGTCTACCCTGGGCTGGGGTTCCTTCGCATCCGTATTGCTCAGCCGGGTATGTATGGCAGGCCAGCCAAATACGGCTTTTACGGGTCCTTTTTTGCCATGTATCCATACACGCTTTGCAGGAGCTACCTGATGATCTACACCGCCATTCCTTTTCAGGTAAATCAAGCCTTCTGCCGAAATATAATTGACAAACCAACTGATTTCATCTGCATGGGCTTCGATAACTACTTTAAATGCAGCCGTAGGGTTGATGACTGCTGCGGCAGAGCCATAGGGGTCGGTGAAAAAACTGTCTGTATAGGGTTTGATGTATTCGAGCCAGCATTTTTGTCCCCCACTTTCAAAACCTGTGGGAGAGGGTGTGTTGATATACCGGCGTAAAAATTCGTAAGATTTTTCGGTGATGATGCTTTTCGCCTTTTTCGCTTTTTCTTTTGCCATAAAATATGTTTATCTGTAATTGAAGTGCCTAAATTAACTAAATCCCGGCCAAAAAGCTCAGCAATGCCGAAATAATCATCAGCCCATCCACACCAAGGTAATAAAACCAATAACCCCTTTGCTGCTTCGCCATATGATAGCAAATGAATACGGCTGCAGCAGTGAGCAGGGTAGTCATGAAAAAATGTCCGGGAGCGTATCCGGTATATGTGAGTAAGGCACTACAGCCCGGGCAGACCAGCAGGCTTGTATAAAAGATGGTGTTTGTCCAGCCACGGGTAATATCAGTGGCAAGACTGTGCAGGCCATGTTCCTGGTCGATACGGGTATCGCGGAGGTCGAAGATGAGGCAGAGCTGCAGCATAAAACAAAAGCGTTGCAACAGGAACAGCAGCGTGTTTGCCTGGTCGGGCCGGTTCCCCGCGGCTAAGGGCAGGAAAGCCGTTACATAAGTCCAGGTTGCGGCGAGTAAAATTGTTTTGACCACACCGAGGTTGCGGAGGGGCAGCAGACGGCGTATGGGTAGCAGGGGAAGTGAATACAGGGCGGTGCCCGCAATGGCGGGTATCAGTATCCACAACAGAGCCGGGGTATGCAAAAGACACCAGGCAGTGAGGATGAAACCGGCTAGTATGACGATAAGGTATCCGCGTCCCAGCCGCCACCATGAGGATTGCGGGACTGCCGGGGTTTGCAAAAAAAGGCGGCCGAGCAGCCAGTGTGTGTTATAACTGCAGAGCGTGGCGCCAAATACCAGTCCGTATAACCAACTGTTGTGCGGCAGACGGCAAATCAATACCGTCTCGAAACAGAGTGATACAGCACAGGTGGCTGCAAAAAAAGAATAATGGAAAAATAAACGAACCGCCCGCATTACTGGCAGGTAAACAACACGCCATTTTCTGTACGTATAGTATTGCTTTTGTTTTCAGCAAAATCTTTCACATATACATCATAAAACAGCGTATCTACATGACGGACACCGCCCGGACGGGGTTTGCAATACAAGGGCAGGTTGACCAGTACATCTGCCTGGAAGTTTTTCTTACCGGCCAGTTCAATATCCGGAAACAGGAATGAATCGAGTTTGTTGTTGAGCAGGGATTTTATATAGATCCATGAAGTGTCTTTCCCTGCCTTACGCCCAAGGTCGCCCTCGGAATCGGTAATGCTTAAGGTAAGCACGGGGGGGGCTGCACCCACCACACCAGACGATACGCTGGTAGGGCTGATCGATTTGTATTTAATCTGCGGAGCAGTGGTGAATTTATCTTTTTTACATGCGGCTAAAAATAAACAGGCAGCCGCAAATACCATAATCTTGCGCATCTTTGTGTATTGTTTATCAAATGTAACGATAGAAATTGAATCTTCCTGTTAAAAATACAGACCCCCGGGATAAAATTTTCGCCGCTGCACCTGCACATTTTACCACATTGGCTATCGATGTGTTTCTGTTTCAATACCACAACAACCCTGTTTACCGCCGTTACTGCGACCTGATGGGTACCCGGCCCGATGCCGTGCAGCACCTGGGTATGATCCCCTTTCTGCCGGTATCCTTTTTTAAAACGCACCGCATTACGACGACTGATTTTGAGCCTGCTGCAGTATTTGAAAGCAGCGGCACCACCACAACCGTCAACAGCCGTCACCTCGTTCGGGATCTGTTGCTTTACCGCGAAAGTATACAACGTGGTTTCCGCAAAGGATATGGCCTTCCGCAGGACTGGTGTATCCTTGCCCTGCTGCCTTCGTATATGGAGAGGGACAATGCATCGCTGGTGTGGATGGCCAATGAACTGATTGTGAGCAGCGGACATCCGCAGAGCGGCTTTTACTTAGACGACTATGCGCAACTGTACAAAACCCTGCTGCACAACGAATTGCTGCGGCAACCCACATTGTTGCTGGGTGTTACCTTCGCCCTGCTTGATTTTGCGGATCAGTTTGCGCTTGAATTGCAGCATACGGTGGTGATGGAAACCGGTGGCATGAAGGGGCGGCGTGCCGAACTTATCCGTGCTGATCTGCACCAGCAGTTGAGCAGGCGGCTGGGCGTACCAACCATTCATGCGGAGTACGGTATGACGGAGTTACTGTCGCAGGCGTATTCAAAAGGGAATGGCTTTTTTCATTGCCCGCCCTGGATGAAGGTTGTACTCCGCGATGAAGATGACCCGCATGCACTGTCCATCCTGGGCGACTATGCCAAAGCACCTGCTACGGGCCTGATCAATGTAATTGACCTGGCTAATCTTTATTCCTGCAGTTTTATTGCAACGGATGATATCGGCAGGCTTTATCCCGATGGCAGTTTTGAAGTTTTGGGGCGTACCGACAGCAGCGATCTGCGGGGTTGCAGCCTGCTAACGGCATAGGTCAGTACGCTTTTGCCGGGCAGCCCGTTATTTTATCAACCATTTTTTCAGCAGTACGATTTGTCCCTGGTGATAGGTGTCATGTTGCAGACAACCGGTGAGGAGGTCGTAATATGTCTGTTCCGGCCGGGGAGAAGGGGTATGGAGTTGCCGGATGTCGAAATCAAGGATGGCTTTACACAGTTGGTGATAGACCTGCTCAAAATCTGCCTGGCTTTTACGCCATGCTGTCTTGTCTGTGTTTTCGGGCAGGGAAAAATCTTCGAACCCCGGTTCGTCAAGACTGCCGCTCAGGCGTATGATGGTTACCGTTCGCCAGTACACCAGGTGGTTGACCAGTTGCCAGATACTGTTACCTCCCCGGGGTGGCTTCCGGACAGCATGGGTATGGTCAACATTGTGCAGTACATCTTCAAAGTTCAGCCCCGTCCAGCAATCACCGTGCTGGAGCTTTTCAAATTGTGTAATGATGGCAGTGATCATCGTTGTCATCCGGCAAAAATAAAACATTGTATTGTTTTGTCTGCTCACCGCTTTACCACCCATGACCCGCAGTATACGGACATCGCAGACCGATGGTACTTGTATGAAATCGGGGTTATATTGAACTGATAATTAATGATTTATACATATTTCTTTGACAAGGAGTTGCATTTGTGAACTTTCAAACTTACCTTTGCGCAGCATTAGAAAAATTTATTTATCATTTGTTTGTAGGACAAAGACGCATAGCCAGGGTAAGATAGAACAGTACAAGTAAAGAAACAGAGACGACCAGAGAACATAAGATTAAGTGTCGTGCATACGTTTAAAACCCCCGTTTTACGTATGAAGAGCTTATTTTTTGTTGCTGTTGCCGTTGGCATACTTTCAGGAACAACAATATCCGCTAAGGCCCAAACCTCAATTAATTTAATGAGGATCGGTGCCAAATCCCAACCCAAATTTATTGAGGGCATTGCCATCAAGCGTAATACTGTACAGGCTGTACAAGATCGTACAGTACCGGTTAGTGCATCCTCCGCAATTGCACCCAAACCCGCTCCGCCCGAAGCAGCAGCGGCCATAGAAGCGTGTACGCCCCTTCAATTCAAATATGCCATGCTGATGGATATTGAAGTGGAAATGGTGCGTAATTTTTCCTTATTTAATTTTATCGAAGACTGGTGGTCGGTGCGTTACCGTTATGGCGGCACCACCAAAAAAGGCGTTGATTGCAGCGCTTATACCGGTCACTTGCTGAATGAGGTATATGGATTAACCCTGCCCCGTACAGCAAGGGAGCAATACCGGATCACCCAACGGATAGATCGGGAAGATTTGCTGGAAGGAGACCTCGTTTTCTTCAACACCCGGGGGGGCATCAGCCATGTAGGTGTTTACCTGGGCAATGGTTATTTCACCCATTCCAGTTGTCATAGCGGGGTTACCATCAGCAGTCTCAGTGATCCTTACTACAGCAAAAAGTATATTGGTGCCGGCCGTGTTAATGAGACGGTTACGGATAATATGGCTACGGGTGAATAATGCCCGCAATACCTTCCATTGAATTGTTTTTCTTTTTCAGCGCTTTACAGGGTTACCGGTACAGGTAAAGCCTGATTTATGCCGGTAAGCTGATCTTCCCCATCTGTACACCTATCAATCCCTTATTGCTGTTGCGGGTTTCAGTACTGTTTCCGCAGATACATTCATTGGCAAGTATGGCAAAGAGTACAGCTTCTTTGGCATCGGGATTAATGTGCAGTACATCGGTGGTTTCAAACTCAAGCAGGGGCAGTTGTGTTTTGATATATGTCATCAGTAAAGGATTGTGCATCCCCCCGCCGCTTGAGTAAACGCGGAGTTTTTTTTGTTCGCCAAAACAGCGCAGCATGGCCTGAACAATAGTGTCGGCACTGAAACGGCAAAGGGTGGCCATCGTATCTGCTGCAGAAAGGGTAGTGGTATTACTGCGCCCTTTGGCTTCGTTGAGGTAGGAAAGGTTAAACAGTTCCGGACCGGTGGTTTTGGGAAAAGCGGCCCCGAAGAAGGCATTGTCTTTTAATTCGGTCAGCAGTGCTTCATTTGCAGTGCCTGTTCCGGCTACCGTGGCGTCTTTATCGTAATACTGTCCGGGAAACTGTTGCTGTATATATGCATCCATGATCGTATTGCCGGGGCCGGTATCGGAGCAGAAGAGTTGTTCACCACCAGTGCCGGGCAGGTAAGTAAAATTGGCAATACCCCCAATGTTGAGTAATACGCGGTCTTCTCCCGGCTTGCCAAACAGGAGCAGGTCGCCGTACCCTGCCAGTGGAGCACCTTCTCCGCCCGCAGCGATGTGTTTTTGCCGGAAATCGCTGATGGTGGTGATGCCGGTAGCCATCGCCAGGTGATCCCCGTCGCCGATTTGCAGTGTGGCATTCCCAAAGCCGGGCAGGTGGTGGAGGCTTTTCGGCGCATGGTAAATGGTTTGCCCATGACTGGCGATGATATCCACGCTATTGTTGGGAATACCCCAGCGCAGCAGGCAATCATTAATGATGGCTGCATGTCTGCAAGCTACCCAGGGATTGAGCAGGGTAAGCTTTTCGAGATCCACTTGTTTCTTGGAAAATACCGACTGTATTTCGGCTTTGAAGCCGGCATCGTAGGCAACGGTTTCAAATTGAAGCAATTCGAGTGTGGTAGCAAACCCATGGCCACTGATGCGGCAAAGGGCTACATCAAGACCGTCAACCGAAGTGCCGCTCATGAGTCCGATGATGAGGCGGTGCGTTTGTTGGGCAATGGTATATAAACGTGCAATCGCTGGATTCATCCCCTAAAATAGCAGAAATTTTGCAGAGTACGTGCAACGGTTGGTGAAATAGGGGTGTCAATCCAGCGTAACAAAGGCGAATGAATCACCATCAGGTATTGGTACAGGAGTGTTTACGGCAAAACCGTGCTTCGCAGAAGCGGCTCTATGGGCTGTTTGCGGAAACGATGCTTGGGGTTTGCTACCGGTATACCAAATCAATGGCTGATGCAGAGGATGTTTTGCAGGAAGGGTTTATCAAGGTATTCCAGCATTTACACCAGTATAAAGCCGATGGCGAGCTGGGGGCGTGGATACGGCGCATCATGGTCAATACAGCCCTGAATTTTTTAAAGCGCAATGCGCGTTACCAGGAAGAACTGGCCTACAATGGCACCGAATTGCATCCGGTGTCAGACGATAATCCTGAGGTGATGATGGGGGCAAAGGAACTGGCCGCACTGATCCGGCAGTTGCCAACCGGTTACCAAACCATTTTCAACCTGCATGCAGTAGAGGGCTATACCCATGTTGAAATTGGAACCATGCTGGGTATCAGCGAGGGTACATCGCGCTCACAATATGCCAGGGCCAGGGCATTGCTGGTTACCTGGGTAAGAAAATATCATTCAGATCATAAACTGCAATCGTATGTACAATAGTGAATTTGAGCAAAGGGTGCAGGAAAAATTAGACGGACTCAGTTTCACGCCATCTGACGCGGTATGGGATAAGGTGGCCGCAGGTTTGCCGGCGCAGTCGGGAAGGCGGCGGCTATTATTCCTTCTGGCCTTGTTGCTGGTGCCGGGTACAGGTACATTGCTATTGGTTAACCGGCACCAGTATGGCCAGGCTATGGTTGCCCTCCAACCGGAAAAGCTGGTAAAGGCAGCAGTGAGGCAGGTAACCGCCGATAGTACGGCAGCAATGGCAACCAGGGGGGTAAACATACCGGTACATCCGGGTGTTTTGGCCTTGCCCACCCGCCCGGCCTCAACTTTTGTACCGGTAGCAAGTGGCATGATCGGTGTTGCTGCTGATCATAAAAACAGGTTGAATCAATGGGTGCGTAAACAACCGGGGCTGCGGGTTAAGCAGGCTGCGAGAACCACTGTTGCTATAGCGGCACCAACGGCCTCTTCCGATGCAGGCGAAGGGGAGGAAACAACAACCGATAATACGCGGGTAATTGTACAGCCCGAACTGCCGGCAGAAACCATGGTTCCGGTGGTAAGGGCTAAGCCCGAAATCATTGCTGCAACGGTTAAGGCAGATACCAGCCATAAAGAGCCGCCGGCACTTTTCGGTAATAATACGGCTGTCACCACCCGGGAAAAACGATCCAGGCCATGGACAATGGGTATAACACTGGGTATGGGTTTATCTTCCATATCCAGAAGTGCTGACGCAAGCAAATCCCGGTCCACATCAATATCCGGATCACCGCCGGTTGGGCCAGTCAGTCCGGTAAGGGTAAGCTCAGGCCGGGGATGGGAGGCAGGTACAGCATTTTCTGCCGGGGTGTATTGGGCGCGTTTATTCGGCCGGCGCTGGGTTGTACAAACAGGATTGCAGTACCAGCGCTATGCTGCGGTACTGAATACCGGGCAGCGTATTGACTCAGCGACCTTCTCAGTGGTAAACGGATTGGGTGTTAACGCTGATTATTACTACAAAAGTGGTGGCAACAATACGAGTAAAGTTCATTTCGGTTACATCGGACTGCCTTTAACCGTACAATATAACCTCAACAAGAAAGGAATGACCAGATACTTTGCGGAAGCCGGCCTGGTACCTGCATATTTACTTTCTTCCAACACATTACTGGAGAACTACGACAACGGCAGTTTTTATCCGGCCAATTCTGTACTCAACCGCTGGAACCTGGGTACAACAGCAGGGTTTGGCATACGCTGGCCTGCCTTCACATTGGGCACAAGGGGTACCTATGCATTTTTTTCCGGTGTAAACAAACAGGCAGACCGGCAGCATCCCTTTTCGGTGTTGCTGTATGGGGAAATGCCGCTGCGTAATATTTTCCGGAAAGTGCAACGTAAATAGAATGACGATTGTCAATTCATAAAATCAAACAATGAAAACGAGTATCATCCGCCAACTGACGCTGGTGCTGGCCGCCGGTTTATTTTTACTGCAGGGCTGTGTAAAGGAAACCTGTACGGGGAGTTATACCTATGTGTATTATGCGCCTGAATATAAAACCAAACAACAGGTGCGGGATAATATCCGCAGTAATGCCCCCCGGGCTGTTACAGAACCGGGTAAACTTACCATCAGGGGTAACTATATTTACCTCAACGACCTGAACAGGGGGATACACGTAATCGATAATACTAATCCTGCAGCCCCCAGAAATATTGCCTTTATTGACCTGCCGGGAAATGTTGATATTGCCGTAAAGGGCAACCTGCTGTATGCCGATCTCTATACTGATCTTGTGGTGCTTGACATCACCAATGCAGCCCAGGTGCGGGTGAAGGAAATCGTCAACTATGTTTTCCCGGAACGTTACTATACCAACTTTAACCCGGACTCCAATATGGTGATCTGCAACTGGGTGCGTAAGGAAGAAGTGGTAAAAGTAGATTGCGATGGCAACCCTTTTACACCGCTCAGTTTAAGTTCGCAGGGTGTAAGCAATGATGCCCTTGGCCTCAATAAGAATGGCAGCCCTGCGCTGGCACCGGTTGGCATCAATGGTTCATTGGCCCGTTTCGCCCTGGTAAACGATTATCTCTACACGGTTTCTTCTCATTCGCTCAGGGCAATCAATACCAATGCCAGTCCGGTATTGAAGGTGGATAACGAAATCCAGTTGGGTTGGGGTATTGAAACCATTTATCCTTTCCGGGATAAATTATTCATCGGGTCAACCAACGGTATGTTTATCTATGGTCTGCAGAATCCGGCCAGCCCGGTACGGCTGGGACAGTTCAGCCATGCGACAGCCTGTGATCCGGTGATTGCCGATAACCAATATGCTTATGTTACGCTCCGGAGCGGCAATATGTGTACGGGTAATTCAAACCAATTAGATGTACTCAATATCAATAATGTACAGGCACCGCAATTGCTGCGGACATACCCGCTTACCAACCCCGGCGGCCTGAGTAAAGACGGGCAGTTACTTTTTGTCTGTGATGGTACATCGGGTATCCGGGTATTTAATGCCGCAGATCCAAATGCGTTGCTGCAGGTAGGGCAACTGGCCGTGAATGATCCCTATGATATCATCGCATACAACAGTATTGCGCTGGTGGTGGCTAAAGACGGTTTGTATCAATACTCGTACAGTAATCCCGGGTCTATGCGGTTGCTTTCCAAAATTCCTGTAAACTTATAGTCATGAAAAAAAGCTTTCTCGTCATATCATTTATAATACTGGCTAACCTTTTTGTGTCTGCACAAAAAAACACGAAGCCCGTTTTTAATTCGTTCCTTACCGGGGGACTCGTTTTTGGTAAGGATATTCCCGGAAGCTATTCGGTACAAAGTGTTAATGGCATTATGATGGGGAAGTGGTTTGTAGGTGCAGGCATCGGATACGACTGGCAATCCCGTCGTTCCGTGCCTGTATTTATTGACCTTAAGTATGCCATCCGCAATTTCTTTGTTTATACCGACGGGGGTGTGCATTTTCCGGTAAAGGAAACACCGGATGCTTCTTACCTTAAGGAAAGAAGCCCTGCCCCGGGTCTGTACCTTGATGGGGGAATCGGCTATACACTGCGGGCGGGCAAAAAGAATGAGGCTATTATTTTTACGTTGGGCAATTCCCTGAAAGCATACACCATCCGGCGTGAGCTAACCACTCTTGATGTACTGCCCCGTATCCGTTTCCGGGAAGATTACCGGTTGAGCAGGATCATGTTACGCGTGGGGATACGGCTATAGGCCTTCCTGAGCCACCCGGTACACATACGGCTTTTTATTGCTCACCTCTATTAAGGAACCTGATGTTGCGCCGTATGCCTTCGTATTTACTCCGCTTTAATGGTGACCGGGCAAATGTTTTAGAAAATTGTTCCTCAGTGAGTTGTTCCCAATCGCCCGTAGTCATGTTGAGTATTTCGGGAATGGGCGTAAAGGCAGCTTCCTGGTGAGGTTGGCTGAAACGGTTCCACGGACAAACGTCCTGGCAGGTATCGCAGCCAAACATCCAGTTGTCAAAACGGCCCTTCATCTTGTCGGGGATCAGTGTATCTTTCAGTTCGATGGTGAAATAGCTGATGCACTTACTGCCATCGATTACTTTGCCGGGTAGTATGGCTTCAGTAGGGCAATGATCGATACAGCGGGTACAGGAGCCGCAATAATCTTTGTTAAATGCATCATCATAATCCAGTACGAGGTCGGTGATAAGCGTGGCGATAAAAAAGAAAGACCCCTGTGTCTTATTGATCAGGTTACCGTTTTTGCCAATCCATCCCAGTCCGCTGCGCTGGGCCCAGCTTCTTTCGAGTACCGGGGCGCTGTCTACAAATCCCCGTCCGGCCACTTCGCCAATATCTTTCCTTATCCCTGTTAGAAAGACCTTCAATGCCGTACGGATCACTTCATGGTAATCTTCTCCCCAGGCATATTTTGAAATCCTGATCTCCTGCCCCGGGGGTGTCTGTACTGCCGGAAAATAATTTTTGAGCAGGGTAATGACGGAGCGTGCACCGGGAACAAGCTTTTGCGGATTGATGCGAAGGTCAAAATGATTGGCCATATAGTGCATGGTACCGTGGTGGTTGCCGTTGAGCCACTGTTCCAGACGTCGGGCATCATCATCGAGCGGAACGGCCCGGGCAATACCACAGTAGTCGAAACCGAGGCTGGCAGCCATAGATTTGATCAATGCCGTATGTTTGGCGGTGGACATACTGCAAATTAAGCGCTTCCCTGGTAATAGCAGGATAACGGCAAAACTATATTTGTTTATCCGCAGGGGAATGATTTATAAGCCCGGGATGATCTCATCGCACAATTGTTTCAGGCTGCGGTACCGCTCGTTCCGGTTTTTGCTTTTTATATTGAATACAAAAAGGAAACCGGCATATCCTCTTCTATTGTCCACCCAGGGGAAACTGCCAAACAATCCCGGGCTGCTTACCGCATCGCTGCGGCCATTGGCGTCTTCCATTACCCACTCCCCCAAACCATAACCCCAGTTGCCCGCTTCTGCGGGTGAATAGGCGATGGTGGCATCCTTTGTATAATGCTGCTGCATAGCTATGATACTGTTGGGACTGAGTATGGTTTTGCCATTGCAGTTGCCATTGTTGAGGATCATGGCGAGGAAACGAATATAATCATTGGGGGTACTCCAGGCACCACCGGCTGCAAGGGGTACTTTTGTTTTGCCGAAATCGGTATTGGTCATGCCACAGGGTTGGGCTATGCGTTGGGCAAAAAGGGTTTCAAAATCTTTACCGCTGATGACTTCGAGAACGGCTGCCGCTATTTGCAGTCCCGCATTACTGTAGCGGAATACCTTGCCGGGTTCGCCTTCCATAGGCATGGCTGCAATAAGGCTGATGGCAGCCTCCATATCGGGAACCTTACTCATTTCGTCAATACCCGTTTTGAGGTTGCCCGACTGTATGCCGGTGAGGTGGCTGAGGCATTGCCGGATGGTGATCCTGCCTTTGCCATTTGCACGCATTACCGGCAGAAATTTTCCAATGGTATCGTTGAGGGAGAGTTTGCCCTCATCAACAAATGTCATCACGAGTGCTGCGCTGAGCCATTTGCTGCAACTGGCGATGCGCTGCCGGGTATCCGGATCAAAGTCTTCAAGCAGTTCGCCGGCGTCTTTGCCTTTTCGGCGCGCAACGATTTTGGTTATTGTTTTCTGGCGGCGGCTGAGTTCGTTTACCGCGTGCTGGTACACGGTTTTTCCGTCTTTCCAGAGGGTGAGGACTGCGCGCCCGCCCAATGCCTGGAGGTTGGTTTGCAACCACTGGTCGATGCGGTCGGTTGATTGCTGCGCCCGGCTATTCAGACAAAATAGCAGGAAAATCGCTGCTGGACTGCATTTCCGGCAGATGAAATGAATAAAGTATGCCATAATTACATGATTGACTTTGTTGGATTGGAATTTGTCGCAGGGGTTTAAAACTGCGAAGAACCAATGGATGACGCGGTAAAAGTATAAAACATTTTAGCCATGAATCTTAATAACTATACCATCAAGGCACAGGAAGCGATTGCAGCCAGTCAGCAGGCAGCGTATAATAATCAGCAGACCACCATTGAAACAGAACACCTGCTTAAAGCGTTGCTGGATGACGAAGACTCGCCAGTATTGTATTTGCTGAAAAAGAATAATGTAAACACCAGTTTTGTGCAGCATAAGTTGACTGAAAGCCTTGCACATTTACCCAAAACACAGGGTTCGGAGCCACCGCAAATGGTGGGTCGCGGGATGAATGCGGCCATGCTGAAGGCGGGTACGCTGCTCAAAGCATTTGGCGATGAGTTTATCAGTATTGAGCACCTGTTGCTGGCACTGGTAACGGGGAATGATAATACCGCAAAATTGCTGAAGGATGCCGGGCTGACGGAAAATGGGTTGACGGCTGCCATTAAGGAGTTGCGTAAAGGGGATGCGATCAAATCGCAAACGGGAGAAAGCCAGTTTAATGCGCTGAACAAGTATGCGCGCAACCTCAACGAGATGGCAAGGGCGGGCAAGCTGGATCCGGTGATCGGCCGTGATGAAGAAATCAGGCGAACACTGCATATCCTGTCGCGCAGGAGTAAAAATAATCCTATACTGGTAGGGGAGCCCGGTGTGGGTAAAACGGCCATTGCAGAAGGATTAGCTATGCGCATCATTAATGGTGATGTACCGGAAAACCTGAAATCAAAGATCATCTATGCACTGGATATGGGTCAACTGATTGCCGGTGCCAAATACAAAGGCGAATTTGAAGAAAGGCTGAAAAGTGTGGTTAAGGAGGTTAGTGGCAGCGATGGTGAATTGCTGCTTTTTATCGACGAAATTCACACACTCGTAGGTGCGGGTGGGGGAGAGGGCAGTATGGATGCTGCCAATATTCTGAAACCTGCACTAGCGCGTGGCGATCTTCGGGCCATCGGGGCAACAACATTAAATGAATACCAGAAGTATTTTGAAAAGGATAAAGCTTTAGAGCGACGTTTCCAGAAAGTGATGATTGAGGAACCTTCACCTGAAGATGCCATTTCAATTCTCCGGGGGTTGAAAGACCGCTATGAGACCTACCACCATGTGCGGATAAAAGATGAGGCGATTATTGCGGCTGTGGAATTATCTGCCCGGTATATCAGTGATCGTTTTTTACCCGATAAGGCCATCGACCTGATTGATGAGAGTGCGGCCAAGCTGCGGCTGGAGATGAACAGTATGCCCGAGGAACTGGATAAATTGGAAAGACAGATCAGGCAGTTGGAAATTGAGCGGGAAGCGATTAAGCGGGAGAATGATGAAGTGAAGCTGAAAGACCTGAATACTGAAATTGCCAACCTGGTAGTGGAGCGCGATACGTTCAGGGCCAAATGGCAGGAAGAAAAAGAGGTTGTGGAAAAAGTACAGGAGGCGAAGGCGCTGGTGGAGCGGTTGAAGCAGGAGGCTGACCAGGCAGAACGCAATGGCGATTATGGTAAAGTTGCGGAGATCCGTTACGGGAAAATAAAGACACAGGAGGCGCTTATCGAGACTTTTGCGGCTGAACTCGGTCAATTGAGTGAAAAGCGTTTGCTGAAAGAGGAAGTAGATGCTGAGAATATAGCGGAGAATGTAGCCCGTGCCACCGGGATACCGGTAGCCCGGATGTTGCAGGGTGAACGGGAAAAATTGCTTCATCTTGAAGACCATCTTCATGAGCGGGTGGTTGGGCAGGAAGAGGCGATAACCGCGGTGGCTGATGCCATCCGTCGCAGCCGGGCGGGATTACAGGATCCCAAAAAGCCCATCGGTTCTTTTATTTTTCTTGGTACTACCGGTGTGGGTAAAACGGAACTTGCCAAGGCGCTTGCCGCATATCTTTTTGATGATGAAAGCATGATGACGCGGATCGATATGAGCGAATACCAGGAGAAGCATACGGTAAGCCGCCTTGTAGGTGCCCCTCCCGGTTATGTGGGCTATGATGAGGGTGGACAGTTAACCGAGTCTGTGCGCCGAAAGCCTTATAGTGTGGTTTTGCTGGATGAGATCGAAAAGGCGCATCCGGATGTATGGAATGTGTTGCTGCAGGTGCTGGATGATGGCCGGTTGACGGATAATAAGGGGCGGGTGGTTAATTTTAAGAATACGATCATCATCATGACCAGTAATCTTGGCAGTGGCATCATCCAGGAGCAGTTTGAAGATGTAAATGCCGCGAATAAGGATACTGTGGTAGAGCGCACCAAAGTACTGGTGATGGAGCAACTAAGGCAAACCATCCGGCCTGAGTTTTTAAACCGGGTGGATGAGATTATCCTGTTTCAACCCCTGCTTAAGGAGGAAATAAAAGGAATCATAAAGATTCAACTGGCTGATTTGCAGCGATTAACAGCACAATCTGGTATACAGTTGGCGTTTACCGATTACCTGCTTGATTTTCTGGCAGAGCATGGATTTGATCCGCAGTTTGGCGCCAGACCACTCAAAAGGCTGATTCAGAAGGAGATCATCAATTCGCTGAGTAAAAAAATACTTGCCGGTACTATTGAGAAGGGGCGGCCGGTATTGGTGGATGTTTTTGATAAAGTGGTGGCTTTCCGTAATGATACGGAAGAACCACTGGTAAATGCGGAAAAAAAGCACTAAATTTGTATAAGCCATCCGTTTGGGATGGCTTTGTTTTATTAAAAAAGACTGCAAAAGCAGTTAAAAAAGGAGTACAGTATGGCATTTGGAAAAGTGGTGGCTGAAGTAATAGCCCCCAAAGATGTGTTTGTAGGGTCGAAAGACGCCCCTGTGACACTGATGGAGTTTGGTGAATATGAAAATGAGGCCTGTGCAAAGGCAAATGAAGTGGTAAAGCAACTGCTTGAACACTATGAAGGCAAAATCCGGTTCAATTTCCGGCATTTCCCGCTTACCAAGATACACCAGCGCAGTATGAAGGCTGGTGAAGCGGCTGTTGTAGCTGCCCAGGAAGGCAAATTCTGGGAAATGCATAATGTGTTGTTTGATAACCGGCGTAACCTGGGTACTACCAGTCTTAAGCTTCATTCGAAGGAAGCGGGCATTCACCGGAAGCAATTTCTTGATGAACTGGTTAATTCTACCTATGGCTGGTATGTGCGCGAAGATTTGCTGGAAGGGGTAAATATGGGCGTGATTGATGTACCCGCATTTTTCATCAATGGGGAAGCGTTTAAGGGGAAACCTACCTTCGAAAACCTCAGTAAGGAGATTGATGGTGCACTGAAAAAGACAAAGGGTAAGCCTGCTTCAAAGCAAAGAGCCTGAGTAAGCGGTAATGTGGCAGAAAGGCAGGGGTGCTGACCCGTTTCCCGGAGGGATTTTGCATAACCAGGATGTGGTTATGCACAGTTCTTCCATACCTATGTTTTAGCTCCGCAGGTGATACTAATTTCTTAATACAAATATACATGAGAGCGATTGCGATTTTCTTATGCAGTTGTTGGGCGATTTTTTGCCATGCACAGCAGCCTGCGTTTATGACAGACAGTATTGATGCTTATATCAAACAGGGACTGGCCGACTGGCAGGTGCCTGGTTTATCCATCGTTGTGGTAAAAGAAGGTAAGGTTGTACTGATGAAGGGGTATGGGGTTAAGGATATTGTAAGTAAGGCGCCGGTGGATGAAAACACCTTGTTTATGATTGCCAGCAATACTAAACTTTTTACGGGTACGGCTCTGGCTCAATTGGCGTATAATGGTAAACTGTCGCTCGATGATAAGGTGACCAGATACTTTCCTTCCTACAGCTTGTACGATAAGGTTTCTACGGGTATGGTAACGATAAGGGATCTGCTCAGCCACCGCATCGGCACCAGGACATTTCAGGGCGATTTCACCTTCTGGAACACCACGTTATCCCGTCAGCAAATCATGCAGCGGATGCGCTTACTCAAACCCTCCACTGTGTTCAGGCAGGACTATGGTTATTGTAACAGTTGCTTCCTCACTGCCGGTGAAGTGATCCCGAAGGTATCCGGCAGCAGTTGGGAAAAATATATAACCGATCAGATTCTTGTACCCCTTCAAATGACCAATACTTACGCTGTTTCAGCAGGTATGGCCACCAGGAATAATGTTGCCAAACCTTACACCACCAGTTTTACCAATACTTTAAATGAAGTGCCATACGACCAATGGGATAATCTCGCACCCGCAGCGTCAATTGTCAGTAATGTTAAAGACCTGTCGCACTGGCTGATGTTTCAGTTGGACAGTGGCCGTTATAATGGCAGGCAGGTTATGCCTTTTGACGTTTTGCAAAATACACGTGATGTTAACATCATCACCAGCAGCCGTAAATCGGCGGTATACCCCGTTCATTTCCGGGGCTATGGTCTCGGGGTGTTTTCAGCCGATTATAATGGACGGCAAATTTACTGGCATACCGGTGGTGCAGGTGGTATGGTGAGTAATGTGTGCTTTATCCCGGAAGAAAAACTCGGAATCGCGATTCTTACCAATAATGATAACCAGGGCTTTTTTGAGGCGCTGCGTTACCAGGTTATGGATGCTTACCTGGGGGTACCCTGGGTGAACCGGAGTACAAGAATGCTGCCTGCTTTTAACGAGGGTATGGCAGATCAGGTAAAAGAGGTGCAGGCCTGGAAGGATAGTGTGGGAAGAGGTAAGCCTGCTCTGCCATTGGTTGCCTATACGGGTACCTATACCAATGAGTTGTATGGGGCAATCAATATTACCGCAACAGATAAAGGGTTGCGGGTTGTATTCGGTACGCATCCCGACCTGAAAGCAACGCTGCAGTATATGGATAATGGCCGTTGGTTGCTTACGTATGACAATATTGAGTACGGCATTTTTGTCACCCGGTTCGACCTGTTGGCCAATGCGGTTAAAGGGGTATCCATTAAGGCAAATGATTTTGTGGAGTATGATGCCTACCAGTTTACCAAAAAAAAACCAGGATTACGGTAGAGGGATATTGAATTATATAAAAAAGTGGTATTTTGTTTTCATAAAATATTTGATATGAAAAGAATAATTATTGTGACCTGTTGTTTCCTGGCTGGTTTCAGCCTGAAGGGCATTGCTCAATCTGAGGCTGAAATGAAGGCGTGGATGAGTTATATGACACCCGGTGAAGTGCATAAAATGCTGGCCCGGTATGATGGGGAGTGGAATGAAGAAGTGAGTATGTGGATGGCACCAGGTGCTCCGCCAACGATGAGTAAGGCTGTTGCCAAAAACGAAATGATCATGGGTGGCCGTTACCAGTTATCGCGTGCAAAGGGAGAAATGATGGGTATGCCATTTGAAGGGATGTCAACACTCGGGTTTGATAATGCCAAAAAACTGTTTACCTCCACATGGATCGATAATTTTGGTACAGGCACAATGGCACTTACGGGTACCTGGGAAGCCGCGACCAAAACGATCAACCTTTCCGGTAAAATGGTTGATCCCATGACAGGTAATGACCAGACTGTGCGCCAGACATTCCGGTTTATCGATCTTAATAACCAGGTTATTGAAATGTTTGTCGTGGTTAATGGTGCAGAGTTTAAAACGATGTCGATCAAACTGACGCGCAAAGTATAATCTATTGCTTTTGATGGTGGAGTACCGCTGTTCATAACATGAACAGCATTTTTTTTATACGGATGCCGCAGTTGCGGTATATATGGATAAAGCACAGGTGTTCTAACCCTTATACACATTGGTGTATAAGTGAAAACGCGGGTGAAAAACCGTTTTTTACTACATTTGTGGTTACTCAAAACAGCAGTAATGCAATTTGCCAAAGGAAAGTTGATTGCCATCGGTGGTGCCGAAGACAAGGGAACCGATCTGGAGAAAGGAGAAATTTACCGCAACAACCTCAATTTTTTTGAACTCGGTATCCTGCGCCGTATCGTTGAAGAAACGGGTGGCATGGGCAAGCGTATCGAAGTGATCACTACAGCCAGTACCATTCCATACGAAGTCGGGGAGAATTATTTAGATGCTTTTGGCCGTATTGGATGTACCAATATCGGTATCATGCACATCCGCAACCGGGCTGATGCGCAGGAGAGTGGCTTCCTCGAACGCATCAATACCTGCGATGGGGTGATGTTCAGTGGTGGTAACCAGTTGCGCCTGTCCAGTACGTTTGGCGGAACGGCTTTTCTGGATACCCTGCTCCGGCGTTACCAGAATGAGGAAGGGTTTGTCATTGCAGGTACATCAGCCGGTGCCATGGCGATGAGTAATACAATGATCTATGAGGGTAATGCTACAAGAGCGCATCTGAAAGGGGAGGTGAAAATTACAACAGGGCTGGGCTTTATGGATGATGTTATCTTCGACAGTCATTTTGAAAAGCGTGGCCGTTTCAGCCGTCTTGCACAGGCTGTGGCCGGTAACCCTTCCTGTATCGGTATCGGTCTTGGTGAAGATACGGGCATGCTCATTACTGCGGGTAATAAGATGGAAGCTATTGGTAGCGGGCTCGTCATCATTGTTGACGGACACGAAATCATGCACAGTAATATTGCCGACATCCCGGATGGTAATCCCATCAGCATTGAAAATATGAAAGTACATTTTTGCGAACGCGGTAATGGTTATCTCGTACAGGAACGTAAATTCCTGCCTGAAGCAACAGCAGGTGCATTGATACATAAACAGGTGGACGTAGAATAGTAAGGAAAATTCTTTACAAAAATCCGTAAATTTTATATGCTTATTTCAAGGGGCTTTTTATCTTTGTATCAAATAATGCCAATATGAAAAAATGGTTAACAGGCCTTTGTTTACTTATGGCAGGTACAGCAATACATGCCCAAATCGAAATTAAAGTTGAAGAAGCGGCAAAGCATATCGGTGATTCTGTAAAGATTTGCACAAAAATATATGGTGCTAAATATTTTGAAAATGGTAAGAATGCACCAACATTGCTGAATGCAGGTGCCAAATTTCCGGATGCTCCGCTTACGCTTGTCATATTTGGCGATAAACGGAACGCTTTCAAAAACAAGCCCGAGGTTTACTATGTTGATAAGGAAGTTTGTATTACCGGTCGCATCATCCTTTTCAAGGACAAACCCGAAATCATTCTTACGAATGAAGACCAGATCGTGGTTAAAGAATAAAAAATACCGGCTTGCCGGGTATTTACGGGTCTGAAGTTTTCCACAGTAAATATACCTTCCATATCCGCAGTAAGCCTTTCGCAAACGGTTTCGTATCATTCATTTATGCCATACAGGGGTTAAAACCTTCTCATGGAGTGCTATCGTGTTGTAAAATGTGTATAAGCGAATATGTATATTTTACACATTATTATCTTTCAAATGAAAGGCGGTATTGATTTTAATTTTATATTGCGTCCTCAACAAATCAGTGTTACATGAATTTTCATCATTACCATGTACCTTATGCAATTGATGAACAGTACAGCCGTCGTATTGCTTACTTCTCCATGGAATTTGCCGTACACCAACCATTGAAGATTTACAGCGGGGGATTGGGTTTTCTCAGCGGCAGCCACATGCGCAGCGCTTACCAACTCCGTCAGAACCTTGTAGGCGTTGGCATTTTATGGAAATACGGGTATTACGACCAGGCGCGCAACCAGGATCAAACCCTGCAGGTGCAGTGGAATGAAAAAATATACAATTTCCTTGAAGACCATAATATCAAGTTCCAGATCAACATACATGATCATCCGGTTTGGGTAAAGGCTTACTACCTTAATCCTGAAACCTTCCGCAGTGCACCCATGTTCCTGCTGAGTACAGATCTCCCGGAAAACGATTATGTATCGCAAACCATCACACACCGGTTGTATGATGCCAATGTGGCTACCAAGGTTGCCCAGTTTATTTTACTGGGTGTAGGTGGTGCAAAGTTGCTTGATGTAATTGGTTTTAATCCCGAGCTTTATCACCTGAATGAGGCACATGGCGTAAGCGCAGCTTTTTATCTTTACAATAAGTATAAGAGCGTGGAAGAAGTGCGCAAGCGTCTTGTATTCACCACGCATACACCGGAAGAAGCAGGGAATGAAAAGCATGATATCTTCCTTTGTGAGAAAATGAGTTATTTCTGCGGGATGAAACTTGATGAGGTACGTCGCCTGACGGGCATGAAAGACGATCTCTTTAACCATTCCCTTGCGGCACTGCGTTTTGCCAAACTGGCCAATGGGGTATCTCAACTGCATGGTGAAGTGAGCCGTAAAATGTGGGGCGCTTATGAAGGTATCTGTGAAATCAAGGCAATTACGAATGCCCAGAACTGGCAGTACTGGGCGGATAAGCAATTGTATTACTTCATGGACGAACGTGATGATGAGCGTTTTGATGACCGTAAGCGGTTCCTGAAAAAAAGGGCATTTGATCTTGTAGCCGACCAAACCGGTAAACTCCTGGATCCCGATGTATTTACCATTGTATGGGCCAGGCGTTTTGCGGGGTATAAAAGGGCTGAATTGCTCACCCGCGATCACCAGCGCTTTGAAGCCCTGCTGAAGAGTAAGAAATACCCTGTTCAGATCATCTGGGCGGGTAAGCCCTACCCGGTAGATTATCCGGCAATCAGCGACTTTAATCACCTGGTCAACATCAGCAAGCAATATAAGAATGTGGCTGTTTGCACCGGTTATGAACTCTCCCTCAGCAAACGCCTTAAACAGGCTTCTGATGGTTGGCTCAACAACCCGCGTGTACCGCGCGAAGCCAGCGGCACCAGCGGTATGACTGCGGCCATGAATGGTGCTGTTAACGTGAGTACGATGGATGGCTGGATCTGCGAGTTTATCAATCATGGCAATAATGGCTTTGTGGTACCACCGGTAGATTATGCAAATATGCACGTACAGGAGCAGGACGAGTACGACCTGAACAAACTGTACGACATTTTTGAAAACCAGATACTACCGATGTATTACAACAACCGTGAGGTATGGCGCCAGATTGTAAAAAATGGCATGCGTGACGTTCGTTTTCAGTTTGATAGTAACCGTATGGCGGATGAGTATTACAAAGTGTTGTATGTGTAAAAAATACTTAGCCACGGGGTTATAACCCCCGGTGGCGGGCTCTGCCCCGTCATACTTAGTAGTTAGTCGCAAGAGGCAGGGGTCAGCATTCATGTTATTCGTACCTTAGTGCAGATCGTTAGCAGCTGGAAGCATTTATTTAACATGCGGCCAAAAAAATTTTTCCTGCATAAGGTGTCCGATACTAAAGACTCAGTACTGATTACTCCATTAATACATACAGGCCTGTCCCTGCCCAACCGGTAATACAGACGCAATTACCTCCTGTTTTACCTGCTGGTCATACAGTTTTTCAATTGCCCACCCCATAAGGTCAACCGCTGCGAGGCATCCTGCTGCTGTTGCAATATTGTCGTGTGTTACCAGGTGCTGGTCTTCCACAACGGTAACCCCAAGTTCGCGAAGCAAGGTAACTGTGGTGGGGTAGGTGGTGGCAGACAGGCCGTTCAGCAAACCCAATGCCCCGATGAGCAGGGCACCCGAACACATGGAACAAATCAGTTGGCGGTTGGGGTCGAGTGAAAACCGGGACAGATAGGCTTCGTCTTTATAGAGTGCTCTTGCGCCGGGACCACTCGCAAAGAAAACGAGATCGGCTTCATTGGCTTCCTCTATCATACCCTGCATATCTAAATTGATGCCACATACCGAGCGATGCTGACTGGCTGTACCCAGGATGCGTACAGAAAAGTCTTTGTCCCTGAACCGAATCCGGTTAAGCAGATCCCAGGGCAGGAAAACATCCACATCCGTAAATTTATCAAACGCTATAATCGTTGCTTTTTTCATACTGTGCTGTTATTATGGTCATCAATAGTATGAAGATAGAACGTTTCCCTGAATATGTGAAGCCATGCGTATGCTTTCTGCTGTGTTGAAATACCTGATCGGGCTGTTCGTCTTTATACCTTTGGTGTAATGCCGATTTTAATGGCATATAAAACAAGCCCCACCCTTGTTTTCAGTCCCAGTTTTTCAAATAATTGGTCGCGGTAGCTTTCCACTGTTCGCGGACTCACAAACATTTTCTCCCCTATTTCGCGGTAAGTCATTTCGCTGCAGGCATACCGGAGAAATTCCACCTCCCTGTCGTTGAGCCTGATGGCTGGTTTTTTCTCTTCCTCACCAATGCTCATCAGTATCCTGCTGGCAGCCCAGTCGGGGTAATGGAATCCTTTTTTTACCAATGCATCCAATGCCTTCAGCAATTCTACCGGGTGTACATTTTTGTGCAGGTAACCCTTTGCGCCGCTCTTGATCATCCGGATCAGGCTTTCGTCGTCATCCTGCATACTCAGCGCCATAATCAATACTGCCGGATGATTTTCCTTCAGCCAGCATGCTGTTTCGAAGCCATTCATCACGGGCATACTGATGTCGAGCAGTATGATATCAGGTATGTTTTTCTGCTGCCTGAATTTTTCCTGCAGTGCTTTGCCGTTCTCCACTTCATAGAGTACCTGGTAACCTGTAAATGGTTCTATGATTGCGGCAAGTGCTTTTGCAATGAGCAGGTGGTCGTCTACAATTACGATGGTATGTTTCATATTATGTGTATTGAGGGATGGTTAGTTGAAGGGTTGTGCCGGTGCCGGGTGTGCTGTGCAGGGTTATCAGTGCGCCAATGGCAGCGGCTCTTCTTTTCATATTGATCAGCCCCATACCAAACTGTGCTTTTTCCGAATTTGTTGTATCAAATCCTTTTCCATTATCGGTTATCATAATCATTGTGCCGGCTGCTGCTTTGCTCATCTGTATGCTGATCTGTGTGCAACCGGAATGTTTCAGGCTGTTTTGAATAAACTCCTGTACTATGCGCAGGATTACATTTTTATAGAGTTGGGGTATTGGAATATGCTCCACATCCATGGTTAACGCAGCCTTACAAATATCCGTCAGGTTTACCTGCTCGCATTCTTTCTGCAGCAATACCTGCAGGTCACCCGGATTGTCACTGGTAAGACTTTTGCTCAGGTTACGTAATTCGGTGAGGCTTTCGTTGATGATATTGCCGATGGCGGTCAGTTGCGGATGAAGGTCGGGGTAATTGTTTGTATGGCTGAGTTGCTGGTTGTAGAGACTGGCCAGGGTAAGCTTCTGCCCAACGCTGTCGTGAATTTCACGGCCGATGTACTGCATGGTTTGCTGCTGTATTTCTATCTGGGAAAACAGCAGCTCTTTGGCATGTTGTTCGTTGAGTAATAATTTTTCCTTCATGTGTTTGAGTTTGTATTTCCGGTATTGGATAAAGAAGAGCAGGATGCCCGCACTGAACGTAAGCAACAGGATGGTTACGATGGCGAGGAATATAGTGAATTCGGTTTGCGGCATATAAAACTGATGGTAAAAAGTGAATACATGCAATAATTCAGTATAAAGCTAAGGTAAGTATATGCCCAAAACACCGTTTTATGATTTTTGTACATCATATTCCGGAGGCCATAATATGGTGCAGTACCGAGGTAAAAGGCCAGCAGACCGATACAGACCCAGAACAACGGGTTCTTTTTGAAGTGGAGGATATCGTCGCTCCGGACAAGTTTGATCAGGAAACTGAGGATCAGTACAAGCAGCACCAGGTTGCCGGTGGTATAGCTTATTGAAGGGAAACTGTAGCTGGTTCTGTAAAAATCTGTACTGCGCAGATAGGTATCGAACAGCCAGACCAGGAGATAAACAAAGGTGCCGGTTATGCTTAACCTTTTGAGGCCCGGTGCAATGGTTTGCCGCGAAAGTAACCAGAAAAAGAAGAGAAATTCAACCGGAAGCACAATGTAATGGTAAAACGCCTGATTCAGGGCTGCGTGCTGGGTATAATCCATATACCAGCCTGCCCATTCGGCCACTACAATAAAGGAGAGATAAACGGGAAACCATTTCCAGTAGCTGTTTTTTACCTGTGACCAGTAGCAAAACCCTGCTATGGCAGCCATGAGTTCGAATCCTTTCAGTATCCAGCCCGCTATGTTGATGATTTCCCGGTTCATATTAAAGGGGTATTAAAAGGCACTTCCGGTGATAGGATCGGGCGGTACCATACTGCCGTGGTTTTGGATGGATATCCAGTTGTTGGGCGTTGTTGAAAATGATTGCGGGGTGGCAGAGGACAGGATCAATGAAGGGTCGCCCGCAAAGGGTTGGGGACTGCCTGCAAACCATGCCTGCATGGTTTTGGGTACACAGCCTGATGAAGTACCCCAATGCCAGGGATCAAAATCGTGCTGCACCTGTGGCAGGGTTTGATCCTGAAAAGTTGGCACCATAAATAATGTATGGCAGTTGGCATAGCTGGGGGGCAGTGCAGAAAGATTGTTTTCACCAGCCATTTGCGCGGCATCCGGATAACGGGCATAATAGATCCGCACCCCGGCATTAACACTCCCACTGCAACGGTTGGCACAGATGGCAGCTTCGATTTGCCAGAGAAAGTTTTTGAGGGTTTCCACGCTGAACCAGATGCTGTTGGCATCATTGTAGCCGTTGACCTGTGTAAGCAGTGGCCGGTTTATACTCTGGTAACTGCCGGCCATCGATTTTGCCAATGGTGCTTTGAGCCCGGTAATCGTTAACCCTTTGTAATCCTTACAGGTAACACAGGATTGTACAGCTGCATTATCGTTATCCTGACCGGTGGGGGTTATGCCAGCCCTTGCCGCAGGCGGCTCATCCTGGTTGCCACGCAGGCTGTTCTTTTTGCAAAACTGCAACCCAATGATCAATACGGCAAGTGCAACAGTTAAAAATGGAGACTGTTTCATAAATTATAATTTTAAAGTTAGACAATTATTTCCTTTGATGCAATGGGTATCATTGTTTCAAGGAGGTGTATGCAAAATGCCTCCTTTTACAACAGGAACACTCCGTTGAATAACGGTTTTTGTCCGTCATTTAGACATATTTTTTTCCGTCATTTGCCTGGTAAAATATCGTTATTTAGCTGTCTTTCCCCAATTATTTTATAGTATTTTGGCAGCAATATGATGCCGCTGGGAATAAGCAATATGGGAATAAGCAATAACTATGTTCACCACTATCTTTTACGCCCATTGTCCCGGTGGTTTGAAAACCATTTATAACTTATAAAAAAACAGCATTATGAAAAAACTCATGTTGTCTTTTGCCGCTGTTATACTTACAGCGCTCTTATTGGTTTCTGCCTGCAAAAAGGGAAAAGAAACCACCCTTCCCGAAAACAATATAACAGAAGAGACGGCCGGGCGGGCCGGTGAGCAGGGTGATGCACAGGCTTTCTTTACTGCCAATGGCCCCAAGTCACAATCGTTTCTGATCAATCCCAGGCAGAGCCAGCGGCTCCGCCTGGCCAGGGGTACCGTTGTCAATATTCCGGCTAATGCGTTCACTATTAATGGAGCCCTGGTTACGGCTGCACAGGTAAAGGTAGATATACTGGAACTGACCGACAGGGGTGGCATGGCTTTGACAGGTATCAATACCATGGTGCGTGAGCGTATCCTGGAAAGTAATGGTCCGTTGCGGATTGAGGCTGCAGCCAATGGGGTGGCGGTGGATAAGAAGCTGGCGCAAGGTGCGCAGTTGAGACTGGAAGTACCCGACAGGGTGCGTAATAACCGTCCACTGAACCTGTTTGACGGGGTGACCATTAATGTTCCCGGTGCAGGGGGGGCGGTACAGCCACAATTTGATTGGAACCCGGTTCAGGTACCCGGTCAGGCCAATGATATCCCGCCTGTGGTTACCACTTCAGGAACTACCTACAACTTCAGTTGGCCCACCACGGGCTGGTGTAACCCCGATTGGTTCTGGTCATATCCTGCAGGTACTGTATTTACCACGATGTATGTAAACCTGCCCGTTAACCCCGGTACGCTTGCGGGCTATCAGGGCATTGGCGGGGGCAATACCTATGTGCTTTTTGTACCTCAGGGTAAAAGTACTATATACCATATATATACACACTATAACAACAATAATGTAGAGAGTTATGCCAACAGCATCCCGGTAGGCATTACCGGTCGTCTGCTGGCCTATAGCGTGGTGGGTACCAGTTATTATTTCGCCAAGAAAGACATTGTAACAACGGGTAGTGCTACGGTGCCGATCAACGAAACACTCAATCTTACACCAACAACACAGGCTGCACTTACGGCTGAACTTACGGCTTTATCCACGTATTGATGCGGGTTGTTGATGTGTAGTGAGTGGTGAATGGCTATTGCTGAATATTATGAGGGGAGTTAAGCTCCCCTCTTTTGCGTACCCGTGTGTACCATGGTTGTTGCTGCACCCGGTCATATTTGCTTCCGTTGAACAACGGTTTCTGATCCGTCTTTTCAACATATATTTTTCCGTTGATGCGCCGCCGGAATACCGTTCTATGTGCACCTGCCGGTACTGGTTTCAGTAATAGGTTTGTACCGGCAAGTTGATTACACCCGGACGAAGAAAGCCTTTTCTTAACCTCATGGCAGGAGAACCCCCGTTGTAATGAACACCACATTCTTAACTTAAACATTTTTTACGATGAAAAAACTCATGTTGTCGTTTGCAGCCGTAATCCTTACCACGCTGCTCCTCGTCTCTTCCTGCAAAAAAGGGGCGGATCCGTTGCCAAAAGAAAATGCCCCGGCAGACACCGAAACAAAAAATGCGCGTTTACAGCAGATGCGCACAGGTGATGGGGGAGATGCTGAGGCCTATTTTGCCGAATATGGCCCTCAGTATGAAACTTTTATGATTGATCCGCGGTTGTCGAGAACCATCCGCTTACGCCAGGGTACAAGGATTTCCATCCCGGCAGGCGCCTTTATGCTGAATGGCCAGGTGATCAGGAGCGGCCTGGTAAAATTTGATGTACTCGAACTGCCCGACAGGGGTACCATGGCGCGTCGGGGTATCAATACGATGGCTGGAGCAACGCTTTTGGATAGTGATGGTTCTTTTGATATGGTGGCCACGGTTAACGGGGTAAATGTGGACAGGCAACTGGCGCCGGGCAGATCACTCCGCTTTGTGGTACCCGACTGGCAGCCCACGGGCCGAACTGCGAGCGGTCTTTATGAGAGTGTGGTTACGCTGGGTACAGGGGAACAGGCGCAATTCAACTGGCAGGTGGTGAGCACAACCGGACAGAATAATGTTGTACCCAATACGGGTGGAAACTGGACATTTGATTTTATCAATTTAGGTGGTTGTAATATTGATGAACCTGCTCCGCCTCCCCCAATGCAGAACCCGCGCTTAATCAATACCACGATTACGGTAACCCTGCCCAATAACCCCGGCACGATTGCCGGCTATCAGGGTTCCGGTGGTGCGAATACCTATGTATTACTTGCTCCCAGGGGGCTGAATGCACTTGCACAGCTTTACCTGTCCAACGGCAATAACCAGGTATCAAGTCTGCCCAACAGTGTTTTTATTGGCATGAATGCGCGGTTACTGGCCTATTCGGCGGTAAATGGTAATTACTATATTGCCAAAAAAGACATCATCACCACAGCGGGTATGTCCGAATCGCTGATTTTTGAACCCACAGATGCGGCTACGCTCACAGCAGAGCTGAATGCATTGAACAGTTATTGACGGTAGTTTTCGCGATGATGATTGGTGTTTAGTTATTAAAAACAGGGGCTGTCTCCATGTGGCGGGACAGCTCTTTTTGTATTGTAGCAAGAAAAGAAGACATAAGAAGCAGGAGGGGTTCTTTCTTGATACTTATGTCTTGCATCTCATATCTGGAATGGTAGCAGGAGGAGGGTTTTGTCTTGATACTTATGTTTTCTTCTCCTGTTGCTATTTTCAGATTAGTCCGTTATTCCAACATGTTATTTTTCGCTGATTGACGGAGGTGTTTTTCGTTGATTGTACGGTATTCCTGATCTTTTACTGGATTAGTTTTGTTTTGACAGGGTGGTCGCACCGGGCGTATGAAACCTGAGTACGAAAGAAGGTTCCGATACTTTCTGTTGCCGGGTACCCAACACCATTTATAACTTATAAAAACAGAATTATGAAAAAACTTATGTTGTCATTTGCCGCAGTGGTACTTACATCACTGCTGCTGATTTCTTCCTGCAAAAAAGGGACGGATCCATTGCCCAAAGAAGATGATGCAGTGGCTGCCGGAACAAAAAATGCCCGTTCGCAGCAGATGCGCGAAAATGAAGGGGGAGATGCACAAACCTATTTTGCCGCTTATGGCCCCCAGCCCCAAACCTTTATCATTGATCCCAAGCAGGACAGAACCATCGTATTACAGCAGGGTACCCAGATTACTGTTCCTGCGGGTGCATTTATGCTGAATGGGCAGGTGGTTACCGGTGGACTGGTAAGGTTAGATGTACTTGAACTGCCCGATCGTGGGGCGATGGCGAGAAGGGGGATCAATACGATGTCGGACAACGACATTTTAGAGAGTGATGGTTCATTTTTCTTTACCCCAACTGTAAACGGTGTGCCGGCAGACAGGGAATTGGCTCCCGGCAGGTCGCTCCGGATGCGGGTACCCGACTGGCAGCCTTCCGACAGGCCGACTTCCCTCTTTACGGGTACTACTACAAGTGTACCAGCAGGTAATGGCCAGTTACAATTCAACTGGTTGCCCACGCAGGATCCCAGTCAGGGTCAGGTTGTTGCCAACATAAACAGTTCTTTTAGTTTTGAGACGCAGGTATTGAATCCCATCAATTGTGACCTGCCATGGCCAAGACCGTGGCAGTTGGCCACCCGTACAACGGGTACTACCATTACGGTAGATTTGCCCAACAACCCCGGTGCTGTTGCCGGCTACCAGGGTTCCGGTGGAGCCAATACTTATGTATTGCTGGCTCCCCAGGGTGCCAATGTACTCGTTCAGCTTTACACCCCCAATGGCAATAACCAGGTGTCAAGCCTGCCCAATAGTATCCCGGTGGGCATCAATGCGCGTTTACTGGCCTATTCGGTGGTCAATGGTAATTACTATATTGCCCAGAAAGACATTACCACCACGGCGGGGATGACGGAATCGCTGACTTTTGCCCCATCGAACGCGGCTGCACTCACGGCAGCATTAAATGCCCTGAACAGCTATTGATGGGAGTTTTGTGGTGATGGACTGGTGTTTAGTTATTATGATGAACAGGAGGCTGTCTCAAAATATGGGACAGCCTCTTTTTATGAGAGGCAGGATGGGGGGCAAGATGCAAGATATGAGATGCAAGATGGCGGAGTATTGCCCGCCACCGCGGGTGCAACCCCGCGGTATGAGAAGCCCGGTATGAGAGGTGAGATCTACCTATCAAAATCAGAGGTCAGCCTATGGAAACCAGAGATGCTATCAAAAACAGCGGACACGCGGGTCTGCCCCGCCATCTTGCATCTCATATCTCAAATCCTGCACATCTCACGTCTTGCTACTAACTACTCAGTACCATTTCCTGCTACCTGCTACTTCTTATCCTGCTACTATTCCATAACAAGTCCGTTATTCCAACATGTTATTTTTCGCTGATTGACGGAGGTGTTTTTCGTTGATTGTACGGTATTCCTGATCTTTTACTGGATTAGTTTTGTTTTGACAGGGTGGTCGCACCGGGCGTATGAAACCTGAGTACGAAAGAAGGTTCCGATACTTTCTGTTGCCGGGTACCCAACACCATTTATAACTTATAAAAACAGAATTATGAAAAAACTTATGTTGTCATTTGCCGCAGTGGTACTTACATCACTGCTGCTGATTTCTTCCTGCAAAAAAGGGACGGATCCATTGCCCAAAGAAGATGATGCAGTGGCTGCCGGAACAAAAAATGCCCGTTCGCAGCAGATGCGCGAAAATGAAGGGGGAGATGCACAAACCTATTTTGCCGCTTATGGCCCCCAGCCCCAAACCTTTATCATTGATCCCAAGCAGGACAGAACCATCGTATTACAGCAGGGTACCCAGATTACTGTTCCTGCGGGTGCATTTATGCTGAATGGGCAGGTGGTTACCGGTGGACTGGTAAGGTTAGATGTACTTGAACTGCCCGATCGTGGGGCGATGGCGAGAAGGGGGATCAATACGATGTCGGACAACGACATTTTAGAGAGTGATGGTTCATTTTTCTTTACCCCAACTGTAAACGGTGTGCCGGCAGACAGGGAATTGGCTCCCGGCAGGTCGCTCCGGATGCGGGTACCCGACTGGCAGCCTTCCGACAGGCC
>JAAFIK010000010.1:44580-102441 GCA_013298665.1 Chitinophagales bacterium
ACATTTTAGAGAGTGATGGTTCATTTTTCTTTACCCCAACTGTAAACGGTGTGCCGGCAGACAGGGAATTGGCTCCCGGCAGGTCGCTCCGGATGCGGGTACCCGACTGGCAGCCTTCCGACAGGCCAACGGCGCTCTTTACAGGTACTACCACCAGCATACCAGCAGCCAACGATCAGTTGCAGTTCAACTGGCTGCCCGCAAGGGATCCCAACCAGAATCAGGTTGTTTCCAACATGAACAACTATTTTAATTTTGAAACGCAGGTATGGGATCCCATCAATTGTGACTGGGTATGGGTTAGCACCGCCCGCACAACGGGTACCACCATTACGGTAGATTTGCCCAACAACCCCGGTGCAATTGCAGGTTATCAGGGTTCCGGTGGAGCCAATACTTATGTATTGCTGGCTCCCCAGGGTGCCAATGCACTCGTTCAGCTTTATACCCCCAATGGCAATAACCAGGTATCAAGCCTGCCCAACAGTATCCCGTTGGGCATCAATGCGCGTTTACTGGCCTATTCGGTGGTCAATGGTAATTACTATATTGCCCAGAAAGACATTACCACCACGGCGGGGATGACGGAATCGCTGACTTTTGCCCCATCGAACGCGGCTGCACTCACGGCAGCATTAAATGCCCTGAACAGCTATTGATGGGAGTTTTCGCAATGATGATTGGTGTTTTGTTATTACAAAAAAGGGCTGTCTCCATGTGGTGGGACAGCTCTTTTTGTATTGTAGCGGGAGAAGAAGACATCAGAAGCAGGAATAATAGCAAGAAAAGAAGACATCAGAAGCAAGACGGGGTTCTGTCCTGATACCTGGTACTGGAAAAGACGGGCTTAGACGGGTAACCCTCGGCTTTACTACGGGGTTACCCCGGGGCTGCTATAGGAAAGATGCTCTGAAGGTAGCAGGATAAGAAGACGCTGGTATCAGGAGGGGGACTAAGTACTTAGTAGCAGGATAAGAAGACGTAAGTATCAAGACGGGGTTCTGTCTGATACTTGGTACCAGATACTAAGTACCCGGTACTTGGGAATGCTTGTCTTTATTCCACTTTGGTAATCTTCACCACATTGGTAGGCAGGTGAAGTTCAACCGGGGTGCTGCCAGTATTGATAACGGTATCCCCTTTTTTGATAAAGCCGCGTTCTTTGAGAATGGCGATCTGGTCGGCAATGATATTGTCCAGGCTCTCTTCTTCGGCATAGTAGAATGCGCGTACACCCCAGCTCAGGCTCAACTGGTTGATCAGGGTTTTTTCCTTGCTGAAAATGTACAGTGGCGATCTGGGGCGGTAACTGCTGAGCATGAAGCCGGTATAGCCGCTTTGCGTCATACCAATCAGCGCATTGGCACCCGTATCCTGTGCCAGTTTGCAGGCACTGTAACAAACGGCATCGCTCAGAAAAGAGGGGGAGTGCGGTTGCGGGGTGAGGATATCGTCTTTGTCGTAATCGTACCCATTGCGTTCCACCTCAAGAATGATTTTACTCATGGTTTCCACCACAAGGGTGGGGTAGCTGCCCATGGCGGTTTCACCACTGAGCATAACGGCATCCGCGCCTTCAAGTACGGCATTGGCTACATCGGTAACCTCGCTGCGGTTGGGTTTGGTACGCTCCATCATGCTTTCCATCATCTGTGTAGCTACAATCACGGGTTTGGCGCGGTGCATACATTTGCGGATGATGTCTTTTTGTATGGTGGGTACCTGCTCAACAGGTACTTCAACGCCAAGATCGCCACGGGCCACCATGATGCCATCGCTTTCGATGATGATATCGCGCAGGTTTTTCAGCGCTTCGGGCATTTCAATTTTGGCAATGGCCTTGATCTTACTGTTGCGTGCCCTGATCCTGTCTTTCACATCAATGATGTCTGCAGCGCGACGCACAAAGGACAGCGCCACCCAGTCTAAGTTCTGGTTGATGATGAAATCGAGATCGGCAATATCTTTTTCTGTCAGGGAAGGCATGGTGAGTGCAGAGTCGGGCAGGTTTACCCCTTTTTTTGGCAGCAGGGTACCACCGAGGCTGACCCTGATGAGGACTTCCTTATCGTTCAGTATTTCTTTTACTTCCACTTCCATTTTACCATCGTCGAGGAAGATGCGTTCACCTGGTTTTACATCGGTGGTGAGGTTGGGGTACGAAACATAAACCTTACTTTTAGAACCCATTACCTTTTCGGTGGTAAAGATGATTTCATCACCTGTTTTGAGGTCGATGCTGCCATCCGCAAGATCGCCAACACGCAGCTTGGGCCCCTGCAGATCGCCCAGTATGGCAATATTAAAGGGCTCCTGTTTGTTGATGCGGCGGATATTTTCGATCACCTGCTGTTTATCTTCATAAGTGCCGTGCGAGAAGTTGAGGCGGAACACATTTACCCCGGCCCGAACCAGTTCGAGTAACTGGTCGTACGTACTGCTGGCGGGCCCTACAGTGGCCACAATTTTTGTTCTTTTCTGGGAATGCGCGATACCTGCTTCCTTGTCCATCTGGCTGTGCAGGTACTTGGTAATATGTTTGCTCATGTATCTTCTGTGTAATGGTTTGGTACTGTGTACGGGTTATGAGGAAAGTACCCGTATAATCTTGATCCACTCTTCGTTGATCCTCGTTTTCATTTTGGCCGCCTTTTCGAGGGGAGTATGGTTGATGCGGTTTTCCTTGATGCCGATCATGATGTTGTAGTTGCCCTCAATAAGGCATTCTACTGCATGATAGCCCATGCGGCTGGCCACGAGCCGGTCGAGACAGGTGGGGGAACCGCCACGCTGGATATGCCCGAGTACGCAGACACGGGTATCCAGCTCAGGCAATCTTTCTTTGATCACCCTGTTCACCCCTTCTGCACCACCAAAATCGTCGCCCTCGGCTACCACGATCAGGTTGACGAGTTTCTTTCTTTTTTCCTTTTCCTGGAGAGATTGGATGATGTCTTCAATGTCTGTTTTGCGTTCCGGAATCAATATGTTTTCAGCGCCCGTGGCAATACCACTATGGAGTGCTATAAAACCTGCGTCGCGCCCCATTACTTCAATGATAAAGAGACGATCGTGTGCATCGGCGGTATCCCTGATCTTATCGATGGCTTCTACAGCGGTATTGACTGCGGTATCAAAGCCAATGGTAAAATCGGTACCTACAATATCTTTATCGATGGTACCCGGTAATCCGACACTGGGGATATCAAACTCTTCGTGGAATTTTTTTGCACCGCGAAAACTGCCATCGCCACCAATGATGACGAGGCCATCGATACCTCTGCTTTTAAGATTGGCATATGCTTTTTTGCGCCCCTCATATTCAAAAAACTCTTTACACCGTGCTGTTTTGAGGATGGTACCCCCCCGCTGGATGATATTGGCCACACTCTTGCTTTCCATGGACACGATGTCGTTGTCGATCATACCCTGGTAACCCCGCATAATCCCGAATACTTCAAGTCCGTTGTACAACCCGGTACGCACTACAGCCCTTATGGCCGCATTCATACCCGGGGAATCGCCACCCGATGTCAAAACGCCAATCTTTGTAACTTTATTTATCGCCATTGATTAAAAATGAATAAATGCCATTCACGCTGATATTTCCGTTAAGAATAGTCAGCGGAGTTTAAATGTTTTTTAACTAAGTGTCAAAAATACATATTATTACCGAATGATCATAATTCATAAATGTACGTTTGCTTTTGTTGTTATCTTTATGCAAACGTTTGCAACATGAAGTCTTTTTTTTACACGGCACTGATGAGTGTACTTTTTTTTATGAATAAGAGCACAGCACAACTACAGTACCCGGCTACGCGCAAAGCGGATCAGCGGGACACTTTTTTTGGAAACATTGTAGCGGATCCTTACCGTTGGCTTGAGGATGATAAATCTGCCGAAACACAAACCTGGGTAGAGCAACAGAACAAAGTAACCCAGGATTACCTGACCGTTATTCCTTTCCGGGATAAGGTAAAAACACAGTTGGAAAAGATGTGGAACTATCCCCGTCACGGCGCACCTTTTCAACGGGGGGCTTATTATTATTTCTATAAAAATGACGGTCTGCAAAACCAGAGCGTATTGTACCGCCAAAAAGGATTGGATGGTAAGCCCGAAGTCTTTCTTAACCCCAATAATTTTTCGAAGGATGGTACCGTGGCCATGTCGGGTCTCACCTTCAGCAAGAACTATAAATACTGTGCATACTTTATTTCCACGGCGGGCAGCGACTGGCAGACGGCGGTAATTATGAACGTGGAAACCAAACAGCAGATACTGGATCGTGTTAACTGGATCAAGTTCAGCGGACTCTCGTGGAAAGGGGACGAGGGTTTTTACTACAGCCGTTACCCCAAACCGGAGCAGGGCAATGAATCGAAGCAGGATGAAAACCACAAAATTTATTACCATAAGGCCGGCCGGCCACAGCAGGAAGATGTATTGGTGTATGAAGATGCCGCACATCCCCTCCGCAATGTGTATGGGGGACTGACCGAGGATGAGCGCTACCTGGTTATTAATGTATCGGAAGGCACGAGCGGTTCGGAACTGTGGGCAAAAGATATCACACAACCCAATGCCAAATTCATATTGCTGATGAAAGGCTTTGAGCATGAGGCTTCGGTAGTGGATAACGACGGACGTAAATTACTGGTGTTTACCAACCTCAATGCGCCTAATTACCGGGTGGTGGCGGTTGATCCGGACAAACCTGATCCCAAAAACTGGAAGGATGTCATTCCGCAGAAAGCCAACCGTTTGCAATCGGTATCGGCAATCGGCGGCAAGTTATTGGCTTTTTACCTCGAAAACGCATCAGACCGTGTTTACCAGCACAACAGAGCGGGTACATTGGAAAGGGCGATTCAATTGCCGGGACTGGGTTCTGTAGCGGGTTTTGACGGGTTCAGGAATACAACAGAAACCTTTTACAGTTTTACGTCGTTTACCTCACCTTCCACCATTTATCGCTATGATATCCGGTCGGGTGTAAGTAATGTATTCCGTAAATCGGAGCTTGCGGCATTCAATGGTGATGCGTATGAAACAAGACAGGAATTTTTTACGAGTAAGGATGGTGCTAAAGTGCCGATGTTCATCACCTGCAAGAAAGGTGTTGTGCTGGATGGTAATAATCCTGTTCTGATGTATGGCTATGGTGGCTTTAATATTCCTCTGACGCCCGACTTCAGTACCAGCAATGCTTTCTTTCTGCAACAGGGAGGTATATATGTAGTGGTTACCTTGCGTGGGGGGAGTGAGTATGGTGAAGAGTGGCATAAGAACGGGATGCTTTTCAAAAAGCAGAATGTGTTCAACGATTTTATTGGTGCAGCGGAATACCTGATTGCCAAAAAATATACGCAAGCCAGCAAATTAGCCATCAGCGGGGGTAGCAATGGTGGCTTGCTGGTGGGGGCTTGTATGGTGCAACGCCCGGATCTTTTTAAAGTAGCCCTGCCTGCGGTGGGTGTATTGGATATGTTACGCTACCAGCGGTTTACCATCGGCTGGGCCTGGGCAACAGAGTACGGCAACAGTACCAACAGCGTGGAGGAATTTAAAAATCTTTATGGTTATTCGCCCCTGCACAACCTCAAACCAGGTACAGCTTACCCGGCTACAATGGTTACAACGGCTGATCATGACGACAGGGTAGTGCCTGCACACAGTTTCAAATTTGCGGCCCGTTTGCAGGAATGCAACAGTGGTAATCATCCGATGCTGATCCGTGTGGAAACAAAGGCCGGACATGGCGCGGGTGTACCCACGAGCAAACTGATTGAAAAGGCAGCAGATGTATGGAGTTTTGTGATGTATCACCTGGGGATGGAGTATAAATAGTACGCAGTACCGGTACTTAGTACGCAGTGGTGTCTTGCTGCGAGCATTCTTTTGGAAGGGTTATAAGCTGTATTTAGTATCAGTGCTGTATGTGCCGGCTACCGACTGTGTGCTGTTCATAACTGATGATAACCTTACTCAGGAGAACGGAGCAGCGTTATAGCACCCATTATACGCCCACGGCTAAGTACTGAGCAAGATGTGAGAAGCAAGCTTTCTGTTCCTGCTTCCTGCCACTTTTCTCTTTTGCTGCTATTTTTTACCCATCTGCTGGTTGAATGCCTCAGATTGTCCACGCGGAATAGAAAGGCTTTGCCAGTCTGTATTCCTGATGATTTTACCGAGGTAAATGATTTGCCCGGTATGATAGGGGTAATGCGCAATTTGCCGGTTGATGGCATCAATAACCCAAAGCTTTTCGTTGCGGATGGTAATTGTCTTCAGTAAGTCATCCGCTGTAAGCGCGCTGATGGCGCCGAGACAGCAGTCCCATCCTTTATTCCAGTATTCGAGTAACCCGATCCTGCTGGTATTACTGGTCTCAAATTCGGCATCGCGGTTGCGCCCGGCCTTCTCTCCGTCGGAATGGAGAAAATCCGTCCAGCGACTGAGCATATTGCCCGACATATGCTGTATGATCATGGCAATGCTGTTGCTTTCTGCATTAGGCTGGTAATGAAAGTCGGCATCGGTTAACTGTGCAAATGTTTGGTCACCCAATCCTTTATAGTAGGTCAGCCTTTTGATGGCCGATTCGAGAAATTGTTGTCCGATGGTCATAGCTGATCGTCAGTAGTACTTAGTACCCAGCCATTGGTTTTTATTGAAGTATATCACGATCTTTTTTGTTCAACAATACCAGCGTTTGTTACTATGAACTATTGTCATTTTTTTGATAAGTAAATATATTTTTTCCTTGTTTTGGGAATCTTGCTTTGTACCCGGTCCTATGTACTGCGTACTAATTTGCAATCTCCTTCTGCATCGGATTATTACCGCCACCGCCGCCGCGGGGGGTATTCCTGGCTTTAAACAATTGAAACTTACCCGGTGTTTCTGCCACAGGCCAGGTATTGTTCTTTTCGTTGATGTCTGCGGTTTCACGCATCGGATCAAGTTTTACAGAAGCCACTTCCTTATCTTTCAGGAAGGTTTTGATCACTTTGTTTTCGTTCTTGCGCCATACCTGTACGGGTATACGGTCTACCTCAGTAGTGCCATCTTTATATGTCCACTCAATAATGATGGGCATCAGCAAACCGCCTTTGTTGCTGAATGTCAGTTCATACATGAACTTACTGCCGGCCATAGCCATCTTTTCAGCATTGGTAAGGGTGTCTGCCGCTACTGCCGCCTGGTTAACAGTAAAAGGCGTACTGTCTACCTTAGCCAGTCCGCGATCATAGCGCCAGTAGAAGTCGCGCAGGGATTGATCGGCATCCGTAGCAAACACAATATTTTTATCTTCCCGGTTGCGTATTTTAGAAACGTCTTCAAAGCTGTTGACATTGGGCTTGGCTACGGGTATTTTCATACTGACGCCATTGGTATTCCTTGGCGGAGCAGGCTCCGTACTAAGGGTTGCCCATTTCACCGTATCTAAGGAAATGTCTACAGGATCGGTATTGTAGAACCAGCCGCGCCAGAACCAGTCAAGGTCTTCACCGCTGGCATCCTCAATGGTGCGGAACAGGTCGGCGGGTGTGGGGTGTTTGAAGGCCCAGCGCCGGGCATATTCTTTAAAAGCATAGTCAAAAAGATCGCGGCCTACAATGGTTTCGCGCAGTATGTTGAGGCCGGTACAAGGTTTGGAATAGGCGTTGGGGCCAAAACCGATAATGTTTTCGCTGTTGGTCATGATGGGTTCAAGCTGATCTTTGGGCAGCTTCATATAATCCACGATTTTATAGGCCGGGCCGCGGCTTACCGGAAACTTATTGTCCCACAGTTCTTCTGCAAGGTATTCGCAGTAAGTATTTAATCCTTCATCCATCCAGGACCATTGGCGTTCATCGCTGTTGACGATCATGGGGAAGAAGTTGTGTCCCACTTCATGAATCACCACCCCGAGCATACCATTCTTGGTACCTTCACTGTAGGTGCCGTCTTTTTCGCAGCGGCCAAAGTTGAAACAGATCATCGGATATTCCATGCCATTGGCTGCTTCGATGCTCTGTGCTACAGGGTAGGGATAAGGAATGGTAAACTTAGAATAAGTTTTGATGGTATGGGCTACAGCCTTTGTACTGAATTTGCGATAAAGATTATAGGCTTCTTTGCCATACGCACTCATGCACATGACCTTTTTACCTTCCACCATAGCGGGCATTGCATCCCAGATGAATTTACGGCTGCTGGCCCAGGCAAAGTCGCGTACCATCTCCGCTTTAAATACCCATGTTTTTCTGGCGGTTGACTTTTTGGGTTCTTTGGCGGCAGCCTCGCTGAGGGTTACGATTTCTGTAACGTCTTTGGCATTCTGTGCCTGTTGCCAGCGCTTCATTTCTGTGGCGCTCAGCACCTGGGCATAGTTTTTACATTCACCGGTGCCCAGTACAACATGGTCGGCCGGTACAGTCATAGACACATTGAAGTTACCAAAGGTGAGGGCAAATTCGCCTGTGCCGGCAAACTGGTGGTTTTGCCAACCCTGGAAATCGCTGTACACGCAGAGGCGGGGATACCATTGTGTCATGGTAAACAGGTGGTTGCCGTCTTCTGCAAAATATTCGTACCCGCCACGCCCTCCCTGGGTGATGCGGTTGACAATGAAATAATTCCATTCCACATTGAAAATAAACTGTTGCCCCGGTTTGAGGAGCTGCGGTAATTCCACGCGCATCATGGTTTTGTTGATCGTATAGCGGAGCGGCCGTCCCATGGCATCCGTTACTTTGGTGATATTATCGCCGTACTCTTTATCTGTTTTATTTTGCATGCGATTGAGGTCCTGCGGGGTAACCGTTTTCGACATGGGATTGCTGCCGGGATAGCCCGCATTATTTTTGGTGCTGTGCTGGTTCTCGTCCAACTGCAGCCAGAGATAGGTAAGCGGGTCGGGGGAATTGTTGTAGTACGTAATCTTTTCTTTGCCCGTCAGCCGCTGAACGGTTTCGTCGAGTTCGCAGGTAATATCGTAATCGCAGCGCTGTTGCCAGTATTTCGGCCCGGGGGCACCACTTGCCGTGCGGTACTCGTTGGGTGTGGGCAGGATGGTACCCAGTTGCTCAAAGCGGTTGCCGTGGTTGCTGCCGGGATTGTTGCGGATGTCCTGGCTGAAGCTGCTGAGCGTGGCAATGGCGAAGAAAAGCGTTACAAGAAACTTGTTCATAACTGATCTGATTTGCGTATACGTGTATAAAAAATATGCTTCGTTTTGATTGTTCTTCATGATTTGCCGCGTAAAGGTAAAATTTTCAGGGGAAACGCCGGATGGCAAAAATGCCTGCCCAGCCGATGGCCAGTAACCCCGTACCCCATACCCACCAATTTCGGGGCAGACGTAATTGCACCAGTACCTGACCGGTAACAAGAATCGCTGTCACCACCAGTAGCTGTCCCAACTCCAGCCCCGCATTAAACCCCAGCAGCGGGATGCCTATTTGCTGTTGATCTGCCAGCATAAACCGGATGGTATTGGCAAACCCCAGTCCATGTACCAACCCGAAGAACAGCGCTATTGCGTAATTAAACCGGATCCGGCGCTTTTCCTGCTGCCCGCGCCACAGATTGAAAAGGGCCGTAGCAATAATGGTACAGGGGATAAGAAACTCTACCCAGCGCGCATTGATGGTTACCAGATCATATACACTCAGCACGAGGGTGAGGGAGTGCCCGATGGTAAAGGCCGTGATCAGCACCAACACCCGTTTCCAGTCGCGCAACAGGTAGATCGAAGCCAGCGCAAGCATAAACAATAAGTGATCAAGGGCATCCCAACTGATGATATGTGTCCACCCGATTTTTAAGTAGAATATAAAATCTTGCATCAATTGGCGGCAGTTGGTTGTTTTGGCTTTAATTTTGGTTGTTCAAATATCTCATAACAAGCGCAAACAAGCAAAAACAATTGGTGAATGGCGGCAATATGGTATAAATGGTTGATGCTGATTACCCTCATGCATGCGCCCGTTGAGGCAGCAATGACGGTGCGGCATCCCTTTTTTGTGAGTGTAACAGAGATCAACCACAATGCAAAAGACAAAACGCTGGAGATGAGTTGCAAGCTGTTTACAGACGATTTTGAAAAGACCCTCCGGCAGGTGTACCGGACGGGGGTTGACCTTATTGCCCCCAAAGACAGGAATGCGATGAACAAATTGGTGAGTGATTATGTGCAGAAACATCTTTTATTGCGGGTGGATGATAAGGCGGTAACCCTGCAGTTCCTTGGCTTTGAACGGCAGGAGGAGGCCATCTACAGTTATTGGCAGGTGAATAATATTCCTGCTGTTAAAAAGCTGGATATAACGGATAATCTTTTATACGATTATAAAAAAGAACAGGTCAGTATCCTGCATGTTACCGTGGGTGGCGAACGGAAAAGCAACAGGCTCATCAATCCTGAGGATAAGGTGGTGGTGGAATACTGAGGAAGAGTACCAGGTACTAAGTGTTCAGTTGATAGCCATGCGTTTTAGGGTAAATATATTAACGACCAGCAACGTACACCGGTTGCTTTACTTTGTACCGGAGGCTGAATTCTGAGTATTTGGTACTCAATCATTCTCCAGCTCCTCACGCAGTTCTTCGCTCATCGTCACCAAAAGTTTATCAATGCGCTGGCCATCCATATCCACGATCTCGAAATGGAAGCCTTTCCAGTCAAAATCATCACCTGTTTTTGGGATGCGCTCCAACTGGTGCAGCACGAACCCTGCGAGGGTATCAAATTCCTGCTCGCCTTCGTTCATCCATTCTGTTTTATCAAATCTTGTCAGGAAGTCGTAAAAGGGGAGTTGTGCATCCACCAGGAAGCTGCCGTCTTTGCGTTCGGTAATCTCATATTCTTCCTGTCCGCGCTGGGGTACATCACCCACAATGGCTTCAAGGATATCATTGAGGGTGATCATACCCTCAAGTGTACCATATTCATTTACAATAAAGCAACTGTGTATCCCCGTTTCCTTAAACTTTTCGAGCAACTGGTAGGCCGTATTGTTTTCCGGAACAAAGAGGGCAGTGCGCATGAGTTTTGACATGGGAAGGTCGGGATCGGTAGCGAGGAACAGGTCTTTCATAAAAACAAGACCCTTAATATTATCGATCATGCCCTCGCAAACCGGGTAAGAAGAATAGGGCTGGCTGCCAATCTTTGCTTTAACGGTACTGATGGTGTCGGTAATATCCACCCAGGCGATGTCGGTACGGTGGGTCATCAGCGAAGTGATGTTGCGGTCGCCCAGGTGAAAGACCCGTTCGATGATTTCTTTTTCCTCTTCTTCGATGGCACCATGTTCGCTGCCTTCGCTGATGATGGCCTTTATTTCTTCTTCTGTTACTAAGGTTTCATTGTATTGTTTGATGTTGAAGAGCCGGAACAGGAAACCACTCACGCGGGTAAGGAGCCATACGATGGGGGCGGTAACTTTAGAGAAGATATCCATCGGGCCGGCCACCTGCCGGGCAATCTTTTCTGCCTTGAGCATACCGAGGCGCTTGGGCATCAACTCGCCAAAGATGATGGTGAGAAAGGTAACAACAATAACGATCAGGGTGATGGACAGGGTAGCTGCATAGGGTTTAAACAATTCCACTTTTTCGAGATAGGGGCGGAGGTGATCGCTGAATTTTTCGCCGGAATACAAACCGGTAAGAATAGCGACCAGGGTAATACCTATTTGAGCGGCAGAGAGGAATACTTCCGGATTTTCTGAAAGCCGGAGCGCCTTTTTGGCTTTCAGGTCTCCTTTGGCGGCCATGCTTTCGAGCCGGCTTTTACGGGCGCTGACGAGGGCAATTTCACTCATCACAAAAAGACCGTTGATGATGATTAATACTAAGAGTATGACGACTTCTACCATAATTATTTATTGCAAACCGAACCTTTGCGAAAACCATTTGCCGGGCAAATATCCGATTAAAATTCCAATAAGCGCCCCCGCGGCCACATCGAGCGGGTAATGGACGCCTGCATATACCTGTGCATAGCAGATGCTGAAGGCCCAACCCCACCAGGCATAAACGGCCTTGCCGAGTGGCTTTTTCAGGGTGAAAATGAGGTAGGTGGCGATGGCAAAATGATTGGTGGCATGGGAGGAGGTAAAGCTGGAACTCTGTGGCCGGTAGCCTACGAGTACCCGGATACTATCGGCCAGGGAGGGGTCGTTGCAGGGCCGGAGCCGCATGATGTTCTCTTTGATGAGGTTGCTGCTGATGTAGTTGGAAAGGCTTACCAGGGCAATGGCGATGAGGATATGGATCCAGCCGGTTTTCTTAAAGTTGATCAGTATAAAGAGTATGGTGACGAGGTACAGGGGTGCCCATACGGGCGAATTACGGAGCCAGGGCATCAGCCAGTCGAAAAACCCGTTTTGCCAGCGCCCGTTGATGACGCTGAACCAGTAGCGGTCGTATTGCAGGAGGGATTGTACCAAATAATGATGCCTTGTTAAAATAAAAGAACCCAAAAATAATTAAACTAACTTTGCCAGCCATTAATATTTCTCTGCCTCATGCCTGTACGTTTGCCCCGCCTGTTGCGCTGGTCTATTGCTGTAACCCTGTTATTGCTGCTCGTCATGACGGTGGCCAGGCTGATCTTTAACGCACAGTACAGCCCGCATGACAAGCCTTTTTCAGGGTCGGCTTTTGTGCTGGGGCTGCGATACGATCTGCGTTATGCCTGTGCCGTAGGGTTATTGATGGTCATCCTCCCGGGTTTTCGCTGGCTGAATCCTTTTGTTATGCCGGGAGCCAGGCGTTTCTGGAATATCCTGCTGCCTTTGCTGGCGATGGCCTTACTCCTTTTTTACCTGATCGACTTTTATCATTTTGATTACCTGCACCAGCGCCTCAATGCAAGTGTGCTCAATTATTTAGACGATGCGGGTATTTCAGGAAAGATGGTTTTACAGACTTATCCCATCGTAACGATTACCGTCTTTTTTGTTCTGGTGTGTATACTTGTATTTGCCGGGTTTGCGCGTTTGCTGCGGCACTACCTGCTGGCAGGAGATAGTGGGGTAAGGGGTATTGGCGCCTATGTATTGGTTGTCCTTGTTTTTGGTGCATTGGTATATGGTAAGTCGGGGCAGTATCCGTTGCGCTGGAGCGATGCTTTTTTGCAGAACAGCGATTATAAAGCACACCTGGCGCTGAACCCCATGCAGAGTTTCCTCAGTTCGCTCAATTTCCGTAAGGCCAAACCCGACCCTGTAAAGGTCAGGGAAAGTTATGCGATGATGAGCAGTTATCTTGGGGTACAGCAGCCGGATGCGGCGAATCTCTCGTTTACCCGGCATACGGCCCCTGCCAAACAACCACGTCGGCTCAATGTGGTACTGGTGATTTGCGAAAGCTTTTCCGGCTACAAGAGCAGTATGTGGGGTAATCCGCTCAATACCACTCCTTTTTTTGACTCGCTCTGTAAAGGTGGTGTTTTCTTTGACCGCTGTTTTACACCGGCATATGGAACGGCGCGTGGGGTATGGGCTACAGTAACGGGTATACCGGATGTGGAGGGCACCAAGACGGCCAGCCGCAACCCGGCCGCGGTTGACCAGCATACCATCATCAACGATTTTTCCGCCCATGAAAAATTCTACTTCCTGGGCGGCGACCCTACCTGGGCGAATATACAGGGGCTATTGGCGAATAACATCAACGGGCTCCGTATATACAGCCAGGATAATTTCAATGCTAAAAAAGTTGATGTTTGGGGCATCAGCGATAAAAACCTTTTTTTGGAAGCCAATGCCGTGCTGGCCAAACAGGACAAGCCTTTTTTTGCCATCATCCAGACGGCTGATAACCACCGGCCTTACACGATACCGGCTGAGGATGCAAAGCAGTTTACCACCCAAACCTTTCCGCAGGACATCCTGAAAAAATATGGCTTTGAAAGCAATGCGGAAATGAATGCCTTTCGTTATACAGACTATTGTTTTCAGCAGTTTATGACTGCTGCAGCAAAAGAAAAGTACTTCGATTCAACGGTATTTGTGTTTGTCGGCGATCATGGCGTCCGGGGATCTGCGGGTGCCATGTTTCCCGCAAGCTGGACGGATATGGGGCTGACCTGTGAACATGTACCCCTGTTGTTTTATGCCCCCGGTCAATTGCCGGCCAGAAGAATTGGTACCATCAGCTCGCAGGTGGATATATTGCCCACGATTGCGGGACTGCTCAACCAGCCCTGCCGCAACACCACGATGGGGCGCGATCTCTTTAACGGCATGGGGCCACTGGCCTATCGGGAAAACAGCAACGTGCCGGCGCGTGCTTTTATTATTGACCATGATGATAAGACCATTGGTATGATCTGCGACCGCTATGTTTACCGCAAAAACCTCAGTAGCGGAAAAGAAGACCTGGTTTCTTTTACCGATAATAGTGTACTACCTCCCGGACCTGTTACCGACAGCGTACGGCAATCGTTGCGCAGTTATACCATTGCTTTTTTGGAAACGGCGAAGTGGATGCTGGTGAATAATAAAAAGCAATAGCAGGTACAACCCGGTAGCAGGAGGGGTCAACCTAAACTTTTGATAGGTCGACCTATTCCTGCCCATAGGAGGACCTAAACTTTTGATAGGTCGTCCTATACCTGCCTATAGGAGGACCTAAACTTTTGATAGGTCGTCCTATACCCACCCATAGGAGGACCTAAACTTTTGATAGGTGGACCTATACCTACCCATAGGCCGACCTAAACTTTTGATAGGTCGTCCTATACCTGCCTATAGGAGGACCTAAACTTTTGATAGGTCGACCTATACCAACCCATAGGAGGACCTAAACTTTTGATAGGTCGACCTATACCAACCCATAGGCCGACCTAAACTTTTGATAGGTCGACCTATACCTACCTATAGGCCGACCTAAACTTTTGATAGGTCGTCCTATACCTACCTATAGGCCGACCTAAACTTTTGATAGGTCGACCTATACCTACCTATAGGAGGACCTAAACTTTTGATAGGTCGTCCTATACCTACCCATAGGAGGACCTAAACTTTTGATAGGTCGACCTATACCTGCCTATAGGAGGACCTAAACTTTTGACAGGACGACCTGCCTGGGGAGGGACAGATACAGATTGTGTAAACTGCCTCAGGATTCTTGGGGTCATTCCACAGCCCCCGGCGACGGAGAGTATTGGGTGGGTAGTGAGACCGTTTCAGCCCGTTTGCCAGTACCACTTTGTGGTATTGACCGGGGTTTGGCGGATGGCTATCTTGCGACATCTTTTCATTAAAACCTTATTTTTTATGTCAGTCAAAGTCACTATTGATATTTTTAGTGGTCGCCCCAACCCCGAACTGGTACTCAGTGCCGCAGCAGCAAAAGCCCTGTTTAACGAAGTATCGCCGGTGGGTGCCATGCGGAAAGCGGGTGCCGCTAATGTACCTGCGGCTCCGGAGCACCTCGGGCTTCGTGGTGTACAGGTGGAACAGTTGAAATCGGTAACCAAAGAGTTTCCCGAATCCTTTTACCTTTCGCACGAAACGATGTTTACCGGTACGCGCGCAGCCGCTATGAAAGATACCGGTACTATGGAGCGACTGCACAAACTGATTGTGTCTAAAAGCAGCCAGATTACAGGTGCAGGCAAGATTCGTCAGTTTTTAAAGGTTTACAAAGATGAACTCAATGCCTCAGCGGGTGCCCGGGAAAAATCGCTTGCGGCAGGACCAATCATTCCTGCCCCCTTGCCATTGGCTACCTGCAAGTGCGGCCCGGTGTATGAACCCGACTGGTGGAACCTGAATCCTGCCATCAAGGGCAATAATAACTGTTACAATTATGCCTGCAACCAGCGTACAGACAGTTTTGCGCAACCGGGCCTTGCTACGGGTAATAAATATACTTCACTGGCTGGTTGTGCTGTGGCTGCCGGTCAGAAAAGTGCAAAAACGGGCGCCATCAGCGATGCCCTGATTGATACCCCTTTGGCGAATAATAAATGTCCGGATAAGGGCCATCTTGTAGCACTGGTGATCTGGCCGGATGTTGATTTCCATTGGTACCGCAAGGGCGTGAATACCTTATGGAGCCATAAACCCGGCCCTACATCCGTTACCAACTTAGACAATGCAGGCGCCATCATTACCGATCCGCGTACCGCCAATCGTGGTAGTTATACGCAGTTCTGTACCTTTATGAACGTATTGAATGGACATATCTGCATCAGGTAATATCTTTTTTGCTTCTGCGCTGGTTTTTTCCGGCAGAAAAAATCCTTCCTGGGAAGTGCAGCAAGGCACGGCTGAAAAGGCCTTGCTGCTTTTTCAGGATGCGCCTGCAGCGGCAGACGATAACCCGGCAGCATCGCTGTTGGGGTATAATGGGTTGCAACTGAAGCATGGCAACAAGCTCTGGCATGCCATGAAAGGGCGTATTTTCTTTAAGGTAAAAGATGAAACCGTGCTCGTCAAAGAGGATCCCGACCGTCGGTTTGAACAAATGCTGTTGCGTACTGCCCCCCGGGAAATTGCGGAGTTGCTGGCTGCCATGGGGGAATAACCTTTTTGAGCATCGGTTATGTTTTATAGATACGCCAATCGTGGCAGACATCAATTTGTCGCAATTGCTCAGGAACGGGATTCTGCCACCTTACGGATCAGGTGATCGGGAACGGGTCTGAATATAACCGGTATAACCATGCCCGGTATTACTTTAGCCGAATATTTGCACTGGAAAAATGTCTTTCCCCATTTGCTGTACACCAGAAATTCAACATCTTTACCAAGGGGCAGGGGTTCCTGTATGCGGAGTTGCTGGCTGGTGATGCCGTATTTTTTTATAGCCGCAACAGATTGCTGGTTCCTGAATATGATGTAGATACCGATGTCCTTTACCGGCATACCCTTTATATCAAGGGTGAACTCAGGTACCATCTCAATATTTTCCCGATAAAACTGATCAATGTTGATCCAGCCCAATGCATCCAGCTCAACAGGCGCATAATAACGAACCTCAACATTGACCCGGCCAGGCACATTAAATTTCCCTTTTTGCTTACTTGGTGCAGTCAGCGTGGTAGCTGTATCTATTATGGTGTTGAGGGTTTCTGCCGGTGCGGAGATGTTTGCAGGAAGGGATTGTCTGCCGGCGAAACCGCTTAAGGTCTTTAGCGTATCCAGCACATACCAAACGGAGTCGCTTTTGGGATCCGGGTCGCCAAAGTAACAATCGAATGCTTCAAAATCAGACTTGTATTGATAAATCCTGCCATTGAAACATGTTGTCCGTACTATCGTTCGGGGACGGATCATTTTCCTCATATCGGCAACGGCTATTTTGCGTGGGGCAAGCATAACGCTGCGTATATCGGCCTGTGTCATTTGTTTGAAGTTTTTCCGTACGATTGCCCGGCGTTTTGCCGTAATGCTGTCATCCCACGCTTTCAGCCAGGCTGTGCTACTGATGAACCGCCCGGTAAGGGCATTTGATTCAGCACGGTTGCGCGAGGGGATGGCCGCGGTTATTACGCCGGTATTCCTTTGCTGCTCACGATTTGTTTCAGCAAGCCGGGGTGTATTGGTGAGTGATTTGTCCATGGGTTTCCAGTTCATAAGGCCATCTGCCCGGCGCTGCCCATAGAACAGCGCCATGCCGTCTGCTACTTTCGGGAAACGCACGCGAATAGTTTTCCCCCTTTTGAGCCGCAGCGTACTGCCGTTGCTGGTTATGCCGATAAAGTAAGATCCTCCGCTTATGAGCAAACGGCCGTCTGAAACCGTAGGACAGTCATTGGCGACCATATCGGCAGTTGTTGTGAGTTCCCTGAGGGTAACGGTAAGAGAATCGCCGGGGGGATGTCCATCCATCGTTTCAAGGGCAGCGGTGTCGATTTGCACAAGCAAACCCTTACTTGCTGTAATGGTCCGGCTTTTTCGCGTACTGATCCTGAAGACCTGTGGTGATGCTGAAAGTGCCATGGGGAGTATTGGAGGATCAGCCGTAATACTGTCTGGCGCTGTAACCCCGATTGTGTTATGCTGTGCATTTTCGGGTCCTTTACGGGTATGTGACGTACAGGAAAACAGGAGCCAGCCTGGCAGGAGGAATAGTAAGGAGCGCATAATGGTTGGGTTGATGTGTTGATGCCGGAAAACAGTTGAGGCGCGAAATTTATTGCCAGGTTGTTGTTAATGATTTCTTAAAAGCAGGATCATGCAGCGGAAGCACCGGGCGTACAATAGTGTTATGCTGTACAAGGGTGCGACGCCGATGCCGCTCAAAATGGTTGTAACAGCCCGGCACAAAAAAACCGCGCTGCTGATGAATAAACCATTCATTTATTATACATTTGCGGCATTATGACAACAGAATATCTTAAAGATATGAGGGACCGTGTTCTCGTCCTGAGGAGGTTTCTTTGACGTCGAGAACCGAAATGCTAAAATAAGCAACGACAAACAACTTTCGCTTTCTCCTGGGTTCTGGGATGATAACCAGCGCGCTACAGCCATCCTCAAAGACATTAAGCTCAACGAATACTGGGTCAATCTCTACGATACCGTTTCTTCTTCGGTAGAAGATTTTGCCGTGCTTTTTGATTTCTGGAAAGCGGGTGAAGCAACAGAGGAAGAAGTAAAGGAAGCGTATGACCAGGCCATCACCAATATTGAGGATGCGGAGTTTAAAAGTACCCTTAACGAGCCGGAGGACGAATTGCCCGCCGTATTGCAGCTCAATTCTGGTGCGGGCGGTACGGAAAGTCAGGACTGGGCCATGATGCTGGCGCGTATGTACCGGATGTATGGGGAAAAGCAGGGTTGGAAAGTAACGGAAATGGACTGGCAGGATGGTGATGGTGCGGGGATCAAAACCTGTACCTACCAATTTGAAGGGCCCTTTGCATACGGGTTCCTGAAATCAGAAACGGGTGTTCACCGCCTCGTGCGTATCTCTCCTTTTGACAGTAATGCCCGGCGGCATACCTCCTTTGCATCGGTTAATGTCTATCCGCTGGTGGATGATACCATCACCATTGAGATCAACCCGGCCGATGTAAAGATGGAAACATCAAGAAGCGGTGGCGCGGGTGGCCAGAATGTTAACAAAGTGGAAACCAAGGTACAACTGACGCATATTCCTACAGGTATTGTGGTGGTGTGCCAGCAGGATCGGAGCCAGTTGGGCAACCGGGAGCTGGCGATGCAGATGCTGAAAAGCCGGCTCTACGATATCGAAATCCAGAAACGGAACGCACTCAGGGATGCGGCCAACTCATCCAAGAAAAAGATAGAATGGGGCAGCCAGATCCGCAGTTATGTATTTCATCCCTATAAGATGATCAAAGACCACCGTACGGATTATGAAACGGGTAATCTGCAGCCGGTGATGGATGGGGAACTGGACGGGTTTATCAAGGCTTACCTGATGCAGGCGAAGGAGGAGGGGTAAATACCAAGTACCTGGTACTTGGTACTTAGTCGTTAGTAGGATGCAGGGAAGAAGATATGTGACTGAAAAGCGTTCATGCTACTCAATAATCTTATTACTTTAAATCAGCAATGAAAATTAAAGGTATCGGCGGTATGACCGTTCAGGATATACAGGATGAAGTGTACAGTGGTGGTAAATTTGTCATTTACGTGTATGCGGTATCCATTATTGTGATGTCGTTTAAACAGGGTACGGATATCCATTTTGTACGGCACAATGAGAGCCGGTTTGCAAAGGGGCTGCCCTGGTTTCTGTTGTCGTTTTTTCTGGGCTGGTGGGGTTTTCCGTGGGGATTTGTTTATACACCTTCGGCGCTTTATACCGGGATCAGGGGTGGTAAAGATGTAACAGCGGAAGTGATGAATTTTATACACAGCCAGACTTCAGGTCCGGTATTCGATTTTGAAAAAGACGTAACAGCAGATGAGGAGCAACAACTGGCCGCGCTGCAAAAGGGGGTTGCGGAGTAAGGCGGTTAAAGGGCGCCATGACCGAAATATACAATTGTGATGCAGATGGTGGAATCTTCTGATTTTTCTTAACTATCTTTAGCCTGTAACTCAATAATGAAGATTTGTAAGATATATTTAAAGGGCTACCAGCAGTTCCAGGATGTGGTATTAGACTTCACACACCCTGAAACGGGTGAGCCATTGGATAAAATTTGTCTGATTGGGAGCAATGGGACGGGGAAGACGACATTGCTGGAAATGCTGAACGATGTGGTGGATATATTGAAGTATGGAAAGCGTAATTTTTTTACGTTCTTTAATGCGATGACAACTTTTGTAGCAGTCATGTTCAAAGATAAAAACAAGCGTTATTATTTTTTGGGTAATGGATATGATTTAAAAGGGTACTTTTTTTCCTGCGATATAGATTTTGAGTTGATTGATGAGGATGATTTTAGCAATCTTAACTCTGGGTCGGATTGGCCGAAATTCTTCAGTGATCTTACCCAAAACCCATTTATTGAGGATGTAAAGGAGTCGTTTATAGGATACGTTAAAAGTAATATTTTTCTTCAATTATTTTCCTCTCATGAAGGTCAAAATAACGGGTATGCTAAAATCAAAGATGTTCCCACTACAAATGTCAATGAAGCCATAAGGCTATTTGATAATCTTCCCAGTGACGCGATGATTAGCCCCGATACTGTCAATGACTTCTGGAGACTATTAGTTTACAATATAAAGAAGCGAGAAAATGACCGGAATGCCTTTGAGGAAATGGATGGAAATATGCAGCGTATCAAGGCCGATTTGGTAAATGAATTTAATAATAAAAACCCAAATGTGCTGGAAGAGTTAGCCATCATTTGGGATAGGATTTTGGATAAAGCTGGTCTGTTTTTTAATTACAAAGCAGCAAAAAACCCTGTTCAGCTAAATGAAAACCTGCACGCATACATCTGCCTGAAGGGAAGCAATAAGGTAGTGCCGTACAATCGGCTCAGTTCAGGTATAAGGGATTATATCTTCAGGGTAGGCCATATTTTCGCCATGTATTTCAACCGGGAAGTTGACCAGGCTGTTTTGCTGGTAGATGAGCCGGATAACAGCCTCTACACCGATTTTGTGCTGGATTTATTGGATGTGTATAAGCAGATTACTACAGATAAGAGGGGCGAAAACCATACGCAGATGATATTTGCTACACATAATCCGTTGTTTGCAGGTCAATTTAAGCCTTATGAGCGAATAATTTTGAACTGGAATAATGATGGTAGTATCTCTGCCCGGAAAGGAACAGCACCGGTGGGTGATGACCCGAATGACTTGCTTAGTGAGGATTTTGGCCTGGCAAACCTGATGAGCAAAGAAGGACAAAAAATGTGGGAAAAATATATTAATCTGAAAAAACAGTTGATACGCTCAACTGATATGAAAGAAAAAGATACACTTGTTGAAGAAATAAACCAGATTGCAAGTTTGTATAAGTTTAACCTGTATGAAATTCCTGTCGAAAAGTAAAGAATCTGTGATACTGGCAGAGGGGCTTGTTTACCGGCAAAATTCCTCAAAAAACAACCAGCGGCTGAAAGAAATGCTGGTGGCTGAACAAAAAGGATATTGTGCTTACACAGAAAAGTACCTGCAGCCGTTGGATTCAGTGGAGGTAGAACACCTGGATGCTGCAAGAAAATATGCAGATGATTATTATAACTATTATGCTGTTATAAGAAACGCCAATCTTTACAAGCAGGATGAAAAATACAAAGGTGCATATTTTTTGGAGAGTTTATTCTTTCATAATGAAGTAGCCGTGGGTGAAAGAATAGGATTTAGCGAGAATGTATTTTACGAACTGGATGAAAATGATACAGAGGCAAAAGATTTTATAGACTTTCTGAACCTGAATCATCCTAAGCTGTCCGGACAGCGTTCGACACACCTGGCAAAATTGAGGGATACTTTCAGGGATGCCCAATATGGTAAAGAAGACATTCTTCGCTACTTTGAAAAACATCCCGCCGAACTTAGTTATGTAACAGCGCTTGAACATGGATTAGAAATAAATTTATTTGAACTATTGATTAATATAAACGATTAACTATGCAATACGGTGATTTTTATTTTCCTCTTCCGGCTAATGAACCCGTGCTGGGTTATGCACCGGGCAGTCCTGAAAAGGCAGCATTAAAAGCAACATTAAAAGTACTGAAAAGTGGTAAGATTGATGTACCGATGTATATCGGCAGCCAGGAAGTACGAACGGGTAAAAAAGTAGAGATGCGCCCACCCCATGAGCACAAGCATGTATTGGGTCATTTTCATGCCGGTGATGCCAGCCACGTAAAGCAAGCCATTACGGCTGCACTTGCGGCAAAAGATGGATGGGCAGCCATGAGCTGGGAAAACCGGGCTAATATTTTTCTGAAGGCTGCCGACCTGATGGCAACCAAGTACCGTACCTATATGAATGGTACCACCATGCTGGGGCAGAGTAAGAACGCCTACCAGGCGGAAATCGATTCGGCTTGTGAACTGATTGACTTCCTGCGTTTCAACGTACATTTCATGAGTGAGATTTACCGGCAGCAGCCCATCAGCGGCCCGGGTATGTACAACCGGATGGAATACCGTCCGCTGGAAGGTTTTGTACTTGCCGTAACGCCTTTCAACTTTACCGCTATTGGTGGCAACCTGCCTACGAGTGCGGCCATGTGCGGCAACGTAGTGGTATGGAAACCTTCCAATACCCAGGTGTACAGCGCACAGATGATCATGCGTATCCTGCGGGAAGCGGGTTTGCCGGATGGTGTGATCAACCTGGTATATGTGGATGGACCAACCATCGGGGATGTGTGCTTTAATCATCCCGACTTTGCCGGTGTTCACTTTACAGGCAGCACGGGGGTATTTAATAAAATGTGGGAGATCATCGGAAAGAATATGAGCATGTATAAATCTTATCCGCGTATTGTTGGGGAAACGGGCGGTAAGGACTTTGTAATTGCCCATCAATCGGCTGATCCGGATGTGGTGGTTGCGGCACTGGCCCGTGGTGCTTTTGAGTACCAGGGACAGAAATGTTCGGCAGCATCGCGTGCATATATTCCTTCCAATATTGCCGGAGAAGTAAAAAAGAAACTGGTGGCTGCCATCAAAACCATGAAGATGGGTACGGTGGAAGATTTCAGCAATTTTATCAATGCGGTGATTGACGAAAAAAGCTTCGATCGCCTGGAGACGTATATCAAGGCGGCTAAGAAAAAAGGATCAGGGGTTAAGATACTGGTGGGTGGCAACTGCGATAAAAGTAAGGGCTACTTTATTGAACCAACGGTTATCGAAACAACCGATCCGCGTTATGTAACCATGTGCGAAGAACTCTTTGGCCCGGTGTTGACGCTCTATGTATACGACGCCGGTAAATTTGAAGAAGCAATGACCCTGGTGGATACCACTTCTCCTTATGCCCTTACCGGTGCCATCATTGCGCAGGACAGGCAGGCTGTAGAACGTGCCACCAACAGGCTGCGCAATAGTGCGGGTAATTTCTACATCAACGATAAACCCACCGGTGCCGTGGTGGGGCAACAACCCTTTGGTGGCGCGCGGGGTAGCGGCACCAACGATAAGGCCGGCTCCATCCTGAACCTGTACCGCTGGCTCAGTGCGCGTACGATCAAAGAAACCTACAACCCGCCGGTTGATTACCGTTATGCCTTCCTTGGTGAAAAATGATCATACAACAGTTCGCTATATAACAATGGCCGGGTTATCCCCGGCCATTGCTTTTTGCGGGTACGGCCCGTACTACGAGCAGTACCAGTTGCGGCAACTGCAACCGGTCTTGCAAACCCCGGCACCCGCACCGCATTCGCCATAGCAAACAACGTTCGGATCTTTGGGGCCTACCAGGCCACCAAGCAATTGCTTCATCTCTTCACGCTTCAGCGGCTTCATTTCCGCCAGCATGCTTTTCTTCATTGTTTTCATAATACCTGTTTTGGATGATCGTGCAGTGATTGCCAACTGTACGGTTTGATGATAACCAAAGGCAATCATAAACCTTGCGGTTTATCTTTGGTGCAAACTGTTATGGTTTGGGTAAAACACCGGGTAATTGCGGCAGCAATTGTGCAAGGTCATCAAGGTTGTACCTGCCGGGAATTTTCCGGCCATTGATAAAAAGGGTAGGTGTGTACTCAATATTATGCTGCGCTATCCATTGCTGGTGACGCAACAGCGCTTCATGTACATCCATGCCTGCATCAGTTTTCCACTTCTCCTGCCAGGTGTCATCATTCATCCATTCAAACCAATCGCTGAGCATCTGGTGTACATCCTTCTCTGTATTGGCTTTACGCGCAGCCCTGAGGATGGATTTTACCGCAACCGTGTATTTATTGGCTTCGTCGTCGGGAACGGATAACAGCCGTACCTGCACCTGCAGGATGCCACTGAACCGATGCAACAGTTGATCGAGTTGGCGATGGGTGATGGCACAGGGGTTGCAGTAAGGACTGCAGGCAGCGGTAATGCGTAGTGGGCTGTCAGCTTCACCCATCAGTAAATCCTGTGGCCATACCGTCGTATCAACGGGCTGCTCTTTTGCCCATTCCCCGGCAAAAAGCACCGGGTCAAGCTTCCATTTTTTCAATTCGGCAAGTTTCAATTTTGCTTTACTGCTTTCTTTGACCAGGGTTTTTATCGGGAAAAAGCCCGCACTCAGTAATAACAGCAAACCCGCAAAAGACAATATGGTCCAATAGGTTATTGGTGTGCGCGGTATGGCAAAAGCGAGACCGGCCTGTAACAGGAGTACGAGTACAATGGCCAGGCAGAGTGCGCACCATTGCCTGATCTTTGTGGCCTGGATAAACAGGCTCCAGGCAGAAACAGCGATACCACCAAATGCGAACAGCCACATGGCAGACAGCAAGGGGGGATAAAAAATGCCCGCAGCATAGCAAATGAATTGCGTGCAGAAATACAGTAAGGATACATCAGCAGGGGTAATGCCCAGCCATCCCACAGCATATTTACTTTGTAAAACACGCTCGCAACCACCTTTGCTGATGGCGCCACATACCTGTTTAACCAATTGATTCTGTAAGCCCATTTCCACCCCCGAGGCATATACACTGATGCAGAGGCCGCATAAGGAGAGAAAACCAAAGACAGGATAGAGGGGATTGCTGAATATGGACACCGTATATACAAGTATAGCCAATCCTGTTAATGAAAGAACCAGGGCAGTTAGTTGCTGCTGCTTTGCCCGTTTACGGTAAGCCGTATGCTGTTCGGTTGCCCAGTGGGTATTCTTTTCCGGAAAAATAACAACCCCCGTCCAATGTTCTTTTAAATCCGTATCCGTTTCCCAACTGCCGCTGCTGGTTACCGTTTTCAGGTATTGGTATTCCGGCAGGCGGATATGTGCCAGCACCGGATAATTAAATTCATGGATGAGTGAATGATCGGCTCTTACCGCCTGATAAGCCATTCCGCCGCTGTCTAAGAAATCGATAACCGAGGTCAATGCGGGATAATCCGGATGTGTGGTGATCTCTTCCCTGCAGTAATTGGCATCTGGCTTATAGCCGCAGGCTTTCAGCCATTGGTGTGTTACCCTCCAAAGCAGGGTGTCGGGGTTGGATGTATGATTTGTCATGCAGGCAGCGAAAAGTTAATCTGTGTTTGGTTAATTGTGTAAACAAATGTATGTAAAATTCAGGATAAGTGCCCGGGCGGGTGAGCCAGGGACAGGCACCGGCACGGCAACGCCACTGCATAAGGGCAAGGAACACTTTCAGGAGATATTGCCGGAGTGGCATAGTACTGAACCGGGAGCTGCGGTAATTCCCTGCAACAGGAGCCTGGCCTGTGCAGTCAATTGCCCCGGAGTTCAACAATACAGGCGCCAATGAAACAGTTTCGTTACAGCCGGGTACAGGATATACGAACTGGCATTTTACACGAAAAGCGGACAAATTTAACCCTGATCCTGCAGCTGCAAAATCAGGGTTACCGTATCTGAATCACACAGGTTTACTGCTGGTCGTCGTCAGCGAAATCGCTCTCGTCAAAATGCACATTGCCAAGGTTAATCATACTACCCATGAGGTCTTTAAACTCAATCTTGCCATCAATCACTTTTTTGCTGATCAGCGAATGTGCAGCGAGGCCATGCAATACAAATTCCATCAACAAGCCGGTTTCGGTTTCGGAGGCTGTGTTGAAATACTTTTTGACTAAGGCATACAGGCCATCTACTTTATAGAGCAACTGTACCTTATCGGCATCCCTGGTTTCCAGAAACACATCCAGGCTGTTGCCGGCGTCAAACCAGCGTGTAATGCCCTTGTATGGGTTATCTTCCTGTCCTTCTGTTTTTGATTTCTTCTTTTTAAAACTGTCGGGATTGGGGAAGTATTGACCAAATATCGTGCGTGTTGCTTTTTCAAGAAGGTTATAAGCTACCTGGTATGGTCCTTCCTGCTCACCTTCATATACAAGTTCTATTTTGCCGGTTACCGATGGAATGATCCCTACGAGGTCACTCATCCAAACCTGTGTGGTTTTTTCTTCATTGATGATGGCTCTTCTTTCTGCAGCACTCACCGCGTTTTCATAAGCCGCGATGGTGAGGCGTGCAGATACCCCGCTCTTTTTATCTACAAACTCACTGCCCCTGGCTTCAAAAGCAACCTGTTCTATCAGCCGCCTGATCATGTCGCTTATGCTTACACGGTCCAGTTGAATCTTGTCGATATTGGCTTCCTGTTCAGTAATCTGCAGGGAGGTTTCAATTGATTTGGGATAGTGCGTCAGTATCTGGCTTTGTATCCTGTCTTTGAGCGGGGTAACGATGCTGCCGCGATTGGTATAGTCTTCCGGGTTGGCCGTAAACACAAACAGAATATCCAGGGGCAACCGCAGTTTAAAGCCACGGATCTGGAGGTCGCCTTCTTCGAGGATATTGAACAGGGAAACCTGTATCCTTGCCTGTAAATCCGGCAACTCATTGATCACAAATATACCGCGGTTGCTGCGGGGGATGATGCCGTAATGCAATACACGCTCATCGGCAAAACTCAATTTCAGGTTCGCAGCTTTTATGGGGTCAATATCCCCAATCAGGTCTGCAACACTTACATCAGGCGTGGCCAGTTTTTCGCCATAGCGCTGGCTGCGGTGTATCCATTCAATGGGTGTGTCGTCACCTTGTGCTGCAATAATATCCTGTGCAAAACGGCTCATCGGCAACAACGGATCGTCGTTGATTTCACTCCCGGCAATTACAGGAATATATTCATCCAGCAGGTCAACCATCTGCCGGGCCATACGCGTTTTTGCCTGGCCGCGCAAACCGAGAAAGAGAATATTGTGGCGACTGAGGAGTGCCCGTTCGGTATCCGGAATAACGGTATCTTCATAACCAAGAATACCCGGGAAAGGGTTCTCTTTCGATTGTATTTTTTGTATGAGGTTCTGCCTGATCTCGTCTTTAATACTTCTGGGTTGATAACCGCTTTTTTTTAATGCTCCGATCGTTTTGATCAATGTTTTATCCATTTGTTTGGTTTATGCCTGAGAAAGATGTTGCTGCTGAACATTCCCGTGTGCATGGCGAGGTAAATACCTGCACCGTCCACCGTATCTTCTGCGGCTTGCAAGTTCGCTGATTTTTAACGATTCCAGCTATTTTGTTGAGAGAAGTGGTCAATATTTCCAGCGCACAAACGCCTCCATGGCCGCGTATTGGGTAAGCCCGAGTTGCGCATACCGCCGGGCCGTATCCGCATTGCGTTCTTCTGCCCGCTGCCAGAATTCGCGACTATCGCTGCCCTGAAAGGGTACGCTGTCCTTTTGTGATTGGTGAATAAATATACCGTTGCGCTTTTTTACCACCTGGTCGGGACTCATGGGTATCGCCATTTCAATTTCCGCAATATCCCATTCCTGCCATGCGCCTTTATACAGCCATAGCCAGCAATCATTCATCCAGGGCAGGTTTTCCGCTCTGAGGCGGCGCAGCGCTTCCAGCACCACATCGAAGCAGACTTTATGCGTACCATGCGGATCAGCAAAATCGCCGGCACAATAAATCTGTTGCGGTTGTATGCTGCGGATCAGCTCCATCGTTTGCACAATATCCGCTTCTCCCATCGGGTTCTTTTCAATGGTGCCCGTTTCATAAAAGGGCAGGTTCTGAAAGTGGATTTGCTCCTCGGTTAACCCCACATACTTACAGGTAGCCCTTGCTTCGCAGCGGCGGATCAGTCCTTTGATCTGGCGGATGTCTGCGGTATCTTTCTCGCTTGATTTCTTGGTTTTGAGGAATGCGGTTGCTTCTGCCAGTATATGTCTGCTCCTGGTATCGTCGATGGCAAACATTTTTTCGAAACCCACAGCAAAATCAATAAAGCGGGTCACAAACTCATCCGTTACCGCAATATTGCCACTGGTCTGGTAAGCCACATGTACTTCATGCCCCTGGTCGTGCAGACGCATAAATGTACCCCCCATGCTGATGATATCATCGTCGGGGTGGGGGGAGAAGAGGATGACTTTTTTCGGGAAAGGGGTATTGCGCTCGGGGTGGCGGCTGTCATCCGCATTGGGTTTACCCCCCGGCCAGCCCGTGATGGAATCGCGCAGCATATAATATACTTCGAGGTTGATCTCGTAAGCATCACCTTTTTCCACCAGCAGATCGCTCAGGCCATTGTCGTTGTAATCATTATTCGTCAGGCTCAGTACCGGTTTTTTCAGTTTCAGCGCCAGATTAATCACGGCCCTGCGCACGATAGCTGTTGTCCATTCACACTCACCCGTCAGCCACGGACTTTTAAAGCGCGTGAGTTCAGCCGCAGCAGGCGTATCAATAACAAATGTGCAATCGTCGTGGTTTTGCAGCAGCGAAGCAGGTACATCTTCCGTATCATCTTCCTCCACCGCTTTTTTGATGATGGGAGCCTTGTTTTGTCCCCAGGCCATCAATATGATCTTTTTAGCTTTCAGAATGGTACTGATGCCCATTGTAATCGCCATACGCGGCACCTCTGTCATATTGCCAAACTCGTAGCTGTTGGCCATCCGCGTACTGTTATCGAGTGTAATGAGGCGCGTCCTGGTATAGATACCACTGCCTGGTTCATTAAAGCCAATATGTCCATTGACACCGATGCCAAGAATCTGCAGATCCAACCCACCTGCTGCTTCAATCTGCCGTTCATATTCGCGGCTGTGTTCCTTTACCTGGTCTTTGGGAATCATGCCATCAGGCAGGTGGTAGTTTCGAGGATCAATATCGGTCTGCTCAAACAGGTTTTTGCGCATGAAGTAATGGTAACTCTGAAGGGCATCCTTCTCCATAGGATAGTATTGATCGAGGTTGAAGGTAACCACATTTTTAAAACTCAATCCTTCTTCCCGGTGCATCCGCACCAGTTCTGTATACAAGGTTTTGGGCGAGGATCCGGTGGCGAGCCCGATGACGCAGGGCAGACCGGCAGCTTCTTTTTCCCTGATGATGGCAGCAACCTGACCGGCTACAAATGCCGATCCCTCTTTGCTGGATGAAAATATTTTGACGGGAATCCTTTCCAATGAATCTGTGAGGTCGATCTTATTCAGCATGGATATAATTTGTACAAAAATAAGCAGTAAGACCTAAGCAGCAAGACCGGATAAATTAACACCGGATTTTGCCTCAGGACAGATTTTGCAGCCAACTTAAATCCGGATTAAGAAATCCATACACGCCCGGCAATAACCACAATCAAGGGATATGACTTGTGAAACCTTCTCCGGTACCGGCTGCCTTATTCTATTTCCACCTCATCCACAAACAGCCATGCCGGGTTGCCTGCCCCGGGATGGCCGGGCGGGATATTCCCGTGGTTCTCAATCACCAATTTTACATAGCGTGCCTGAACAGCAGGGAACCCAACCGTCATCACCCCATTGGCATTACCCGTGTTGATGAATTGATCGGTACTGGCTGCTTTGGTAAAATGCACGCTGTCCGCAGAAGTATAAACCGTAACCGCTTTGGGCGACCAGATCCAGTTGGAAGGCTCGTGTAACGCATGTACAAGCACCTTGCTGATTGCAGTGGTTGTACCAAGGTCGATCACTGCCACACCATCTGTGCCCTCAAAACCCAGAAACTCTGCTGACCGGGCAAATCCCATTTTGTTTTGTACTGCATTTACAAGAGTGAAAGCACCATCGCCAGGGTATTTACCGGAAGGAGCTGTGGCCAGTTGAATGGGTTTTCCCGTAGCCTTGTTAAAGGAAAATGACTGGCTTACCGTGGATAGTACTTTGGCTATATTTCTTCGGGGACTTCCTTTGTAAATGGAAAGCAACTGTACTGTATAGTTACCCGGTCTGCTGATAGCCAGGTTACAGGCAGTTGAGTCAGCCATTGAAATAAGTTCTTTTTTTCCATCAGGATCAATCAATTGTACTGACTGGTCTTTCAGTTTATTGGTAATGCGCCAGACAATACCCGGCTTCACGGGGGCAGGTATTACAGTTGTACCAGGTTCAAAATATGCCAGGCTGTAATGGGCTTCCCAGTCCTGATACTGCCTGACTAAAGTGGGTATTCTGCGCCCGAAAGATGGCCAGTTCCGTTTTGCCTTTGGTGTCCAGAGTACTTCTGATAGCGCGCTCAGGCGCGGAAAGATCATGTATTCGAGTTTGGACATATTGGTGATGTATTCCGTCCATACATTACCCTGTGCCCCCAATACATACCGGGCTTCCTGCGGCGTCAGCACAGCCGGTAAAGGTTCATAAGCATACACTTTTTCCACAGAAGTGTAGCCACCGATGGTAACGCTGTCCTCCTGTCTGGATTGGCTATGGTCAAAATAACAATGACTCCCGGGTGTCATTACTACCGTATGCCGTTGCTGTGCGGCAGTAATACCCCCTTCTTCTCCACGCCAGCTCATCACTGAGGCATTAGGCGCCAGGCCACCCTCAAGAATCTCATCCCAACCGATGATTTTGCGTCCCTTACCATTGAGGTATTTTTCAATGCGCTGTATAAAATAGCTCTGCAACCCATGTTCATCCTGCAGGTGTTTTTCTTTGATGAGTTGCTGGCAGAACGCCGATCGCTTCCAGGCTTCTTTCGGGCACTCGTCTCCGCCGATATGGATATAGGTGGACGGAAACAAGGCCATTACCTCATCCAGTACATCCTCCAGGAAATGAAAAGTATAATCGGTGGGTGCAAATACGTCTTCAAACACCCCCCAGGTTTCCTGTACCAGCTTTCCACCCGCTTTTCTTCCCGACTCAGATACCCACTTACCCGGAATCACGGTAGGCTCTTCCGGAAAACAGCTCAGTTGCGGATAGGCAGCGATCGCCGCACTGCTGTGGCCGGGCATTTCAATTTCGGGTACGATGGTGATGTATCGCTGTGCGGCATATTGCACGACTTCTTTAATCTCTTCCCGGGTGTAGAAACCACCATACCGGGTATTGGTATTGCCGCTGCCGGGATACCGGCCAATGATGGTGCCGTTGCGCCAGCCACCAACACTTGTAAGGCCGGGGTATTTCCTGATCTCAATACGCCAGCCCTGGTCATCGGTAAGGTGCCAGTGAAAGCGGTTGTATTTGTGAAAGGCGAGATAATCGATATATTTTTTTACTTCAGGTACTGTAAAGAAATGCCGGGCCACATCCAGGTGCATACCGCGGTAACTGAAGCGTGGCTGGTCGTTGATGCTGAAGGCAGGCAGACGGATACCATTCTTATTTTTTTCATAGGGCAATAGCTGCAGCAATGATTGTATGCCGTAAAAAACCGACCGTGCGCTACCGCTGATGCGGATCGTATTGCCCGATGCCAGTATCCGGTAGCGTTCTGAGCTGCTGCTGTCTGATACCTGCAGTATAATGTTTGATGTAGGCTGCTTTGGCCCGGACGGCGTCTTACCGATGATACGCAGGCTGGCAATATCCCGCATGCCCAGTTCTTTCCCCAGATAGGCCGCATTAAAATCATTTCCTTCCTGCTGCCCTTCCGTACTGATGTGAACAGGGAGGCTGAGTTGTACCATACCCTTGCCGGCCATATAGCGCTCCGGGGTTGGGGTGATGGCTGGCTGGGCTGTTGCAGCAGTATAAGCGAAGCAAAACACGCTGAACAAAATATTGCGCAGCACAACTGATTGTGTCATAACAGTGAATTATTGTAAAACGGGAAGCAGTACCCTGCTGGCATTACCTGCATCGTGATATACCCGTATATTGGCTTTTTGAAAATCAGTTGATTGCGCATCCGGGATACGCATGAATTTTTGCGGATTGCGGTCTGCCAATGGAAACCAACTGCTCTGCACCTGTATCATGATGCGGTGCCCTTTTTTAAAGGTGTGCATCACGTCGTTGAGTGCAAACGATACTGTTTCAACTTTACCTGGAACAAAGGGAACAGGTTTCTCAAAACTTTTCCTGAATTTACCCCGCATTACTTCGGCCCTTACCAATTGGTGCAGGCCTGCGCTGTCGCCCGTACCGGGAGATACGTCAATCAGTTTTACAATAAAATCCGCATCGGTGCCCGTAATGCTTACTTTGAGGTCTGCTTTGATTTCTCCGGCCAGGGTAATGTCGTTGCTGAGTACGACTGTTGTATAAGCGAGTACATCCGGACGCAGCAGGGCAAAATACTGGTCTTCCACCATGTATTTATTATTGCGGAAGGCAAACACCCCGTTGGTATAGGGAACAGGGTTCGCCGGGTCGCTGGTGTATTCATCAAACGATTCACCGCCCGGAGGCTGATCTGTACTGAGCGCTTTACCTGGCTGCAGGTAATAGGCAACGGGTTTGGACGCTGCCGGTGGCCAGGTATTGAATGTACGCCATTGGTTATTGCCTGTTTCGAATACTGTGGCTTCATGGGCAGGGAAGCGTCCCTTATCCTTGAGGTAATAGTTAAAGAAAACCGTTTCTATAGAATCCTGGTAAAAAGCCGATGTATTGCTGCCAAAAGAAAGCGGCCCGTATCTTGTCCAGTTGCCGCTGGCCCAGGCCCCGTGCGTCCACGGCCCCATCACCAGAAAGTTTTTGTTTGCCGGACTCTGCTTTTCTATGGCTGAATAGGTGCGCAGGGCACCAAAAAGATCTTCCGCATCAAACCATCCGCCTACTACAAGCGTAGGAATGCTGATGTTTTTCAGGTGCTGGCGGATATTCCGCGCTTTCCAGTATGCGTCATACGTATCGTGTTGCAGGTATTCATTCCAGATATAGCTTTTTCCATTGTAATATTTTTCACCATTGGTATTGCCAACCGAACCCATCTCTAAAAAAAACTGGTAGGCATCTTTAAACTTGACCGGAAATACCTGGCTGCCATAATCTGCAACGGGCCCCTTTCGCTCTTTGCCAAAATAATTCATAAAGCTGAAGTTGTCCATCAGGAAAAAAGCCCCGTTGTGGTTGGCATCATCGCCCATAAATTCATCTGTTACCGGTGCCTGCGGGCTTACCGCTTTGATGGCCGGGTGTGCGCCCGGCAGACAGGCCGTTGCATAAAACCCGGGATATGAAATGCCATGTAAACCTACGCGCCCATTGTTGTTTTTGACGTTTTTCAGCAACCAATCCACTGTGTCATAAGTGTCGCTGCTTTCATCCACGTCCTTTTTACCTTTTTTAACGGCAATATGCGGCGTTACTTCAAGGTTCATGCCCTCACTCATATAGCGTCCCCGAACATCCTGTATCACGAATATGTATTTCTCCTTCATCAGGTTTTTGTTCGGCCCCAGGCTGCCATGAATATCCTTGCCGTATGGCCCGGCAGAGTAGGGCGTCCGTTCCATAAGAATAGGGTAGGAGCCGGTTTCCTTAGGGGTGTAAATAACGGTATGCAGGTGGATGCCATCACGCATTTTAATGTCTGCTTCTGTTTTATCATAGTTTTCCTTTACGTACTGTGATCTGCCGGACAGTGCTGCAAATAAAAAAACAATAAGGCTGATCCTTTTCATATGTATATGTTTTATTGTTACCGTTGATTGCCGGGGGTAACCCTTCAGCGGATTACCGGGAGTATAATCCTTGAAGCAGCACCTGCTTCATGAAAAATGCGGATATCAGCTTTCTGAAAATCGCTGTCGCTGCAATGATAAATATCGGTAAACTTTTGCGGATTGCGATCTGCCAGCGGAAACCAACTGCTTTGTACCTGTATCATTACCCGGTGTCCCTTCCTGAACGTATGGGCCACATCCGGCAGCGCAAAACTTACGTCTGTTTTTTTAAAAGGGAGAAAGGGTTCGGGCCGTTCAAAACTGTTGCGGAATTTACCCCGCATGATTTCGCCCCGCACCAGCATCTGGTAACCGCCCATCGGGTAGTCTTTGCCATTGCCCTTACCATACTCCCGTTCATTGTATACAAAATCGTCAGGAAAAACATCAATCAGTTTCACCACAAAATCAGCATCTGTAGTGGAAATGCTTACTTTCAGTTCGGCCGTTAGCGGGCCGCCTAGCGTAAGGTCTTCCGTCAGCACAGCACTGGTAAAGCAAACAACGTCCGGGCGGCGCGAAGCAAACCGCTGATCATCCGTCATGTATTCGCGGGTACGGCCAAGGTGTACAGCCTCGGTATAGGGTACAGGTTTTGCCGGGTCGCTGGTATATTCCGTTGAGGTAAGGGTCTTGTCGCCAAACAATCCGCCAGATCCTTTCAGCGCGGGAGCAGTGGTGGATAGTACACCCTTATTGTTAAAGTAATAGGGAGTGTATTGTACCTGTTGTGGCGGCCATTGTTTGAGGCGGCGCCACTGGTTTTCACCTGAGAAGAAGATACTGGCTTCTGCAATCTCGCCCACCGTTCCTTTCAGGGTAAGGTAAAAATTGAAGAAAGGAATTTCAATTTCCTGTTGATAATACTCACTTGTTTTACTGCCAAAGCGCACATTACCAAGAAAACTGCCATCGCCACGGCCACCCCACGCCCCATGAAACCAGGGTCCCATCACGAGGCGGGTATCTACCTGTTTGTTTTTCTCTTCAAGTGCCTTGTAGAGGTTCCAGGCACCAAAACAATCCTCGGCATCAAAGAGTCCGCCTACCACCAGCATCGCCGGTTTTACCCGGTCGGCAAAGTTGCGCGTATTGCGGGCCTTCCACCAATCATCGTAGACAGGGTGGTTCATCAGGTCGGTCCAGAATTTGATACTGTCGCCCATCAGCTTTGAAAAATTCTTAAGCGCACCCGTACGCAGAAAGAAATCATAATTGTCGGATGAAGGATAATCGTACGATTCCTCCCGGTCAGTAGTTGGCTTTGGGCGTGGTTTGCCAAAGCCGGAATAAAAGTCAAAACCATCCATCAGCATCAGCGCGCCGTTGTGGTGAAAGTCATCGCCGATAAACCAATCCGTAACCGGCGCCTGTGGAGATACCGCCTTGAGTGCCGGATGACCGCTCAAAGCAGCCATGGTACTGTAGAACCCGGGATAGGAAATGCCGAATACGCCTACACGACCATTGTTGGATGGAATATTTTTTACCATCCAGTCAATGGCATCATATGTATCACTTGCTTCATCAAACTCAGTGCCTTTTTTGCCGGGATTGAACGGACGTACGTCCACAAAATCGCCTTCACTCATGTACCGGCCGCGTACATCCTGTATCGCAATGATATAGCCCATCCTGGCATAGTTGATCCAGTAAGTACTGTAAAGCCTCGCCGAAAATTTGTTTGGCCCGTAAGGTGCACAGGCGTAAGGTGTACGGTTGAACAGGATGGGATGCGGGGTGCTGTTGTCTTTGGGTGCATATATAGCGGTGTACAACCGGCTGCCGTCCCGCATGGGAATCATCTGTTCCTGCTTGGTGTAGTTTTCACGGAGCCATATACTGTCCTGATTGTTTTGCGCAATGGCCAGTAAAAAAATAAAAGTACATACTGCTGTCAGAACTATTTTTTTCATTTCCAATGTTTAGAGTGCTAAATTTACTGAATGTAAGTCAACCACTTGCATAAAATTTTATGAATGAGCATGTTGCACTGATGACAAAATTCTACGACGCACTGGGGCGTCGCGACTGGCAGACCATGGCAGATTGTTATGCGCCTGATGCTGTTTTCAACGATCCCGCTTTTGGGATATTGCAAAATGGCGACCCGCAACTGATGTGGGAAATGCTCTGTACCCAGGCAAAGGACATCCGCATCCGTTTTTCAGACGCCACCGCTGATGAAGCGTACGGTACAGGCAAATGGGTGGCCAATTATTCTTTTTCCAGAACAGGGCGACCCGTAGAAAACCATATTAAGGCCTATATGCGCTTTGCCAATGGTAAAATCATAGAGCATACCGACGAATTTAACCTTTACAAATGGAGCCGCATGGCGCTGGGGTTACCGGGACTATTGCTGGGCTGGAGCGGGTTTATGCAACGCAAAATCAGGCAGACCGCACTTGGTAGCCTGGAGAAGTTCAAGGCGCAAAAAGCTGCGGGCAGCAAATAATCAGCCCAATACTTGCAAAAACAGGAAAAGGATACTATTTTGTTACCATTCTTTAACCCCGCCGCTTCCGGCACAAATGCAAGTATATGCAAGATGTATTTATTGACTTCCCCTGGTTGCAGGTATTCGTAGCCACCTTAGCCTTTTTTATGTTTGGCGCACTCTGGTACTCCAAACTGCTTTTTGCCAGCACATGGGTCAGGCATACGGGTATTAAAATGGATGATGCTGAGGCCAAAAAAGGTGTAGCCGCCATTATGGGCGGATCGTTTGTGCTGATGCTGATCAGCGTATTTGGTCTTGCCATCCTCGCACAAAAACTCGAACTCGAAGGCGGCTGGATAAGTGGCCTGAAACTGGGTGCTGTTACGGGCATCTGTTTTGCCGCAACGGCCATCAGCGTAGCTTTTATTTACGAAAAGCGTCCCCTTGCCCTGCACCTGATTGATGGTTTATATATGGTTTGCGGACATATTATCGCCGCAATCATTCTCTGTGTATGGCATTAAGCAGCCGGCCATCAGGGAAAACAACAGCGCAATCCGCAAAAGATCAACCCAATCCTCCTGCCGGTAAGCACCGGCAGGAGGATTGGGTTGTCAGTTTAGCCAGCCTGCGTCGCCAGGCAGACAGCAGCAGGTAACCCCCTGTTTTTTGTCCGGAAAAATCATTGTACCCCTTTCCAAACTTCCAATTTTTTCTTTCCCCGCCCGCACCTAATTTCGCACGCTCCCAAAAGGGTATTCTATTATGACATCGTTTGCAACCCCCATCGCACAAAAGCTCAGTATCAGACCCGCACAGGCCCAGGCCGTTCTTGATCTGCTGGAAGAAGGCTCAACCATTCCCTTTATTGCCCGCTATCGTAAGGATAAAACGGGTGGACTTGATGAAGTACAACTGCAACAGGTACAGGAGGAAGCCCGTTTTCTCAAGGAATTTACCGAACGCAAAGCATTTATCGAAAAAACGATTACCGAACAGGGTAAAATGACGGATGACCTGCAAAAACGTCTGGATACAGCAACGACCCTCAACGAACTGGAAGATATTTACCTGCCCTTTAAACCCAAACGTAAAACCCGCGCACAAACCGCCCGGGAAAATGGTTTGGAACCACTCGCCATGCTGCTGCTGGAGCAGAAAGACGCGGATGTGGAGCAGGAAGCAGGCCACTACCTCAATGAGAAAATAACAACTGCTGAAGAAGCGCTCCAGGGCGCACGCGACATCATTGCTGAGCTGATCAATGAAGATGCCGCCATTCGTGCCAAAATGCGCAACTGTTTTGAGAAAGAAGCTGTACTCATCAGTAAGGTGGTTACCGGTAAGGAGGCAGAAGGTGTCAAGTACAAAGACTATTTCGATTTCAGTGAACCCATCAGCCGGATTCCCTCACACCGCATACTGGCCGTACTTCGTGGTTTCCTGGAAGGCTTTCTGCGCATGTCTGTTGAGCCGCAGGAAGAGCAGGCCATTGCATTGGTGGAAGCTGTTTACCTCAAAGGCATGAGTTCGGCTTCAGCACATATCCGCAAAGCCATTAAAGATGCTTACCGCCGCCTGTTGCAACCCAGCCTGGAAGCAGAGTTCCGTACAGCACTCAAAACAAAAGCCGATGAGGACGCGATCAATGTGTTTGCAGAAAACCTGCGCCAGTTATTACTCAGTGCCCCATTGGGCAGTAAAAAAATACTCGCGATAGACCCCGGCTATCGTACCGGTTGTAAAATCGTTTGTCTTGATGAAAAGGGTGTGCTGCAAAAAACAGCCCTGATCTTTATACACGAACCGGGTAAGCGACCAGCAGCAGAAAACACCATCCGCGGGTTGGTTACCCAATACCTTATAGAAGCCATTGCTATTGGTGATGGTACCGCGGGCAGGGAAACCGAGCAGTTCATCAAGGAACTGCGGCTTGAAATACCTGTTTTCATGGTAAACGAAGACGGTGCGTCGGTCTATTCAGCCAGTGAAACTGCAAGAGAGGAGTTTCCCGACCAGGATGTGACCGTTCGCGGCAGTGTGAGTATCGGCAGACGCCTGATGGATCCGCTGGCTGAACTGGTAAAGATCGACCCCAAGAGCATCGGGGTGGGGCAGTACCAGCACGATGTAAATGCGTTCCGGCTCAAAGAGCGGCTCGACCAGACCGTGGTGAGTTGTGTAAACAATGTAGGTGTCAACCTCAATACGGCCAGTAAACATTTACTCGCTTATGTAAGCGGTATCGGCAGCACCCTTGCCGCAAATATTGTGCAGTACCGCAATGAGATCGGTCGCTTCTCCAGCCGTCAGCAACTCCTGAAGGTACCACGCCTCGGCGGTAAGGCCTTTGAGCAATGTGCCGGGTTCCTGCGCATCAAAGACGGCGATAATATACTCGACCAGAGTGCAGTGCATCCCGAAGCTTACCCCATTGTTGAGCGAATGGCGACAGACATGGGTGTGACGGTAACGGCGCTGATCGGCAAACAGGAACTGCTGTCCTCCATCGATCCAAAGCAATATGTGACTACAGAGCTGGGCGAGATGACCATCCGCGACATCATCCGCGAAATGAATAAACCAGGTCTTGACCCACGCGCGGATGTGCAGCAATTTGCCTTTGCCGATATCTTTACAATTGAAGACGTAAAAGTTGGGATGGAAGTACCCGGAATGGTCACCAATATCACCCGCTTTGGTGCCTTTGTAGACATCGGGGTAAAACAGGACGGACTGGTACATGTGTCCGAAATTGCGCATAAATACATCACCGACCCTGCCGAAGTCCTCAAACTCAACCAGCAGGTACGCGTAAAAGTGGTAGAAGTGGATATTGCCCGTAAAAGGATTGCCTTGTCCATCAAGCAGACGCAGGAACCACCAGCAAGGGAGCAGCGTCACAAGCCTGGTGGCAAACCCTTTCAGCAGCCCCGCCACCCACAGAAACCTGCAGCCGAACTCCCCATGAGTGACGCCCTCAGTTTACTGAAGAAAAAATTCGGAAAGTAATACCGTTCGGTTTAAAAGTACATCATTAAAGGCGTGCGTTTCTTTTACGGTCCGGGTACAGTAACATTACGTTACAGGGCAAGAGCCCTGAAAGGATGACAGGTTCCCCGTACACCAGGCTGTAGCCCATGCAATGGTTACCCATCCAATACCCAAATGATTTACCTTTGCAAAAAAAAATCCTGGTATGAAAAGAATACTTCCCCTGCTGATACTCTTACTCGCAGCATTTGGCGTGTATTGGTTTTTCTTTCGCAGCAAAGGTGGGGGAGATCATGGCCCCAAACAGGAACCCCTGAAAGTAAAAAAGCATGACAAGGCTTTCAACGACTCCGTAGAAAATATCCTTACCGCCTATTTTAACCTCAGTACCGCTTTTGTAGAGGGCGATACGGCCAGGGTCAAACAAAGTTGTACGACCCTGGTGCAGACTGCCGGTGCATTTAAGTTGGAAGCGCTCAAAAAGGATACTGTGGGTATTTATGAAAGCGCTTCCGGGCAGATGGGGGATATACTGGCCAATGCGCAGAGCCTGCTCAGCCAAACGGATATTACTGAAATGCGTAAGGATTTCAGCATGGTGAACGAAAACCTTTATCCTTTCCTCAAAACCATTAAGTATGAGGGCAAACCGCTCTACTGGCAGAGCGATGCCAATGCGTTTGGTGAAGGGAAAGTGGCCAGTTGGCTCAGCAATACCATCGCCGTGGTAAATCCGTATAAAGGTAAGGTACACCCCGACTTTAAAGATACGCAGCTCAATACCGGCGAAATAAAAGATACCATAAAATAGGCGGCACGGGCTGCCAATGTATAGTGCATAAAATATTGATATGATGAGAAAGCTGAGCACATTACTGCTCTTTCTGTTACCCCTTGTTACCGTCGCACAAACCAAATACACGTTGAGCGGATATATTAAAGATTCCCTCAGCGGAGAGACACTTATCGGCGCCACGATCACGGTTAAAGGCCAGAGCCGGGGCATCAGCAGCAACCAGTATGGTTTTTATTCCATTACCCTGTTGCCCGGTAATTACACGCTCGTTTGTTCGTATGTTGGTTACCAGCCCAAAGTGGTTACGATCGACCTGAGCAGCAACAGCCGCCAGTTCAACTTTGAGGTATTACCGAAAATCAGTACGGCACAGGAAGTCATTGTCACTTCCAAAAGACGGGACGCGAATGTAAAGAATGCCCAGATGGGCCGGTTTACGTTGTCGCAGGAACAGATTAAGGCTGTACCGGCTTTTCTGGGCGAGGTGGATCTGCTCAAAACCATACAGTTGTTGCCGGGGGTGCGTAATGCGGGGGAGGGCAGTGCAGGAATTTATGTACGGGGTGGTGGTCCCGACCAGAACCTGATTATGCTGGATGATGCAGTGGTGTATAACACCGGGCATCTCTTTGGTTTTTTTTCCATTTTCAATTCGGATGCGATTAAGAATACCACACTCATCAAAGGGGGTATGCCTGCACAGTATGGGGGCAGGCTCAGCAGCGTACTGGATATCTCCATGAAGGAGGGTAATAATAAACAGTTCCAGATGGAAGGTGGTATTGGGTTGATTGCCTCCCGCTTCTCCATACAAGGGCCCATTAAAAAGAACAAGGCTTCATTTATCCTCTCGGCCCGCCGCACTTATATTGACGCATTGGTAAAACCTGCCATCAGCAAGACGAGCCAGTTTTACGGCTCCGGTTATTATTTCTACGACCTCAATGCAAAAGTGAATTACCAGTTTTCGCAGAAAGACCGGCTTTACCTGAGCGGTTATTTTGGCCGAGATGTGTTTGACTTTGTAAATGGCCAGCGATCGCTTAATGTCAATATCCCCTGGGGTAATGCCACCGGTACACTGCGGTGGAACCATGTATTTAACAAACGGCTCTTTGGTAACACCACGGCGGTGTACAACGATTACAATTTTACCTTTAAAGCCGCACAGAATAATTTTACCGTCAAGCTGGCTTCGGGTATCCGCGACCTCAGCCTGAAACAGGACTTTGATCTTTATCCTTTTACCGGGCATAAGGTGAAATTTGGCGCGCTCTATACCTATCATCGTTTTACGCCTTCGGTGGTGAGCGGCCAGCAGGACTCTGTGGTATTTAAGCCCAATAATGCCCAGATCAAATATGCACACGAGGCGGCCGTTTACATACAGGACGACTGGGAAATCAACGACCAGATTAAGGTTAATGCGGGTATCCGCTACAGCATGTTTCAGCAGGTGGGGCCCTTTAAGATATACAAAACGGATGCAGATGGAAACCGGTTAGACAGTACGGTTTACCGCAATGGCCAGCCCATCAAAACCTATGGCGGTTTTGAACCGAGACTTACGGTTCGTTATGCACTCGATGATGAAACCTCCCTGAAAGCATCTGTAACGCGCAACCTGCAATACATTCACCTCGTGAGCAATGCAGGCACCACCCTCCCCACCGATCTGTGGGTGCCCAGTACATACAAAGTAAAGCCACAGATCAGTTGGTTGTATGCGGCGGGCTTGTTTAAAAACTTTAAAGACAATATGTTCGAGACCTCGGTGGAAGTGTATTTCAAGAATATGGAGAACCAGATTGAATACGCAGAAGGCTATACCCCCAATACCCTCGAAGACACAGAGAATTTTTTCACCTTTGGCCGTGGCTGGAGTTATGGCACAGAACTTTTTGTTAACAAGACCAAGGGCAGACTCACGGGCTGGGTGGGGTATACCCTGAGCTGGACCTGGCGTAAATTTCCCCAGCTCAACTTTGGGGAACGCTACGCGGCCAAGTACGACCGTCGCAACGACCTGAGTGTGGTGGCTGTATATGAGTTGAGTAAAAAATGGAGACTCTCCGGCACATTTGTGTATGGCAGTGGTAATGCGGCTACTTTGCCGCAGCGTTTTTATATTGTAGGTGGTGTACTCTCACAAGAATACAGCCGTATCAACCAGTACCGCCTACCTGCCTACCATCGTTTAGATTTTGCGGCTACACTAACGCCGAAGAAGAATGCCAATCGCAAAATGAAAACGGAATGGGTGTTCAGTATCTATAATGCTTACAGCCGCCAGAACCCTTACTTTATTTATTTCGACCAGACGGGCAACCCTTTAGACGGGTCACTCCGGGTGCAGGGTAAGCAGGTGAGCATATTCCCCATCATCCCTGCAGTAACCTGGAATTTTAAGTTCTGAGACGAGGTGCCATTTACACGCACAGGCATTGTAAAAAAATGTGCTGTCTTTTGTAAAGGGCTATACGGCAAATGCATGTTGTATAATAGTGGTGATACAGGGTGTGACAGTTTTATCCTTTCTTCTATTCCCCTTATTATTTGTTTCAACCCATATTTTACAGGGTTCAACTCCAAAATATGGGTTGAACCCTGTAGTACCCGTAAAACTCAGGTGAATATTGCCGGTGAAAATAAAATCCTTAGCCGGATAATTTTTTGGTGAAACGGGTCGCCAGTATCACTTTATAAAAAGGGCTTTTTTCCGGGTGGTGTGGTAACGATGAAGAAGGTATCTTGTGGCAGGTATGATAGGTATGGAGTACGATGATGTATAGTTATTTCACAATACCCAAAACCAGTTGTTATGATCAGGAAAACAATGATTTTTATTATAACACTGCTCACCCTGAGTATTATCGGTGCGCTGGTACTCACGCTTTTTGGCAAAAATATTACCCATTCACTCAGCAGCCGGATGGGCTTCTTTCAATATATGGGCTACTACACCATTATGCGCTTCATCATACAATTGTTATCGGGGTTAGTACTGGTGTATTATGGCGGATATTACCTGCTGCGCCGCTTACACCTGTACAAATGGGTCCTGCCGGTTATTACGGGTATCGCCGCTTTTATACTGGTCTGTCTGCTCAGGGGTAATATTGAAACCTATCATTTTGAACCACAGAAACATTTTTATCAGATCACCATCTTCCTGCTGTTGGGTTTTTGTTTTCCCATTGTTTACAGCATAGCCCGGAAATTATTGGGGAAACATACTCCGGGGCTTACCTGATGCACGGTTACAGCATGTTATCGTGAGTGCATTCCCGGGGAATACCCTGGTTATTGAACCCGGATTTTGCAGCAGTAAATTTTGGGCTGAGCCGGATGATCTTTATGGATATTTTTTCGGCTACACCTGTACCAGCCCATGTTTTACGGCATACAGTACCGATCCGGTACGGCTTTTTACATGAAGTTTCCGGTAAATGGCATCGCGGTAATTGTCTAAGGTATGATAACTGATGTGCATAATGCCGCAGATTTCGTTGTAGCTGAGTTCTGTGCAGAGCAACTCAAGAAAGCGCTTTTCCTGCTGGTTGAGCAGCGTGGAGTCGGTGAGGGAGGGTTGTGGCATCAGGCTGCGTTTGATGATGGCCGTGAGGTGCCCCTGCATCCGTGCGGAAAAGTAATAGCCGTATTTCCTGATCTCGCGGAATGCCCTTAAAATTTCTTCTATATCGCTTTCTTTGAGTACGAAGCCGTTTACCCCGGCCTTAACCATCTGGTAAAGTGTTTCCTGCGAATCGTTGACCGACATAACCAGTATTTTTACATCGGGATAATGCGCTTTGAGCCAGAGCGTACATTCGTAACCGTCCATCTCGGGCATGGCAATATCAAGCAGTACGATTTCCGGAGCCTGGTGCCGGCTGAATTGCTGCTGCATATCAATACCGTTGGAGGCGTCAAAAGTAACGAGATAGGCATCACTGGAGTTGATGAGGCTGGAGAGTGCCTGGCGGATGAGTGCGTGGTCATCAACGATAGCAATGGTTGTTTTTTCAGTGCTCATATAAGTTGTTGTGTGTTTGCCTTTGCAAATATAAGTCCACCCCTGCATTTTTAAAATTCTGCTGTTGGTAAGGGGGAATACTAAAACCTCAGGTTGTTTTTTTCAATTTCTCTTTCTAAAATTAAGTATTTTTCTTAAGCACATCATTAATTTTCCCCCATTCTGAACCGGAAAATCCACTTTTCTACGCATGCAACGCTGTTTTTCCGGTGTTTCTTCAAATGCCGTTGTGGCATAAGGGTTATCTTTTTCTAAAGATACCCTTTTAAATCGGGTGAAAATTAAATTTTAAAAGGGGAAAGCTATAGTGGTTTCTCAAAACGGCAAACTTACCTTTAATCAGCTAATTGTCACATTCTTATGACAATTAAGATTTGCAATCAATGTTATAACAATCAAAACCAAGCTTATGCTTAAACATTTCAAACATCGAAACAAGGTGATCGCAGCCACCCTCCTGTGCTGCATTGTTGCCGGCGTTACCATGACGTCCTCGAAAGACAAGGGAGCTGGTGCGGCCAGTTCAGGTGGTGAAATTGATCCGGCTAATCCACCACTTGCGCTTAAGGTAACAACACGCCTATTGAGACCTGGCGAAGGCCCCAATGGAGAAACCATGCAACTTAAAGTGGCGTATGACAGAAATACGATTTCCACCCCAACCGTTACGGTATATACAAGCAGCGATGTTAAAGTAACGCTGGCCGATGATGGCCGCACGGGTGGTGATGAGGTAGCTGGTGATGGTGTTTTTGCGGCTTTTATTACGGAAGATGTTACCGCTTTCAGAGAAGGAATGGTGGCTTTTGACCGCACACTCCAGGAAAACGGAAATAATCTCCTCGTGTTTGATAAACGTGCGGGTAGTATCCAGAAACGCGACCGCCCCTTCTTTGACGATGCAACTTTTGGCAGAAACGAGGAAATCGAAATCTCAAAAGATTTGTTTAACCTGCAGCCCTATACTGAAGCAGCAACCATCAAAGCAAGTGGCCAGGGTTTCCAGGGAAGGGACTATGCAGGTGGCAGCATTACATCAAAATTTTCCGGACCATCCAGCATCAGCAAGGGTTATGGTCCGCCACCATTACCATTTCCCATCAAGAAACACCATTCTCTGCTGATCACCAGCCTCGCGGTGGTAGAAGACCCTGTGCGTACTTTCAACCCCTGTACCAATGTGGGCAATCCCAATGGTGCCTGGACGTTTAAAACGCTCATGAGGGGACTTGCCGGTGGTGGTGCAGCACCAGCTACCCGCCTGTTTGTAAAGAACTGGCTGAACAAATGGATGGTGAACCAGGTGGTAAACGGCGAAACGGTGCAAAACCGTTCGGTACGTATGCTCAGCCAGGTCATCAAACCATGGATTGATAAAGCAAGGGGTAGTGTGCTTCCCACCGTTACCGCTGCCAACTGGCAGGCACTCTGGGATGGCCTTACCGAAGACGCGTTGCTCAATGTGTCACCTTTCAAATTAACGGCTATCGTTAACCGGCAGGATCTGCGTACCAACCCCGGCTATTCGGGCGGAACCAGCAACTCCGGCGAAACAAGGTTTATTTATTCTGTAATTAAAAATACCACCACAGCCAACTGCCGCGATTCCGTTGGTACCGGTGGTTTTGATGGCATGACCTGTATCTTCGAGTATGGCAACGTGCAAACCAACTGCAACAGCATCAAAGCCTTTGCCAACTTGTGGTACCAGTTGAGCAGACCAGGTTTGGTACTGGGTTCAGCCACGTATCTTTCCGAACTGCAAACCATTACCAATTCAGTAACCCTGGCTGGTGCGGCTCCGGCCAAAGGTAATGGCAGCGCACTCAACCAACTGCGCAGCAATGAAATTGCGCTCACCAATTCAGCCAATACGCTTAATGACCGGTCGCCACGCTGGCAGTTCCGGGAGTTTAAAATACCCGCTGTACTGGGTGTACAACAAATTGCCCAGGTACCAACGGCGCAGGAACCGGCCGGTAAGTTTAATGCTGCAGGTAATGTGCCTTTTGTGGCTGCCTTTACACCACTTCCTGCTGATGTGGCCACGATGGCCAACTGGGTAAATACCAACAGTGTGGCCATTCAGAATGGTACCTATGTCGTTCCCACTGTTATCGGATCTACCGATTTCCTCGCGGGCAAAGTCAACTACCCGAGTACTTCCGCATTGGTTTCGCCCGGTTTTTGGGACGGCAATGCCGCAAGCCCGATTATTGATGACAAGACGCGTGAGAATTTTTCGGTGGGTACCTGTACCGGCTGTCATGGTGGTGAAACGCAGACGGATTTCACCCATGTGAACTATGTGGGCAACGGCGTATCCATGAACTATACCACAACGCTCAATTTTATCTTCAGTGGTCTGCAGCACAAAACATTCATTTCACCTTTCCTTACCGGGGTGGACGTAATCCCAACGGCTCCCAATGTATTTGTCTTTGGCGATGATTCCACATCTGCCATCGAAGATGCTACCGATGCCACACTCACCGGGTTATTTTATGCAAGGGATCCGGCAGGTCGCGTCTATCCCGGCACCGGTGTCGTGCGGAAATGGGGGTTCAACGACCTGGAAAGAAGGGCGCAGGATATGACCAATATCCTCAATTCCAATTGTTTCCGGGTATTGCCGATCTCATTTGCCAGTGCAGTATTCTTCCGGCCATTAAACATGGTACACTAATCATCAAATAAAAAAACTGATATGAAAAGATATAAAATAACCCTGTTTGCAATGGCCTTACTCTGTTCGGGAGCAGGCTTTGCACAGGAACGTAACCAACCCACCACGAAGAACTGCAGCAATTGCGGAGCCGTAGCGCCGGGTGTAAGCGTGTTTCATTATGTTACCAACAACCAACGCCACTATGTGGTAGGCAACTGTGTGCCCAACAGCGATGTGGAATTGTACAACAGTCCGGATGGTGGTACATTAGTGGCCAGTACCATTGCCAATGCAAAGGGGGAAGCCCATTTTTACATCGACAATGAACTGCCGGTTGCATTTGCCATCAACCACAACCGGGTGAATGAACTGGGTGTGGCCGGTACGGGTATGGTAATGCCGGTCGACCAGCCGGGCGTGGTGATCCGCAATACGGATGTCAGCAGAACCACAGACGAAGTATTGCTGAACTGGAATGCAACGGTTGCCACGGGCGACTGGGTATTTGTGATCCAGAAAAGTGAAGACAATATTCATTTTACCGATGCGGCTACCGTGGCAGCGAGGAGTGCAGGCACCGCAGCAGCGTATAGCTGGACGGACAAACAGGCGGCCGACCAACCCGCTGTTGTCTACTACCGTGTAGAAGCACGCAACCATGCCGGCAACAAAGCGGCAACGGATGCAGCAGCGGTAAAAGGAAATGGTAAAGCCTTGTTTGCTGTACAACCCACGGTATTTGAATCGGTGGTGCAACTGAGCATTGCCGCGGATAAACTGCCTGCTTCGTACATCATCACCGATGTACTGGGCCGCAACAAATACGCTACGGGTGTGGTCAACTCACCCCGGCAGAACATCCGGCTGACACTGCCCACAGGTACCTATGCCTTGTCGGTTACCGACAATAAGGCCAGGCGTTCCTCGCAGATCATCATCCGCAAATAATCATTCGGGAGAATCGTAGAATCATTCGTTTAAATTTTGTTGATATCGTTTGGCTGACCTATTAGTGCTATCCCCTCCAATCGTGGAGGGGTTTTTTTGTGGAAAGATATGAGAGGCAAGATATGTGAAGCAGGATAAGAAGCAGCGGGTATCAGGAGGGGTGCTCAGTACTCTGTACTAAGTACCATGTACTCAGTTGCCGCCCATCAGCTTTTTCTTTTGCTGCAGATATTCATCCTGCGTGATCGCACCTTTTTGCAGGAGCTCAAACCATTTGTGGAGTTCGTCGGCAATAAGCTGGGGGCTGCCGGCCACGACACCGCTGCGGGCAATGGCCTCGGCAAGCTGACTGGCCTGGTGGCTGATCTGTGTGCGTTTGTATTCTTCCTGTGCCTGGGTGATGGTATCCTTCAATAATTTGGGGTGGTGAATCAGGTTGTACGTGGTATCGCCCATTTCAGCAGCGGTCTGAATTTTTACATCGCCATAACCCATGATGCGGCCAATGATGGACTGGTCGTATTCTACATTGTTGATTTTATCAAGCGGACTCTCCTTGGAGTAACGGGTAAAAAAACCGCTTTCGTCCACCACCCGGTAATTGGTTACGGCCCAAAGGTTATGTTTCCATTCGAGGTAGAAATACAGGGGAACGGTAGCAGCGAGGAGTGATATGAGGAGTGTGCTGCCTACGCTGACCCAGATGGCCAGCAGGATGGTAAACAGCAGCCAGGCAACGGCCGGCAGCACTAATTTGAGCCAGTGCTGCCGGATAATCACCAATAATTTTTCGTCTTTTTTGAATTGTGTGCGCATATAGCCTGTGGTTTCAGGGTTACCAGATCTGTACCCGTTTGCCGGTTTCGCGATACATTTTATCCGTTGGCTTTACACCAAAAGCCTCATAAAATTCGGGCAGGTTCACCACCGGGCCGTTTACCCTTTCTTTGGCCGGGGCGTGTACATCGGTCATGACCAATACGGCCAGGCGTTCTTTTTTGGATTGTGTCATCCAGCCAAAAGCATACCCAAGAAAATAACGTTGTATGGGGGTGAGTCCGGCAATAGACTTACCCTCTTTATATTGAGCCGTTTTCTTAAACGCATCAAGTCCGATCACCATACCCCCGAGATCGGCAATGTTTTCGCCCTGCGTTACCTCGCCATTGACATGGAGGGTATCTACAGGTACAAATTCGCTGAACTGCTGAATGATGGATTTAGCCCTTTTGTTAAACTCATCCACGTCCTCTTTTGTCCACCAGTCTTTGAGGTTGCCCTCAGCATCATACTGGCGCCCCTGGTCGTCAAAGCCATGCGTGATTTCGTGCCCGATGGTACTGGCGCCCGCATATCCATATACAAAAGCATCGTCGAGATCTTCGTCTTTCATGCCGGGCACCGCAAAAATGCCCGCAGGGAGTACGATTTCGTTGTTGCTCGGGTTGTAATAAGCGTTGTAGGTTTGCGGGGTGATCTGCCACTCGGTACGGTCTACCGGTTTACCCAGCTTATTAATATTGTATGCCCGCCAGTAGATGCTGGCACGCAATACATTTTTAAAATAGCTGGCAGCACTGATCTCTAAGGAAGAGAAATCTTTCCATTTGTCCGGAAAGCCCACTTTTTTCTCTACTTTTTTGAGCTTATCGAGTGCGCGCTGGCGGGTAGCATCGCTGATCCAGGAAAGGTTGCGGAGCCGCTCGGCATAATTGTCGCGTATGGCTTCCACAAGATTGCTGTAGCGCTCTTTTGCTTTTTCGTTGAAATAAGCCGAGGCAAAAAGCTGGCCGAGCAGTTCACCCATACAGGCTTCTTCAATATCAAGCACCCTTTTCCAGCGGGGACGCATCACATTGGCACCGGTCAGGCTGCGGCGGTAGTTGAAATAGTTGACATCGGTGGTGTGGTCAAGAAATTCTGCATAGTTCATCACCATCTGGAATTTGATGTAATGCTTCCATACCGCAATGGGAGTGGTGGTGAGGAGTTTGCTGAGGGCTTTAAAAAAATCGGGCTGACCCACCACTACAGAATCTTTCGGGTTGGGTAAGGCCGAATGTTTGGCATACGCATTCCAGTCGATGGCCGGGCAGAGCTGGTTAAGCTGGCCAAAAGTCATCTTGTTGTAATTGAGGTAAGGATCACGAAGGTCTTCAAGCTTACGGCTGGCTACGGCCATTTTCTTTTCCAGTTCATATACACTGGTCATGGCGGCTTTGGCCTGTGCAGCGCTGTAACCCAGTTGAAGAAGGGTTTGCAGCATATACTGGCGGTATGCCTCACGTACCTTCAGCGTACGGGCATCAGTTTTAAGGTAATATTCCCGGTTGGGCATACCCAGGCCACCCTGGTCGATTTTAAAAACCATGGCTACACTGTTTTTATCATCCTGTGCGGCATAATCGGAAAAAAAACAATTCACACCGGCAAAGTGAAGACTGGCGGCCGCTTTTGTAAGGTCTTTGTAGCTGCCGATCTTGTCTATTGCGGCCAGTTCTTCTTTTAGTGGGGCGAGACCAGCCTTATTGCGGGCAACGGTATCCATACCGGAGATCCAGAAATCGCCAATTTTTTGGCTGGTGCTGCCGGTCGCTGCTTTTTCTGCTGCCGCTTTTTTATTGATGTCGAGAATGCGGGAGTAAATTTCTTCCTGTACCAGGTTGCCCACGCCCCAACTGCTTTCGCCGGGAGGAATGGGGGTGCGCTTGATCCAGCCACCATTGGCATACTGAAAAAAATCGGCGGCAGGCGAAGTGGCGGGGTCAATATTGGCCGCCAGGAAATCCGGTTTGGTTTGTGCGGTGGCATTGAGTGAGGCAGCAAGCGTGAACGTGAAGAGTACTCTTTTCATCCTTTTATGGTTTACATGTATAAATGATGTGTTTGTGCCTGTTGGCATTAAGGGAGATAAAAATAAGGAATCCTGTGCATGGGGCAGTATTTTTTTGATGAGTGCGGCAAGTGCGGCCTTTCCCGCTATTGCACCACTTTAATAAAGTAATTCTGCACCGGAGGATCAATGGCTGTTGCGGAGAAATTACCAAAAGCAATCTCAATGGTATTAGCTGCGCTTACCCTGGCCCAGGCAACAGACATGCCATTGATCGGGGCACCATCAGGAGAAACCGTAACCGTATTGCCCAACTGTGCCCCCGCAACGATGACGATAATGCTAACCGTACCATTGGTTGGAATGGCCGGTACATCCAATGCCGCTGTAATGGGCAGCACGGGATTTTTTAAGCTGATCCATGTTGTGCCGGTATAAGCCTCAGGACTTCCGATATCAGTATTATAACGCAGCATACCGGGATACAGCAATGGGGGACGTTGCAGGTTTGTACCCGCAGGAATGATCATGGCTGAGTTTGCGTTTACATCCAGCACTGCACGCGGCCGGCTGGCAACCCCATCCGTCACCAGCACAGAATCACCAAAACGGTTGGCTCCCTTGTTGGTAAAAATGCCATAATTGCGGTTTGCCCCGGCCGCCGTTACGTTGCCCAAAAAAATACCGTATGCATTTCCATCCACTTTATTGGTAAAAGCTGTGGATACCGAAGAAAAGTAACCATAATAATTACCCGTTATACGCGGCGTACCCAATGGTGAAGTATAACTCAGCCTGTTTTGGATGCCATACACAAAACCAACGGTATTAACACTGTCCCTGATGGCTACAGTATTGTTGATGCCCGTCAACAGGTCTGCATACCCTTTACCCCTTGCCAGCGTTGAATTTAAAATACCATTGATTACATTGATTGAATCCAGCCCGCTATGGGTGGTGAATATCCTTGTTCCATATAAAGCATCTATTTTTTGTGTAGCCAGCCTGTTAACAGTAGCATCTACCCCCAGGCCATTATAAGTGGATTCAAACGGATGGCTTACCGCTACGGTATCATTATCCACCTCATATATGGTGTATATGGCAGCACTGTTCAGGTTAACAGGATCACGCGGAAAACGCGATGCCGTTACCTTAAAAATATATTTATCGCTGTTGCCCTCGTCGAGGTTAAATGTATTGCCGCTGCTCAGCGTGTAAAACCGCGTGTCTGTAAATAAAAATTTCTTTTTGGCCGTATGGTAATAAATCGAATCCTGGTTAGCCAATCCGTATTTGAGGTAAAGTTTGGCCGAACTGGTATCAAGAAACCAATCGCTGCTATCGGAGCGCAGGGGCATCCACAGGCCATTGCTTTCCTTAAACTGGTAAATACTCCTGGCCGTGCTGTTGTACACCAGCAAACCATCCGGCGGGGTGGCAATCGCATGCATCTGTACCTGCGAGAGGCGCGGCAGCAAAAAGCCCCGGGCCGTATCCGACAATTCCAGTACAGCTTTTGCGTTAGGCGCTCCCTCAGCACCGCCAATTTTTACCTGTGCCGCCGCCGCCTGGCCCAGTATGATAAACAGAATTGCGGCGATTGTGTTTTTGACATGCATATAAACAATAGTTAATCATAAATATCGCAAAACCAGCCGGGAAACTGAAATATATTTGGCCATGCATTCCCCAAAAAAGACGCTTATGCTTTGTGGCCACATCTTTTTCCCGGTATCGATGCAGCCGTTTTTGAATGTTCCAGGCGTGATTGATGCGTGCTTTTGAATGGTTCCGTTTTGCGGATTTCTTTTTATGCTCCGGCGATTCCGGTTCTTAACCCAAAACTTATGCGTACAAACAGGTAGTACTACCTGTTTCCGATTCCGGTATAAATACGTTACCCTGTTTTTAATAAGCTGTTTACCTTGCAGGTAACAAATTGAAACATCAATATTTATTAAAAACCTTCTTCAACAGTTATGCACCAAACCTCGCCTCGAAAAAACAAACCATAACACCGTGTCGTGAAATATTGAACCGGTAAACGTAAAAAGCCACGCATTTTGCAGCAGCCCTGTCTGTTTACCGGTCATGATTTTGCACCGGCAGTTTTTCAACCTGTTTATTGATCGTCATCCCTTTTGGTATGCGTACGGGTCTTTTTTCCGGACGACCACACGGACATAATGGCCTGCGCCGCTGATGCGGTAACATACAGCCCTGTTCTTTCAGGATGGCATTCAAAACAGACCGGTATCACTGCCAGTATACAACTTCTATTTTCTATCATCAACATTCTACCAATGCTAAAAAAAAGTACAATCCTGATCAGTCTGTTTGCCTTAAGCTTAGCCAGCACCAGGGCCCAGCAAAAATTTACCCGCAATCCCAAACCAGCGAGCTCCTTTACCATTGCCAATTATTATGATGTGCGGGACAGTAGCCACCTGAACTTCAACAGCAAAAAGGATTACCTGGATGCGCATGCCGGGTTACTGGCTTCATGGCCGGGCCTGCGTATAAATGATGCCGGTTCCGGGTTGCCGGCGTGGAACATGGCTGCCTTTGGTTTCCTTGATGCGAAAGACGCGCAGCAAGCGCCTTTTACCGTTAACCCCAGCCTGTGGCGTCAGGCCAGACTCAACTATATTCCCGGTATATTTAAAATTGCCGATAGCCTCTACCAGGCACGCGGTTTTGGCCTGGCCAACAGTACCTTTATCCAGGGTAAAACAGGCTGGATATTGATTGATCCGCTGGAGTCTTCTGTAACAGCCAGGGCAGCCTTCGACTCATTGCTCAGCGTACTCACCAGTAAGAACATTCCGCATACCAATAAAATTTCCGCCGTTATATTTACCCATAGCCATATCGACCATTACGGGGGCATTCTTGGCATCCGGGATTATTTACTGGCGAATGCCGGTATTTATGCGCCGGCCGGTTTTCTGGACCATGCCATCAGCGAGAATACCATTGCAGGTAATGTGATGGGCAGACGCGCTACTTATATGTACGGCTCGCTTTTACAAGCCGATACGGTAAGGATGGTGGATGCAGGTCTTGGCAAAAGAATTGCCTCAGGCAAATCGGGTATCCTGGCCAACACCGTTTCCATCAATAATGGTATCCTCCATCCTGCCCGGTTGACCATAGATAGTATTGCTGTTGAATGCTGGAGTACACCCGGAGCAGAAGCGCCATCAGAAATGATGTTTTATTTTCCTTCCTTTAAAGCCATCTGCGCTTCCGAAGAAGTAACGCATACCATGCACAATGTATATTCGCTGCGGGGGGCAAAGGTGCGGGATGCGCTGGCCTGGAGTAAGTTTATCGATTCCACGCTCGACAGGTATGGCAATGTAGCCCGGGTTATTTTTGCCAGTCACCACTGGCCCGTAACCGGCAGCAGCGATATCAAACGCCTGCTGGTTGCGCAGCGCGATTTGTACCGCTATATGCACGACCAGAGTATGCGCATGGCCAACCAGGGCAATACGCCGCTGGTTATTGCGCAGAAAATTACGCTTCCCGAAAGTTTGGATACCGTTTGGGCAAACCGTGGTTATTACGGCACACTGAGCCATAACTCCAAATCAGTCTATAACTATTACTTAGGCTGGTTTGATGGCAACCCGGCTAACCTTAACCCGCTTCCGCCACAAGCCGCCGCCGCTAAATATGTTGAGTTTACGGGCGGAGCTGCGGCCACTTTGGGTAAAGCTTTCACCTCATTTTCAAACGGAGAATACCGCTGGGCAGCCATGGTATTAAACCACCTCGTTTTTGCCAATCCGGATTATACGGAAGCCCGGCTTCTGCTGGCCGATACTTACGAGCAATTGGGTTACCAGGCCGAGTCTGCCCCCTGGCGCAATTTTTACCTTACCGGTGCACAGGAACTCCGCTTTAAAAACGAAACCACTGCACTGGCGAAAAACAATGTGTATCCGGAAAATGAAGTGATGAATACCATGCCGCTTGATCAGTACCTCGATTTTATGGCCATTCACCTGGTGCCTGATTTGAAAACCAACTACAACTTCAATTTTAACATCAGGTTCAACAATCCCGGCGCAGATACCTCAACAATGATCGTCAGCCTGGAGAACAATGCCATCCATTATAAAATTCTGAAAGAAGTGCCTGCTGCCGTAAAATATGATGCCACCATTTACCTGCCGCAGGACACCATGAATGTAATCATTACCCGCGGGCCCGTTACCGGAAAAAAGTCCATGCTGGATGCTGTTGCCAAAGGGGTAGCCACCATCCGGGGCGATGCAGACAAATGGTACCGCTTTATCGGTATGCTGGAGGAGTTCAAATTCTGGTTCAATATTGTGGCACCGCAATAAACAGCCATTTATTCCGCTATGGATTTTTTATCTATAACCTGCTGTGCTATTAAAATGATGATCAAAAAATCAACACAGTATATTAAGTTACCAGAGAACTTAGACCAAGGTACAAAAGTTCAGTTTACACTTGCCCGGCGGAACGCGGGGGTAGTACAGGAGTGGCGCATTTCAAATTGTCGCAAGCCGTTGCGCTGATCTTCGCTAAGATGTAGTATTGCTGAAGGTGAGTTTACAGTAGTACAGGAGTTACATCAGGGAACGAACCAGAAAACGGGGGGTAATCGTTTTCCGGGCTCTTTTTTTGTTGCTTTTTTGGAGCGGCAAAAAAGTAAAAGACGATGATTTTGAACGTAACCAAATAAACAATTGTATTCATAAATATAATAATAGCACAACGTGTTATCTCTAATCAAAAAAATAACAACACTATGCAGATCAAAGAAAAACTGAAGGCATTAGGTCATCAGCCCGACATCATTTTAATCCTCACCGACGAGCAACGGGCCACCCAGCATTTTCCGCCGGGCTGGGAAGAAAAAAACCTGCCCACACTCACCTTTCTTAAGCAGAACGGGTTCAGCTTCGACAGGGCATTCTGTAATACCTGTATGTGCTCGCCCAGCCGCGCCACTCTGTTTACCGGTATTTATCCGGCCAAACACCAGGTTACCCAAACGCTTACCATCGGCGGCCCGTTATCACCCGCCGAACCCACCCTCAGTAATACCACGCCCAATATCATGAACGTACTTTGGGGCGAGGGATATGATGTGCAGTACAGGGGCAAATGGCATATGAGCAAGGGCGTTGCCGGTAATGGCTCCACCACCAATTACGACGACCTTACGTCTGCCGACATTGCCCTGTATGCCGCGATGGGCTGGGTGGCACCCGATGCCGGTGAAGATGTAAACCCGCTGAATTTTGGCGGCGGCTACGCCAACCATGATGCCCGTTATACCGCAGAAGCCATACAATACCTGCGGCAGGTAAAAGCGAGAAGGGCTGCGGGCGACCACCAGCCCTACTGTCTCATCCTGTCGCTGGTTAACCCGCACGATGTACTGGCTTATCCCAATTCGGCCGGCGCCAATGGCTACCATTCCTCCAGTTGGTCGGGCCGCGAAATAGGGTTGCCGGGCTCCATCAACGAAAACCTGCTGCGCAACAAAAAGCCCATGGCGCAGGAGCAGATTTTACTGGGGATGGTGCCGCTTTTAGGTCCCCTGCCCAATGAGGAGCAGCAGTTGAACTACATCAATTTTTACGGGTATCTCTTAACGCTCGTTGACAAAGAAGTCGGGCATTTTATTAAAGAATTATATGCCGAAGACGCGCACGGTAAAAGACTGGCCGATTCCGCCATTGTTACCTATACCTCCGATCATGGCGAAATGGGACTGGCCCATGGCGGTTTGCGGCAGAAAACTTTTGTGGCTTATGAAGAAGCGCTGCGGGTACCGCTTGTCGTTTCCAACCCTGTGGTATTTGGCGGGCACAGCAGAAAGCACTCAATGGCGCTGGCCTCACTCATCGATATTTTTCCCACATTTATTGAGCTGGCCAATGTAGCTAATCCACCCGCAGGACTGGCCGGTACCAGTTTGCTGCCCGTTATTGAAGACGGCACACCCGTGCAGCACAGCATCCTGTTTACTTTTGATGATACCAAAGCGGGCTCCAACAGCAATTGGTCGGTGGTAAGGGCAGCCAACCGCATCCGTTGCATCCGCACCGAAAAATGGAAATTCGATTATTATTTTGATGCCCTCGGGGCCTATTACAACCAGTACGAACTCTACGACCTGGAAAATGATCCCGATGAAATGGTAAACCTCGCTTACGATCCGGCTTACCGGGCTGTAAGAGATGATTTGCAAAAACAATTGCATGCACTTGAAACAGCAAAGCTTCGGGTAAATACGCCTTCGGATATTTAACCCGGAATTTGCAGTAGAAATTGTTATGAAAGTCGGGAGTGTAATAAAGACGGGTACCGCCAGGTCGGCATTGTGAATATTCCCGCAAGGTTTTTCTTTGAAAGCGTAGCAATTCCTGCGCTGAGCAGAAAAATCGGGGAAACGCCCTTGTTTGCAGGAATTTCGGCTTGCAATAGATTTTCTATGGCAAAATTCCGGGTTTAAGTCCGGCCCGTTGGCCCGATGAAACCAGTGCGCGGTAAAACCGGTCGGGTATATGCCTGGCCGGTTTGCCGTATAAGGGGATAAGCCGGTCGGGTTACCGGCATACCCTTGTGTCAGGCTTTGTGTCCCGGCAATTTTGTCCGCTCCCCGGTGTTATCTTTTTTTCAGCAAAATAAAATAATAACAAAACTGTTATCTTTTTTTTGTTATCAAAAAAATGATAACAGGAAAAAGATAACGGGAGGGGGGGGAGAAGGGGAGGCGGTATGCTGCTTTTACGCCCGGCAATTAAAAATAAATTTCAAATTTTGGAAACTATTGCTATACTCGCTAAAAAGATTTTCATTGGCATATTTTCAAGCCCGGGTTTTAGAAGGGGAGCCTACAATACCGTGTTAAATTTTTTTAAGGCATTAAAAGCTGATATTCATTTTAATGTGACAGTAGAAAAAAAATTTTGTAACTTGTTTGATCATGGGGGATGTGCAATAGTCGGCTGTTTTGAAAAAAGCAGCGTATCCGTCCGAGCAAGTACATCTTTAAGCTTATTGCATTAGCGTCCACTTATGTGGCAGCAGTTCTTCAATCCTGTTGATGGGATGATTACTGATACGTTGCAGTATATCCCGCAGCCAGACAAA
>JAAFIK010000100.1 GCA_013298665.1 Chitinophagales bacterium
GGTAGGTATAGGTCGACCTATCAAAAGTTTAGGTCCTCCTATGGGCAGGTATAGGACGACCTATCAAAAGTTTAGGTCCTCCTATAGGGAGGTATAGGACGACCTATCAAAAGTTTAGGTCGGCCTATGGGTAGGTATAGGTCGACCTATCAAAAGTTTAGGTCCTCCTATGGGCAGGTATAGGTCGACCTATCAAAAGTTTAGGTCCTCCTATGGGTAGGTATAGGACGACCTATCAAAAGTTTAGGAGGATACCCCGACACCATGCTTAAACACTCCCGAACCAAACAAACCCGAACACCCCCATACCCACAACCCTGTAGCCGAATCAACTCTTTTAATTAGCTTTGGAAAAAATAGCAGTATGGAATTTCAGGGAAAAACAGTGTTGATTACCGGTGCAAGTCGTGGCATTGGCAAGGCCATCGGGTTAAGATTAGCCAAAGAAGGCGCAAACATTATTGTGGCAGCCAAATCCACAGAAGAAAACCCCAAACTTGGGGGAACCATTTTCTCCGCCGCCGCAGAAATGGAAGCCGCTGGAGGAAAAGCCCTGGCCCTGGCCTGCGATATCCGTGATGAAGTACTGGTTCAGGAAGTAGTCAGCAAAGCGGCCGCACACTTTGGCGGCATTGATATCCTGATCAATAATGCTTCAGCTATTTCACTTACCCCTACCGAACAAACAGCACCCAAACGATACGACCTGATGCACCAGATCAATGTACGGGGCACTTTTTTTGTCAGCCAGGCCTGTATTCCTTACCTCAAAAAATCTACCAATGCCCATATCCTTAACCTCTCGCCACCGATCAATATGGATATGAAATGGTTTGCCAACCACCTTGCGTACACCATGAGTAAGTACAATATGAGTATGATTGCGCTGGGTCTTGCAGCCGAACTCAAAAAGTATAATATCGCCGCCAATACACTCTGGCCGCAAACCACCATTGCAACAGCGGCTGTACAAAATCTGCTGGGCGGGGAAGCATTGATTAACATGAGCCGTACCCCGGAAATCATTGCCGATGCAGCTTATTATATTTTGAGGCAACCCGCCACCAGTTGTACAGGTAACAGTTTTATCGACGAAGCTGTGCTCGCCGATGCAGGCATCACCAATCTGGATCATTACAGTGTGGTTCCCGGAGCCAAATTATACAAAGATCTTTTTGTTTAAAAACACTTGCCAATAAAATGTTAATTTTATTGAACATGTGATGAGCGGTAAAATTATACTATTTGCTACGTCTAACTTCGTACATTAGACCAACTGTATTTTCATGACCATTAAAACAGCCATCCCGCTGATCAGTTTGCTATGCACAAGCTTCTCGCTCACAGCTCAATCTGTAGTCAAGCGGCATTTACCCATCAAACGTACCACGGCTATCATCAACATAGATGGTGACTTGAAGGAAGAGGCCTGGAAAACAGCGCCGGTTGCAGATAAGTTTACCGAAATTCAGCCCACACCTTTCAAACCCGAAGACCCGGCCAATGCTACACAGTTTTATTTTTTGTACGACAATGAGGGCATTTATATTGGCGGGTATTGCCATGAACGCAGTAAAGACAGTGTAACCGCAGAGTTAATTGGCCGTGATGGTTTTGGCAACAACGATTTCGTAGGCTTTGCATTTGATACTTACGGCGATAAACTCAATGGCTTTGAATATTTCGTAACCCCGCTCGGTGAGCAGATGGACGCTAAAATATCGCAGGGTGGTAATGAGGACTTCAGTTGGAATGCCGTATGGAAAAGTGCATCCAAAATACAGGCAGACGGCTGGAGCTTCGAGTTTTTTTTGCCTTATGCTGCCATTCGGTTTGGCAAGAAAAAAATACAGGATTGGGGAATGAACATTGTGCGCCGTCAGCAAAAAAGCGGTAAACAATTGTTCTGGCAACCGGTTGATCCGAATATCAATGGTTTTCTGACACAGGCAGGCGTACTGCAGGGCCTGGAAGACATTAAGCCCCCGCTTCGACTGCAATTCTCTCCTTATCTATCCACCTACCTCAATCATGATGGTACAGCCGCCAGCGATGTCAAGAAAACCACTTTTCAGGTAAATGGCGGAATGGATGTCAAATACGGCCTCAATCAGGCTTTTACATTGGATATGACACTCATTCCTGATTTTGGCCAGGTACAGTCGGATAACCGCGTACTCAACCTGTCGCCATTTGAACAGCGGTTTACTGAAAACCGTACTTTTTTTACTGAGGGAACAGAACTGTTCAATAAAGGCAATCTTTTTTACAGCCGCCGTATTGGCGGGCAGCCGATCAGGTATGGGGATGCCTATGGACAGTTGACCTCCGGTGAACGGGTTGTGGAAAATCCAACACAAAGTAAACTGGTCAATGCAACCAAAATCAGCGGACGTACCCAAAAAGGACTTGGCGTGGGTATCCTCAATGCCATTACCAAACCGCAATATGCCGTTATCGAAAATAATGGTGGCGCGAAACGGAAATATGAAACAGATCCGCTCACCAATTATAATGTGTTTGTACTCGATCAAACCCTGAAGAACAATAGCAGTATTTCCTTTGTCAACACGAGTGTATGGCGCAGCGGAAAAGATTATGATGCAAATGTTGGCTCATTGCTGTTCGACTTAAATGACAAAACCAATACCTGGAATGTGGGGGGAAGCCTTGGTGTAAGCGCATTGCTCGGCAAAAATAATAAGAATGAAATCGGTTATACGCACAGCCTTTATTTTGGCAAAACCAGCGGGCGGTTCAATTTTAATATTTACCAGGAACTGATCAACGATAAGTACAACAAAAGCGACATGGGCTATTTTACCAACAACAATACACTTGACCACAATTTCTTCTTTGGGTACAACTGGACAAAGCCTACCAAATGGTACAACCAGATCCGGATGAATATCAATGGCTGGTACAGCAGGCTGGTAACCCCATTGGATGAAGTAAAAGGGCGCGACCGTATGTTTCAGGGAGGTGGTATCAATTATAACCTCAATATGCAATTGAAAAACCTGTGGTCGGTGGGTGCTTACTTCAGCGGAGGCTTGAACTACAACGATTTTTATGAACCACGGGTACGCGGCCGGGTGTTCGTCAATAAAGGCAGGGTGGGTACGGGTGCCTACTGGAACAGCAATAGTGTTAAAAAGCTCTCCTGGGGTGGCAGCATCAACTGGGGCGAAGGGGGGGTGTTTACCAGGAAAAGCTTTGACTGGGATTTATATGGTAAAATCCGTTTCAGCAGTAAGTTTTCGATAGACAACAGTATCAGCATCCAGAATGCACGGGATCAACCCGGTTGGGCAGATATATTATCTGCCAGTTCGTCTGCACAAAAGGATACCGTTATTTTTTCCAGGCGCAATTTGCGGTCGGTAGAAAATACACTAAACCTCAAATACAGTTTCACCAACAGGATGGGGCTTACGCTCAGGATGCGGCATTATTGGAGCAAGGTGGCACCCTTGCAATTTTACCAGCTTAGTGCGGATGGCCATCTGGTTACACCCGACCGTCCGTATACGCAAAACCGCAACCAGAATTATAATTACCTCAGTATAGATATGGTTTATACCTGGCAGTTTGCACAGGGCAGTTTTCTCAATATAGTCTGGAAGGATATAGGCGAGAGTTTTACACGTACTTTTGAAAAAAACTACTTTAAAAATGCACAGCAAATTACTTCGGGTCCGCAGTTTAACAGCGTATCACTCAGGTTGATTTATTTTCTGGATTACCTAACATTCAAGCATAGAAAAAGAAAAGCATAATAATAAAAAGGAGGCTGTCTCAAAAGGGCAGCCTGTTTTTATGTTGTACGCGATGCCGATAGCAATTGCTTAACCCGGTTTATCCCGTTCTAAGAAGCGGGGCTTATTTCCGGTATAATATAAAGGCTCTGCAAATGGTAATCAAACCCGTCACTACGATACCCCAAAACAGGTAAAAGAAAGTGACCGACCTGGCTTGTGCAGCGATCTGGTATGAAGAAAAGTTTATCAACAGACCACCAATAGTCAAGACCAATCCGAAACTCAGCAGTTTCCAGAAGGCTCTTTGTTTGGCTCCATCTTCTTTTACATTACCGATAATAAGCCAGGCATAATTGGGTTCAATACCCTCCCGGACAAGTTCGTCCACAATTTGTTCTTCAGGCCACTCAGCCTTGAGTTTAGCAGCTACATTTTTATGCAGCAGTGCTACGCTTTCGTCAATATCTGAACCAGTTCTCATCGCTATCGCTTTATCCCGTACAAGCCGGTTACTATTTCAAATTCAACGTATATTACACAACATACCACTTTGTAATGATACTCAGCCAGCTCATCCCTACCCCACCCTTCTTCGATCATTAAATCCGGTATTGCCGTATAAAAGTAAGCAATCATCCGGATTAATACTGTTGCCCAATGCAGTATGGGGCACAATAAAAAAACCGGCTGATGGTGCCGGTTTTTTATGTGATTATGGATTATGCCACATCCGTTCCCGATAACTCGCATAGGCGTCAAGTTAATTTTTGATACAAATCTGTCATTGTAATGCGGTCACTTCGTTTATCATAGCAGCAATGCTTCTGTATTATCAGTTTTAGCAGGCTGCTTTCCAGTGCAAGTATCTCCC
>JAAFIK010000101.1 GCA_013298665.1 Chitinophagales bacterium
GTACATTGCACCACGGTATTCGCGGCTGCGGTGGGTGCAACTGTTTCGGGTTGTAATTGACTTGCTTTTTCCATCAGATGATTATTTGCAAAATATTGTACTGACAAAACTATTTACCAATACTTATTATTGATCTTTATATTGCCTGTCATTTATTTTTTGATCAACGCCTGTTGTCCATATCATTATTTATGCCGGGTGCCTGAATTCCACAATCACAAAGTGAAGACCATTGATATTACCTATTGTAGAGCGATAGTTCCTGATCTGGTTGTTGTGCCGTACACCCGCCAATTGCTGCTCCTGGTTGCTGGCCGGCCAGAGGTTATCAAACCTGTCGTATTCCAATCCGCGCAGGTTGATGTCCCACACATGGTCTATATCCAGACCCGACCTGCTGTAGCCCAGCCTGTCTACCAACCGTGAGAAACGCTCCTTCTCGGGCTCAGACCGGGAGTCGTAGGGCGTAAACTGGAAAGTTCTTCTGACCGCCGGCCAGTCGGCCACCCCAAACTCCTGGTAAACAGACCGACTGCCATCGGTATAACGCACCAGAACGGTACCGCCATCCCGGTGTACCTCCTGCGGATCATCTGCGTTGGGCAATTCCATCGTACGTGGATACAGGCTCATTGGTTTATACCAGATAAAGGGCAATGCTGTCCGTTCGCTTAATCCGTCAGGGGTTGCTACGGCGGCCTCGTGTTCGTCAAGAATGGAGTCTACAATATCTTCTTCATCTACATCTGCTTCACTCGTATTAAAGGCGGATAAGGTGCCTGCCTGTGAAAGTGTGCTGTTGCGGCCAATTTTGCCCAGGTTCCATTCCACCCCATGACCGGAACGGTAACGCAACCCACCTGCCCAGCTAACGGAGGGGTTGTAGTTGACAAGGTTCCAGGTTTCGCTCCAGATATTATTGCCCAGCAATTCAAAACCTGCTGAAGCATCCACACGAAACAGGAATCCCGCCCGGCCCTGCATACCTATTTCGGCAACGAGGTCGATGGGAGAAAAAGTAGTATTGCTGATGTCTAATGCTACCGGCAACAGTGAATCTTCAAGGCTTGCGTGTGCATGTGTAGCGGTAGTGGTAATTTCAACGCGGCCATTGATTGATCCGCTGAGGGAACCTTCGGCCATAGCCGTCAGCCTTCCTTCTGCCGCCGCCAGCGATATAACACTGAGGTAATCGCCACTGATGCGCAACAGACCGGAAGCCACGAGCCGCAGGGCAGCGCGCGCAGGCATATTGAACTCGGCAAAACCCCGGAGTACGGTAGTGGTTACATCGGCCTGGCTACCGCTGCCCAGCAGGGGTGCGTCTATGGGAGCAGAACTGCGGGTACGATCCTGCTCGTAAGTAAGACAGATATTGCGCAGCATACCCGGACCATAGCTGCCATTGATATTACCCGTCATCCGGCCGGAGGCTACAGCGGTTAAACTGGCCCAGCCAAAACCGCCCAGTGGTACGGGGTGTGTCCAGAGGGTTTTATTAAAACTCAATGGGTTAAAAAGGTTACGTGATGCTGAATTGGCGGGTACCAGTTCCTGGTCGGGCAGGGTGAGGAGGCAACCTGGTGCCGGACGGTTGGGCGCAGGTGTATCCTCCGGGGCAACCAGGTGGGGTACTACATCAACATGTACGGTTCGCTGGTCGCGCAGTAAGCGGGCAGGGTTGGTTTGTCCGCGCCTGATGCGGTAGCGGAACCGAAACCCGCCTGGTGGTTGGTCGGGTACCTGCGGCGTAAGGTTGAAATTATTCCCGCTTACTGCAACATTGGTTTCGTATGAACCCACGGGAACGCTGCAACTGTCCATATGGTACATGTACGATGCCCTTGCTGTATCCAAGCGCAATAACCCGTCTGTACAGGATACGACTATACGGAGTACACCAGCGCCACCCAGATCGGGCATGGCGGGCTCAAAGGTTCCGGTATCAGGTGCAGATACAGGTGCCGCACCGGATCTGAGGCCATCCCTGACATGCGGGTCGCGTACGGGGTCGCCGATGGGTGCATTGTCGCTATCCCATTTCTGGATACGCCGTGCAATAGTGCCTCCCTGCTGCACGGTATGTGTCAGCTCGTGTGCGAGTAAATGTTTACCCGTATCTGAAGATGGGTTGTATTCCCCGCGGTTGAAGTAAATATCATTGCCTACCGTAAACGCACGTGCATTCAGGTCGCGGCTCATCTGTACCGCTTCCTCACCGGTATGGATATTGACGCTGCTGAAATCTGTACCAAAGCGACTTTCCATAAACGACTGTGTGAAAGTATCCATGCTACTGCCGCTGCCGCGTGTACGGTTGATCTGGTTCGTTACCGCATCGGGGGCAACCATCCCGCCATCCTCACCCATTCTTTGAATAAACGTGGCCAATGGTTTGCGGTGTACCTGTTCCTCTTCTTCGCAATGTGCACATTTACGCTGCAGGGAAGCCGGGGCACTGTTACCAAAAGACAAATCAGCGGGCATACGCATAATGGTATTAGCTACGGTGTCGGCCTCACGCTCAAGGGGGTCGTCAACAGCACCGATGGTAAGTTTGCATTGCACAGGCATTGGCTTCAGCATGGCTGTTTCCACTGCAGCCTGCTCAACGGGTGTAACCGTTGCTGCTGCCGGTGTGGCCACCGCCGGTTGCGGTGATATGGTTGTTTGTGTCGTCAATGTTTATTATGTTCTCTATATCCGATTACAAATTGTAATCGCTTGTTTACTTAATTGTGGCTACGAATAACTTTCCAGGCGTATGGAAAATGAAAGTTTCCGGGAAAGTGCCTGCAACCGGCGGAATTGTACCTGAAACGGAAAACTCGCTGTTACCGGCTTTCCTGTATTTCCTCCGAGTAATGTAAAAAGTATCACCAATGTCCTGGGGTTACACTTCTCCAATACCTGCAATAGGTGGTCAAAACCCTCAGCACCTCTCCCCATTGTTTCGTCATTCAAAAAGTACTCCGGCACACCACCAGTGGTTTTCCAGGACAATGTATATATGGTATCCACAGATGGCATCTTTTAATCCAATCCTTTTTGAGTATATGTTCGCTGCGTGCTTAATTCTGCCTTAGAATTTTTCCAACTGTTTACTTCAGCCATCCACTCAGCAAGCGTTTTATAAGTATTACCTGCACCGAAATGTCCCCAAAATTTATTCTTGCCGGTATAAATAAGGTTTTCGCCTTCATAACCGGGGCCGTTGATACTTTCCGAGAAAAGGGTATTGGTAATATATCCCCAGTCGCCCGGTACCCAGTCGTCGATATCAGAAGACTCATCCAAGTTAAAAGAACGGGAACCGCTGCCGCCTTCCATCGTTAATTCAGTTGCAGCCAGGCAGGCGATCTGGTAATTTTCCGGATGTATGTTCAGGTCCTTGATCGCTTTCGCGCGATCCTTACCTGGTAACACTTCGAGCGAGGCATCCTGTTGCCAGAAATCATCGCTCATCTTGAAACGCGAGCCGGCACCAAAAGTATATTTCTTCTTCGATGCAAAATCAATAATGCCCTCACGGGCAGCTATATGGCGCCGAAGATTTGCATTCGCTTCGGCACTCGTTGTTCCCTTTATGGTAAAAATCCGTTCGGAATGTAAAAGTGCTGTAAAGATTTCTGTAAAAGGAGCATTCTTCGCTATCCTCGGACAGGTATAATAGTTTGCATTTTTGGAGACAGTATAACCCATTGTATCCAGCTCAACTTTGTCATGTACTTTGATCATTCGCTGAATTTTACTCTGTGCACTCCCCTGCTGCACGGTATGCGTCAGTTCATGCGCCAGCAAATGTCTCCCGCTATCTGAACCCGGGTTGTATTCTCCCTGGTTGAAGTAAATATCATTGCCTACCGTAAACGCACGCGCATTCAGGTCGCGGCTCATCTGTACGGCAGTATCACCGGTATGGATATTGACGCCGCTGAAATCTGTACCAAAACGACTTTCCATGAACGACTGTGTGGACGTATCCATATTGCTACCGCTGCCGCGTGTGCGGTTGATCTGGTTCGTCACTGCATCGGGGGCTATCATCCCCCCTTCACTGCCCTTTCGCTGAATATCAGCAGCGAGGGGTTTGCGCTGTGCCTGTTCTTCTTCGCAATGCGCACATTTCCGCCGGATAGAGGGGACATCACCGGTATTGATGGAACGACTGCTACTGACAGGCATACGCATGACGCGATCAGCAACAGCATCGGCTTCCTGCTCCAGCGGATCGTTGGCAGCACCCACCGTAAGTGTACATTGCACCACGGTATTCGCGGCTGCGGTGGGTGCAACTGTTTCGGGTTGTAATTGACTTGCTTTTTCCATCAGATGATTATTTGCAAAATATTGTACTGACAAAACTATTTACCAATACTTA
>JAAFIK010000102.1 GCA_013298665.1 Chitinophagales bacterium
AATGATCCCGGTATCGCTTATACGCTGCAACCATTTCAATACCAACTTGTTGTAACAGTAACAAAAAAAATACGCATGTCCAGGATTGTTATCGCCATTACAGGAGCCAGCGGCGCCATTTACGCCCGCCAGTTGATCCGGAAGATGCTCCTCCACAAAAACCAGTGGCAGGAACTCGCCGTTGTGATGACAGCTAATGCGAAAACCGTATGGGGCACCGAACTCGGCGATGATCATTATACTTTTGAAGGCATCCGCTATTTCGATACCCACGACTTTAATGCACCCTTTGCCTCCGGTTCGGGACAGTACAATACCATGATCATTATTCCCTGCAGTATGGGTACCCTGGGGCGTATTGCTACCGGCATTTCCAACGACCTCATTACCCGCGCCGCCGATGTGATACTCAAAGAAAGAAGAAAGCTGATTTGTGTGGCCCGCGAAACGCCGTATAACCTTATACACCTCCGCAATATGGAAACCATTACGCTTGCCGGTGGTATCATCTGTCCGGCCACGCCATCCTTCTACAGCCGTCCGCAAACCGTTGAAGATGTGGCGGCAACCGTGGTTGACCGCGTACTCGATCTGGCAGATATCAACAGCAACGGTTTTCGCTGGGGGAATTGAGTACTGATATGACCGTTGCGGTTAGTGTGCTGTCTGATCCTGTTGTGGTGCCGCTCTAACATAGTCTATTTTTGCCATGCAATTGGATATGTAAAAATTGCAGGAGTCAAACCCCCGTTTTAAAACCGGATGTTGCAGTCAGTTGCAAGATTTGGGTGTAATCCACTATCCAGAAAAGGAGGCAGTAATTGTTTCCGCTGGCAACGAAAAAGGGTACTGTGCAAACAGTACCCTTTACGATGATAACAGGTATATATTTATCGGGATTGGCCAGCCGCAGCTTACCGCAGGTCAACCACTTCCACACCGGGATATTTCTTCGCATCAAATGTAAACTGCGCATCGGTTACCGCAGCATTCGGACTCAGCCCGTTTACCGCGATCGTGTAACGGTTGCCCGTTTTCTCAAAAACCCTGGTAGAAATAATCGACTGTCCCGCTTTGTCTACATTCAGCAATACTTTGTGAAAGGGCCTCGACTTATCAATCGGCGTCAGCTCCACTTCCTGGATCGTCTTTGCCCCCAGTTTACTTTCGCCATTGAGCTTGTAGAGGAAATCCTTATCGTAGAAATTGGTAAATAACTTCTGCGGCGTAATGGTATTGCTCGATGCATCTACTTTTGTAATGGTTACTTCATTCGCCGATTTATCGTAGGTCCAGGTACTGTTGCCATCACAGAAGATTTCCTGCCCCGTTATGGTTACCCGGTAACGGCTGCCCTTCATCGACACGGTACCCGTTTTATTGCCCAGTACCTTCCCCGCCGCATTTTCAATTTTTACCGCAAACTTAGCCATCATGGATTTATAGGTACGGAACTTGGCACTTACCCCATCCAGCACGGTCTTGGCAGAAGGGTCGCTCTTACCCATCCCCTTAGGTGGTTGAGCCATCACCGAAATGGTCAAAAACAAGAAATAAAGACCTGTAATGATTTGTTTCATTTGTTTGATTTTAATAGCCCTTGCTTTTTTTAAACGCCGCAAAGATACAGGAATAGACCGCTTCCCGCAATATTGGTTTAAGGGTCCGTTCCTAAAGAAATGTTAAGGTACAGGGGCGGCAAACAAAACCACAATACCTTATTTTTGCGCCTATGGCAAAAGCGGCAGCAGAAACTCCCTTAATGCAGCAACACAATGCGATCAAGGCAAAATACCCTGACGCGATCCTGCTGTTCAGGGTAGGTGATTTTTACGAAACCTTTGGCAATGATGCCGTAATCACCGCAAGGGTACTCGGTATTACCCTCACCAAACGCAACAACGGCGCAGCCTTTTCTTCCGAACTGGCCGGCTTCCCGCACCATGCCCTCGACACCTATCTCCACAAACTTGTTAAGGCAGGCTACCGCGTGGCTATCTGCGACCAGCTCGAAGACCCCAAACTGGCCAAAGGCATCGTCAAACGGGGGGTTACAGAAATGGTTACGCCCGGTGTGGCCACCAACGATAAACTGCTTGAACACAACAGTAACAACTTTCTGGCGGGTATCCATGCCGACCAGCACCACTATGGCCTTGCCTTTCTCGACATCAGCACCGGTGAGTTCTTTGTTGCGGAAGGTGATCGCGAATATGCCGACAAACTCCTGCAAAGCCTTAAACCTGCTGAAGTCATTTTTCAGCGCAGTCAGCAAAAAACTTTTAAAACAGATTTTGGCAGCAAATTCTATACATACGCACTCGATGAATGGATTTTTGCAGAAGCATATGCCACCGAGAGCCTGCTCAAACATTTTGGCACACACAGCCTTAAGGGCTTTGGCGTGGAAGGTATGACAGCAGGTATTATCGCCGCCGGTGCCATTCTGCACTACTTAAAAGATACCGAACACCCCAACCTCCAGCACATCACCACCCTCCAGCGCATCAGCCGCGAAGAACACCTCTGGATGGACAGGTTTACCATCCGGAACCTCGAACTGCTGGGAGGGCCGCCGGAAGCACATACCCTGCTGAAGGTGCTGGATAATACCGTATCGCCCATGGGAGCCCGCCTCCTCAGGCGCTGGATGGTAATGCCCCTGTGCGACATCAACCGCATCAACGAGCGACTTGGCCTCGTTGCCCACCTCGTGGCCGCAACACCACTGCGGCAGGAACTTTGCCGGCACATCAAAAATTGTGGCGATGTGGAACGCCTCGTCAGCAAGATCCCGCTCAAAAAAATCAATCCGCGCGAAGTGCTGCACATCGCCAAAGGACTACAGGAAGCAGCAGCCATCCGCCAGCGCGTGGCCGATGCCACCCACCCTTATCTTGCGCAACTCGGCCTCAGCATCAACCCATGCACGGATATCTGCAGCAGGATCATCAGTACCATTGCTGAAAACCCTCCGGTAGCCGTAACCAAAGGCGGAGCCATTGCCACCGGTGTACACGATGTGCTGGACGAACTGCGGCTGATCGCCAGTACGGGTAAAGAATACCTCGTACAACTTCAGCAGAAAGAAAGCGACCGGACTGGTATACCCTCCCTGAAAGTGGGTTTTAATAATGTATTCGGCTATTACCTCGAAGTAACCAACTCGCAGAAAAGTAAAGTACCCGACGACTGGATCCGTAAACAAACCCTCGCCAATGCCGAGCGCTACATCACGCCCGAACTGAAGGTTTACGAAGAAAAGATTACCGGCGCAGAAGATAAAATACTGCTCATTGAGCAGGAACTGTTTGACACATTGCTGCAGGACCTGCAAAACTATATTGCGCCCATGCAGGTCAACGCCCATACCCTGGCCGTACTGGATGTGCTTTGCTGTTTTGCCGCCAATGCCCTGTCGTTTCAGTACAAACAACCGCAACTGCATGATGGCCATGCACTTGAACTGACCGGAAGCCGGCACCCCGTTATAGAGCGCTACCTGCCCGACGGCGAAAGCTTTATCGCCAACGATATACGCCTCGTGCCCGGTGAGCAGCAGGTGATCATCCTCACCGGCCCCAACATGAGTGGTAAAAGCGCCCTGTTGCGGCAAACCGCCCTTATCACCCTTATGGCACATATGGGCAGTTTCGTACCTGCGGCATCGGCCAGAATACCCCTCACCGATAAAATCTTTACCCGCGTGGGGGCATCAGACAACCTGAGCGGCGGTGAAAGTACCTTTATGGTGGAGATGAATGAAACCGCCAGCATCATCAACAACATCAGCCAGCGCAGCCTGATCCTGCTCGATGAAATCGGGCGCGGTACTTCCACCTACGACGGTATTTCCATTGCCTGGAGCATCGTGGAGTTTCTTTACCAGTCGCCATACCAGCCCAAGACACTCTTTGCCACCCATTACCACGAACTCAATGAGCTCGAAAACAAATTACCGGGGGTAAAAAACTACCACGTCACCAATAAGGAAGTGGGCAACAAAATTATTTTCCTCCGCAAACTGGCACCCGGGGGCAGTACACACAGTTTTGGTATACATGTGGCCCGCATGGCTGGTATGCCGCCTGGTCTTATCGACCGGGCCAACCATATCCTGAAACAACTGGAAGACAAACACGCCGGTACGGACACGGGTGAAGCCGTGCGGCAACTCAGTGCACCCAAAGTGCAGCTCAGTATCT
>JAAFIK010000103.1 GCA_013298665.1 Chitinophagales bacterium
ATCCACAATAGACCCAGCAGTAAAAAGGCCATGCGCGACAACCATCCGCCATTGGCATACCAGCCCATCACAAGCGAAGCGGGGCCGGAAATACCCACCACGGTAATGATATATACATAGCCCATCGCCCGGTGCAGGGAACGGTAACGGGGCGACCAGCGGCCGGCGAACTGGGTAAACCCGGCCAGCAGGGCAAACATACTGGTATAGACATGGATGTAAAAACAAATAAACCAGGGTTTGATACCGATGTACGACTGCTTGATCTGGAGGAAGGCAACATCTGTCTGCACAGGTATATACTGCATCGTGATCCGCAGCATGAGGTAACTGAACCCTGCAAGCAACCCGATTAGCAGGGTGGTAATGATATTTTTATATGTGATCCGGGGGATTACCAAAATTGTTGTTATATTGTCGAAGATAAATAAGAATTGTATGCGACAATGGATCATGATCATTGGATATGGCCTGCTGGTGGCCTGTAACAACGGTAAAAAGAACCCGCCCCCTGTGGTTGAAAATGCAAAAGTGGATTCCCCTTCCCCGGGAGCTGGCACAAGCACTTCGCCACACCCGCTTACGGGCAACTGGGTGGGTATGCTGGGCGAGAATAAACTGAATGTGCAATTGCTGCGCATCAATGGTACTACTGTTGAGGGCAGGAGTGTGGCAGCGGGAAATTTCCGCACCCTTGCAGGTAAGATTACCGAAACCGGTGATGCTTATACCCTTCACCTGGAGGAACCGGGTGATGATAAGTATGATGGGGTTTTTGACATCTCTGTTAAAAAGAACGGGATGGTTTTTGCAGGAGAGTGGGTGCCATTTGACAAAAAACTACAGTCCAAGCCATTTACCTTAGCAAAAAGGGATTATGTATATAAACCCGATGCCGGTCTCTATCCCGATGCGTCTTCGAAACTGCTGAAGGAGGATGACCTGCTGGAATTGGTTAAGGAGGATCTGCGGGTGATGCGCAACAGCATCTATGCCCGGCATGGATATTCCTTTAAAATGAAGGATATGCGTAGTCTGTTTGATAAGGAAGACTGGTATATGCCGATGAATACGGATGTGCGGGGAGAGCTTACGGCGATTGAAAAGAAGAACGAAGCGCTCATCAAACGCTATGAAAAATATGCTGCTGAATTTTACGACGATTTTGGCCGGTGAGTCTGCCCGTAAAGGGTTATTCACTGCCGCTCACATTATCACACAAGCACTGCGCCATTGACAACACAAACCAAAGCGTCTCCGGCGGTATTACCACGGAGGCTCGGTCTCTTCCAGGGTACTGTACTCAATATGATTGATATGGTGGGTATCGGCCCCTTTGTGGTGCTGCCCCTCGTGATCGGTAAGCTGGGAGGCTATTTTCTGTATGCCTGGATTGCGGGTGCCCTGCTTTCTTTTATTGATGCCATGATCTGGAGCGAGCTGGGGGCGGCCTACCCCCTGGCAGGCGGCAGTTACAATTTTCTTAAAGAAGCTTATGGGAGCAAGGGTCCGGGGCGCATCATGAGTTTTCTCTATGTGTGGCAAACGGTTATCCAGGCCCCGCTCGTAGCGGCATCGGCAGCTATTGGTTTTGCGCAGTACCTGGGGTATTTGGTACCACTGGAAGTATGGCAGCAAAAAGCGGTATCGGGTACCGTGATCCTCTTTGTTCTTTTTCTATTGTACCGTAAGATCGACAGTATCGGCCGTATCGGTGTATTGCTCTGGGTGGGGGTTTTGCTTACCCTGGGCTGGATCATCTTTGGCGGACTTACCGGCGGCGACCTGTCGCTGCCTTTTCGCGGCAGCACTGATGCTGCGCCACCACTCGCGGGTACGCTGTTTTTTGCCGCGCTGGGACAGGCTTCTGTTAAAACGATTTACAGTTATCTCGGGTATTACAATGTTTGCCACCTCGGTGGTGAGATGGTGAATCCCGGGCGCAATATTCCCCGCAGTATGTTTATCTCCATTGCGGGTATTACGGTATTATACCTGCTGATGAACATCAGCGTGACGAGCGTCATCCCCTGGCCGGAAATTGCCCAATGGCAAAAATCGGGTACACATCCATTTGTGGTGAGCAGCTTTATTGAGCGCCTCTATGGCACAGGTGCGGCGAAAGTGGCTACGGTAATGATCCTCTGGGTAGCAATGGCCTCGCTGTTTGCGGTAATGCTGGGTTATACGCGTGTACCCTATGCGGCTGCGGTGGATGGGGCTTTCTTCCCCATATTCGCGCGGCTGCACCCTACTAAAAAATTCCCTTATGTGTCGCTGCTTTTTCTGGGCGGCCTGGCTTTTGTGTTCAGCCTCCTGTTCCGCATGGGTGAGGTGATCAGCGGCATACTGGCGATGCGTATCATTGTACAGTTTATTGCCCAGGCGGCGGGTGTGATACTGCTGCGCAGGCGAAGGGGTACGGCCGGACTGCCCTGGAAGATGCCGCTTTATCCCTTGCCGGTCATTCTGGCGATACTGATCTGGGCGGCGGTTTTTTATTCTACCGAACTGACGGCGATCAAATTCTTCCTCCTCATTTTCTGCTGTGGTATTGTGGCGTATTTTCTGTACAGCAAGCGTAGCAAGAGAAGAAGTAGCAGGTAGCAGGAGCTAAGTACTTAGTCGTTAGTACTCAGTACTTAGCCAGTTTTTTCTTTAGTCTTGTATCAGGAGTAGTAGCAGGATAAGAAGAAGCAAGTAGCAGGAGGGATTGTCTTCAGTCTCAGATCTTGCTACTAACGACTGAGTACTCAGTACGTTTTGATCCATACGCGCTGACCGCCTGTAAAGTTATTATCAGCTACCTCATCGTAGTATTGCTTAATGTCAATAAAGTAACAGCTTGCGCCGCGTTGCCGCCGTTTGTCGTTCGTCCGGAAATAGAGCTGGAGGGATTCTGTCTGCCGGTAGGCGAGGGTGATATTACTGATGATGGCCTTGCTGTTTTCGAGCCGGATAAGACCGGTATTTTTATCAGCGATGCTGATGTTGCGGCCCTGGCTGCCATTGGCCAACCAGTCTCTATACACTCTCTTGGGCAACTGTACATAAACTTCACCATCGTTGAAGGGCGATAGCTCGCGCGGCACTTCGTTAAAACTGAGGGCGAAGCGGTTGCGGTTTTCGTTGTAATTGGCTAAAAGAGTAGAGGCTTCGCGGCCACCACCGGCACCGGCTACCTGTACATTTTTCCAGGCGATGGTTTTGTTGTTCTGTACCATGGTGTTGAGGTCCATGGGGCTGGTGGAGAGCGGTTCTATGGCGGCGAGCAGACAGAAATGACCTTTGTCATCGCCAAAGGCGGCCATATAGTCTGCGGGGTTGGGCGGGTTCCAGGCAAACTGTACGATGGTGGAACTGCCACCCGCAATGGTGCCTGTAGCTACGGGAGTGCCTGCTTCATTGCCCATGAGTGCGCCGCCTGTGGTGATACCACCCGTCCAGGGGTTGGGCCAGCCCAGTCCGGTAGAGGCTTTGGCCCAGAAGAGGCGGACGTTGACGCTGGTGGAGGGCTGGCAACCACGGTTGCGTACGCGCACATAGATATAATTCGGGGTAGCCGTACCGGGTCGGTAGATGGGGTTCTGGTGTTCCTGGTTGGTGGTACCATCGGGCATGGTGTTCCTGATCCAGATGTCTTCG
>JAAFIK010000104.1 GCA_013298665.1 Chitinophagales bacterium
TGACGCAGACGCAGCGGGTGGTGAATCGTATCGTGGCAGGTAAGGTAGTGGCTACTGCAAAGTACCTGCACGGGCAGGTGCAGGACGAAACCGGTTTGTCTATTGCTATCATCAGAAATCCGCAGACGGTCAGCCACAACGATATTCCCTATTTCCTGCTCATGGGCAGCGTGGCTACCGGTGCACCCGGCAGCCCGGTGTACTATATTACGGCTGATGATGGCAGTGGCGATAGTGGTGGTAGCAGCAACCCTTCACTGATCACGGTCAATTTTGAGTACCTCGCCGAAGAGCTGGCTCTAAACCCCACGGAATACAACTGGCTGTTTAGCCATGCCATGGAAGCATCGCAGACATACGTATATCTTACCACCAGCAGCCAGGCCGAGAAGAAGGTGATTGCCAAAGAGCATATCAACGAAATGATTTACAATGCCCAATATCGTATCTTTGCCGAGGGGCATACGCAAACGGGGGATCCGTTAAAAGTGTGGTGGGATGATACTGCGTGGATCAGCGACCCGAATCACTTTACGCTGGATCATACGCCACCCAACCCACCGGAGAATTTTTCTTCACTCACCACTGCAGAGAAACTCCTGGTGCCTGCCTTCCCGGTACAGGCTTATATAATGAAGGGAAATACGGCCACGGCCACGGCGATGGCTACCGAAAAAATGGGACTAGGTACCAACAATGGGTTGAACGATAAGAAGGATGCGTTCCGTCACGCCTTTTTTCAGGCCATCAATGTGCGGGATGTACCGGCAAGAATACTTCCATACAGCTCTGCCGCCGATATTGTGCTGCTGTTTTCAACAGCACACGAAAGCGAGGTGCCGCCGCAGTTGCACCTGGAGAAGGAGATGGATTTGTTCAACAATGTGGTTGGTATTGCTTACGGCAGTGGTGTGGGGTACTTTACCACCAACGGAAGCGTGGCCAATGGTATACTGCAAAAGTTGCTCAGTGGGAATCTGCGCTACCTAAGCCCATTAAATATTACCATCTTCCCACATTATGATAAAAATGACCCGACTAATCCTAACAATACAAATGGAATTATTCCTTACGGACCCAATAAAACCCAATTAATACAAACAAATCAATAACTGGTTATGCAAAAATGGGTGTATGTATTTTTCAGCGCTGTACTGTGTATTTCCTGCGGGTTGTTTACGGGCGAGACCAAAGATCCCCATGCCCCGTTGGTGTACAAAGACGTAATCGTCTATAATACCTTTTATGATACCTGTATGATTTTCAGGGATGAGGCGGGTGATACCATTCGGCTCCACCGCCGTTTCCGGATACTCGAAAATACGTTTTCGGATACCATGAACATTGCTGCTTCATTCACTTATCCAAAACAGAAAAAGGAAATATTCTCTATCCAGATGGATACGGCTACCAATGGGGGTATGGATGCATCGGAAGAGTATGAGCAGTATCTTGAAGAGCGGGATTTGCCCGAATTGTATACGCCCTATATCTGTATGTATCATTGGTATACCAACCGGATGTACTATAAGAAGGAAATCCCCAAAAAACCGGGGGAGTACATCAAACTCAGGATCTGGTACAAGCCAAAGAAAAAAACAGCGCCCTGACTTTATGGGTCATTGAGCAAGGCAACAGCCACGGGTAGTATAACGCAACCTGTGGCTGTTGTATAATACTAAGTCGTGATTTATGTAATACTGTTTATGTACTCATCAAGCTATATAAACAACTGCTGATGAAAACCATACTGTCAACCGCTTGTTTACTGTTCCTTTTTGTTCAGGGGCTTCATGCACAGCCGCCCTGCGGCGACAAGGGGATACCCGGGGCCGCTGTACCGATCCTGAAAGAAGCGTATAAAGATAGTCTTCATTATGACAAAGCTGCGGTACAGTATGCACTTGCCCGCCTGGGTGATACCGCTGCGGAAAGTCGTATATACAGTAGTTTTACCCTTTATCGTAAAGCAGATTATCCCAGGCCTGACAGGTATATGGACAGGATGAATAAATTACTTTTTATCGCCAATCAGCAAAGTGTTTACCATATTGCACAACTGATGGATACTTCGTTAAGTTATGTCGCAGAGTTTGTTGATCCCGGTCCTCATATAATGGCCCTTACTTCCGGCATCCTGGTGAAGGAGCTGTCTATTGGTATAACTAATCCGGAATTGAAAGCGCTTTGTCTGCCTTTTGCGGGTGAGCAGTATATTCTGGCAACGGAAGAAAATAAGCGAACAATCATCCGTGTCAGGGACTGGATATTGCAAAACCGGGGGAAATATACAATCAATCCGAATTATTATCTCTACAGGTTTTAGGTGTACAGTGGCGATGTCTAAGTTGTTTTTGTAAATTTTGTTTACAGGTGGACAAAGGCTTTTGAAAACAGGCTGCGGGTGCTTTGGTGGCGCCCCCCCCGGCTTCTCCGTCTATCTCGGTATAGCGGTTATGTCAGTAATATTCATCAGATCTGATTAAAATTTTTAAAATAGTTTTCAGGTGAAGTTTAATCTTGCAATCACTTTACTGCTGCTTTTCAATGGGGGATATACACAGGTGATTCCCTGTTCAAAGATGCCGGACACTGCTATAGTAAGCCGGAGCCTTGTCATTAAACCGGTTGGATTAAGCTCACCCAGGTATTATTCATGGCGCTGCAATATTACTGACAGCATCAGGCGAAGGCTGCTTTATTTGCTGCACTGGAAATGGACTGCGTCCGAAATCAAAACATCTGTTGTCCATCAGTTGCAGGAAGAAAAGCAATGGGCTATTCTTGAAGTTAAAGCACAAAAAATAACTCATGCAGACAGTACGCGGTACCAATTGGTTTTAGACAGTATTATTGATACGGAAATACCGGGGCGGATGCAGGCAATGAAAGAAGGGCATACTTTTGTTGTGAATCGCAATCTTATACTTGCTGCTGGTCATCTTGGTATGAAAGAGGCTATACCCCTGTTGATGAAAGGGTTATCCGATACGGTACATTATCCTGCTCAGGCAGTGGCACTTACCCTGGCCAAACTTGGCCATAAACCATTACAAAATAAACTGATTGCTGCATGTACATACGATGCCTCGCTGAATGGTAAGGCATGGCTGGAGGCATTCAGTACCAAGGGGTATCAATTGTTGTTTATGGCCACACAAAGAAGTATTGCGGGTCTGGCCGTCTGGTTAGATAGTTCTAAAATGCATGCCGCAAAATCAACGGGTAAAATTGATACCAAATCTGCTATTGAAGTATTATTTCACTTATCTCAGATTATTGTCAACAAAGACTTCCATAAGCTGCTGGATGAGTATGCGCCTCATTTTTATGATTTTGGCGGCGTAACGGGAAAAATGATTGAAGCCGCAAAGCAGTGGATGCTGGCTAACAAGGGGAGGTATATCATCAATAGAGATTATTGCCCGTACTGATGCGGGGTGTTACCGTAAG
>JAAFIK010000105.1 GCA_013298665.1 Chitinophagales bacterium
CATTGTTTGACCGCCACCTGTCATTGTTTCACAGTAAGCTGCCATTGTTTCCCTGTCAGTGGTCGTTGCTTGACTGGCAGCGCTCGTTGCTTGACCGCCAGCGGTCGTTGCTTGACTGTATTTTTTTATTGTTTCCGCGCGGGGCGCGGGTTTCGGCGTATGGGTGTTTTTGGGTATGACAGGATGGCAGATTTTGGCGGTGAGATACGGGTGTGTGGGCTGGTTGGCTGGATATGTCAAGAAGAGAAGTGAGAAGGAAGACGCAGGATATAAGATAGCGGAGCATAGCGCACCGCCTACTTTGTAGTATCTTTATCCCATGCAATTTACACTCCCCTATCACCTGGAAAATTTTATTGGCGGATACTTTATCGGTCCGCTCAGCGGCAGGTTTATTGATAATGTTAATCCCGCCACAGGTGCAGTATACGGGCAGTTGCCCGACAGCGGCGAGCGGGATGTGGCGCTTGCGGTACAGGCTGCACAGAAAGCCTTTCCGGACTGGAGCCGTACGCCTGTTGAAGAACGGTTTTCCATCCTCAACCGTATCGCTGCGCTTATTGATGAGCACCTTGAACCTATGGCGCTGGCCGAAACCACCGATACGGGTAAACCGCTGTGGTTGAGCAGGCTGGCAGACATCCCCCGGGCATCGGCCAATTTTCGCTTTTTTGCAACGGGGATCATGCATTTTGCCTCCGAAAGTCACGCTATGGATGGCGGGGCCATCAATTATACGCTTCGGCAACCTATTGGAGTGGTGGGTTGCATATCGCCATGGAACCTGCCGCTGTACCTGTTTACCTGGAAGATTGCACCGGCTATTGCTGCGGGTAATTGTGTGGTGGCGAAGCCCTCGGAGGTAACACCGGTTACGGCTTTTTTACTGGCGCGGATCTGCAAGGCTGCGGGGCTGCCTGATGGGGTGCTGAATATTGTACAGGGTACGGGGCAGGGGTGTGGTGAAGCCATCGTACGGCATCCTTCCATTAAAGCGATATCCTTTACCGGCAGTACGCGTGCGGGTGAACAGATTGCGCGTATTGCGGCGCCGATGTTCAAGAAAATCTCGCTTGAGCTGGGGGGAAAAAACCCGGTACTCATTTTTGAGGATTGCGACTGGGAGGTCATGCTGAAGGAAACCGTGCGCTCATCTTTCAGCAACCAGGGACAGATCTGTCTCTGTGGCAGCCGCATACTGGTGCAGCGCAGTATTTATGAAAAGTTCAGGGCGGCATTTGTGCAGCGGGTACAACAACTCACCACCGGCGATCCGTTGCTCGACAGCAGTAAACAGGGGGCATTGGTGAGCCGTGAGCATTTTGATAAGGTGATGCAATGTATTGCACTTGCCCGGGAAGAGGGTGGGGTATTGCTTTGTGGTGGTGAAGCCGTTGTTGCAGAAGGAAGATGCCGTGAGGGCTGGTTTATTGCGCCAACCGTTTTTGAGGGTTTGGGGCCGGATTGCCGGACCAACCGGGAGGAGATTTTTGGTCCCGTCGTAACGCTGCAACCTTTTGATGATGAGATGGAAGCTTTAGCCTTAGCCAATGCCAGCGCATACGGACTGGCCGCCACCATCTGGACGCAGGATGTGTCGAGCGCCAACAGACTTGCGGCAAAGATCAACTGTGGTATTGTTTGGGTAAACTGCTGGCTGCTGCGCGACCTGCGTACCCCATTTGGCGGTATGCAACACAGCGGTGTGGGACGGGAGGGTGGTTGGGAGGCATTGCGCTTTTTTACGGAACCCAAAAATGTATGTATACGCTTTAATTAATCGGTCAATTGCAAGGGGTTTGCTAATTTACACCCTCATTTACATGCCATGCATATGCTTCGGAAAACAATCGGGTTGGTATTACTGGTCTTGCTAACGCTGTTTTCGCGGGCGGATACAGATACCAGCCGCTTGCGCATCAGCCTGCTCACCTGTGGTCCGGGTGAAGAATTGTACGCCACATTCGGGCATACCGCCATCCGCATTACGGATAGCCTGCAGGGGAGCGATATTGTTTATAATTACGGTACTTTCAACTTCGATGATAAGGGGTTTTACCTCAAATTTGTAAGGGGTAAACTGAACTACTTTCTGTCTGCAGAGTACTTTGATGATTTTGTGGCGAATTACCGCCAGGAGGGGCGTGGCATGACCGAGCAACTGCTGCAACTGGACGGTGCTGAAAAGCAACGCCTCCGGCGCGCACTCGAAACCAACCTGCTGCCGGCCAACCGCTTTTACCATTACGATTTCTTTTTTGACAACTGTACGACGAGGGCCAGGGATATGCTGCTGCGGTATAAGGACAGTGTGCCTGTATTGAAAGCCGTAATGCCGGCGGGCACAAAATTTCGTCAGGCGATTCACTACTACCTTGGTAAAAACCACAAAGACTGGAGTAAGCTGAGTATCGACCTTCTGCTGGGCGCCCCTACAGATGCGGTAATGACGGGCAGCCAGATGCAATTCCTGCCTGATAACCTGATGTACGCGTTGGACAGTAATAATGCGGGAAAAACGATGGTCGTGACGCAACAGCCACTTTACAGTTTGCCGGCGGCCACCAAAACCACCACACTGTTTACGCCTGCACTGGTTTTCTTCCTGTTACTGTTTACGATTGTTTTATTGGGGTTAGCCCGGCAGAAAACCATTATTCGGTTGTTGCAAGGCTTTGATGTGCTGCTTTTTTTCGCAACAGGTACACTGGGTGTAGTATTGGTACTGATGTGGGTGGCAACGGACCACGCCATGTGCAGTAAAAATTACAACCTTCTCTGGGCCTGGCCTATGCACTTCATCATGGCTTTTTTGTATAACAGTAAAAAGGCATGGGTCAGCACCTATTTTGGGATTTTTGCCGGTGTGCAGGTGCTGCTGCTGGGAAGTTGGTTCTTTTTACCGCAGGAACTGAACAGTGCGTTAATCTCATTTGTGGTATTGCTGGCGCTACGGGCTTTTCTGCGCTGGCGGTGGTTATTACCTGCAGGAATAAAATAAAAGAGGGAAAAATTTGGCACAAATGGTGTTTCGGCCTATTTTTGCAGTCCTGAAAAAGCGCCGTGTTGGTCAAGGGGTTAAGACGCCTCCCTTTCACGGAGGAATCACGGGTTCGAATCCCGTACATGGTACAAAAAGACTCAATTAAAATGTTGGGTCTTTTTTATTTGGGGGTAGGATGCATCCTGGCTATTGATGATGGAGGTTTTTGGGGGAATATCCGGGTGGGGCTACCGATTATATGATCTGCATTC
>JAAFIK010000106.1 GCA_013298665.1 Chitinophagales bacterium
CACAATCCCAGCGGCCAATATCGCCAGTCCGGTACATCAACTCACCACAACGGAATGGATTAACAACAAACTTCTCAGAAGTCAGCAACGGATTATTCAAATAACCACGCGAAAGACCAACTCCGCTTACATATAATTCACCTATTGCACCAATGGGAACAGGTTTTACATTTGCATCGAGGATATATACCTGGGAGTTTTCGACAGGTTTGCCAATGGGTACTAAAACATAATCCGGCTGTTGTTCGGCAAGCCAGTTGGTAGAATCATTCGTATTTTCGGTGGGGCCATAAGCGTTAAATAATTTTGCACTGAACCGGTTTAAAAAATCATTTACAATTTTTATTGTCAGTTTATCGCCGCCTGAAACAACGCATTTCAACGAAGCTAGTTTTTGCAGACACTCATCATCCGCATACTGCACAAGTTCTCCGAGTAAAACCGGTGGCATATTTATTTTGGTAATCCTGTGCTCCGCGATAAAGTTGATGATATTATTGAGGATGTCAAGCCTGAATTCATTCGGGGCAATTACACATTTTGCCCCGACCATAAGGGGTAAAAGATACTCTTCAACTGCAGCATCAAAACTGTACGACCTGTAGAAAATAAGGTTGTCATCAGGATTGATACCATAATGCCGGATAAGATACCATATCCGGGCATACAAACTTTTCTGCTCGATCATCACACCTTTCGGATTGCCCGTAGTGCCGGATGTATAAATAACATATACAAGATCATCGGGCCGATTAATTACCTCCAGATTGTCCTTACTATAACGGTCTGCAGATTCTATAAATGTTTTAAGCAGTTCCTCATCAATGAGTACTTTACAATTGCTGTCATTGATCATATAGTCAATCCGCTCCTGAGGGTATGACGGGTCTATTGGTACGTATGCCCCGCCCGACTTTAATACCCCCATTACAGCAATAATCATCCATTCACTTCGCTGCAGCTTCAGGCCTATGAGGTCATCACCTTTGACATTATAAACATGCCGGAGAAAATCACCAAGCTGGTTCGCTTTTTCATTAAGTTCCAGGTAAGTAAGCGTCTTCCCTTCAAAAAAAACAGCCTGTTTATCGGGTCTGTCCCGGGTCTGTTCCTCAAACAGGGCAACTAGGCATTTGTCATCAGGATAATCAGCCGTTGTTTGATTAAAAAGGATCAGTATCTGTTCCTTTTCTGCTTCACTCAGGTAATCAATATCGCCAATTTTTTGCATCGGATTATTCAATACCTGATTGATCAGCCCGAGCAAGTGTTCTTTTACACGGTCAATCTGCCATTCTTCATATATAACTGCGTTGTAATCAAATTTTAAAGCAATGATATTACCCGGCATAATTGTGAATGTGAAATCGTAGTTCGACTGTTCAAAAACATGAATATCCAGCAAATCAATTTCCCCGGATTTATCCTCGTCAGCCATTCCCTTTTCCACCATATCCTGTACAGGATAATTTTCAAATACAAGAATATGATCAAACAGATTTCGGCCAAGGTCACTTTGTGTTTGTATTTCAGCAAGCTGGGCATAATGATGGGCAATACCGGATATCGATTGCTGCTGCACCTCACGCACAAGATCGGTAAAAGTCGTGCTCCGCGATGAACGGATGCGTACCGGAACCGTATTGATAAAAAGACCAATCATAGATTCAACGCCTTCCAGCTCTGCAGGACGGCCGGATACAACAGAACCAAATACAACATCACTGTTGTTGTTGTAGCGGCCAAGTAAAACACCCCACACGCTCTGGATAAACGTATTCTCAGTTATTCCCTGTTCGCGGCAGAAACGGTGCACAGATTGGCTCGTCTTTTCATCAAGGGAAAAATTCAGCTCACCGGCGGCAAAACCACGCTTCATACCCGGCTTTAGCCGTGGCAGGCTGCTTACCGTATCGTAACCGGCAAGATAATCTTTCCAATACCCAAGTGTTTTATCCGTATCAACTCCATCCAGCCAGGAGATATAACCTGAGTATGGATACACTTTATCCAGCTCGGGAACACGGCCGGAGCAAAGACTGTAATAAATCTGGAAAAATTCTTTGACGAGGATACCAACACACCAGCCATCCATTAAAATATGATGAAAACTCCATATGAACTCATAGTGATTATCTGCAAGGCAGAGGACTGAGAGCCGCATCTGTGAGCCACTGTGCAGGTCAAAACCACGCGAACGATCTGATTTCTTATAAGCCTCCATGGAAAAATCGGCATCACCGGATACATCTTTGCAAATAAAGACAGGTTTGGTGTCTTTGTTTACAATTTGAAGCGGCGTTTCGCCAAACTCCATCGTAAAGAATGTCCGCAGGATAGCATGTCTTGATACCAGTGCCTCATAACTCTTTTCCAGCATCCCGATATCCAGATCACCCTTCAGGCGGTAGCTCATCTGTTCAAAGTACATAACGGAGCCGGGCGATGCTAACCAGTGGTAATATAATCCCTTCTGCAGGGGGCTCAGGGAATACACGTCTTCTAACATAACAGTTTATTTATTTTTTGTAGTTGTTCAACACTCAATCCTTTATAGGTAAGGTCAACAGGGCTGAGATGTGTTTTTTCTTCTGTAGCCAACCGGTTGATCAGGGTTTCCAGGTTCCTGCGGTAACTGCTCAGTAAGCCTTCTATTGTTGCAGAATGATACTGGGCTGTACTGTAGTGTATCGATAAACGCATTTGCCCTTCTGCTACAATTCCCGTAATTTCAAGTATATAATCGCGCTTCAGTTCTCTGGCAATCTCCCGACCCTGGTAAGCCGATCCAAAGGCAAACAACCCGTCACCGCCATCTTCCTCACCTCCACCAAAATCACCAAGGTAGTTAAACACTATATCGGGTAATGCAC
>JAAFIK010000107.1 GCA_013298665.1 Chitinophagales bacterium
CATTACGCCGCAGAAGTTATTTACCAATTTCTACGATAAGGATTTCCTCTACAAGCTCAATGGCGAAAGTAAACTGGGGGCAAAGACGATCCAGGAAGTGGAGCTGACGCCGATTGATAAGTCGAGACCCTTTCATAAAGTATTGCTGAGTGTGGACAAATCGGGTCAGTCGATTATTTCCACCAAAGTATTTGAGAAAACGGGCAACCGTTATACGATTGCGGTAAACGGGTTGAGTCCGAATGCGGCAGTTGCGGATGCACAATTTACATTTGATGCTAAAAAATATCCGGGTGTGGAAGTCGTTGACCTGCGGTAAACGGCAGCACTAAACGGTAAGCAAACATATACCGTTGTACAATAATAAAGGGTACTGTGAAAGCAGTACCCTTTTTCATTACCAGCCGGAACCATTGCCATTTCCGGATCTGGATAGTGGATCTAAAACGGGGGATTACATCCTGCAATTTTTAGCTCCTCAATTGCTATGCAAAAATATAATATGTTTGTTTGATATAGACGATAGGATCAGACAGCATACTAACCGCAGCGGTCAAATCCTTGCTTATTGTCCCCACCGAAAACCGTTGCTGTTGATAGCGGCAAGGTCAAGCACGCGATCTACCACGGTTGCTGCAACTTCCTCAACGGTTTGCGGACGGCTGTAGAAGGAGGGTGTTGCGGGGCAGATAATGCCACCGGCAAGCGTGATCGTTTCCATATTGCGGATGTGCATCAGGTTGTAAGGCGTTTCGCGGGCCACACAAATCAGTTTTCTTCTTTCTTTGAGTATCACATCGGCGGCACGGGTGATGAGGTCGTTGGAGATACCGGTGGCAATACGTCCGAGTGTACCCATACTGCAGGGGATGATGATCATGGTATTGTACTGACCCGAGCCGGAGGCAAAGGGGGCATTAAAATCGTGGGTATCAAAGTAGCGGATGCCTTCAAAAGTATAATGGTCGTTGCCGAGTTCGGTAACCCATACGGTCTTTGCATTGCTGGTCATCACGACAGCGAGTTCCTGCCACTGGTTTTTATGGAGCAGCATTTTTTCGATCAACTGGCGGGCATAAATGGCGCCACTGGCTCCTGTAATGGCGATAACGATTTTTGACATGCGTATTTATTTATTACTTGTACAACAAGTTGGTACTGAAATGGTTGCAGCGCATAAGCGATACCGGAAGATTGCTTTTTGTCGCTTTACGCAAACGTTTGCGGGCAGCATAATAAAAAAAAATATATTAAACGATGCAACGCATTTATACCGTAAAGCTACTATATTGTGGTTTTTCATAGGATAAGGTTTAATGGTTAATGGTTTTTTGATTAGAGCAGGCTCTCCTTGGAGAGCCTGTTTTATGTTGGAGTAAGACGTGGGAAGCAAGATTTGAGAAGCAAGATTCGGGACGTCCGCTCCTGTGGTTCAAGATGCTAACTCTTGCCACCTGCTACTTCTTATCTTACTACTCTTCTTAATCCACCACTCTGCCACCAGCAGGTTGCCTATCCATCCCAGCCAGGCTACCACACGGTAAATATCCATAGGCCCCGGGTGCAGGGCATACACTAACAGCACTTTCCAGGCACGGAGGCTGATGGCCGACAGGGTAAGGGCATAGCTGCGGATCATATAGTGCCGGTGTGCTTTAAAGTCGCGCTGCAGGGCCTTACGCCAGGCCATTGCGGTAAACCCGATCCATAAGATACCCAGCAGGAGAAAGGCCAGGCGGGAAGACCAGCCCCCATTCGCATACCAGCCCATCACGAGTGAGGCAGGCCCGGAAATACAAACCACCGTAATGATATAGACATAGCCCATAGCCCGGTGCAGGGCGCGGTAACGCAAAGACCAGCGGCTGGTAAACTGGGTAAACCCGGCCAGCAGGGCAAACATACTGGTATAAACATGGATGTAAAAACAAATGAACCAGGGCCGGATACCGATATACGATTGTTTGATCTGCAGGAAAGCAACATCTGTCTGCACGGGTATATACTGCAGGGTGATCTTCAGCATGAGATAACTGAACCCCGCGAGCAGCCCGGTGAGCAGGAAGGGGACTATATTTTTATATGTGATCCGGCGGATTACCAAAATTGTTGTTATATTGTCGAAGATAAATAAGAATTGTATGCGACAATGGATCATGCTCATCGGATGCGGCCTCATGATGGCCTGTAACAACAGCAGTAAGAACCCGCCACCTGCCGCTGAAGCGGTAAAAGTGGATAAACCGGATCCCGGAGCCGGTACAGCCAGCCCATCGCACCCGCTCTCGGGCAACTGGGTAGGTATGCTGGGCGAAAACAAACTGAATGTACAATTGCTCCGTATCAGCGGTACGGTTGTTGAGGGCAGGAGCGCGGCCGCAGGAAATTTCCGCACCCTCAAAGGTACCATTGCCGAAACCGGCGATGCTTATACCCTGCGCCTCGAAGAACCCGGCGATGATCCATACGACGGGGTATTCAGCATCACCGTAAAAAAGAACGGGATGATCTTTGCCGGGGAGTGGATGCCATTTGACAAAAAACTCCATGCCAAGCCGTTTACCCTGGCGAAAAGGGACTACATCTATAAACCGGACGCCGGTCTTTACCCGGATGCTTCTGCAAAACTGCTGAAGGAGGACGACCTGCTCGAACTGGTGAAGGGCGACCTGCGGATCATGCGCAACAGCATCTATGCCCGGCATGGCTATTCCTTTAAGATGAAGGATATGCGTCTGCTGTTCGACAAGGAAGACTGGTATGTACCGATGAGTA
>JAAFIK010000108.1 GCA_013298665.1 Chitinophagales bacterium
CAGGCCTGCTGGGCTATGCCGGGTCCGCCAGTACAGGCCCTGCCATCAAATCCGTTTCAGAGGCTGGATCTTCCAGAATCGGCCTCGAACTGGAGAATGGGGCCATTAAAGTATCCGGTACCAACCGCACGGTATTTCGCCATGCCTGCACAGCCGGCAATACTGCCGGCAACGAAACCACCATACCCAATACCACACTGGCCAACAACCCCGGCGACCTGCTGATTGTAACACCTTACTGGGATGGCACTTACCTCAACTCAGCCATTGGTGTTTATTTTGAAGCATCCAGCAGCACCTGGCGCATATTCAGGCAAGACATGGGCGTTATGCCGCTGAATGTAAAATTTAATGTGATGGTGATCAAACAATAAGCAGCTTACCCCCATTTTATTATTCAAAAAAAATAACAACATGAAATATCTGACAACCATCCTGGCAGCGCTGAGTCTGCTGGTATCCTGCGGCAACAACAGCACGGCAAAAGAACCGGGCAGAGATGCTGTACCACCACCCACCACCACCCCCGAAACGGCAACAGCGCCGCCCGAAGCTGCTAAAACAGCCCACCTTACCTGTACGCTTAATGGAAAAGCATGGAAGGGGAATGCTGCCGTGGGTGGCCAGCTTTACTATGCCAAAGGCATTACCGGTATGTATGGCGGCTTGCCTTATTGCAGTCTTGCATTTTCATCAACCGATGCACCCGATAACCGGCAAATGACCATTGCTTTTAAAAACTTTCCCGGTAAAACCGGCGTGTACAATAAAGATAAGCTGGAGGTATTGCTGAGCGGGTCGGCTACGGGTGATGTAAAAAAAGCAGAACTGCAGGGGCATAAAATACCCGCACAGGCAACCGATTTCAGCCTTACCATCAGCGACTGGAAAGTAACCAAGGCTACCGAAGTGGTGATCAGCGGAACACTCTCCGGCACCTTAAAAGGGGTGTTTGACGCGCCGGATGTAAAGATTGAAAACGGGGTATTTACCGATGTAAAAATAATTGTGTACAACGAAAAATATTAATCATGACCATACGATTAACCATGACAAGGATAAGTATTACTGCAATAGCACTGCTGACTGCAGTCTGCAGCGAGGCACAGGTGGCTACCCTGATGACGGTAGATGCAAAAGAGATGCGGGCAAGAGACAACTATTACAGGGTAGTGGTGAAGGGCTTTACCTGCAACCGTGAAACCTCGGATGATATGCTGGAAAGAGATGGCAAGCGGGACGAAGTGTACCTCAGCAGCATCAGTTATATGCTTACGGCACAGGGGCAAACCATTCCCCGTACCCTGCTGAAACGCCGCAGCCGTACCATGGGCGATGTAAACAACCGGGCCAGGGAAGAGCGGCGCTGTATGGCTGGCAGTGCCTTTGGTAACCTGGGTGGTATACAAACCGGCGATCAGGTACCCGGCGTGGAACCCTGGCGCAACAAAATGTCTGCCAGGGGCGACCTGCTCCCCTATATTTTATGGGAAGGGGAGTTGCCTGCGGGGGGCGATCAGGTGGTGATTTACCCCACCCTGTTTGAGTACGATGGGCCTGATGATGTACTCACATCAATATGGGAAAGAAGTTTGATTGCAAATGTAGCCAAAACGGCTACGTTTTTACCGGTTCATATATTTATGGGTGTCACCGGACTGGGGCGGCAATCGTACTATAATGACGATGACCCGGGCATACACCCTGCACCCACGGTAGCGCAGAATTATCCCAACCAGTTTTTTCAGCTCAACCTGCAGGGGCAGAATCTTTTGCTGCCGGAGTACAGCAGCTTTATCGTAGATCCCGGCCGGCCCGGCGACCGCCCTGTAGGACTTACCTACCAGGCCGGCAAGTTTTTTTACAACCCTTTGCAGTTGCGGTTGGATAATAACGGCATCAACCAACTGAGCCAGGCGGACTTTGGCTATGGCCGCGGCATTGTACCCATCCGGTTTAAAGATCAGGACGAATGGAAGGGCGATTATACGCTGTATGTATCTTTTGAAAAGGTAACGGATGCCGCACAAATAAACCAGGTGAATGTAACCAGCACCGATGCTTTCGATCCGCTGCAGGGCTATACCTTCCGCAATGTGTATGCAGCAGATAAAGTTGCCGATATCATGAGCGGCGGCAGAACCGACGGCACCTATATCGTTTTGTATCAGCCCAAAGGTTTTAACAGCCAGCAATGGCGCATCCGCAAGGCCAACGACCAGTATTTTTACATCACCAGTGTATACAGCAATATGAATGTGGGCGTGCTGAACAACAGCAATGGTAACGGAGCCAATATTGTTACTTATACACCCAATACCACCGAGGCGCAGCAATGGGGCTTTATCCGCTATTGCGATGGCAGCTACCTGATGCGGAACCGGATGTCGGGTAAGGTAATGGAAGTATATAATGCAGCCACAGCCGACTTTTCGCCACTGGGGCAGATGGATAATACTGCGGCTGCCAACCAGCGCTGGTTGATAGACCGGTAAAACAGTGCAGCTTATGCATACCCTTTGACGACCACAGCATTATTAACCCGGCCGGGCATTTGCCTGGCCTTTTTGTGTGCCGATGCACGGGTGTACCGCCTATGATGGTTGCCGGTATTGCTTTATTTTCTGGTAGAGCTCTTCGGGGCGAAAGGGCTTACTGATAAAATCGGTGAAGCCCTTTTCTTCGAGGTGGATTTTGATATTGGC
>JAAFIK010000011.1 GCA_013298665.1 Chitinophagales bacterium
GTATGTTGCCGTCGCTGGCACCTGCGCAGAAAATATCTTTTTTGACAACACGGGTGATGGCTTTGAACCGTACAACGGCAGAGTCCCTGGCATTACAGTTACCAAGGTTGGCGGTAACGATATAGATTGTTGGTTGAACCGGCGTGGCTACCGGGTTGCGGATACCGGGATTGCTCAGGGTTGCCGCAGGCGTCCAGGAATAGGTGGTGTAAGCGCCTCCTGCCTGCAGGTTGACGGTATTGCCCACATTGCAGAGGTAGCTTAATCTTGGGGTTATCTGCAGGGTATCGTAATCCCTGATCTCCATAATAAGGCTGTCTACCGGCAGCGCATTGCTGCAATTGGCAAGTACATAAATTTTGACAAGTTCAGTTCCTTCGGGCAGGTTATCCACGATGGGATTCATGTTTACCGTGGCTTCCAGTTGGCCGGGCGGTATGATGAGTGAAGTGGCAGCAGGGTTGTAGTCAACCCCATATGTAGCTGTACCGCTGTATTGCAGGCTAACAGTGGTGGGGGTAGTGCTTGTACGTGGCAGCCGTACTTTGAAACTGCCGGTATGGCAGCCTTCGGCCATAAAGGGCGTACCCAGGGCATCTACCGGAAACTGGGGGATGATGGTGAGACCCGCCGAATTGAGGCTTCCGGCTTCGAGGAATACACCTGAATCGAGAATCTCATCACTTACGTCTGCAATGGCCAGTTTGAGGTGGTAGGTCTGGCAGGGTTCAACCGCTGCTATGGCCGTAAACACATGTGTAAAACCATTGTGCGTTAATGTAGTGCCGGCACTGTTGTCGGTATAGTACTGGGTAAAAGGAGAGCCGGCCCCCATGTTGCGGCAGGTGTCAATAAACTCGCCCGGGCCTGCAACCCCATTGTTGACCGAATTGATGGCCACGGGTATATTCGTGCCGGGCACCAGGGCGATATTGACTTTGCCAGGTATGCCCGGGCCGCTGATCAGAAAGGCAAATACATCGTTGAACCGTGAACAATTGTAAGTCGGGTATTCATCCGAACTGAATACATAACGGAATTTGACACTGTCGCCGATGGGTACAAAGTCAAATTCGAGAACGCAGGCGTCATTGGTGGTGCCATTGATGAGGCGGTTGAGGTCAAGGTCGCCCGGGGCATTATTGTTATTGTCGGCATCTGTAGTGGCAACCCCGTCCAGGCCAGTTCCCAGCGGACTTGTTTTTGCCTTGCCCGAAGTGAGTACGATCCCGCTGTCTAAGGGCAGGTTTGATATGATCTTCTTAAATTTGCCATAAGATCCCTTTGCACCGGTGAGGGTGATGTTGGTAATGGTGATGCCTTCTCCCACAATCGCTTTTGCCATTTGGGTGGCATCGGGACTGGTATCAATGATGAGTTGTCCGCGGGTGGCGGTTACGCAAAAAAGGCAGAGGAAAAGGGTAAAAATCTTTAACATAAGCTGTTCGGATGGATGGTTAAAGATAGTGTAATCCGGGTATCTGCTGCCCGGTGGGTGTTAATTTTTGTGCAAAAAGGCGGGAAAGAGGATTGCACAGGGGCGCGCAGACTGATTTTAGCCCCCCAAAACAGGGTTTTACCCCCTGCGTTAAAAAAAGCATCCCGAGGGATATTTGTTTATACAAATAATTACCCTACCTTTGCACTCCAAAAATTTAGCACAATGGCAAGAGTATGTCAGGTTACAGGCAAGCGGCCGATTACCGGAAATAAGGTGTCTCATTCCAACATAAAGACAAAACGCCGGTTTTTACCCAACCTGCAGACCAAGCGGTATTTCCTCGCTGAGGAAGACAAATGGGTAACCCTGAAAGTGTCTTCTGAAGCCATCAGGACCATCAACAAAAACGGACTGTACAGCGTTGTAAAGGGACTGCGCGCTGCCGGAGAAAAGATCTAATCATCGTTAAATAACTATACAATGGCAAAGAAAGGAAACAGGGTGCAGGTGATACTGGAATGTACCGAACACAAGACGAGCGGTAAACCCGGTACCAGCCGCTATATTTCTAACAAGAATAAAAAGAACACCCCCGAGCGCCTGGAGCTTAAAAAGTACAACCCTATTCTTAAAAAGGTAACTGTACACAAAGAAATCAAGTAATACGGCACTTGCCGAATCAATTTAAAAGTCAACTTATTCATCATGGCAAAAGCAGCTAAAACGGCGATCAAGACGAAGGACCAGAAAGCAGCAGCAGAGGCAAAGAACTGGAGCAAGGTAATCCGTGCAGTACGCAGTCCGAAAACCGGTGCTTACACATTCAAAGAGTCGATCGTACACAAGGATAAAATTAAAGAGCACCTCGCTCAATAGTACCGGGCATGAGAAAAATGTCGTAAAGCTATTCCGCTATCCGGGATGGCTTTTCTTGTTTTACCCGGGTATGCTCATCGCAATGATGGATATGGGTCATTTTCATTTGTATAAATAACCAGGTCATGGGATTATTTGATAAACTGTTTGGTAAAAAGCAGCAACAGGAAAGTTTAGAACAGGGCTTGCAGAAAACGCGGGAGGGCTTTTTCAGTAAGATCACCAAGGCAATTGCGGGTAAAAGTACTGTTGATGAGGAAGTACTCGACAACCTCGAAGAAGCGCTTGTTGGAGCTGACGTGGGCATTGAAACCACAGTAATGATCATCAAACAGATTGAAAAAAGGGTGGCGCGCGACAAATACCTGAATACCTCGGAACTCAACCGCATTTTGCGCGAAGAGGTGGAGGCGGTACTTGTGGCTGCACCGCAGGATATGGCTTATGAAAACTATGCACTTCCCGCCGGGCATAAGCCGCATGTGATTCTTGTGGTAGGGGTAAATGGTGTGGGTAAGACGACCACAATCGGCAAACTGGCGCATAATTTTAAAGCTGCGGGTAAGTCTGTACTGCTTGGTGCTGCGGATACTTTCCGTGCTGCTGCTGTAGACCAGTTGACGATCTGGAGCGAGCGTACGGGGGTACCCATCGTTAAAAAAGAAATGGGCAGCGACCCCGCTTCGGTGGCGTTTGATACGGTGAACAGCGGGGTGTCGCGCGGGGTGGATGTTATCCTTATCGATACGGCAGGACGTCTTCACAATAAGACCTACCTGATGGAGGAACTGAGCAAAATCAAGCGTGTGGTACAAAAAGTAATCCCTGATGCGCCGCATGAAGTGATGCTTGTACTGGATGGCAGTACCGGCCAGAACGCGGTTGAACAGGCCAGGCAGTTCACGGCTGCCACCGATGTAACTGCACTCACCATTACCAAACTTGATGGTACGGCCAAGGGAGGCGTGGTACTGGCGATTGCCAGCCAGTTTAAAATACCCGTGAAGTTTATCGGGGTTGGTGAAAAAGCAACCGATCTGCTGGTATTTGACAAAAAGGATTTTGTGGGCGGGTTGTTTGGCAATAGCTAATATATACCGGCCTGCGCTATTGGATGCAAACCTGTTATTTTGTTGCTGCACTGTACAGATCGTCTTGTGGCGAATTGCATAATCTTAAATACCTTTAGCCAAACAATTGCCATGCGTGAACGCTTAATGGTTCTTCTTTTGCTGCTGTGTACGGCAGCAGGATACACTCAAAAAAACTACACCGGATTTGTTGACCCGTTTATCGGTACGGGCGGGCATGGCCATACGTATCCCGGTGCTGTTTTGCCCCATGGTATGGTACAACTCAGTCCCGATACCCGCCTTGAGGGTTGGGATGGTTGCAGCGGCTATCATTACAGCGACAGTTTTATCTACGGGTTTACGCATACGCACCTGAGCGGAACGGGCTGCAGTGATTATGGCGATATCCTGCTGATGCCCATGAGCGGCAAGCCATCGCCGGATAACAAAGTATATGGTTCTGCCTTCAGCCACAGTACAGAAAAGGCGGCTCCGGGGTATTACCAGGTGCGGTTGGCCGATGATGATATCACGGTGCAACTGACGGCTACCGAAAGGGTGGGTTTGCATCATTACCGGTTCTCCAAAACCGGCCCGGCCAGTATCATCCTCGACCTTAAACACCGGGATGAGGTATTGGAGTCTTCTCTCCAACTGGCAGACAACAAAACGATTACCGGTATGCGGCGGAGTAAGGCCTGGGCCAGCGACCAGTATGTATATTTCGCTATTGAGTTTTCCATCCCTTTTACACAGGCCGGCATCTGGACAAATGACGAATTACTGCCGGCAGGCGTGCGAAAGGCTGAAAACGCAAAGAACATCAAAGCTTATGTTCAGTTTGCGGAAATGAACAAGCCCGTGGTGATGGCAAAAGTGGCCATCTCCGGCGTAAGCGTGGAAGGTGCGCTGAAAAACCTCAGGACAGAAATGCCGGGCTGGGATTTTGCTGCTGTTCAAAATATGGCGACACAAAAATGGAACCGCGAACTGGGCAGGATTGCAGTGCAGGGCGGAACAACAAGCCAGCTGCGGACGTTTTATACAGCGTTGTACCATACAATGGTGGTGCCGAATATCAATATGGATGTGGATGGCCGTTATCGCGGGCGGGATAACCAGGTGCATAAGGCAGTGGGATTTACCAATTACTCGGTCTTTTCGTTATGGGATACTTACCGGGGTGCGCATCCGCTTTATACGATCATCGACCAGGCACGGACGCGTGATTATATCCGGTCTTTCCTGGTGCAGTACCAGCAGGGAGGGCGCTTACCGGTATGGGAACTGAGTGGTTGTGAAACGGATTGTATGATTGGTTACCACAGTGTACCGGTAATCGTGGATGCTTATATGAAGGGTATTCGTGATTTTGACCAGCGGCTGGCCCTGGAAGCGATGCTGAAGAGTGCCAACTGGAACCACCTGGGTTTGCCTGCACTGGCGGATCATGGTGTACTGGAGAAAGATGATGAACACGAAAGTGTGAGCAAGACGCTCGAATATGCCTATGACGACTGGTGTATCGGTATCTATGCCAAAGCACTGGGCAATACGGCTGTATATAAGCAGTTTATGCGCCGGGCGCAAAGCTGGAAAAACCTCTTTGATCCCCAAACGTTTTTTATGCGGCCCCGGAAAAACGGGGACTGGCTGAAACCCTTCGATCCCTATGAGGTGAATAATAATTTTACAGAAGGCAACAGTTGGCAGTATGCTTTTTATGTGCCACAGGATATGGAACAGTATATCGGGATGCTGGGGGGCAAAAGAATGCTTGAAACAAGGTTAGATAGTATTTTTGGAACAACGTCAACCATGACCGGGCTTGAACTGCCGGACATCACCGGGCTTATCGGGCAATATGCACATGGCAATGAACCGAGTCACCATATTGCTTACCTGTACAATTTTGCAGGCAAGCCATGGAAGGGGCAGCAAAAAATCCGGTATATCCTTGATCATCTCTATGCAGATCAGCCCGATGGACTTACGGGTAATGAGGATTGTGGGCAAATGAGCGCCTGGTATGTGCTCAGTGCGATGGGTTTTTATCCGGTAACGCCCGGTACGCAGGATTATATGCTGGGAACGCCATTGTTTCCCGGGGTTACCCTTCACCTGGAAAATGGCAAATCATTCACCATCCGTGCGAATGAACCGGGTGAGCAAAACTTTTATGTACAAGACGCTTTGCTGAACGGACGACCGCATAACCAATCCTGGTTTACCCATACGGCAATACTCCGGGGTGGTAACCTCAGTTTGCGTTTGGGGGAAAAGCCCTCAGCATTTGGTACAACCACCGCGCCGGTAACAAGCATTACTGATGAGCTGATTGTACCCAATCCCGTAATTGATGGAGGTGGGATGGGATTTAAGGGAAAGACTACCGTCAGTATACAGGTCAACCAACCCGGGGCTGCTATTTTTTATACCACTGATGGCGCTGACCCCGGCGGACCTTTTGCGCAGGCATATACCATGCCGCTGGACATCAATGCGTCAACGGTGGTTAAGGCAATTGCTTATCAGCCTGGTGGGCGGCACAGTTTTGTGACCACCGCCCGTTTTATAAAAGCGCTTCACAACTGGAATGTTACGCTGCATACGCCTTGTGAAAAGCAATATACGGGTGGAGGTAATGACGCGCTTATTGATGGTATCCGTGGCGACCTGAGCTGGCGGAAAGGCAATTGGCAGGGCTGGCAGAAGGCTGATATGGATATTACGATAGACCTGCAGCAGGTGATGCCTGTGCATACGATTACAACTGGTTTTATACAGGATACCAGGGCCTGGATTGTACTGCCGAAAATGGTGATTGCGGAATGGTCTGCAGATGGCAAACAGTTTACGGCCCTGCCGCCCTGGCAAAGCAGCTTACCGGTAGATGACCTGACGGTACAGTTGAAAAAGGCTGCAATCAACGCTGGCGGTGTGCAGGCGCGCTATATCCGTATCCGGGCGTTGCAATACGGACAAATGCCTGCCTGGCACGAAGGTGCTGGTGGCGATACCCATATTTTTTGTGATGAAGTGGAGGTTGAATAAGGGGAATGGTTACAATACCCTGTACCGTTGTTCCACACGTTCGTCTTTCCACAGGTTATCCGGACTGATATAGCTGTCTCTGAGTTGAAAAATTATTTTTGCTTTGGCATAGACATCCCGCACCAGTTCTGAGCAGATGTAATTGCGGTTTCTTTCCCGTTTACCCATTTTAAAGAGGATACGCAGCATGATGCGGAAAATTTCCCGGTTGTCATACGGCCTGGTCAGTTCATCCAGCCCGAAACTGATGCCGGTGTTGAGGTCTTCTTTGTCAATGGGTATGTTGAGCCGGGTTACAAATATCTTTCCTTTATAAGGTCTTTTTTTTCCTTTATAATCCCTCAGGTATTTGGATAGGGGGATCAGCCTTATACCTACAAAGGGTTCGGCTTCGAGCAGCAGTACCCGCCCCAGTTCTTCGTCTTTATAGACCACGGCTACATGGCTCCAGGTACTTTTGGTGAGCCGTTGGATGATTTTTGAAAAGAGGTAACCGCCGCTGCAGAAAACGATATCACCTGTTTTCAGGAATCCCCTGATCTTATCGTATGGTGTTACGGATACAGAAGAAAGTTCGCGGGGCGTTAATGCTGCTGCCATAATGATAAGGGGTTTAATGCGCAACTGCACCAGTGGGCAGGAGCCGGCATTTAACTGTATCTTTGTTTTTTGTAAATGTACATTGCAATACGATGCAAAGCAAGCGTTTAATCGTGATCGGCGGCGGGGCTGCCGGTTTTTTTTGTGCCATCAATGCGGCCCGGTTATCACCCGGGCTAAAGGTTACAATTCTTGAAAAAAGCAATAAGTTACTGGCCAAAGTGCGCATCAGTGGTGGCGGTCGTTGTAATGTTACCCGGGCCAGCAGTGGTATTGCCGACTTACTGGAAGGCTACCCCCGTGGCGCACGTTTCCTGAAACCCCTTTTTCAACGCTTTTTTACAACCGATACGATAGACTGGTTTACCGGACGTGGTGTGGCGCTCAAAACTGAAGCCGATGGTCGTATATTCCCGGTTACGGATAACTCGGAAACGATTATTCAATGCCTGCTTCGTGAAGCGGGTATCTATGGTATCGATATCCGTATGAATACCGGCGTTGTAAAACTGGAGTGTCATGATGATGTATGGCAACTCACCACATTAGCGGGCAAAACGGAGCAGGCCGATATGGTATGTATTGCTTGTGGCGGCTTTCCCAGGATTGATATGTTTGACTGGATTGCCGCTACGGGTCATCGCATAGAAACACCGGTACCCTCGCTTTTTACTTTTAATATGCCCGGTCATCCCATCACGGCACTCATGGGATTGAGTGTAGCTGCTGCAACGGTGCGTATCAATGGGATGAAGCTGGTGGAAACCGGGCCGCTGCTCATCACGCATTGGGGCATGAGTGGTCCGGCCATATTGCGGCTTTCGGCCCGTGCTGCCCGTGTGCTGGCAGACTGCAACTACCGGTTTACCCTGCAGGTGAACTGGCTGCCGGCACACCATGAAAATAGTCTCCGCGTCTTCTTTCAGCAATACCGCTTTCAGGCTGCCGCGCGATTTGTACATACCCGCAATCCTTTTGCCCTGCCACAGCGCTTGTGGGAATACCTGCTGGAACTGTCAGGCATTGCTGAAACGATGCGTTGGGCCGATCTGCCAGCCAAAGCACAGAACAAATTAGCCAGGCTGCTCTGTGCACACGAATTTGTTGTAACGGGTAAAACGACTTTTAAAGAAGAATTTGTGACCAGTGGAGGTGTAGATACAGCCGAGATTGATCCGGATACGATGCAGAGCAGGTTGCATAAGGGTCTTTTCTTTGCCGGCGAAACCATCAATGTTGATGGCATTACGGGTGGTTACAACTTTCAGAATGCATGGGCAACGGGATGGGTGGCTGCACATGGGATAGCTGCCGGGATACAATCCTGATGCTGTTGCCCTCGGGATTATTCACATTTCTTTCACTTTTACATTTCGATACCCACTACATTTCAGCTACTTTTGCAACGCTTTGGGCGTATGAAGATTATAGACCTTTACATATTAAAGAAGTACCTGACCACGTTCTTTTTCTGTTTGCTGCTGTTTACAGTAATCGTGGTGGTGGTGGACATCAGTGAGAAAACGGATGACTTTGTCAAATCCGGGTTGTCTTTCTGGCGTATTACAGTCGATTATTATTTTGGGTTTATTCCCCGTATCACCGCCCTGCTCTTCCCCCTGTTTGTTTTTATTTCAGTAATATTCTTTACTTCACGGATGGCTACGCGTTCTGAAGTGGTGGCCATCCTCAGCAGTGGTGTCAGCTTCCGCCGTTTCCTGCTGCCTTTTCTGGTGGGTGGACTTTTTCTGGGCAGCATGCTCTGGTTGGGTAACCGGTATATGGTACCCAAAGCCAATAAAACCTGGGGCGATTTTGAAGCCAAATATATTGACGTCAATTTTGCTGGGGGCAAGAACAAAACCTATCTTCAGCATTATTATTTTAAATTAGACTCTTTCTCTTATGCTGGTGTGGGTTTTTATGATACGGTGAGCAAGAACGGGAACACTTTTTTTATACAACGGTTTGTCAAAAACGAGCTCGTGTATAACCTTCGTGCAGAATCCATCTCATGGGATACCAGTGTGCAGCAATGGAAACTGATCAATGTAACTGAACGCTGGGTAAAAGGGGTAAGTGAGGATGTGAAGCGGTCGCCCAATATGCAGATGAAGTACAATTTCCGCCCACGCGATCTGCGGCGTGATGATTACCTTAAAGACCAGTTACCGACGCCGGAGCTTAATGAGTTTATCAAACTTGAACGGATGCGTGGTTCTGAGATGGTGAACACCTTGCTGGTGGAAAAGTATAACCGGGACAGCATACCTGCTTCTGTGGTGATCCTCACGCTTATCGGGGCCATCCTGTCTTCCCGTAAAGTGCGTGGTGGCAGCGGTCTGCATCTGGCTATTGGTGTGGTGATCAGTGTGCTGTATATCTTGTGCAGCCGGTTTGCATTGGTATTTGCCACTAAGGGCAACTTTACCCCCATGCTGGCAGCGTGGTTGCCCAATATTGTTTTTGGATTGATTGCTGTATATTTTTACCGCAGGGCGCCTAAATAAGGCGGTGTATAAACTTTTTAATAAAAGTTTTGTTTAACAGGGGTACACGGTGTAATTTTAACAGCAGATACAACGTTGCAGAACCCGGGATAAAACTTTCAATGGTTCATGATTGCTTTCTTACTACCAATGATGCATTCCGGGTATTTCTGATAACTAAATTTTTCTATCCTTCATCGTACAAATGGTATAATATATTATGGGCATTATTAAAGACCGGTTTAAGACCAAGGCTGACGCAGTAGCCACAGAAATAAAAACATTACTTAAGGATCACGGCGATAAAAAAATCGGCGAAGTCACCCTGAGCCAGATCTACCAGGGTATGCGTGGCATAACCGGTCTTGTAACTGAGACCTCTTTGCTGGATGCGCAGGAAGGCATCCGTTTCAGGGGGTATACGATTCCGGAACTTCAGCAGAAACTACCCAAATATAAGGGGGGGAGTGAGCCTATGCCGGAAGGCCTCTTTTACTTAATGCTGGTGGGGGAACTTCCTTCAGAAGAGGACGTACAACACCTCACCAGTGTCTGGCAGCGCAGGAGCCATGTGCCGAATCATGTTTTTGCCACAATTGAGGCCTTGCCGGTCAATACCCATCCAATGACACAGTTTGTAGTGGCGGTGATGGCTTTACAGACGGAAAGTTCATTTTCGAAGCGCTATGCAGCGGGGATGAGTAAAAAAGACTATTGGGATGCGGTGTTTGACGATGCGATGGACCTGATTGCCCGTCTGCCGCGTGTTGCTGCGTATATCTACCGACGGAAGTATAAAAATGGCGAACATATCCACCCCAATGGGCTGCTTGACTGGGCAGGTAATTTTGCCCACATGATGGGTTTTGAGGATGATACGTTTAAAGAGTTGATGCGGTTGTATATGACGATTCATGCCGATCATGAAGGGGGGAATGTATCTGCACATGCCACACACCTGGTGGGGTCGGCACTGAGTGATCCTTACCTGAGTTTTGCTGCGGGTATGAATGGGCTTGCCGGTCCATTGCACGGACTGGCTAACCAGGAAGTGATCAAGTGGATATTTGAACTGCGTGAAGAATTACAGACAGAATCACCAACCGGAGAGCAGATTGCTGAGTATGTAAAAAAGACCCTCAGTGAAGGGAAAGTGGTACCAGGTTATGGCCATGCGGTACTGCGCAAGACGGATCCACGGTTTACGGCGCAGATGGAATTTGGCCAGAAACATATGCCTGATGATCCGCTGGTAAAAACGGTGTGGACGATTTACGAAGTGGTGCCACCCATTCTCCAGTCGCTGGGTAAGATCAAAAACCCCTGGCCGAATGTGGATGCGCACAGTGGGGCCTTGCTGGTACACTACAATATGGTGGAATACGAGTTTTATACGGTATTGTTTGGTGTTTCCCGTTCTCTTGGTGTACTGGCCAGTTTGATCTGGGACAGGGCGCTTGGCTTCCCCCTTGAAAGACCAAAATCAGTAACCACTGATCTGGTTAAGCTCTGGCTGGATGGGAAAGACGAAATCTGGGAGGGATAAAACTCCGTTCAATCAATAAACTTTGCCCCCGGAACATTGTTTCGGGGTTTTTTCTTATTTTGCCTCAAATATGTTTTTCATGAAGAAAGTAATTGCAGTAATCTCAATGGTGATGTTTTCCTTTGCCCTTTTTGCACAACCCGGCAAAAAGGCTGCTGCACCGGCAGCGAAGAAGAACCCTCACCTTGCGGTATTTATACAAAGTGCTATCAGCGGTGATGTTGGTACAGCGGTGACGGCACTTAGTTATTATGTAACTGAGCAGGGCGGGAACACCCCATATGCGGATACGCTGGCCATGCTGTATATGCAGCAGGGGGCTTATGCGCAATGTTACTATTGGTCCAACCGCAGGTTAAAGGAATTACCCGATAATACCGCACTGATGGAAATGAAAGCCGTTTCGCTGGATAAGTTGCAACAGCCCAAAGAAGCGATTACGTTGTTTGAGCAATTGTTTAAAAAGACACAGAGTCCCTTTCATGCATATAAGCTGATGGAGTTGCAATATGGATTAAAGCGATTGGTAGAATGTGTAACCACGGCACAGGCAGCAGAACGTTTGCAATTTAAACCCGATTACCTGATGCCCTATTCTGTAGGTGAACAAAACGGCCGTACTTACCTGCAGGCTGGTGTGTACAATGTACATGCGCTTGCACTTTACGACCTTGATAAGAAGGCGGAGGCGAAACAGTATTTAGAGAAGGCACTGGCTTTGGACAGTACATTTTTGCTGGCCCGTCAGAACCTTGAAGCTATCCGGGCTATTGAAAGTGGTGGCAACAAAACGATCCGGCAGGAAGCCTCACCGGGCGCACCTCCAGCGAACAAACAATAATGGGTAAAATAATTTTGGGGATCAACGGGTTGCCTGTATATTTGCAGCCCTGTAAGGGGAATCAGCTCAGTTAGCTAGAGCGTCCCGCTGGTGGCGGGAAGGTCACCACCAGGTTGATTAGTCGTTATTGAAGATATGGGGAATTAGCTCAGTTGGCTAGAGCGCTTGCATGGCATGCAAGAGGTCACCGGTTCGACTCCGGTATTCTCCACTTTTTTAACCGAGGCTGCTCATGCTTTTGAGACAGCCTTTTTTTTTATGCCCTCCCACACCATTTTTCACCTTACCAGCAGTGGTTCACAGGTGCCGATGCTTTGGTCGGCATGCCGATCGTGGCGCCGGTATTCGACTCCTGTAACTCCCACAGCCACAGACAAGTGGTTTCAAACGATGTAAAGTTAGAATCCTTTCTTCATTTGCGCAAGATGTACACAAGGGGCTTTGGGTGCAGACCAGCACAGCGCCAATCTTTCTGAAGGGGATTAATGGCGTTGCAAGCACTTCTGCATCAGTGCGGTCAAAGCAATTGTCATGGTACCCTGTCCAGCTAAAAAAGTATCGTTTCCGGCATAGTCTATACAGTGGTTATGCGGCGTAACATTGCCGAACGCCGTAATACCGTACTCATGGTTCAACAGGCGTATTGGTAAAAGAACCCGTTATCGGTCGTGGTACACCCGACATATCATTGACGGTTGCCGAAAAATTCCCGGATACCAGATTATTTGAATAAGCAGTTATGGTTATTGAACCAGTGGATACCGAAAGATTGTTTCCGGCGAAATCAATATAGTATAAGGAGTTGGCACTTCCGCTTGTAATTGGATATGTGCCGGTATTAAGTGAGGATACGGTTAGTGAGACATTAAATGCCCTCAGGCTGGTTCCTTTTGTTGCAACAATGACAGGAGTTGTGGCCATACTGGTTGCATATGCTTTATGCAGGTTCGCTGAATTTACCGTATCGTTATACTTCCATGTGAAAGAACCTGAAGCGGACGTTTCGGACTTTTTACATGACGTAAACAGAAAAGCACCGAGGAAAAATGCAGGGAATAATAAAAGGATAATTTTTTTTGACATAGTGGTTGATTAAAAAATGTGAGTGATACTGGCATAACCCGTAAACAAAGCAACGTCTACAGTGCCGGATCGCATGAGCTTTTTTTATCCGTTACCGTCACAATATAAAAATAAAATACTTTATAGTAAAACCTTACACCAGGAAAACAAACTGTATAAGGTGCTCGCGGGTTATTTTATTTCAGGGTTGCCGATCGCACCAGGCGAATTTTTACCTTATCCAGCTCCCGGCGTGGTTGGCAAAACCCGGCAGCAGACCGTTAAAACGGGCCTTCTCTCTTGTTCCGGATCCGGGACGCAACATAAACAACACAAAATTCAGCCGATCCGACCCCTTGCCCCTGCCGGGCTAAAGGGTAGGCAAAAGGTAGGATATCCCACTGTAAAGGGAAGTGGGATATCTCTGGGTGATGACTGACTGAAAAGCAGTGGAAAAGGGAGATAGTCTGCACGTACCCTCCCGGAGCAGTAGCAGGAGGGTACACCCTGCATCTTATGTCTTGCGGCTCACTTCCTGCACTACGTGCCTGTGGTACCGGGTAGGATGTCTTCCTCTTGCAACGACTTCAAGGGGAAATTTGCTGGTATGGGCTGCAAGCAATATTTTTGCGGCTCAAATACATTAGCGCAATGCGACAAATAGCTTTCAGGGAAGCCCTCAGAGAGGCCATGACGGAAGAGATGAGACGGGATGACCGTGTGTTTCTGATGGGAGAGGAAGTGGCGGAATACAATGGTGCCTATAAGGTAAGCCAGGGTATGCTCGATGAGTTTGGCGAAAAACGGGTTATCGACACTCCCATTGCCGAGCTGGGCTTTGCGGCGATTGCCGTAGGTGCTGCACAAAACGGGCTGCGCCCCATTGTTGAGTTCATGACCTGGAACTTTGCTGTACTGCCGCTGGACCAGATCCTCAATACAGCGTCTAAAATGCTGGCGATGAGCGGCGGACAGGTGGGATGTCCCATCGTATTCCGCGGCCCCAATGGCAGCGCCGGTCAGTTAGGTGCCCAGCACTCTACCGCCTTTGAAAGCCTTTATGCCAATATCCCCGGTCTTAAAGTTATCTCTGTAAGCAACCCCTACGACGCCAAAGGACTCCTCAAAAGCGCCATCCGTGATGACGATCCGGTTATGTTTATGGAAAGCGAAGTGATGTATGGGGAAAAAGGCGATGTGCCTGAAGAAGAATACCTGATTCCTATTGGTAAAGCAGACATCAAAAGGGCGGGGAAAGACGTAACCATCGTTTCTTTTAATAAAATGATGAAGGTTGCCCTTGGTGCAGCCGAAGAGCTCGCCAAAGAAGGTATTGAAGCAGAAGTGATCGACCTGCGCACCATCCGTCCGCTGGACTGGTTTACGATCGTAGAATCGGTAAAGAAAACCAATCGCCTCGTGATTGTGGAAGAGCAGTGGCCATTCGCCTCCGTATCTTCCGAAATTACCTACCGCATACAAAAGGAAGCTTTCGATTACCTCGATGCCCCGATACGCCGTATCACAAGTGCCGATGCGCCGATGCACTATGCGCCTAACCTCGTTGCCGCATACCTGCCGGATGTACCGCGTACGGTTAAACTGGTTAAGGAAGTGATGTACCTTAAGAAATAAGACGCTTGTATACTATATATATGAACCGGACGATCGTCCGGTTTTTTTGTGCAGTATCCCGGTATTGCCGGACAGCCTGTACGGCTATGCCGCCGGTTGCTTTGCATAATCCGGGATAATCGTGCGTAGAATTATACCAGCGGCAGATAACCTTGACGCTGAATACGTATTTTTGTAAAGCACCGTAAATCATTTTAATACTTTGTCCATGCCCAAATTCGTCCCTCCGGCCAGAAAATTAATTCTTGTATGGCTGACCTTTGCCTTTTTTGTATCATCTGCGCTCAACACGCTACAGGCCCAAAAACAGGACAGTATCCGCCTCAGGATCGTGGATAAGAAAAACCAACCCATTGGCTTTGCAAGTTTTACCATCATCAACCGCATTGATACCCTGCAGGTAATGGGAAGAACAGCAGATAGTATGGGTCAGGTATGGGTTTCCCTGCTGCCGCAACAATACCTGGTACGTATAACAGCGCTGGGGTATGCCCCCGTTGAAAAAGGTATTACGATTAAGCCAGGGATAAGAACTTTTGTGTTTTCGGCTGCGCCCTCTACAAAGGAAATGGCAAATGTGGTGGTGACTTCAAGAAGACCTATGATGCGGCAGGAGGAGGATAAAACGGTAGTGGATCCGGAGAATATGGTCAATACCTCCACCAATGCATATGAAGTGATTGAGAAAACTCCCGGTATCTTTATGGACCAGGACGGGAACATATACCTCACCAGTACCACACCGGCTACCGTATATATCAATGGCAAGGAAATGCGGATGAGTGCTGCCGATGTGGCTACCATGCTCAAGAGTCTGCCCCCCGGCGCCATAGCCAAAATCGAAATCATGCGTACCCCTTCAGCCAAATACGATGCCTCCGGCGGCGGGGGTGTTGTAAATGTCATCCTCAAGAAAGGCGTAAAGATTGGTCTTACCGGCAGCCTCAATGCCAATATGAACCAGGGGGTGTATGGCAACCAGGGTATCGGTTTCAGCCTGAACAATAATACAGGTAAGGTGAGCGCCTACCTCAATACACAGTTCAGTCGCCGTACGGGTTATGAGCAGATCGTTACCGACCGCAATTTTGCGACTGATTCGCTCCTGTCGCAGGATGCCTATACCCGCTACCCGGCTCGCTCGTTTTACACCGGTTATGGTATTACATACGAGGCCGGTAAGAAATGGGAACTGAGTTATGACGGCCGGTTCAGCCTCAACCAGTCCGACAACTCAACCGTAAATGGTTCCGTTATCCGCAAAGCCAGCAGCAATGCCACCATCACCCGGAATCTTGGCCGCATCAGCAACGATGCGGCATCATTGGGACTCAACCAGAATTTAGAAGCCAAACTCAAAATAGATTCTGCGGGGTCGGAATGGACAACAGGATTGACCTATAGCTACAACCGCAACCGTACCCAACAGGATTTTACCACTGCTTTCGAGGTGCCGGTAGCCACTCTTTTCGGAGGTGATGGCGATATCAATACTGATCGTCATTTCTTTATGGCGCAGACAGACCTCAAATGGAAATTCAGTAAACAACTAACGGCAGAGGCGGGGGTTAAAACAACGGTACAGGATTATAAAAGTTTTACCGAGTTTTTCCGGCAACTGGGTGGCGTGCGCAATAAAGACCTTGCCCGTACCAATACTTTTGCCTATAAAGAAAACATCAACGCGGCCTATCTTCAGGCTTCCCAAACCTTTGCGGGCTTTACCCTGAAAGCTGGTGCCAGGGTAGAGAATACCAATATGCGTGGCCGGCAAACGGTGCCCGGCGATACTTCTTTTACCATACATCGTACCGATCTCTTTCCTTACCTCTATCTCAGCCGCAACCTCTTTAGTATTATGCAATACCCCCTTCGCGGTTACCTGGTTTACAGGCGTACCATCAGCCGGCCGGGATACGATTTGCTGAACCCCTTCCCGCGTTTTGCAGACCAGTACCTTTCTGAAACGGGTAACCCATCTCTCCGGCCGCAGTTTACCAATAACTACGAGGCGAACGTGAGTTTTGATGAAACCCCGGTACTGGCGGTCGGACTCAACCAGACCAAAGACATTTTTACCAATGTTATTTACCAGTCCGACAGCAGCCGGAGTGTGGCCATACGTACGTACGATAATCTGGGCACCAATAAGGAAATGTATTTCAGGGCTACAGGCGCCCTCCCCCCTGGTGGCAAGTACTTTTTTGTAGTAGGGGCACAGTACAACCATAATTTTTACGAAGGATTGTATGAAAACAGACCCCTGTCTTTTAAGCGGGGCAGTTGGTTTTTCTTTACCTATCACAGCCTGAAATTAGACAGCCGTTCACAATTCAGTTTTCATGGCTTTCTCCGGTTGCGGGGTCAGCAGCAGTTTTATGAACTGAGTTCTTTTGGTTCTACCAATTTCAACATCAACCGGCAGTTTTTCCGTAAAAAACTCACCGTTACACTCAATGTGAATGATGTGTTTTTCACCAATAAGAACAAATTTGCCCTTCAACAAGGTACCGTTAATGCCAGTGGTCTCCGCCAGTCAGATACCCGTCGTTTTGGCATCAACCTGCGCTACAATTTTGGTATGCGCAAAAAAGAAGACACCAATAACACCTTTAATGCTGAATCTGCTGAGCGGGCAAATTAACTGTGCCTGCCTCCGGGTGTATAAAGGGAGATAAAAAACTTTTCCCTAAGCGAAGGTTTCGGTAGCTTGATGCGTCAAACCTTTGTCATTTGCAGGATGAAGCATGGATAGTATTGTTGCGCCAGGGTGATGAACAGGCGTTTAAGTGGCTGGTAGAGCGCTATCGTAACCTTGTGTACCATACCGTACTCAATATTCTGCAAAACGGGGATGATGCGGATGATGCTGCACAGGAGGTCTTTATCCGCGTATTTCAATCCATAAACCAGTTCCGGGGCGAATCGGCCTTTACCACCTGGCTTTACCAGGTGTCGGTTCGGAAAGCAATTGACATCCTCCGGCGGCGGCAACGGCGTACAAGACTGCGCCAGTGGTTGCCCGGATGGATGCCCGATGAAAAAAAATCCATGGATACCCCTTTCTGCCACCCGGGCGTGGAATACGACAACCGCGAAAAAGCAGCCATCCTCTTCAAAGCCATCAGCAGGTTACCAGAAAAACAGCGCATCGCATTCACCCTGGTGAAAGTGCAGGGATTGAGTTTCGCAGAAGCCGCAGCAGCTATGCAGCAGCACATCAAAGCGGTGGAATCACTGGTAACCCGGGCCAAACAAAAACTGCAGCAACAGTTACAAACATATAATACCGAAGCATGAATAAAAATAATACATACACGCCCTTAACAGACGACTACCTGCAAAGCGTTGCAGGTATGCAGATCGCTGCTACTGACGACTGGTTTTATGCACGGCTGCGAGCGAAGATGGAATGCAGGCAGTCCCTGCCGGAATGGTCGTTCCGGCTGAAACCCGTGTGGGTGATCGGTGCTTTGACAGGTCTGCTCCTGGTCAATGCCTGGATGCTCGGACAGCGCATCCAATCTCCGTTGAATGCAGGAGATACTCCCAGTGCTGAACAACTTTTTGTACAGGAGTACAATATCCCGGTACCTTCTAATGATTAAGACAAGGCTTATGCGTATCACTGTAAAAAATAAATGGTTGACATGGATGGTATTACTACTACTGGTAGCGAATACGGCCACCATTATCCTGTTCTGGCTGTATCGGCCCAAAAGTATGGCAGCGCCGGCAGCCAGGGGTACACCGGCGGAGTTTTTAACAAAGGAACTTGGCTTTGATGAACAGCAGCAAAAGGTTTATCAGCAATTGGTACAGGAGCACCGTGCTGCGGCACAACCATTGCGGGATTCCGCACGGATGGCAAAGGATGGTTTTTACGACCTGCTCAAAACGGCATCCACAACCGACAGTACGGCATCAGTTTCCGCTCGCCGGGCAAATGGGTTTGTAGAAAGATTGGATATGCTCAGTTTTGTACATTTCAAAAAGGTTCGGGCGCTATGCACCCCGGCGCAGGCGGCGAAATTTGACAGCCTGCTGCGAAGCCTGGTTCAGATGGTAGCAGCGCCGAAACGCCCGCCTGGCGATCCCTCTCGTTATGGCGACGGGCCTCCGCGCGGCGAACGGTCACCGGGCGATGGTCCACCCCCTGGTGATGGCCCGCCACCGGGTGAGCGCCGGCCTCCGGGTGAAAAAGGAGGGTATCCCCCGCCGCCGGAGCAATAATTATGGGTACAACGAAGGGAACCGGCAGACAAAAGCGTCTGAATCAATAAACCTTAAATACAATCAGAAATATGTACGCATCCAGACTTAAGCCAATCCTCCGTTTCGGCATACTGTTGCTCAGCCTTGCCGCTTGCAGTAAAAGCGACGACACCGGTACCGGGGGTACCACCACAACATTACCCGATGTGTATAAAAAAATCTATGGTGCTTCAGCAGTATATGTAGAGGGAACGATGGTGGTGATCAAGTGCGATGGTGTACCTGATCACAAAAGCCCCTACTTCCAGGGTACAGCCTGGGCAGCAACAAAATATGAGGCTTATAATGGTACCAATCCGCTCTGGAACCAGAACCCTAATAGAATCGCGACAACGAATCTGACGTTTAAGATTCCGCTCAATCCGGTTAAGTCCGCTACGAGCCAGGCTACGCCATTGGGGTCGATAGGTGTATCCCTCAATGGTGTACCTTTTTACAACCAGTACGCCGGACCATCCCAACCCCTTACTAATGAAATCAACTCCTTCGATCAGTACAATGGTCACCCGCAGCAAATGGGTGGTTATCATTATCACGTTGAACCCCTTTACCTCACCGCGCAAAAAGGGAAGTCTGCTTTGATGGGTTTCCTGCTTGATGGCTTCCCGGTGTACGGGCCGCAGGAAAACGGGGTAAATGTTGGCAACAATCAATTGGATGCCTACCATGGTCATAATCACGCCACGGCCGATTTTCCCAATGGCATTTACCATTACCACATCACAGGCCAGGATCCTTACATTAATGGTAGTGGTTTCTATGGTGTACCCGGAACGGTAAGCCAGTAAGGTGATGCGAAACGTTCTGCTATATCTTTTTTTACTGCCCGCCGGGTGCACCATGCGTGTGCCGGTAAACTACATTCCCGCAGACAAAGCAAGGGTAAATGCAGCTACGGGCGACTGGTGTGAAAACAACAAACCCTTAACCGGTATCATCTTTAGCCTTTATGCAAATGGGGATACTGCCTTGCGGCAACCCTGTCTGAAGGGCAAAGAAAATGGCTGGGTAAGGCGATGGTACCCGGGCAAGCGGTTGCAGGAAGAACGGTATTATGTTGCGGGGAAAAAAGAAGGATTGCACCGGAGCTGGTGGCCAGACGGAAAGCTTAGATTTGCGTACAATTTTACGGATGATGAATATGATGGCAGCGTGGAAGAGTGGTATGAGAGCGGACAAGCCTACCGGGCGATGCATTATGAAAAAGGACAGGAAAAGGGTATGCAAAAAATGTGGTATTTTAACGGCAAAATAAAAGCGAACTATGTGGTCATCAATAACAGGCGTTTTGGATTATCGGGTACCAAGAACTGTGTTACAGTGTCGGATAGTATGGTGGGCAGGCCTTAGCAGCCTGTTTTTATTGCAGACGGGTTGTACAACACCACCGTCGCCGCTGCCTTATTTCAATACGCCCGATTTTACCCCTTTGTTTCTTACACCTGATGCAGCGAAAAAGCAGGTGACACACCGCATCAGTAATTTTGCCTTTACAGACCAGGCCGGCAAATCCGTAACCCAGGAAACGATTGAAGGGAAAATACACGTTGGTAATTTCTTTTTTACAAAATGCGGGAGTATCTGCCCAAAGATGACACAGTTGCTGACCAAAGTACAGGCGGCCTATAAAGATGATGCAGATCTGGTATTGCTCAGTTACAGTGTAATGCCCGAGGCCGACTCAGTAGCCCGGCTTGCGCGTTATGCCGCATCGAATATGGTTGATGAAAAACGCTGGCACCTGCTTACGGGTAACCAGGCGAAGATTTACGAACTTGCCCGTAAAAGCTATTTTGCCGAGGAGGAAATGGGCTATACGCGCGACAGCACCGATTTTCTCCATACCGAACACCTGGTGCTTGTAGACCGGCTCAAAAGGATCCGGGGTATTTACAACGGTACGCTTGAGCTGGAGATTGACCAACTGATCAAAGACATTGCCTTGCTGAAGAAAGAAAAAGAGTGATTCCCCGGAACAGAGAGCGCTTGCGCCCGGCACTACCTCGATCCGAAAAGCAGCGACCCTATACGCACCATTGTACTCCCGGCTTCGAGTGCAAGGGGGTAATCACCACTCATACCCATGCTCAGGATATTAAAACGATCTGCGGTAAAGATACCGGTGGTTTGCAGACGGTCAAAGACCTGCCGGAGGTGCTGAAACTCCCTGTTGACAAGGGTTTTGTCGTTACTGAAAGAGGCCATGCCCATCAGGCCGCGGATATTGATACCTGATAATGCCGTGGCGGTTGCCTCCTTTATGACGGCATCGAGTTCCGCCTCATCCAGCCCGAATTTTGTTTCTTCCCGCGCTATACAGACCTGTAACAGGCAGTCTATAGTACGGTTGTTTTTAAGCGCTTGTTTGTTGATTTCCCGGAGGAGTTCCATACTGTCCACCCCATGGATAAGGTGTACAAATGGCGCAATATATTTTACCTTATTGCGCTGCAGATGACCAATGAAATGCCAGCGGATGCCGGCGGGTAAAGCCGCAGCTTTATCCACGAGTTCCTGCACGTAGTTTTCGCCGAAATCGCGTTGGCCTAATGTATAAAGCGCTTCAATGTCTGCTGCTGGCTTCGTTTTCGAAACCGCAACCAACGTGGCCTTGCCGGCAAGTGCTGCCGTTATGGATTGGTAATCGGTTGTGTTGATTGGCATGACGTGGATATAAGGGGCGGGAAATACGATACAGGAGATGAACTACAATGGGAAGGGTGGGATGGGGATAGCGATTCAACCCGCCATCCCACCAGCCTGTATATTACTTAAGGATACTTCTGCTGATCACGATCCGCTGTACTTCACTTGTGCCTTCATAAATCTGCGTAATCTTGGCATCACGCATCATGCGTTCTACATGGTATTCTTTTACAAAACCATATCCCCCATGTACCTGTACAGCTTCGGTGGCTGTCCACATTGCCGTTTCGCTGGCATATACCTTGGCCATACTGCCACTGAGGGTATAGTCCAGGTGCTGGTCTTTTTCCCAGGCTGCTTTCAGGCAGAGCAGACGGGAGGCTTCAATTTTGGTAGCCATATCCGCCAGCTTAAACTGGATGGCCTGGTGGTGCATGATTTCTTTGCCAAAAGCTTTACGTTGTTTGCTGTAAGCCAGGGCACGCTCGTAAGCACCACTGGCGATGCCGAGGGCCTGTGAGGCAATGCCGATACGGCCGCCGGCGAGGGTTTTCATGGCAAACTTAAACCCGAACCCATCCTCGCCGATCCTGTTTTCTTTGGGCACTTTTACGTCATTGAAAAGGATACTGTGTGTATCGCTGCCACGAATTCCCAGTTTGTTTTCTTTGGCGCCAACGGTTACGCCGGGCCATTTTTTTTCAACAATAAAAGCATTGATACCACGGCTTCCCTTGGCAGGATCTGTTTGTGCGATCACCAGGTAAACAGAAGCCGAATTGCCATTGGTGATCCAGTTTTTTGTACCATTGAGCAGGTAATAATCACCCATGTCTTCGGCTGTGGTGCTTTGGGAGGTGGCGTCGCTGCCAGCCTCGGGCTCGCTCAGTAAAAAAGCACCGATATGCAATTCGCCATCTTTTTTGCCTTGTGCCAGCGGAACAAGGTATTTCAGTTTCTGTGCTTCCGATCCGTATTCCTGCAACCCGTAACAAACAAGGCTGTTGTTGACACTCATACATACGCTTACACTGGCATCCACCTTACTGATTTCTTCCATGGCCAGTACATAGCTGATGGTATCCATGCCACTACCACCATATTTCTGGTCAACCATCATGCCCATAAAGCCAAGGTCTGCAAGCTTTTCGATCTGCTCTTTGGGAAACTGTTGTTTTTCGTCGCGGTCAATCACCCCTGGCAAACACTCATTTTCCGCGAAATCGCGGGCGGCCTGGCGGATCATTAAATGCTCTTCTGATAGTTGAAATTGCATGTCAATCGTTTTTAGTTGAGGGGGCAAAAATAATGAAATGCCGGCAAAGGAAAATGGATAATTGCCGGCTTGTTGAAGACTTTACCATGTGGCTACTTCCGATCTTATACAATACCTTTGTGCTATGGCAACAACCCATTTGGCCCGGCAGAATTTGCGGATACAGCAATGGATGACCTTACTGGCGGTTGTACTGTTCCTGGTCAAACTCCTGGCCTGGTACCTTACCGGCTCGGTGGCCATTCTTACGGATGCGCTGGAAAGTATTGTGAATGTGGTGGCTGGCTTTATCGGATGGTACAGCCTTTATGTAAGTGCCAAGCCAAAGGACGCTGATCACCCTTATGGCCACGGCAAAGCGGAGTTTATTTCTGCTGCTGTTGAAGGTGCGCTGATCACCGTAGCGGGTTGCGTTATTATCTATGAGGCGATCCTTCACCTCCTGCAGCCCCGGGCATTACGGCAAGCAGATTATGGCCTCATCCTTATCAGCATTACCGCACTGGTCAATTTTGCAGCGGGCAGCTTCTGTATCCGCACAGGCAAACGCAACCAGTCGCTTGCGCTTATTGCCAGTGGCAAACACCTGCAAAGTGATACCTGGAGTACGCTCGGGATCATTGCCGGGTTGACCCTGTTGCTGCTGACGGGTGTTGCCTGGTTAGACAGTATTGTAGCCATCCTGCTTTCCCTGTTCATCATGTTTACCGGTTACCGTATTGTACGCGGATCATTGGCGGGCATTATGGATGAAGCAGATAAGGCGCTGCTTGAGAAAATGGTAGATGTACTGAATGCCAACCGGCCTGTCAACTGGATTGACCTGCATAACCTGCGCATCATCAAGTACGGCCCTGTACTGCATATGGACGCACACCTTACCATTCCCTGGTACCTCAACGTGCATGAGGCACATCGTGAAATTGATGCCCTTGCCAGTCTTGTTAAAAATGAATTTGGTGAATCGATGGAGTTGTTTGTACACTCTGATGGCTGTCTTGATTTCAGTTGCGGTATCTGCAGTAAAACGGATTGCGCGGTACGGAAAGGGGATTTTGTACAACGGATACGCTGGACGATTGATAATATCTCTGCAAACCATAAACACCGGTTGGCTGCCGGAGAGCCTGGCACAACTGAGGAATCCATATGAAGGGTGCCTGTCGCGGAAGAACAGCTATTGCAATTGTATGTAGGGAGAACCACCAAAAAATTTACGCAACGAGTCCCTTACCCGCAGGGTATCGCCGAGCGGTGTGGTAAATGGCATCGCTACCCGGAAACCCGTAGAATCTTTTGGATAGAGCAGCAGTTTGTGGCCGTATGTCGTCAGCCGGTTGTATGCCTTTTCGGCAGCCTCTTTGGTGGTATAATCTTTCAGTACAATGCGGAAGGTATAGCCCGTAGGGGCAGCGGCAGGAGGAGCCGTTACTACGGGGACAACGGTTTTGCCGGTATCCGGCGGAGCAGGGGTATTGGTTACGGCAGAGTCTCTGCTGGCAACAACTATCTTTTCAGTAGCGGGGGTATTGCTGTTCTGGTTTTTGTTCCAGAAATACCAGCCAGCCCAGCCGAGTAAGCCCAGCACCACCACGCTTGCTGCGAGTAACAGGGGCTTTTTATTCATAACGGTTCGGGGTGGTGTTTCAAAGGAAATATGGTCGTCTTCTGTTTTCTCTTTTAATGGCTTATTGGCCACTTCGATGCGGGGCAGTATCAACTGTCCGGGGGTGAAATCGTAACTGTTCTGCTGGTTTTTATTGAGTGTGCCGATACCCTCCAGACGAAAGGGTTTGCCGATATTAAGGAATTGCTTGCCCAGAAGGATGAAGGAATCAAGGTCAGCAGAAGCCAGCGGCTTGATTTTGCGGGTTTGTTGTACAATAAAATTGATGAGATTGTCGTCCTCGGCTATCTTCGTATCGTAGGTGAAACTGATGGCATCTGCCGGAATCACCATGTCTTTATCAGATTCTGCCGGCAATACAATATTATCCGCAAGTCGAAAGGAGCCAAGACCTTGTAAATACAAATGCTTGTTGTTGTAGAGGTACTGTACGAGCAGTTGTTCTATTTTCATGCATGAACTTTGAGTGCAACAAACCTAAGGGATATTTGTAACATGGCAAAGCAAATGTTGCATTTGTAGTAGCTTTGTGGCATGGTAACGGAAAAAGAAAAACAATTCCTGCTTTATTGGGAACAGGTTCGTGAACGGGAATCGGGGTTTGTACGCAAGCTGGTAAGTGGCCTGCCAATGGCGCTGATGTTTGGGCTGCCTATCCTGTTGTCTGTTATTACGGTGCAACTGTTCTTTCCCGAATGGAGTACCAAGATATCCAAGACCTCCACGGGTACTTATATGATTGTTTTTATTGCTGTATTGATCGCTGTATTTTTTTATGCCTTTTTCCGCAAGCATTACAAGTGGGAGATGAACGAGCAGTTGTATAAAGAGTTAAAAGAAAAACAAAAAAGGGACAACGCCATTACCACCACACAATAATGCCTTACCTTTGCCGAAATTATTCGGCATGAAGAAGATCGTGATCTTGTTTGGTATGGCATTTACACTGGCACTTTCGGCTTGTAAAAAAACGGGGACGGCTTCCTGTCCGTATTCAGAATCGGCTACCGTAGCTTCTTCGGCTGAAATCACAGCCCTGCAAGGTTATATCAGTTCCATCAGCGCTACAGCAACACAACACAGTTCAGGGATGTTTTACAACATCACCAATCCCGGTACCGGTACCGTAGCTCCGGCGCTTTGTTCTACCATTACTGTAAAATATACGGGCAAACTGCTTACTGGTGCTACGTTTGATAGTAACACAACCGGCACGCAGTTTCAGTTGGGTGTGCTCATTGTTGGTTGGCAAAAGGCGTTGCCCCTGCTCAGAAAAGGCGGAAAGATCACTTTATACATCCCGCCATCATTAGGTTATGGCAGCCGCGAAATCAGGGACAATAACGGAACCCTGCTCATCCCCTCCAATTCTAACCTGGTGTTTGAGGTAGAATTAATGGACGTGCAATAATTTTATTTTATACGACTTTATTTTATTAAACAGGCTTTGTCATATATATGACAAAGCCTGTTTAACTTTACCCTTGCCCGAACGGGTTAAAACGATCATATGTGAGCCACGAATCTATTTCGGTTTTTGACATGTTTAAAATTGGGGTGGGGCCTTCGAGCAGCCATACCCTTGGCCCCTGGCGGGCAGCAGGACAGTGTATCGCCTATCTCCAGCAGGAAGGGGTGTTGGATCAGGTACGGCAGGTGCAGATATTGCTATATGGTTCACTGGCCAAAACAGGCAGGGGGCACGGTACCGATATCGCGGTACAGTTGGGACTTAGTGGCGATGATCCCGTTACCTTTGATGTTGACCAGATCGGCAGTAAAATTGCCACCATCCGTCAAGAAAAGAAGCTCTGGCTTAACGGAACCCATGCGGTTGATTTTGTTCCTGATGCGGATCTGCGTTTCCTGTTTTCCGAAAGTCTCCCCTTTCATCCCAATGCACTTACCTTTCTGGTAGATCTGGCAGATGGCCGTTCACTCGCACGTACTTATTATTCCGTTGGTGGCGGTTTTGTGGTGATGGAAGGTGCTGAGGCGGGAGGCAAAAAAATGGTATCGCTGCCCTTTCCTGTCAATACTGCCGAGGATTTACTGCATTGGTGCCGCAAAACGGGCTTTTCAGTGAGTGAAGTCGTATTGGAAAATGAAGCCGCCTGGCGCCAGGAAGCGGAAACGCGTGCAGGTATATTGCAGGTGTGGAAAGTGATGAGCGAGTGTATTTTCAGGGGTTGCCATGCGCAGGGCGAATTACCGGGCGGACTGCACGTCAAGCGGCGGGGATATGATCTGAATAAACGGCTGATTGCCGGTAAAGCATATTCCGGTTACGATAGCTGGGTAGCCACTATCCGGCAGGGAGGCAACGATTTTAAATATACGCTTGACTGGGTAAGCTGTTTTGCCCTTGCCGTTAATGAAGAAAATGCATCCTTTGGTCGTGTGGTTACTGCACCTACTAATGGTGCAGCCGGTGTTATTCCTGCGGTATTGCAATACTACATTACTTTTTGTGATGGCAATACTCCCGAGCGCATCATCCAGTTTTTACTTACCGCATCTGAAATTGGCAGTATCTTTAAAAAAGGAGCAACCATTTCTGCTGCTATGGGTGGATGCCAGGCAGAAATCGGGGTAAGCAGTGCTATGGCAGCAGCGGCACTTACGGAATGTATGGGGGGAAGCCAGCGCCAGGTTTTGATGGCGGCTGAGATTGCGATGGAGCATCACCTGGGACTGACCTGTGATCCCATTGGTGGTCTCGTACAGATACCCTGTATTGAACGCAATACCATGGGTGCCATAAAAGCGATTACGGCCTGTCAGCTCGCACTTCAAAGTACACCCGATTTTGCCAAAGTGAGCCTGGATACCGTCATCAAAACCATGTGGGAAACCGCATTGGATATGAACAGTAAGTATAAAGAAACGGCCGATGGGGGGCTTGCAGCCAATATCCCCATCAGTTTACCTGAGTGTTGATGGGGAATTAACCCAAACGGCTATGACAAAATGACATATGAGGGTGGAGGGGTGTTTTACTCATCCAGCAATTCCCGTTCAATCTCTTCCATCTGTACAATATCCCAGGCCTCGCTTTCTGTAGGCGTCACATTCATCACTTCCAGCAGTTCCAGCTTTTCCAGTTTATCTTCCAGTTGCTGCTGTAATTCGCAGATGACAAAAGACGCACTGTTTTCATAAAATTCCTGTTGAATGTCTACGATCGCTGCGAGCAGGGGGAGTTCCGCATCCATGACCATTTTCAAATTCAGGACAATATGTTTATTGTCTTTTTGCATATAGGGATGCAGCAATTGGCGTAATTCCTCTGCCATATTAGCAGTTAAAACACCATCTTCCGGCGTTATAACCGTAAATTTCTCTTTGGTATCCGTTTTGACCAGCATTGTTTGCAGTTTGGTTTAGGCATGTAAATTAATTGAAAATATGGATCGTTGCTTTTCCCGGGACACAATTTTGAGCAACGCAATACGAATATGGTGCTGACTTCAGCAGATGTGTTTGCCGGGAGGAGACTTTTTTCATACAACTGGGTATCTCAGGATTTTTTCAACATATCAACAATTAACATACGGCCGTAAACTCAATCTCGGAAATAATCGTTATTATTGTAACAGCTAAATTTAACCAGGAATGGATAATAATTTTTCGGCACAGGTAAAGGAGATCATTTCCTACAGCAGGGAAGAAGCCCTTCGTTTGGGAAATGACTTTATTGGCACCGAGCACTTAGTGCTGGGGCTGATCAGGGATGGGGAGAATACAGCGGTAAAAATACTCAAGGCATTGAATATTGACCTTTATGAATTGCGTAAGGAGATTGAAATGGCAGTAAAAGACAAGACAGGGAAAAATATAGCCAATATCAACTCACTGCCGCTCACCAAGCAGGCAGAAAAGGTCATCAGGATCACAGTGCTTGAAGCCAAATCGCATAAAAGCCCTCTTGTTGAAAGTGAGCATCTGATGCTTTCAATCCTGAAGAACAAAGAAAATATCGCCACACAAATTCTCAACCAGTTTGATGTAGACTACGACATTTTCAAGAATGAACTCGGTTTTGTGACGAGCAATCCGCCGCAGGCAGAGTACAATGAAGAAAATGAAGACGAGTTTGATGAGGAAAGAAAACAGTATTCTCAACAGCAACGCGGTCAAAGGGCTTCTGCTGCTAATCAGCCCAAAACCAAAACGCCGGTACTGGATAATTTCGGACGTGACATTACCCGTCTTGCAGAGTCAGGATCACTTGACCCGATCGTAGGCCGTGAAGCCGAAATTGAAAGGGTATCGCAGATACTGTCACGTCGTAAAAAGAACAACCCCATCCTCATTGGTGAGCCTGGGGTGGGTAAAACAGCGATTGTAGAAGGGCTTGCCCTGCGCATTGTGCAGCGTAAAGTAAGCCGGGTGCTGTTTGATAAACGCGTAGTATCGCTCGACCTTGCAGCGCTTGTGGCAGGTACCAAGTACCGCGGGCAGTTTGAAGAACGCATGAAAGCGATTATGAATGAACTTGAGAAGAACCGCGACGTGATCCTGTTTATTGATGAAATACATACAATAGTTGGTGCCGGTGGCGCAAGTGGTTCACTGGATGCCAGCAACATATTCAAACCTGCGCTTGCGCGTGGCGAACTGCAGTGTATCGGTGCCAGCACACTGGATGAATACCGGATGCATATTGAAAAAGATGGTGCACTTGACAGGCGTTTCCAGAAAGTGATTGTTGAGCAGCCAAGCGTGGAAGAGACGATACTGATACTCAATAATATCAAAAGCAAATACGAAGACTATCACAACGTTACGTACAGCCAGGATGCCATCGATGCCTGTGTTAAACTGAGCGACCGTTATATGACAGACCGGTTATTACCGGATAAGGCCATCGACGTACTGGATGAAGTAGGCGCACGTAAACACATCAAAAACATCAATGTGCCCGAGGATATCGTTGAACTGGAGAAAAAGATTGAAGATATTAAGCAGGAGAAGAATAAAGTGGTGAAAAGCCAGCGTTTTGAGGAAGCAGCTTCCCTGCGGGATACGGAAAAACGCCTGCAGGAAGACCTGGAAAAGGCAAAGAATGTGTGGGAGGAAGAAAGCAAGCACAAGCGTTTCCCGATAGAGGAAGAGGATATTGCTGAAGTCGTAAGCATGATGACCGGCATACCGGTGAAGCGTATGGTACAGGCTGAAACGGAAAAGTTGCGGCGGATGGCTGCCGACCTTGAAGGTGCGGTGATCGGACAGGAGGAAGCTATTCAGAAAGTGGTAAAAGCCATACAGCGGAACAGGGTAGGGTTAAAAGACCCGAAAAAACCCATCGGTACCTTTATCTTCCTCGGTCCTACCGGTGTTGGTAAAACAGAGCTTGCCCGTTCACTCGCACGCCATATGTTCGACAGTGAAGATGCGCTGATCCGTATCGACATGAGTGAATACATGGAGAAGTTTACCGTAAGTCGTCTTATTGGAGCACCTCCCGGTTATGTAGGGTATGAAGAAGGCGGACAACTTACCGAAAGGGTAAGGCGCAAACCTTATTCGGTAATTCTGCTGGACGAAATTGAGAAAGCACACCCCGATATCTACAATATACTGTTGCAGGTACTTGATGACGGACAACTGACTGATGGACTGGGTCGGAAGGTAGACTTCAAGAATACGATGATCATCATGACATCGAATATTGGAGCCAGGCAGTTGAAAGATTTTGGGGAGGGTGTGGGTTTTGCCACAGCCAACCGTCAGCAAAATTCAGATGAGAACAATAAGGCCGTGATCGAAAAAGCGCTTAAGCGTACTTTCAGCCCTGAGTTCCTGAACCGTATCGATGATGTCATCATCTTCAATACCCTTACAAAAGAGAACATCTTCTCAATCATTGATATACTGATGAAGGGCGTGATGAAGCGGTTGAACAACCTCGGGTTTTCACTCGAATTATCCACTGAGGCAAAAGATTTCATCGCCGAAAAGGGTTACGACTCGCAGTTTGGTGCCCGTCCGCTGCACAGGGCCATTCAAAAATACCTTGAAGATCCTTTAGCAGAAGAAATCCTGAACATGCATATTAAAAATGGCGATGTGATGGTGGCATCACTTGATAAGGAAGAAGGGAAGATCAGGTTCTCAATGAAAGAGCAGGAATTAAAAGAAGAGGCTAAATCAGGTTCAGAAGCCTGACCTATCCATAAAACAGTAAAAGCCCCGGCTGTAACAGTCCGGGGCTTTTACTATACAAGCCATCCGGGTAACCCGGGTTCTGCTGCCAATCGCATGATCCGGGGTTGACTCCCTGCCAGGCCATCACGGCTATTATAATGCTTTCAGGAAAATTTTGTGTGCAGCCACCCTGTCTAATTGTGTGTAGAGGTCTTCTTCGCTGGTATTGTTGAGTACATGATAATCTGCAATGGCAATGGGGCCACCTTTTTCGATCATTTGTATTTCGAGCAGGTCGCGCTGGTCCACTTCTTCGGGTTGAAGCGGGCGTACCGGACGGTTTCTCAGCCGCTCATAGCGGATTATTCTTTCCGAATGATTGGCGATGAGAACGAGGTTGGCACCGTATATTTTTTTGAGAAACAAATATTCTGAGAAGCTGTACAGGCCATCAATCAGCAAGTCGTGGCTCCGGGCAGTGGCAGCAGTGATGGCATCGATGGCTAATTTTGCAATAGCGTCCATACCATTATTCACCCTGAGATCTTCCCGTACAATCCGTTCATTATTGCTGGTAATCTCCAGGTTTCTTTTCCTCACTTCCTCGATAACATACCCGCCAAAGTAAATTGTGGTAAGGTCATATTTTTTTTTCAGGTAGGCGGCGGAGAGCGATTTGCCTGTGCCACTCAAACCTACCACCGCTACTACTTTAGCTGCTGTCATATTACGATATTATACGGTTGACGATGTGCGGCACAATAATAAAACAAAAAGACAAGTAATCTGATGAATTACAATTTTATTTATATGCAAATGGCCATCGCTGAAAAAATGCTGATTGATGTGCAGGGGGATTTTGCGGATTGGAAAGAAAAAACTGGAAAAAAAGTTGGCGGTTTCAAAAATTACAGTAATTTTACCATCCCTAACACATAGTATTTAAACCTTTCTTTCGAAAATTTACACTGAATCCATTTACTATTAGCGTAGTACAACGTAGTTGGTATAGATCATATTCGGTAATACCGTTATGCTTATACGCAGAAGGGGCAAAATGAGCCATCAGTCTGCATAGCAGCAGACAGTGATTCATCTGAAATCTTTTCAAAAAACTTGTAAAAGACAAATTAGTTTGTACTTTTACGCTCGTTTTCAACGAACCAGAACTATCCATAAATCCTCAAAGAAGCTTACCAATATCCTCAACCATTTACCTGGAATCATTGTGATTCTTTTAACCGTCATGCAACTGTTTGTGACAAACGCAAGACTAAGGTAAACCGAAAAGCTTAGGCAACACAAGAATCCTTTTGAATGTCCCCGGCAGGGAATCGGCCTGCATATCCATTATTGTATTAGGTATAATTCTAATGGTACAGTCCTATATCGTTTGACGAACCAGGCTTATGAATCCCTGTAGCCTCAATTATTTATTGCGGGCTGCCTTTATAACGTCAAACAGTTAAATAAACATAAAAAATGGAACAAACCTCTACCCGGGTAAGAGCAGCCATAAATAAGTGCTTGGTTCTCTGCTTACCAAATGTGGGATTGTTGACCGGAAACGGATCAGGAAACAAAAAACGGCAAGGCATGAAAATGCTGCTGTCGTTTGTTTTACTGCTCATTTCAGGATTAACGTGGGCCCATACCATCAATGGTTATACTGGTTCCTGCAACACAGGACCCGTGTACAATGTACAGCCGATTGTGGCAAGCGTAAACGCTTCTACCAACTATCGCTGGCAGTACAAAAACACATCCAATGTATGGGTGTGTCTGGTTAATGGCAACAACACCATCAACGGCAACACGTATAGTGTGAGTGGTGCGGTTTTCAACCTTACCACCACGCCGGGTGCGCTCGTGTTTAACAACCCCAACAGCGGTCTGCAGGGGCTTGTGATCCGTTGCGTAATGTCTGATGGTTCAGGCGTTGATCCCTGTACCCTGCCTTCAGGCAATACCTGGAACTCAGATGCAGCGAGTGTGAACCATATTATTAATGTAGCGAATACACCTTGTGCAACCAGCGCCAGTGGTTGTATTGGTGATTATGTATGGAATGATGCCAATGGTAATGGTTTACAGGATGCCAGTGAATCAGGATTAAGCGGGGTAGTGGTCAACCTGAAAAATTCGGCTGGTACTATTATTAAAACAACCAATTCCGGTTCAACCGGTTTTTACCAGTTTACAGGACTTGCAGCCGGTACCTATACTGTTGAATTTGTTGCAGTATCCGGCTATGGTATTTCACCAGCCAATCAGGGTAGTGATGATAGTAAGGATAGTGATGTGAGTGACGCGGGTAATGGCAATGCTATAGTGTCGGTAACCTTAACTGCCGGTCAGTGCAACAATACTGTTGATGCCGGTTTCTGCCCAACAACACTTTGCCTGGGTAACCGGGTGTTCTGGGATTTGAATAATGACGGTTATCGCCAGGATAATGAAGGTGGTATTGTAAATGTGACGGTTAATTTATACAAGGACAATAATAACGATAATGTTGCCGATGGAGCTGCTATTGCTACAGCCATTACAGATGCAACCGGTTTCTATGAATTCTGTAACCTTGTTCCGGGTAATTATATTATCGGTGCTGCCACGCCTGCCGGCTTTGCTAAAAGTACTGTGAATGGCGGTGATCCGGATAATGATATTGACCGCGATAATAATGGTATCAATACCGTTGGCGCTGAAACACGCGGACTGGCGATCACGCTGGTGGGCGGAACCGAATTTGATGGTAGTGTAAATACCAGCAATACCAATATTACTTACGATTTTGGCTTTGCAGGTACTTTGACACTTGGAAACCTGGTGTTCTACGATCCTAACAATAATGGCGTTTATGAGCCCGCCAATGGCGAGTTTGGTATTGATGGCCGTACAGTAAACCTGTATGCTGATGCCAATAATGATAATATTGCTGACGGCGCTGCGATTGCAACTACCACAACTTCTGGCGGAGGTCTTTATACCTTCTCTGTTGCCCCTGGCAATTATGTGGTGGGTGTGGTACTTCCCGGTGGAGAATTTATTTCTACACCCAGTACTGATCCGGATGATAATATTGATAATGATAATAATGGGGTAATCACACCAGGTGATAATACAACCGGCAAAGAATATTTTGGCCGTGCAATCACCATGTCCACTGGCGGTGAACCCACCGGTGGTAATACCAATAATACGTATGATTTTGGCGAATATAAAGGACAGTCACTGGGCGACTTTGTATGGCTTGATGCCAATAACAATGGTATCCAGGATGCCGGTGAGGCTGGTTTACCCAATGTAACTGTTACGCTTAAAGACGGCGCAGGCAATACTATTTCGACGACTACTACTGACGGCAACGGGTATTACCTTTTCTATGATATACCGGCCGGTAATTACCAGCTTCAGTTTACCACACCTTCGGGTTATGTAGCTTCTCCTGCCAACCAGGGCAGTAACGACAGCAGGGATAGTGATCCTGTTGGTGGTGTTATTACCGGTATTACACTGGCACCTGGTGAATTTAACCGTACATACGACGCGGGATTTGCTCCGAATAAAGTTAACCTTGGTAATCTGGTTTGGTATGATATCAATAATAATGGTATCAGGAATGCCGGTGAACCAGGTATTGACGGGGCATCTGTACGCCTCTACCTTGATGCCAATAATGATAATATTGCCGATGGTGCCGCCATTGCAACGACCACAACTTCGGGTGGAGGTTTCTACAACTTCACTGGCCTTGCGCCCAATAACTACATTGTTGGTGTGGCTATTCCAACCGGGTACGCTGTTGTAACAACCAATGGTGGTGACCCCGACAACAATACGGATAATGACAACAACGGAACAAATACGGCTGTTGCCGGAGAAGTGCGCAGCAATGCCATAAGCTTAGCCATTGGACTTGAACCCGATGCAGCAGTGGATGGAGATGGCCTGAATGGCAACCTTACTGTTGACTTTGGATTCCGTGGTACAGGCTCTATCGGAGACTTTGTGTGGAATGACCTGAATAATAATGGCATTCAGGAAGCCAATGAACCCGGTATCCAGGGCGCACTGGTAACACTGACTTTCTCTAATGGCACAACCATTACGGCTACGACAGGTGCCAATGGAGATTACCTCTTCAGTAACCTGGCACCCGGTACTTATACCGTAACCTTTACCACGCCTTCGGGTGCTTCACCTGCTCCGGCCAATGCTGGTGGTGATGACACAAAAGACAGTGATCCGGTGAGTGGTGTGGTAAGTGGTATTACCTTAACTGCCGGCCAGAACAATACGACAATTGATGCTGGTTTTGTATATCCTGTAGGCTCTATCGGCGACAGGGTTTGGAATGATACTGATCGCGATGGTATTCAGGATGCCGGTGAAGTTGGTCTTGCCAACGTAACTGTTTCATTGTATGACAACGCGGGTAACCTTGCAGCGACAACAGCTACGGATGCCCTGGGTAATTATCTGTTCGGCAACCTGCCTGTGGCTTCTGGTGGTACCAACTACCAGGTTCGTTTCAGCCTTCCTGCTGAATATGCGTTCTCTCCTTTGAATGCTGCAGGAAGTACTGCTGCCAACAACAGTGATGCAAATACTGCAACAGGCAGAACAGCTACGATTACACTGACACCTGCCAATAAAGACAGGACAGATATCGATGCAGGTATGTACTATACCATTCCTGCACGTATTGGTGATTTCATCTGGAACGACCTCAATAAAAATGGTGTTCAGGATGCCGGTGAACCGGGTATTGCAGGCGTAACCGTTACCCTGTACAACAGTGCAGGTGTGCCGGTTCGTACCACCATTACCGACAACAATGGTTACTATGAGTTTACTGATGTTGCGCTTGGTACTTATACTGTAGGTATTACACCACCGGTAGGGTATATTCTTTCTACAGGTGATGTTGGTGCAAACGATGATCTGGATAGCGATTTTGATCCTGCACAATACCGTACAGCACCTTTCAGCGTAACTACGGGAACAACCAATCTGTCCTTTGACGGTGGCCTGTATGTAACACCAACAACAAGGGCTGCTGTGGGTGACAGGGTTTGGTACGATCTGAACAATAATGGTCTGCAGGATGTCGGCGAGCCCGGTGTGCCTGGTGTGACTGTACAACTGTACAATACTTCCGGTACCCTTGTAGGTACACAAACTACGGATGCCTTTGGTTACTACATGTTCAATAATGTGGTGCCAGGACCGATTACAAATTCTATCAATTATTATATCAGGTTTTCTAACCTGCCTGCCGGTTATGTACTGGTTGCCCCCAATGTTGGTGGTGCTGCCAATACCGAAATCGACAGTGATGTTACCGGTGCAAATGGTGCAGGTACTACGGCCAGCTTCCGGTTGGTGGATGATGAAACACGGGTAACGGTTGATGCAGGTATCCGTAACATCAGTGCGGCTTCACTCAGCACCCTTGGTGACTTTGTATGGTACGACGCAAATAAAAATGGTGTACAGGATGCCGGCGAGGCTGGTGTACCCGGTGTAACAGCAACCCTGTTCAATGCGGCTACCGGTGCAGTGATCAAAACCACCACTACCGATGCCAATGGTTTCTACCTGTTTACCGACCTGGCCAATGGTACTTACAGTGTTGGTTTCACAGCCCTCCCCAGTGGTTATATCTTCACGGGTAAAGACCTGGGTGGCAATGACAATACCGACAGCGATGTAGATCCATCTTCAGGAAGAACAGGTGCATATACGATCTCTGCGCCTGGCAGCACACTTACGGTTGATGGTGGTATCTATGCCACGCCAAACGTAAATAATGCCAAAGCAACCATTGGCGACAGGGTATGGAATGACATTAATGGCAATGGTGTTCAGGATGCTGGTGAACCTGGTGTTCCGGGTGTAACAGTGATCTTGTATGCCGGCGATGGCACAACAGTTATTACCACCACCACAACGGATGGTGCGGGTAATTATATCTTCACTGATCTCAATGCCGGAAACTATGTGGTTGGCTTCAGCAACCTGCCTGCAGGCTATGTATTTACCACACAGAATGCGGGTACAGATGCAACAAAAGACAGTAACCCGAATACAGGTACCGGTAAAACCAGCCCCATCACGCTGGCGGCTGGTGAAATCAACCTGACGATTGATGCAGGTATTAAAGCCAGCACACCGAAGTCTGCTCTTGGCGACAGGGTATGGTTTGATAATAATGCCAACGGTATCCAGGATCCAGCAGAAACGGGTGTTGGTGGCGTAACCGTAACGCTGTTCAATACAGCAGGTGTGGCGATCCAGACAACGGTTACCAATACATCAGGTAACTACCTCTTTACCGATCTTGATGCAGGAACATATGTTGCAGGCTTCAGTAACCTGCCTTCAGGTTATACACCTACCACACAAAATGCTGCAGGAAGTACTGCTGCCAACAACAGTGATGCGAATGTAACAACCGGCAGAACGGGCAATATTACCCTTGCGGCAGCTACTACAGACCTGAATTGGGATATGGGTATCATCTCTACGTCTAAAGCCGCACTGGGCGACTACGTATGGCTTGATACAAATAACAATGGTATCCAGGATGCTACTGAAAAAGGAGCTCCCGGTGTAACCGTTACACTGTACAACAGTTCAAATGTAGCGGTAGCCTCAACGGTAACAGACGCCAACGGGTTCTATATGTTCAACAACCTGAACCCTGGTTCATACTTTGTAGGCTTCAGCAACCTGCCGGTAAATACGACCTTCACAACGAAGAATGCTTCAGGCAGCACAGCCGCCAACAACAGTGATGTGAATGTGGCTACAGGACGGACTGACCTGATTACCCTGGCTGCGGGTACGGTTAAGACAGATGTGGATGCAGGGTTGATCTCTAACTTTGCTGCTGTGGGCGACTTCGTGTGGTATGATCTTGATGCGAATGGCCGCCAGGATGCTGGTGAACCCGGTGTACCCGGTGTAACCGTTACCCTGTACGACCTGAATGGCAATCGTGTAGCTTCAGCAGTAACAGATGGCCGCGGACGTTATTTCATCAATAACATCCCCGTACCTGCTACCGGTGCCAGTTTCACCATTGCCTTTACTGATCTGCCACTGAATACAGTAGGTTATACCATCAAGAATGCACCAGGCGTTCCTGGTACACTCAACAGTAATGCAAACCCTGCAACGGGTATTACTGATCCGTTTACGCTTACACCCGGTCAGATTGACCTTACGATTGATGCAGGTTTGATTACCAATACCGGTGGTCCGTTACCAATCGTGATCACCAACCTGAGTGGTGTATATGCAAATGGCGTATCCAAGTTGAGCTGGGCTTCTGAGAGCGAACAAAACTTCAGTCACTTTGAAGTGGAGTTCAGCTCAACCGGCAGCAACTTTACCAGGCTCGGTAATGTAAACGGTGCCGGCAACAGCAGCAGCCGTATCGGATATGGGTTTAACCACCTGCAACCGGTGACTGGTCTTAACTACTACCGCCTTAAAATGGTGGACAGGGATGGACGCTTTACTTACAGCAATGTAGTAGCACTGAATGTAACCATCAAAGGTCTTACCATTGCCAGTGTATATCCAAATCCGTTTACGGATAAAGTAAACATTGCGATAGCTGCAGCGAGCAAAGCAAAAGTAGCCATCAGGCTCTTTGACAACGCAGGCAAACTGGTGTACAGCAATGAAACGATGACACAGGTTGGCAACAACAACTTCACCATCAGCAACTTAGCCAAACTGGCTGCCGGTACATATATTGTACAGGTAAGCGCTGGTGACGAAGTACTTACAACACAATTGACGAAATAGTCATAAAGTCGTTAGATTCCAAGCACAAACAAAAGATGTCCCCTGGCGCGAGCCAGGGGCTCTTTTATTTTAGCCTGGCCATTCCCGGAACCGGGGGCTTTGTATTGTTGTATTTCCGGGGAACAATGCTTACTTTTCCTGAAGAAACTGATCTTTTAAAGAAACTTTATGCAAACCATATTAGGCGCAAATGGCATTATTGCCACCGAACTGGCAAAGGAGCTCTGCCGCCAGTACACCACCAATATCAGGCTGGTGAGCCGGCACCCACGAAAAGTAAACGATACAGACGAGCTGGTAACTGCCGACCTGCTGGATGCTGCACAAACGGCAGCAGCGGTACAGGGGAGCGATATCGTTTATTTAGTAGCAGGATTACCTTACCAGACAGCGGTTTGGCAGGCGCAGTGGCCTGTAGTGATGCGTAATGTAATTGATGCCTGCAAGTGTTATGGTGCAAAACTGGTATTTTTTGATAATGTCTATATGTATGGCCCGGTAAAAGGACAAATGACAGAGGAGACGTTTTTTGGAGCCACGAGTAAAAAGGGCAGGGTAAGGGCACAGATTGCGTCCATGCTGCTGGAGGAAATCGGGAATAAAACATTAACGGCAATGATTTGCCGGGCTCCGGAATTTTATGGCCCTGCGCATACCCAGAGCAGTACCAACGCAACGATATTTGATAACATCAGGAAGAAGAAAAGATTACAGGTTCTGCTCAAGGATTCAACCCTGCGCACCCTGATCTATACACCGGATGCCGGTCGTGCAACAGCCTTGCTCGGCAATACACCCGATGCTTATCATGAAACCTGGCACCTGCCTTGCGATACCAACCGCCTTACCGCCATGCAATTCATTGCTGAAGTTGGTGAACTGCACGGCATCACCTTGAAATATACGGTGCTCAAAGCATGGATGGTAAAACTCGTGGGATTGTTTAATCCCCTTGTAAAGGAGGTTGTCGAACTGCTTTACCAGTATGAGCAGGATTATATTTTCGACTGCTCGAAATTTATGAAACGATTTCCGGGGTTTACAGTAACACCGATACAGGCAGGTATAAAAACCATACTGGCCGAATTGTAATCGGGCTGTCTTTTAGCTCGCTCCGGTTTCCTGATACCTTATGTATGCCTGTATCTATTTGCGATCAGTTCTGCTGCCATGATGCAGTAACCGTTTCCAGTAATTCCCCTGCATTAAAGAAAACAGCCAGTTTTTCAATCACTGCGGCTACCACGGTATCCGGGCAACTGGCACCACTGGTAATGAGGATGCGGGCAGCCCCGCCGGCAGTTAAAAATCCTGTTGTTTCCCGCTCCCGTTTCTGGTGCAGGTCGTAATGCCGGATCAGGTTGGGCGATACCATTTTTTCCGCATCACTGATGAAATAAGTGGGCAGTTTTGTTTCGCAAAGCTCTACGAGATGGCTGGTATTACTGCTGTTGTATCCGCCTACTACAATGGCCAGGTCTGCGGGTGTATTGAGCATGGCCTCAACAGCCGCCTGGTTGTCGTTGGTGGCATAACAAAGGGTATCGCGTGTGTCGGCAAAACGCTCGGCAGACTGTTCAGGCTGGTAGTGCTGCAGCATTACCTGTTTGAGGTAATCGGCAATGGCCTGTGTATCGCTGGCCAGCATGGTGGTTTGGTTAACCACACCGATGCGTTGCAGGTCGCGCTGGTGATCAAAACCATCTGAATACCGCCCGCTGAACACCGCTTTAAAATCATCCCCGCTTCTAACCCCGCTGATGTACTCCCCGAGTACAATGGCTTCCTGCATATCGTTGATGACCAACGCAGCAGTGCCGGCAGCCGCGTGTGAAAAGGTTGCCCTTGTTTCCTCATGCGTGGGTTTGCCATGAATGATCACCGTATATCCCTGGCTGGCAATCTGTTCGCTGCGGTTCCATACCTTCTCTACAAAGGGACAGGTGGTATTGTACTTTTGGGTATTGGCACCGATGGCATGCAGTTTTTCTTCTATGGCCAGTGTGGTGCCAAATGCAGGTATGATGACAATATCCTCGGCCGTGAGCATCGAAAAGGGGAGGAGTTCGCGGCCATACGTGTCCTGCAAAAACTGTACACCCCTGGCCTCCAGGTCTGCATTAACCAGCGGGTTATGAATCATCTCACTCAGCAGGAATATCCTTTTTCCGGGATTTTCATCCACGGTACGGAACGCAATTTCAATAGCATGCTCAACGCCGTAGCAAAACCCGAAATGACGGGCCAGGTAAATGTTGAGCTTGCCCAGCGGGAGCAGGGTGGGACTGAAGTCCTTCTTCATTTTGTCGGTCTGCCTGCGCTGCTGTTTGATGCTGCCGATGAGCGGACTGCGGTACCCGCTGGGAATGGTAAATTGCTTCATACTGATATAAGAACTGCAAAGGTACAGGGTTGTAGCTTCTATCGTATTCAAAATCGGCGTTTTGCCTTATTTTTGAACAATGATAAAGACAAGCCTTGCTGTATGTTCATTGCTGCTTTTGACTGCCTGCAACGATGCTGCACAGGAAAAAGCAGCTATAACAACAAAACCAACACAACAGATGAATACAGCATTTCAACCCCTGGCATGGGTACATTCCACAAATGTATACGAGGTGAATATCCGGCAATACACACCGGAAGGAACCTTCAATGCTTTTGCCGCCGCCCTGCCCAGGCTGAAGGATATGGGGGTGGAAACCCTTTGGCTGATGCCGGTAACACCCATTGCGCAGCAACATAAAAAGGGGAGCCTTGGCAGTCCCTACGCGTGCAGCGACTATACCGCCATCAACCCTGAATTGGGTACGCTTGCCGATTTTAAAGCCCTGGTAAAAAAGGCGCATGATATGGGTTTCAAACTGATCATCGACTGGGTGGCTAACCATACCGGCTGGGATCACCGGTGGACGGTGGAACATCCCGGTTATTACCTGAAAGACAGTGCAACAAAGAATTTTAAAATGGCCAGTGGTATGGATGATATCATCGAACTGGATTATGGCAATCCGGCGCTTCGCCGGGCCATGATTGAGGCCATGCAATACTGGGTAAAGGAATGTGATATTGATGGTTACCGCTGCGACCTGGCTTCCTGGGTGGAAGTGGATTTCTGGAAAGAAGCCCGTCCGCAGGTAGATGCGGTAAAGCCCCTGTTCTGGCTGGGCGAGTTTGATGAGCTGGATCACCCGGATTATAAGCCCGTTTTTGATTGCAGTTATAGCTGGAAGTGGATGCACGAGACCAAAACTTTCTATGAGAAAAAACAAACGGTTGATGTACTCACGTCGCTGCTCCACCGCTACGACAGTACGGTTAAACATTCCATGAATCTTTGGTTTACCACGAATCATGATGAGAATAGCTGGAACGGAACGGAGTATGAAAAATATGGGGATATGGCAAAGGCACTGGCAGTATTCAGTATTACCTGGGATGGAATACCACTGGTGTACAGCGGACAGGAATTGCCCAACCTCAAGCGGTTGCAGTTTTTTGAGAAAGATCCTATCGCATGGACATCACCTTTGGCCATGGAAGACTTTTACCGCAGTTTACTGACGCTCAAAAAGCATAATCCGGCTTTACGTGCGGGTGACCCCGGCGTAACGACCTACCTCCTGAAAACGGGTGTTGAAAAACAGGTACTGGCTTATCTGCGCGTAAAAGGAGAGCGGGCAGTACTGGTATTGCTCAACCTGAGCAGGGAAAAACTTCGTTTCGAAATTACGGATACACAGCTTACGGGACAGTTTGTAAATGTTTTTGGTAAAACAGCCAATGATTTTACACATGAGCGTTTCTTTGAGATGCAGCCCTGGGAGTACCTGGTGTATGAGCGATAGCAGGTATCGGGTTTCGTTCTTTATCATCCGGGTTCTAAAGCAACCCGAAGTGCTTCCTTTGCAATGGGTACCCGTTCCTTTACAACCCGGCAGGTTCTAAAGCAACCCGGAGCGGTTCCTTTATAATGAGTATCCGTTCCTTTACAACCCGTAGCGATTCCTTTGTAATGAGTATCCGTTCCTTTACAACCCGGCGCGTTCTAAAGCAACCCGTAGCGGTTCCTTTGTAATGGGTACCCATTCCTTTGCAACATGAACTGATTCCTTTATCATGGGTACTTACTCCTTTATGACAATCGGGGATTAATTAAAAATCCCGTTACTATTGTTCAGTAACGGGATCTGTATTTGTTTGTGAATCTCTTCTTGCACTACTCCAACTCCAGTTCATACTCGTAAACGCCATCATAACCCGGGTAGAAACCGCTGACCGATACCGTATTGCCGCTGCCGATCGCGGTCTTGATGTCATCAGTGGTTTTTACTTCCGTACCATTTACTTTAAAGATGATGAAATTATCTTTCATACGGGTTTGGTTGCTGAAGGCGCCCCCCTGTTTTACTTTCTTTACCACCACACCGCCTGTAATGCCATACTCTTTGGCCTTTTTAGCGTCTAAAGCCACCAGGTCGGCACCGAGTTTGAGCAGTACATTGTTTTCGTCTTTAACGATATCAAAGCTGCCGATTTTGTTTTTGAGGGTAGCGGATGTCGTCATTTCCTTACCATCACGGCTGTACACGATGCTGATTTTATCGCCTGGTTTGAGTTTGCCCACAATCTCCTGGAGTTCGCTGCTGCTGGTAATGTCTTCATTGTTCACCTTGCGGAGAATATCTCCCCTTTTAATGCCTGCTTCTGCTGCTGCACTTTCGCGCTGGAGTTCGGTAATCACCAGCCCATCACCTTTAAACACCAGTCCCATAGCTTTGCGTTCTTCTTCACTGATATCACCGGTATTGGCCGTGCGAACGCCGAGATAACCACGCTGCACATTGCCATAACGCATAATATCGTCCACTACTTTTTTGGTGATGTTTACGGGGATGGCATAGGAGTAGCCACTGTAAAACCCGGTAGGGGAATAGATGGCAGAGTTGATACCGATGAGTTTACCCTCTGTATTGATGAGGGCTCCGCCACTATTGCCTTTATTCACAGCAGCATCGGTTTGTATATACGATTCGATACTCGTTGGCCCGGCTTTCTCTACATTAAGACCAATGCTGCGGGCTTTGGCACTAACAATACCAGCGGTAACGGTTGCCTCAAGGTCGAGCGGGTATCCGAGGGCAAGTACCCACTGGCCGATCTTTACCTCATCAGAGTTTCCATAAACGAGGAAGGGGAGTTTGGTCGCTTCAATCTTGATTACCGCAAGATCGTACGAAGGATCGCCACCCACTACTTTGGCCTTATATGATTTTTTATTGCTGAGTGTAACCACTACCTCATCTGCTTTGTCGATCACGTGGTTGTTGGTAACAATATACCCGTCTTCGCTGATGATGACGCCACTGCCTGATGCCCTTTGTTCGGGTACAACATTGCTCCTGCCAAAAAACTGCTCAAGGATATTGTCGTCATTGCCAAAAAAATCGTCAAAAGGCGTGCGCTGCCTTTTTTGTGGCAGGCTGTTGCTCAACTGGCGGGCATTGGTTTTGGTTTTAATGTGCACCACTGTAGGGATGGCCATTTGCGCCGGGACGGTAAAATCGGCTGTGGGCGGTGGCGTGGCATCATTGCCAAAAAAACCTGCCTGTTTGTAATTGGATGGAAGAATACCATTTTCCTGACCTGCGTAAGTATTATTCTTCTTTACCATTTTCCCATAGCCCCAAATGATGCCAAGGGTGGTTAATCCGCTGATCAGCACTGTGAATAAGACTTGTTTAATTTTCATCGTTATAGGTTTTTACTTTAACTTTTGTTGAATAGCTGAACTGTTTCAATTTTTATTCCAGCCTGTGCAAAATAACGAAGCACTGACAAAATGTACACCACCGTCTGCCATCTTTAACATATCATTAGGAAGAGCTTCGTACTTCACATACAAATTTAAACATTTGGCCTGATTAACTGCTCAAAGGGTGAGTAAAAATTGCATCGTATCCACACCATCGGCGTAATCGGTGAGGGATGGCGTTTGTGCCTTGCCAAAAGGGAGCTGGCCATGCCCGATGATGCATTGGATATCAGGGCTGTTCTTCAGGGTATCCGCTGCGGTTTGCGCATCTTCACAAAAGCTGTAGTGCAACTGGCTGATGGGTGGAAAAAGATCCTCGCTTTCTACCAGCAACAGGCTGTTGTTGGTCATGTAAAAGCGGTTGTTCATGATCTGGATGGTGAGGTAATAGTCGTAATTATTTTTGTATTTGTCGTGCTGTGCAAAATGACTGTATTTATCGAATGCACCAAGGAGTGGTATAAAGTCGTAGTTGGGGGGTACAACAAGACGGGTAACATTGCGGCAGCCACGGCCAAAATACAGGTGGGTATCGTCTGCCAGTGCTTCAAGCTCGGCAGGTGTTTCATGACCATCAAGTATAGCCACCGAGCTGCGGTTGCGGCGGATGATACTTGGGTATTTTCCGAAATAATACTCAAAGTACCTGGCTGTATTGCCACTGCCGGTAGCGATATAGGCATCGCATCCTTTCAGCATATCGGCAAATGTTATCAGCGAACGGGCTTCCGGGGCGAGCGTCACCAGTACTTCTGCAAGATACTTCAGCAGGATATCGTCTTTGGCGGATAACTTGATCGTTTGCCGGTGACCGCTGATGAACACACAAAGAAAATCGTGAAACCCTACCAGGGGAATATTGCCTGCCATAACAATACCCGTGTTTTTACCGCCGACATTGTCATCTAAATGGTAATGCCCGGCCCAGGCAAGGAGTTTGTCTTTCTGCAAAAAATGATCTGCAATGTTCCGGGCGGCCAGAGCGGTAAAGTCCGGCGTAAACCATGGATTGTGTGCATGGGCTTTGTTTACAGCCATAGTCCAGCTTTCGGGGGCCTCGCGAAGGTGGTCGCCGAGGGCGGTCAGTGCATCAATTCTTTGTGTTACTGTCATATTACTGTTGCCTGTACCGGTCTTGTGCCGGTAAGCGGATGCAAGGTAATTCTGCCGGGCGAAAAAGCGGAAAATTAAGTTGGCATTTTATTTTTGAGTGCTTAACTTGCAATTAAATAAAAATGACAATAGATGGCTATTAAGATTACAGAAGAATGTATCAACTGCGGTGCCTGTGAACCTGAATGTCCAAACAACGCCATTTATGAAGGCGGTGTAGAGTGGGCCATTGCTGACGGTACCACTATCAAGGGTATGTTTACCCTGATGGATGGCTCATCGGTGGATGCTGATCAGAAAAATACTCCGGTGAGTATGGATACTTATTATATCGTAACGAATAAATGTACGGAGTGCCAGGGCTTTCATGAAGAACCACAGTGTGCTGCGGTATGTCCGGTGGACTGCTGCGTGCCGGATGAAATGTACAGGGAAACCGTTGATGAGTTGCTGGCGAAGAAGGCGAAAATGCATATTTAACTTGTTATCTGAAGGCGTAACAGCCTGATACAGGCAGGTGATATTTCCTGTCAACCGGCGAGGGTATTGTGAAATACTTTCGCCTTTTTTTAAATGGGTGTACTATGGTGCGATTTTTACTTTTTCTATGGGGTATGGGATGTCTGGCGGGTTGTCTGCAGCCCAAAAAGCCCAAACCTGAACCCGATGATGATGTGGCGGCTAAGGAAGAAATGCGTAACCAGCTTATGGAGGCAGATCGCCGGTTTTCCAGAATGTGTATGGAGAAGGGATATAAAATGGCTTTTCTTGACAATATTGACAGTAATGGGGTATTGCTGCGCCCGGATATGGTGCCGGTCATTGGCGCTGATGCCGTGGATTACCTGAGCCAGCAGAGCGACGGGGGCTTTACCATGACCTGGGATCCGCGTGGCGGATCAGTGGCGGCTTCAGGTGATATGGGTTATACATTCGGACTTTATTCGATCAAACCCAGTGCGGGTGATACGGTTATTTATGGTACCTATGTCAATATCTGGAAACGACAGGCTGATGGCACCTGGAAGTTTGTGCTGGATTCGGGGAACGAAGGAATTGGGGATATACAATAGCGAACCCGGGGTGTGCCTAGCGGATGACAAAAGAAATTTTAACAAATGGTGTTGCAGCAACTTGCTGCTGCCGCTTATATTTGCCAAATAATACCAATCATATTTACCAAATTACATGAATAAAAGGATTGCGCTGGTTACCGGCGGATATTCAGGTGAAGCTGTGGTTTCCTATAAAACTGCTGTTACCATTGGCAACCATCTCGACCCGGAGAAATGGACAGGTTACCGTATCGATATACGCCGGGAGGGCTGGTTTTATGTAACGCCTGCGGGTGAGGAAGTGGTTGTTGACAAGAATGATTTTTCAATCACGGTTGCCGGTGAAAAAATAACCTTTGCTGCGGTATTGATGGGATTGCATGGCACCCCGGGCGAGGACGGGAAGCTGATGGGTTATTTTGATATGCTGGGTATTCCTTATACCTGTTGCGATTGTGCCACATCTGCGCTTACATTCAATAAGCGCTATACGGTTGCTGTTGCTGCTTTTGCAGGACTGCCGGTGGCCCGCTCGCTGCACCTTTTCCGCAATAGTCCTGCTGATACGGCATCGGTGGCAGCGCAATTGTCATTCCCGGTTTTTGTAAAACCGAATAACGGAGGCAGCAGCATCGGGATGAGCAGGGTAACTGAGCGCGCAGCACTTCAGGAGGCGATTGACAAGGCTTTTGCTGAAGACGACCAGGTGCTGGTAGAAGAGCAGGTTTCCGGGCGTGAGTTTACGGTTGGCGTGTTTAAGCATGACGGACGCATCACCACCCTGCCGATTACAGAGATCATTCCCAAAAAAGATTTTTTCGACTATGAGGCCAAATATGAGGGTGCAAGTGAAGAGGTGACCCCGGCGGATATCCCGGAGAACGTGGCGACGGCAATAAGGGCGGCGGCTGAAAAAACCTATGCAGTGTTCAACTGCAGGGGAATTGTACGAATCGATTATATTTACAACGAGGCTGAAGGAAAACCGTATATGCTGGAGGTAAATACGGTGCCGGGACAGACGGATGCAAGTGTGGTGCCGCAACAGGTAAGGGCAATGGGCTGGACTTTGCGCGATTTTTACAGCGCACTCCTGGAGGAATGTTTGCGAAAGTAGCGGGATTGCGTATATTGACATCACTATTCATCAACTTAATGCTGTATATACTGTGTTTAAATTTCTGACCAACCGTCCGTTTTGGGTAAACCTGCTCGCAGCACTTTTGCTGGGGTTTTTATTGATTTTTACTTTGCTGAAGATGCTGGGTTGGGTGACCAAACATGGCGACACGCTTACGGTACCGGCGGTAACGGGAAAGAAAACAGCAGAAGCCATTAAGTTGCTGGAAGCCAAAGGCTTTGATGTGCAGATACAGGATTCTGTGTATACGGATACGCTCAGCAGGGGAATCATCATCAAGCAGTTGCCGGAGGGTAATGCAACGGTGAAATCGAACCGTACCGTATTTATTACCGTCAACCGGGTAATACCGCCTTATTTTGATATGCCGAAGTTAGAAGGGCAAAGCCTTTCTTCTGCGTTGGATATTCTTGAACGCAAGCACCTCAAACTGGAAGATACGTTGTTTAAGCCCGATTTTATGAAGGGCTATGTTCTGGAGCAGCAGTATGCGGGAAATAAAATACCTGCCGGTGCTAAAATACAATGGGGAAGTAAGATTACGCTGATCATTGGCTCGGGATTAGAGGGCGATAGAAAATTAGTACCGGAAATACTGGGTATGACCTATGCTGAGGCCAGGGGGATACTTGAGGCGGAGGGGATTATCATTTCTCCGCCGATTGCTTCGGGGCCTGTTTCAGACACGGCCAATGCATTTGTGGTTAAGCAAAACCCTTCACGATTTACGGAAGATAACCTTCCGAACTATATTCAGCCGGGTCAGGTGATGGACATCTGGATTTCGGCCAACCGGGATCTGCTGGTCGTGGACTCCGTTCAAAAAAAGAAACCCAAAAAGACAGAATAATGACAACGATTACAGCCGAAGAGGTAAAGGCACGTCTTGATGCCGGTGAAAAGATTAACCTTGTGGATGTGCGCGAGCCACATGAACATGCTGAGTTTAACATCGGGGGAACCTTATTGCCCCTGGGTCAGGTGCATGCAATGCAGGTAGAGGTTATTGATGACCTTCGTGGTGAGGAGGTGATCTGCTACTGCCGTAGTGGCAACCGTAGTATGCAGGCAGCAATGGTACTGGAACAAATGGGCTTTGCCAACGTGAGGAACCTTACCGGCGGTATGCTGCTTTGGCAGCAGATTTACCCCTAATGGCGGGATGTTCTGCTATACATTTGCCCCCCTGCGCTTACAGGGAGCAAATGGCTATACGATTGATGACAATAGCGCCGGGCAATGTTGTTAAGTTAACCATCGGTCTGAAAAAATCGTGTCACTTCTTCTGGATTGCTGACCGTATTATCCGCGGTTTGTTATAATAATACTATCCTTTTCCGGGCTGTTGTTGCCCGTTAATGTAATGACTGGGTCTCCGCAACTGCCTGGCCGTATGAACTATTTACCTAACCTGAGGGTAACGCCCATCATGATATTAAAGCCAGCCATGGGAAAATAAAAATTCTCAGTTGTTTGCACGCCTCCGGAAATATAACTGTAGGTATAGCCATTGGGTTCATATTTTTTACTCCATACATTATTGAGTTGCAATTGCACCCCCATTTCGCGGGATTGTTTAAAGGCTACTGTATAATTCAGGCGCCAGTCCTGTATATAAAATGGATCAAGGCTCCTGCTTTGCTGACCGGTATTGTCTAAATACTGGCGGCTGACATACCGGTTGATGCATTGCAGGGAAGCATTTTTGAATGGCAGAAAGGTGAGTATGCCATTGCCTGTAACCGCGGGTGAAAAGGAGATATCTGTACTGCGGTATTCATTTTTTTGTTGCCCGCCATTATCGTAATCATCAATATATGCTGTAAAATTTTTAACCTTATTGGTACTCAGGGTAAGGTTACCCGATAGTTGCAGCCAGCGGTTCAGTTGGTGCGCCGCCTGCAGTTCTGCGCCGATGCGGTAACTGGAAGGGATATTGGTGCGGGTTTGTGCACCAACGTCATTTAATTTACCGGTAAGTACCAGTTGGTTTCGGTAAAGCATGGCATAGGCATTAATTCCCGCCTGTGTTGTACGGGTATTGTACTCGCTGCCCAGTTCAATATCGTGCAGGATCTCCGGCTGGGGCACCTGATTGGCGCCGGTTTCAAAATCATCCCTGTTGGGTTCTTTTCCGGCGAGTGCATAGGAGCCATAGAGTTTCCAGTTGCGGTTGGTATAGGTGATACCGATTTTTGGGTTGAAAAATGTCCAGTTTTTACGGAAAGCGATACCCGGGTTATTCCGGAAACCGTTGACAGTATAGTGTACCGTTCTGTATTGGAGGTCAACAAAGCTTTGCCAGTGTGTATTGAACCGGGATGTCCATTTGGCATATACAGATCCGTCTGTCTTTTCAGCATCATGGTCGTACCAGCGATGCCCGTTGGGTACGCTGCCTGCAACCGCTGCCCATTTCACGATGCCGTAATGGCCGCCATCGTGCCTGTTCCAGCTACCGCCAAATGTGAGGTCATTATTGCTGCTGCTGTGCTGGATGGAAAAAATACCCCCATAGAAATAGCTGTTGAGCCATAATTGCCGGATCAGGTCGGTACGGGTTATATTGCTGGTGCCATTGTAAAAATCGGGTAATTGATAGGATGCAAATTTTTGCTCCGCTTTGTATTGTTCGTAATAGCCTTTGCCGCGTGTAAGAAAAGCGGCGGTATTAAATACCCAGCTTTTATTCAGCTTACGGTTGTAAAACAATTGGTAATGTGTTTGCAGGTAATTGTCTGTTTCATTGTTGTAGGGTTCTCCTGCTTTTTCTGTACCGGCACTGTTGAACACACGGTTGGTATCAAGAAAGGCCTCCGGTACACCATACCAGGCCTGGTATGTTTTTTCCCTGCCACTGAAGATGTTGAGGCGGATGGATTGTTTGGCATCCGTATAAGCAGTGCTGGTATAATAGGACTGCAGTTGTGTGGCTGCCCTGTCGATGAAGCCATCGCTGCTGATGCGGGAGAGTCGTGCATCAAAGCTGAAATGGTTCCCCAGCAATCCGGTACCAAATTTAAAACTGTGTTTCCAACTATTGAATGATCCCGCACTGTTGGCCAGCTCGGCGTAAGGTGTTGCATTCAGTTCGTTGGTGGACAGGTTGATACTGGCTCCAAATGCCCCGGCACCATTGGAAGATGTACCTACTCCTCTTTGTATCTGTATGCTGTTTACAGAGGATGCAAAATCGGGGAGGTCAACAAAAAATGTACCCTGGCTTTCAGCATCATTGTAAGGAATGCCATTGAGTGTTACGTTGATGCGGGTGGCATCGGTACCCCTGATGCGGATACCGGTATAACCAATCCCATTCCCTGCATCGGAATTGACGACAACAGAGGGGGTGCTGCTGAGCAGGAAGGGAATATCCTGGCCAAGATTAATGGCTGCAATTTCTTTCTTACTGAGGTTGGTTTTGGCGAAAGGAGCCATGGCCGGGGCACGGATAGCTTTTACCTCAACAGGTTCGATGAGGGTGGTATCGTTGAACGGCTTTTTGGACTGACCATGGGTTTGCACAAAAACACAGCACAATGCAAATACGATTGTCATTAATTTCATAATTGTAAATGATTTGGCTGATCGTCCGGCGTACCGGTAAAACATATTTTGCTCCCTTCGCAGGCATTACCCTGAGCAGGTTATCGGGTATTATCTCAGCCGTACAGCATTTGCTTGCAGGCACCCCGGAAAATCAGACGTTCTGACCCCGGTTACGCATTAGTTTTTCTATCACGTAACCAAAGCTTTAAAGAACAAAACTACAGGAAAAAATGGAAATACAATTTTTATGTTGAAGTGGTTGCTACAAATTGCCGATTGCCCTGAGGCATCTTTCCAGGCCATCTTCCCATGCCGGGATGGTGAGGGCAAACCTGTTTTGTATTTTGCTGGTATTGAGTACGCTGTAAGCAGGTCGTTGCGCAGGTGTAGGGTAAGCACTGGCGGGTATGGGGTTTATTTGGCAGGAACTACCCGTCATACGGCTGATGGCTGCTGCGAAATCGTACCAGGTCGTAACCCCACTGTTGCAGTAGTGATAAATTCCCCATTGGTTTTCTAAGGGCGTGCTGATGATGTGCAGCAGTGCATCGGCAAGATCGTTGGCATAGGTGGGACACCCTAATTGATCATTTACCACATTAAGCTGTACTTTTTCTTTCATGAGGCGGAGCATGGTAAGCAGAAAATTATGTCCATGGGCTGCATAAACCCAGGCTGTACGGATGATGATGGTGCGCTTGCAAAACTGAAGTGCCATTTGTTCGCCTTCATGCTTGGAAATACCATAGGCATTAACGGGAGCAGTGGGCTGGTCTTCGGTATAGGGAGCGATCCCTTTTCCGTCAAATACATAATCGGTTGAGATATGGATCAAAGCAGTATGGTGTAACTGGCAGGCTTTGGCGATATTAGCCACGCCATGGCTGTTGATCAGCATGGCTGTTTCGGATTCAGCCTCGGCTTTATCCACTGCGGTATAGGCGGCGCAATTGATACAGATATCGAAATGATGCTGGTTGAAGAATGCCTGTACTGCTGCTTCGTTTTCAATGGGCAGCATGGCCCTTGTGGCGAATACAAACTGATGTGTACTGGTTGCTGCCTGCTGTTGCAGCGCACTGCCCAACTGGCCGTTGGCACCTGTAACCAGCACAATAAGCGGGTGTTCAGTCAAATTGAAAGTTGTTTAAGCTGTCTGCAAACAGGGGATGCTGTGTATCTTTTTCCGATACGATGATGTTTGCGGGCGGAATTTTCCAGTCGATGGTGAGGGCGGGGTCGTTGTAACAGATACCGGCCTCGCTTGCTTTATGGTAAAAACGATCGCATTTATACATCACTTCTGCCATTTCGCTTAATACAGAGTAGCCGTGGGCAAATCCCTGGGGTATAATCAGTTGGCGCCGGTTTTCGGCGGAGAGTTCGATGCTGAAGTGTTGTCCGAAGGTTGGCGAGCCTTTCCGTATGTCAACCGCTACATCGAGAATGGTGCCATGCAGTACGCGCACAAGCTTGGTTTGGGCATGGGGTTGCAACTGGTAGTGGAGGCCGCGTAATACGCCATACATGGATTTTGCCTGGTTATCCTGTACAAATACGATGTTGATACCCGCTTCCCGGAAAGTTACTGCATTGTAGCTCTCAAAAAAATACCCCCTGCTGTCCTCGAACACTTGCGGCTCGAAGATCTGCAATCCGGGCAATGGGGTTGGTATGAGTGGCATAATAATGAGTCTGTATTTGGATAGCGAAATTACTGTTCTGTACGCACTTATGTATATTGTTGCCTGAAAAACTCAATGGTTTCTGTCAAGCCCTCCTCAAAACGCCTTACAGGCTGGTATCCCAGCAGTTTTTGTGCGGCGGATATATCAGCCAGTGAGTTACGTATATCTCCTGCCCGCGGCTCGCGGTAGGTGGGTTCAAAATCGCTTCCCAGGTATGTACGTATGGCATGGTACAAATGGTTTACCGAAAAATTTTCACCGATGGCTACATTATAAGCTTTGTCAAGCGCTTCGGTATTCCTGGTCAGCATGCCTTTCACATTTACCTGTACTGCATTCTCTACAAAGGTAAAGTCGCGTGTTTGCTCCCCATCACCATTAATGTACACGGGCGTACGTTGCATAATGCCCTTGACAAAGAGGGGGATAACAGCGGCATAAGGGCCATCGGGGTCCTGCCTCGGGCCAAAAATATTAAAATACCGGAAACCCATGATGCGCAAGCCATAAGCGCTGGCGAAAACCTGTGCATACAATTCATTTGTCTTCTTACTAACGGCATAAGGGGAGAGACAGTTGCCTGTACGTTGTTCCTGCTTGGGCAGGGTGGGGTCGTCGCCATATACCGAAGAGGAGGAGGCATAGACCACTTGCTGAACCTGGTTGTCCACAGCAGCCTTGAGCATATTTACAAAACCGCCAACATTAACGTCATTGGTGTTTTGCGGTTCTTTTATAGAACGGGGTACCGACCCGAGTGCAGCCTGGTGACTGATATAGTCGATGCCCGCACACGCAGCCTGGCAGGTGTCTAAATTGCGGATATCGCCTTCGATGAATTCAAAACCGGCATAGGCTTGAAGGATATCAAGATTGGCTCGGAAACCGTTGGACAGGTTATCAAGCACCCGTACTTTACCTGCCCCATTTTTCAGCAGGTATTCGGCGATATGCCCGCCGATAAACCCGCCGCCGCCGGTCACCAAAAAACGGCTGTTGCCCAGGTCCTGGTTATGAAAGGTCATGCTGTCGTGATTTTTTATTGCGTACCTGCCGGAAAATCCGGCAGGTGATAAATATGCTTTACAGATTACAGGCTCCAGTACACCCTGCTGCTGATTTTGCCCCTGTAGATACCTTTGAGGTCGGCTACGAGGGCATGGGTTTTGGTGATCGCTGCAAATGCTGCATCATCCCATGTCTTGTAATCGTTGTGCGGAACGGTTACGATAACCGCATCGTAGTCAACGGCTGTTTCAGCGGTCAGACCAAAGCCATACTCGTGCATAAGTTCTCCGCTGTCGGCATGCGGATCGGAAACATGTACGTTGAGTGAATACGATTGCAACTCTTTGACCACATCGGCCACTTTACTGTTGCGGATATCGCTTACATTTTCTTTAAAAGTGGCACCCATGACAAGGACTTTAGCATCTTTAATATTCCCGTTGTGCTGGATGATGTGCTGCAATACCTTTTTGGCCACATAGCCTGCCATACCATCATTGATGGCCCTGCCGGCAAGGATTACCTGGCTGTCGTAGCCCAGTTCTTTGGATTTATACGTCAGGTAGTAGGGGTCAACACCGATGCAGTGGCCACCTACAAGGCCTGGCTGGAAGCGGAGGAAATTCCACTTGGTACCGGCTGCTTCGAGTACCTCATAGGTATTGATGCCCATCCTGTCGAATATGATGGACAGCTCGTTCATCAGTGCAATATTGAGGTCGCGCTGGGTATTTTCGATGATTTTAGCCGCTTCGGCTACTTTGATGGAAGAAGCGCGGTGAACACCTGCTGTTACAACCAGTTCATATACGCGGGCAATGGTATCGAGGCTTTCGGCATCGCAACCACTGACTACTTTTACGATACTGGCAAGGGTATGTTCCTTGTCGCCCGGATTGATGCGTTCGGGGGAGTACCCGGATTTGAAATCGGTAATATTGCTGAGCCCGGAAAGCTTCTCGATGATGGGAAGGCAGTCTTCTTCTGTACAGCCGGGATAGACCGTACTTTCAAAGACGACATAGTCGCCTTTTTTGATGACTTTACCGATGGTTTCGCTGGCGCGCTGTACGGGTACAAGATCCGGTACATTGTGTTCGTCCACAGGTGTGGGTACCGCCACGATAAAGAAATTGGCCTGGCGCAAAACGTCGAGGTCATGGGTGAATTCGATGTCGCAACCCTCAAAAGCAGATGATTCCAGTTCCTGACTGGGATCTTCGCCGCGGCGCATCATCTCAATGCGTCTGGCATTGATGTCGAAGCCGATTACCGACAGCTTGCGGGCAAATTCAAGTGCAATGGGTAGGCCTACATAGCCAAGGCCGATGACGGCTAATTTCTTCTTTTTATCTAATAAATCCTGGTACATTCAATAATGTGCTGTTATGATGAAATAATCGTTGGTTACAGGGTGAACGTTTGTTTTATGCCTGCTTCCTTTTTTCAAACTCCTTTGGCAATTTTGCCCATTCTTCTTTCGGGAGATTTTTGAAATAGCCGTATGTGATCTTTAATCCTTCTGCACGGGAAATTTTGGGTTCCCATTGCAGTATATTTCTTGCTTTTGTAATATCCGGTTTACGTTGTTTCGGATCGTCGGCCGGCAGGGGTTTATAAATGATCTTTTGTGTGGTGCCGGTGAGTTTGATGATCTCTTCCGCGAAATCTTTCAGGGATATCTCGTCCGGGTTGCCGATGTTGACGGGTTGTTCGTGATCACTCAGGAGGAGGCGGTAGATGCCTTCCACAAGATCATCCACATAGCAGAAGCTCCGGGTCTGGCTGCCATCACCAAATACGGTAAGGTCTTCGCCACGGAGGGCCTGGCCAATAAATGCGGGCAGTGCGCGGCCATCGTTGAGGCGCATCCTTGGCCCATAGGTATTGAAGATGCGTACAATACGCGTCTCCACACCATGAAAGGTATGGTAGGCCATGGTCATGGCTTCCTGGAATCGCTTGGCTTCGTCATAAACACCGCGTGGACCAACGGGGTTTACATTGCCCCAGTACGATTCATCCTGCGGGTGTACCAGGGGGTCACCATATACTTCGCTTGTGGAGGCAACCAGTATCCGTGCTTTTTTGGCCAGGGCGAGACCGAGACAATTGTGCGTACCCAGTGAACCCACTTTGAGGGTTTGTATGGGAATCTTCAGGTAGTCGATCGGACTGGCCGGTGAGGCAAAGTGCAGGATATAATCGAGGTGCCCCGGTACATGGATGAATTTGGACACATCATGATGGTAAAACTCAAATGCTTCCAGTTGAAAGAGGTGCTGGATATTTTTAAGGTCACCGGTGATAAGGTTGTCCATGCCTACAACATGGTACCCTTCACGGATAAAGCGATCGCAGAGGTGCGAGCCAAGAAACCCTGCTGCACCCGTTATCAGCACTCTTTTTTGTATAGTTGACATTGGTTGTATAAGTATCAATTTTGGTTGACGATGCTGCGACCTACGCTCACATAATAATATCCCAACTCCTGCATTTGTTTCAGGTCGAAGAGGTTACGGCCGTCAAAGATCGCTTTATTGCGGAGTCTGCTGCTGATTTTTTTGAAATCGGGTGTGCGGAACTCACTCCATTCTGTAGCGATGACGAGTGCGTCTGCTCCGTCGAGGGCTTCGTATTGCCCGGTGGCAAAACTGATTTTATTGCCAACGACCTGTTTTACGTTGGGCATTGCTTCGGGGTCGAAAGCGGTTACCTGTGCACCAGCGGCTGTCAGCGCATCGATGATGTACAGGGCCGGGGCTTCGCGTATGTCATCCGTATTTGGTTTAAATGCCAGTCCCCAAAGGGCAATTTTTTTACCTGCAAGCGAGTGGTTGAAATATTGCGTGATGGCGGGTACCAGGTGCAGTTTCTGCAACTCGTTTACAGTCATTACCGCATCAAGTATTTTAAAGTTGTAGCCGGCATCATCTGCTGATCTGGCAAGGGCCTGTACGTCTTTGGGGAAGCAGCTTCCGCCATAGCCGATGCCGGGGAAGAGGAAACGGCGGCCGATGCGTTCATCGCTGCCGATGCCTTTACGTACCATATCCACGTCTGCGCCCATGAGTTCGCAGCAGCGGGCAATTTCATTCATAAAAGTGATCTTGGTGGCAAGGAAGGCATTGGCGGCATACTTGGTCAGTTCTGCTGATTTCTCATCCATGAAGATGATGGGATTGCCCTGGCGGACAAACGGGGCATAAAGATCGTTCATCAGTTTCCGGGCGGCCTCCGAGCTGGTACCGATTACAACACGATCGGGTTTCATAAAATCTTCTACTGCTACACCTTCGCGGAGAAATTCAGGATTACTCACCACGTCAAAGGGAACGGTGGTATGTTGGGCAATCGCGGCCCTTACCTTATCAGCAGTACCTACCGGAACGGTACTTTTATCTACGATTACCTTATAGTCGGTAATGATTTTACCCAACTCATCCGCCACCCCGAGGATGTATTTGAGATCGGCACTGCCGTCTTCACCCGGAGGGGTGGGCAACGCCAGAAAGATAATGGCTGCACCAGCAATGCCATCGGCGAGGGAGGTGGTAAATTGTAAACGACCCTCTTTCTGGTTACGGAGGAATAATTTCTCTAATCCTGGTTCGTAGATGGTGATCTGGCCTGACTTGAGTTTTTCTACCTTTGCTGCATCGATATCCACACAAGCGACCTCATTGCCTGTTTCGGCAAAACAGGTGCCTGTTACTAATCCAACATATCCTGTTCCTACAACTGCGATCTTCATTAATGCTTTGATTTATTGATTTAAAAATGTTAAAACGCCTGAGCTGATAAAAGATTGCTGTTCTTCATCCAATTCGGTGTGCATGGGCAGGGAAATAACCCTTTCTGTCAGCCAATCGGTTACCGGGAGGTGATGATCTGCACCTCCGAAGGCATCAAACATTTTTTGCCGGTGTGCGGGAACGGGGTAATAAATCATGGCGGGTATGCCTTTTTCTGCAAGGTATTGGTGCAGGGCATCGCGGTTGGTATCTTTCAGGATCAGGGTATATTGGTGATAGACGTGGTTGCTGTACGTGGTGTCGGTATAGGGGGTAATGATTTTATCGTGTTGGGCAAAGGCTGCGTCGTAAAAGGCTGCTGCCTTCCGGCGTGCGGCGATATAATGATCAAGGTATTTCAGTTTGATGTCAAGTATGGCGGCCTGTATGGCATCGAGGCGCGAGTTACAGCCCACCACATCGTGGTAATAGCGGCGGCTCTGTCCGTGTGCGGCAATCATCTGCATCTTTGCAGCAAGGGCGTCATCGTCTGTAAAGATGGCGCCCCCATCACCAAAAGCACCGAGGTTTTTGGAAGGGTAGAAGGAGGTACAGCCGATATGGCCGATGGCACCGGTTTTTTTAGTAGTGCCATTGCTGAAGGTAACATCGCATCCGATGGACTGTGCCCCGTCTTCAATAACAAAAAGGCCATGGCGGTTGGCGATATCCATAATGGCTTCCATATTGGCCGCGTGACCGTACAGGTGTACAGGGATAATGGCTTTTGTCCTGGGTGTAATGGCTTTCTCAATGGCCGCAGGATCAATGCAGAAAGTTTTGGGATCCACCTCTGCAAAAACGGGTTTGATGTGGAGTAAGGCCGCTACTTCTACGGTGGCGATATAGGTAAAAGAAGGTGTGATGACTTCATCGCCCGGCCGGAGGCCAAGCGCCATCATGGCCACCTGGAGGGCATCGGTGCCATTGGCACAGGTGATCACATGTTTAGAGCCATTGTACCGGCCAAGGTTGGCGGCAAAGTCATTCACGGTTTTACCCCCGATGTACATCGCGCTTTCCATCACTGATAAAACGGCCCGGTCTACTTCTTCCTTTATGGCCTGGTATTGGGTCTTTGTATCCACCATCTGTAATGGTCTCATATCTGCATTATTTAGGCGGCGCAAAGATAAGGGTTACGCGCTAAACAAGGGGGCAAACCCGGGCCGGGGGGGGTACCTGATCTTTCCCATGAAATAAAGGATATGCAGTTCAGGGCTGCTATTGGTTTTTACGACCACGGTCCTGACGATATTTCCACTGTCCTGCGACGCAATGAAATTGACTTCGATGGCACCCTGTTCGCCTTTTTTATGAGCTTTTGTCGTGTCAAAACTGGCGGTGATGCAGTCACACCAGCCCTTACATCCTGTATGCGGACACCATCTGCTTAAAAATGTTGTACAATGGCATAATAAACCGGCATGCCAATGGTGATGTTGAAAGGGAAGGTAACACCCAATGCCATCGGGATATACAAACCGGGGTCTGCTTTGGGTGCAGCCAGTCGCATGGCGGCAGGAACGGCTATATAGGATGCACTTGCGGCCAGTATGGCAAAGATAAACCTGTTGCCCGGATCATGGGTGATAAAACCACTCAGGAAGGCCACAATACAACCATTGATGGCCGGTATGAGTATGGCAAAGACGGTAAGGAAGAGCCCGTATTTGCGGAAGGCAGAAAAACGTTTGGCGGTTACCATACCCATCTCCAGCAGGAAGATGGCCAGGAAGCCCTTGAAGATATCTGTAGTAAAGGGTTTGATGCCTTCGGCCTGCCTGGTGTCTGCAATAAGGCCAATGACTAAGCTGCCGAGGATCAGCAGTACGCTGCCATTGGTAAAGGAATGCTGGATGATGGTTTTGATATTACCATTACTTTGTTCTTCTTTATCGTACCGCATCATGAGGATAACGCCAACAATGATTGCGGGTGATTCCATCAATGCCATTACGGCAACCATGTGGCCACCGAAGGAGAGCTGTTGTGCTTCAAGAAATGAAACGGCGGATACAAAGGTTACCGCGCTTACCGAACCATAGGTGGCGGCAACGGCTCCGGCATCGCTCACACTCATTTTACGCTTCAGGATAAAGAAGGTATAAAGGGGGATGAGCGAGGCTACCCCAAGACCAAAGCAGATGGAATAAATGATTTCACTGTTGAAATGACTGTGTGCAAGTTCCTGCCCGCCTTTGAAACCAATGGCAAAGAGCAGGTACAGGGAAATGAATTTACTGGACGATTTTGGAATCTCCAGATCGCTTTTTACTATTGAGGCGATAATGCCCAACACGAAAAAAAGCAGTGTGGGGTTGGTTAAGTTGGCCAGTAAAATTTTAAAATCCATATTGTTTTTTGCTTGTTGCCGATGCGCAAAAGTATAGTGTTGACCGCAAACGGATACATCTCTTTTTTATCCGGATGAGAATGTTGCCGGATCCGGGGGCAGTATGGGGGTGCAGACTTTATCATTTTCAGGCTGCACTGCAAAGTTACTTTGATTTGACACGATCATTATGAAATTGGACATGACCATTATGAAACCGGACACGATCATTATACAATTGGACATGACCATTATGAAAGCCTACATGGCTATTATGAAACCTGATATGGCCATTATGTAATTTGACATGACCATTACGAAGTTGGACACTGGCTAAAAACTGATGGCGTTGAGCCTGAGTCTGCCATTGCTGTATTCAAGGCTTGGGGCAGGGAATTTTACAATATTGAGTACACCGAGCAGGAACCGGATGCCCTTCTTTTTGGTTTTGATGCGGGTGAGGTCGATATCGGGGGCAAGGTACCATTGCCGGTAACGCTTTACATCGGTACGGTTAAAGATGATGTCGCCATTGTCGTTGCGGGCAATGTTTTCGGTACCGCCCAGGAGCCCTTCGGCGCCATAACCAACCGCAATACTGAGCCAGGGGGGTAAATTGGATTTTGGGAAGAAGGATTTCAGGTTGAGGCTGAGCCAGTAGGTTTGCCCGTTATAATCTTTGATAAAGCGTTCTGTTTCCTTTTTGCCAAAAATGGTATTGGCGCGGGCACTGAGTTCCGCATCGCCATATCGTTTGCGGTGAAAGGAAAACTTGAGGCGGATGCGTTGCTCATCCCAGGCCAGTTCCTGGGCGATGAGGGCGCCGCTGCCGAGGATATTGGCGCCAAAATCGGCCCAACTCCAGCCCCAGCCCTTGCTGAAGCCATCAAGGGTTTCGATAACGGTTTGGTAGGCGGCACCGCTGAGCCCCCCGATCCAGATCCTTTTTTTGCGGCTTACCCCTGTCCACCGCCACATTTCCATACTGCCATAACTTTCGGCATAGGCGCTGTACATATGCCCCACTTTATCTACCTGCAGCCATTCGCGGGAATCGTTGAAGAAATGAAAATTGGTTTGGGGGTATTTGCTGTACCAGGCTGCATAAAGCCCGATCATGGCCGTACTGTAGCCTGCAATATTACCGATGGTTACCAGCTTTACCCGTTTTTTGGAGTAAGGATATTCGCGGGCAAGCGGAGATGCTGACCATCGCGATAAGGGCCGGATGGTATCTGCTTCGGGAGCAGCTTTTGCCTGTGCTGCGGCAGGTTGTGCGGCGATCAGCGACAACAGGAAAGCTGAACAGAGGGCTGCTGTACAAGTGTGCGACGCGAATGAAGCCGATTGCTGCTGAAAATGCCGGAACCACGAAAGGATCATGGGGCAAAAGTACGAACTAAAAATCAGTACATCGTACCTGCTGTCCGGTAGTTTTGGCGTTCCTTTTTGGCATCTTTTGTCTTGCCTCTTCATTCTTGCCTCTTTTTTAATATCTTCATCCTTTAACATTAAACTATGAGCAATAATATTGAAACGGCAGTAGCCGCATGGCTGAATAGCAGTATCGCAGAAACAGACAAAGCGGAAATCCGCCGGCTGCAACAGGAAAATCCGGATGAACTGGCAGATGCTTTTTACAGGAACCTTGAATTTGGAACGGGCGGACTCCGGGGGCTGATGGGTATTGGTACCAACCGCATGAACAAATACACGGTGGGTATGGCCACACAGGGGTATGCGAATTACCTGCGGCAGTGTTTTGGAGATGCAGTGAGTGTAGCGGTGGCGCATGACTGCCGCAACAACAGTCGCTTTTTTGCAGAAACAACGGCGGGTATTTTTGCGGCGAATGGCATCAAAGTCTATCTTTTTGAAGCATTGCGCCCTACACCGGAGCTGAGTTATGCGATCCGCCACCTTGGCTGCAAGGGTGGCGTGGTGTGTACGGCCAGCCATAACCCGAAGGAATACAATGGGTATAAGGCGTATTGGGATGATGGGGCACAAATGGTGCCGCCGCATGATAAGAACGTGATTGTGGAAGTAGAGAAAATTGCAGGCCCGGAAGAAGTGCGCTGGACGGGTAACCCCGAAAATATTGTTATGCTGGGTAAGGAAATGGATGATGCGTATATAGACATGGTCAGGGGGCTGAGTGTGTATCCGGATGTATGCAAGGCTGAGCATGATCTGGGTATTGTATATACATCCATTCATGGTACGGGCATTACGCTGGTGCCGGCAGTGCTGGCAGGTTTTGGTTTTACCAATGTGCAGGTGGTGGAAGAGCAAAGCACACCAGACGGAAATTTCCCTACCGTGGTGTATCCTAACCCGGAAGAACGTGAGGCCATGAGTATTGGTCTGGCAAAAGCCAGGGCGCTGGATGCCGATATTTTGCTGGGTACTGATCCCGACAGCGACCGGGTAGGTATCGGGGTAAAGAACACGGCCGGAGAATGGGTGCTGATGAATGGCAACCAGACGGCCGTACTGGCTTTTAACTACCTGATAGAAGCGCGTAAAACAAAGGGCATTGCGGGTGCAAATGATATGGTGATCAAAACGATAGTGACGACGGATATGATTGACCGGATCGCCGCTGCCAGTGGAATAAACTGTTATAATGTGCTGACAGGGTTTAAATGGATCAGCGCAATGATTGCGGAAAAGGAAGGAAAGGAGAAATACATCATTGGCGGCGAAGAAAGCTTTGGCCTGATGATTGGCGATGCAGTACGGGATAAGGATGCCATCAGTGCGGTAGCATTACTTTGCGAAATGGCGGCCTATGAAAAGAACAAAGGACGCAGTCTCTATGCCAAACTGGTTGACCTCTACCTGCAATATGGTTTTTATAAAGAGGGGCTGGTGAGCATTACAAAAAAGGGCATGAATGGTGCTGCCGAAATTGCGGCGATGATGCAGGGCTTCCGGGAGAAACCACCAACGGTACTGGATGGTGTGGCGGTAACAACATTGCTGGATTATGAGCTTCGGGTGGAAACGGATATTGCCACCGGTGCTGCAAAACCTATTGCGCTGCCCGGGAGTAATGTGCTGCAATTTTTGCTGGCGGATGGCTCGAAGGTATCTGCACGCCCGAGTGGCACGGAGCCGAAGATTAAATTTTATTTCAGTGTAAACGCGCCACTGGTGGCTGCGGATGCTATAGCAGCTACCGAGGCTGCGCTGGATGCCAGGATTACAAGGATGGCAACGGAACTGGGGCTGGGGTAGAAGGGATGCAGGCTTAGTTCCCTCCCCCCAGTATGGTTTCGTGCTGGAGTAATTTCCCGTTGGCATCGATTCCCTGTACTATGACTTTAAATTTTTTGGTAACGGCATTGTTGTAAAAAACAATGGTGGCGTTGCCATTGCTGTCAAAGGAGAGGTTGGGCAGCCATTGAAGGGTGACGCGTTCGTCCTTTGTACCGGCAGGTGGTGTTGTGGTATAGACGGGAGAATAAAATTCACGTATTGCGGAATAGCCTTTCTTTTTGTAATGGTCAAAGCCGCGATCACGGAAGTCCCTCGTCTGCGCATCTTTTTTGGTATACACACCAATCACACCGCGGGGGGCATTGAATATGGTTGCTGCTGCGCCCTTCCATACTTTTACAATGCCTATATCGGAAGGATTGACGGCATCAATAACGTCTTTGCTTACCTGTACCTCATTCAGGAAAAAAGTAATATTGGTGGTTGAGTCGGCAGCGGCATTCTCGGAGAACATATCCAGACCCGCAAACCGGGAAAAGTTGACGGTGGTTTGTCCGTATTGGTCGCGCCCGATATCGATACCGGGTACATAGCGCTGCAGGAACAGCCAGATGTCGGTATAATAGCCCTTTTCATCCATGGGGATGGTCTGGTCGCTCAGTTGAAAAATGTCGGAGGCATACCGCTGGTTGAGCGAGTCGATGACGGAGGATGATTTTCTCCGGGCGGTTACTTTTACTTCCTGCAGGTTTTTGTATTGGCCCCCGGCTTCGGCATTGATCTTTTTAAGCAGTTGCTGCTGCAGATAAGCTGAAAAATTGCCAGGGTCTGCAGTTGCATTAGGATCCAGGTTTACCCCGGGCAGGCGCCGGGTATTGAACAGGGTATCAAAGTAAGCGGGGAAGAGTTCCAGCACGGTGAGTGCATTTTCATTCCGGGCATTGGTACCCTGTACAGAGAGTTTGGCTTCGTTTTTAAAACTGAGGCTGTCGATGACAAAAGTGCCTGCGTCGCTGGTATTGGCAGTTGCGAGTATGGTGAGGGAATCTTCTGTTCTGAGGATGATGTCTGTACGTCCTTTTTTTACGGGGTTTTTTGTACCGCTTTTGAGCAGTTTGCCCGCGATGGATATACCTGATTCGAGGGCGTATTGCAGTGGAGGAAACTGCATTTTCAGCAATGCTTCCCAGTTGAATTTCCGCCAGCCCTGGGTAAGCAGGAGCTGATCAAGATCCTGCCGGATGGTATCTGTGTTGCCCGAAAAATAATAGTCCGGTTGGTGGATATAGCCTTTGAGTTCGCCATTGAGGAGCAGGGAGGCCATGATACCTGCACCGGTAAACCTGCCGGGTTCAGCATCTCCGTCTACTACTGCAACGGAGGCTTTCAGTCCCGTAAAACCGGTGGTGCTGAGGCGGTATTCATTTTTGCCATAGCTGCCGGTGTTGGCATTGGCAGTAAGGGTAACGGTACCGGGGGCGGGGTGTACAAAGGCCAGCCGTTCTGCAAGGGGAATGCCGGTATTGTCGAATACGGTGATCTGCATAATGCCCGGTGGCAGATTTTTCTTGCTGATGGCTGCGGCATTCTGGTCTTCGTCAAAATTGACCTTACCCTGGTAAATGACCATACCACCAATCTGTGCATTGATGATGAGATGGTTGTACCGGGCTTTGTTTTGTTCCGTTCGGCTGAGTGCCACAAATGTTTTTTGCGGGTTGTCGTTATTGACTGTCATCACAATGCCCTCGGGTAATGCTGCGGGCAGGTCAAATTGTTGTTTGCTGCCATCGGCTGTGGTGAGGTAAACCTTATATTTTTTACCAGGTTGCGGTGTACAGTCAAATACGCCCATGCCATCGTGCCGGGTAAGGAAGGTCGTCAGCATAGTGCCGTTATTATCCACCAGGGTGCCGGTAACTGCAATGGGTAAACCATTTTTGCCCACGGCTTTTATGGCTACCCTGGAGGTGAGCCCTTCCACAAGATTACCACCCTCGGGAAAGCACTGTGCGGAAAAATTGGTGGTATTGCCCGCTGTCTTTTGCTTCTGTACAAAATCACTGCCAAAAATAAAGAGGGGTTTGCTGAAAATATAGTCTTTGAAGTTGAGCATCCAGAGGGTATAGCCGCGCAGGGTATAGTTGCCCGTGGGGATGGTTGCCGGCAGGAATATTTCCCCGTTCGCCAGGCCATTGCGGAGGGGCAGCATTTTTTTGGCGACCACATCACCTTTTTCATTGAGCAGGTCTGCATAAAGTACCTGGCTGAGTATGGTCAGTCTTTCGTCAATGGTGGTATAAGCTTTGAACCAGATGGTTTCTTCAAAGCTGTAGCTGTTCCTGTCGGTATGGAGGAATACTTTTTCCATAGGAAACAGTGTTCTGAAAGAGTCGCTGGCGGTAACCAGCCGTTGTTCTAAAGTTTGGGCATGGGTGGTTTGTGTGAGGCAGATCGTCAGTATTGCGATGGCTATACTTATTGTGATAAAGCGCTGCGGGCGCGACTGTTGTTTAAAGGGACTCATATGTTCAAAAATAAGTATTTCTCTTTGCGCCGCCTGTTAAAAGTGACCAGCGGACATAAAAATACCCTTCAGCGCGAAGGGTATTTTTTATATTGTTTACGATGTGCAATGCTTATGGCCGGAGTACCCCGCCAAGGGCGTGGATAACGCCATTGGTATGGAGGAGGTCGGTGGCTATGATGGAAACCGCAGTTGGATTACCCGCACCTTTTACGGTAGGGGTACCGGTAAGGTCAACTGTAATAAAAGTGCCCTGTGCTGTTTTGTATGTTTTGGATTGGAGGTCGCAGGAAAAAAAGCGACCTGTCACGGCGTGGTGCCTGATGATACCGGTAAGGGTGGTGAGTCCGGCTCCGCTCAGGTTGGCAATGGTCGTAGAATCGTAACCTGCCGCCGCCATAGCCGTATTGGTAGGGGCAAAGATGGTGGTTGGCGTGGCGGTGAAACTGCCGGATGTTGCCGTTTTGGTAATGGCCTGCAGAAACAGTTTGTACTGGGGAATGTTCTGCAAGGTGGTGGTGGCGTTACCAACAGGGATCACGAGGGGACGGTTGAGTACCTGTATCACACCATTGGATGCCTGTATGTCTTTGGTTACAGCAGATGCGCCATTGATAAAGAGCTTGCTGTAGTCGCTGCCGTATTTGGATACATACATCACCACACCATTCTGTGAACTGAGTGTGGCATTGGGGCCGATGGGAACATTGATCACCGAACGTCTGTCAACCAGAATATGGTAGAGCAGGAAGTTGGCCAGTGATGTTTTGGGTATCAGGTCAAGATCGGCCGTGGTATTGATGCCTGCACTGTTCATGGCTGCATTATTGGGCGCCAGGAGGGTAAAGTCGCCAACACCGGTAAGGAAAAGACCGAGATCTGCCTTTTCCATAGCTGCTTTGAATAAAGACAGTTCTGCATTCTGGGCGAGTACGGCATCGAGTTTGGGGAGATTGCTGAAGGGGACGGGATTGGGTTTGCTCTTGGTGCAGGAACTGAGCAGGGCCAGGCCGAGCAGTGCCGTGCAGGTAAGGGAGCTGATTTTTTGCAAATATTTCATTACACTACGTTTTATTGGTTAATAATACCGGAGATGTTGGGTATCCGGCTTCCGGTGGTGATGCCGTTGTACCCGCGGCAGAGGATAGAATACACCCGCTGGTTGGTGGTGGTGATCTGCCGGCGGGCAATGATGGTACCCTGTATGGCAGCAGCTCCGGTAGGTCTTATGAAAAAACTGTCGGCACTGGGAGGCAGATCGAGATAATCCGTAAAGGCTTTGTAGGCCACTTTGGGTGCAACAAGGGTTGTGCCCCGGTAAAAATCCACCTCACCACCATTGGGCATCAGGTTGATAAACCGAACAAAAGTACGCCCGCTGTCGGGGAAGGTAAATGCATCCGGTGCCAGTACGGTAGTGATGTTACTGCCGGTATCGCATACATAGAGTGTTTGTTTTTTGTCGGCGGTGGGGGTGAAAGTACCCTGGAATACGGTGGCAATTTCGTTGGGGGTACCCGTTACGTTGGTATAAATTTTAAGCGTATCGGTTGCAGGATTCACCTGCATATAATCTGCATTGAGTGAGCCCCCCATATTAAAACCGCCACCGGGGAAGGCATTGGGGTAAGTAAGGGCGTTGCTGACGATGGCCCCGTTGATCTTCATGATCACGGTAGGGGTAAGTGTGGTGGCGCTGAAATAGCCCACTTTAACCAATGCCTTACCATCCGGGTAGGTCCGTTCCGTTACCTGAAAAGTATTCTTTTTACAGGCTGCCGCGCTCATAAGGGTTATGAGGGCGAGTGCTGCAGTCTTGATTGTATTTTGCGTCATAATTTGTTGATATTTTGGAATGAGCATCAGGGTTTGCTGAACCAGGTTTCGTAAGTATGGTAATCGAGATTGAGGGCTCCGATGCGGCGCAGTTCTTCTACGTTCCATACATATTCTGAATTGAACCTCGGGCGTACACGGTAAACCGGTTTACCGAAGTTGTTGGCAAAGAAGGGGCTGGGCAGGGCCAATCCGAGATAGACCTGTAAGCCTGTTGCCGGGTCAAGATCGGTATAGTGGTAGCGGCGCATATCCACAAAGGTTTCAAAACAGCCCCATCCCCATAGTGCAATATATTTCTGCAGCATAATGTCGGAGAGGGTCAGGGTAGCGATGGTTTTATTGATATATGGCCTGGCAAGGTAGTCTGCTCTTTCTGTGGCCGATATGGGTGTGGTATTGTACAGCAGGTTGTTTGATCTTGGGAAAGAACCCCTGTTGATAAAATCGAAATGTGCGTTGATGCCTTCCCTGAAAGCGGTGAGCGCACCGGCTTTATCGCCTTTGCGGAACATTGCCTCGGCTTTGATGAACTTCATTTCACTGGCCGTCATCACTGGAAAAACAACTTTATCGCCAAAGATATATTTGCGTGTACTCGTTGAGAAATTGCTGGCAAATGCGTTGGCATAGAGGCTGTCGCCAAAGGGTACGGGTATCCTTCTTCTTGCGTTGGGGCCGGTGGTGGTACCATCAAAGGGATCGCCGGTAGCAGGATCAACCCCGCGGTAGCCGCCATTGCCATTGGTGGTATCCGCGCTCATCACAAGGAGGTGACGCATACGCGGATCGCGGTTGAAAACGGTATTGTTGCCGGCTAGTGTACTGCCATCGAGCAGCCGCACAATAAAATTGCTCTGGCGGAAAACGGTCATGTTGTCGCGGAAAGTACCAAAGAAATTGGCATCGTCATTCTTACTCGCATCGAAGGGGATGAGGAAGTCGTCTGCGATAACCGTCATGGCATTATCGCAATACCTGATGACTGAGTCTGCATTGTAGTTCGACTTATTGGTAAGGTGGTGCCAGTTGCGGGCCAGGATACCATAGACCAGCTTTTTCCACTTGGTTACATCGCCGTTATAGGAATAATCGCCCCTGGATAATCGCAGGGAGGCAGGGTTGTAATCGGTACGGTCTAAGAAAGTAAGTGCCAGGCGGCAGATCGAATCTATGCCTTTGTACACCAGCTCCTGGTCGTCAAATTTGAAGAAGGCCTGGTTTTCGCGAAAGGCTTCGGTAAAAATGATTTCGCCATGATAGTCGGTACAATACTGGAACATAAGCGCTTCAAGGGCGAGGCTTGCTCCCACTACATCCCACTGGCCGCGTGTCTGGCCTTCTTTGATGTTGTAAACGAGGTTCTGCCCGTTGCCAAAGTAGGTCTGGCGCCAGATGTCACCGTTGGCATCGCTGCCTGCTGCATAGCCATGCCTGTCGAAGTTGACATTGGTGGCACTGGCAGATACGTTAAAGGAGTTGAGCATCTGGGTATAGCGCAGACAATAGCGTGCGTCGAACTGCAGTCCCCTGGGTATGGAAGACAACTGTGTGGGGAATACGTTGGTGGGATCGGGAAACTGTGGGGTGTCCGGATCGTTGTTGACGTCTAAATATTTTTTACAACCGGTAAATGCAAGTGCGGTGACTGCAATAACGATTGTAGTAATGATTCTGAGATTCATATACAATGATTTGATGGATTAGAATTGAAATTTGCAACCTACAATGATGCCTCTTGGTGTAGCAAGCGATCCATAGTCGATACCTGCGCCACCAAAGCCCCTGGAGAAGGCTGTATTGGTATTCACACTGGGGTCGGCACCGGTATAGTTGGTTACAATAAACAGATCGGTACCGGTAACAAATACCTGTGCAGAGCGGAATACTTTCTGCTTTTTTACCACCGATTGTGCCAGGCGGTAAGTAAAGGTTACATCCCTGAGGCGCATCCAGTTTACGCTTTCAATAAAATCGGCTTCTGTAGCCACACCACTGCCAAAATAGTCTGACCGGAAATAAGGATTTACGGTGATGGTACTCGGGGTTGGTGTAGCAGTATTCTGCAATCCGTCGTTGAGTACACCGGTGATGTTGATGAGGCGTTCCCTGTCGAGTGTACGGGTGCTGCCGCCGGTGAGGAAAAGATAGTATTCATTGCCGTTGAACACATCGCCGCCTTTGCGGAAGTCGAGGTTGAAGGATAATGAGAAATCTTTATAATCAAACTTGTTGATGAGCCCTACTTTGAAGTCGGGCTGGCGGTTGCCTACGGTAACAAAGTCGCCATTGGAGCTGGGTAGGCTTGATGTTGGGCTGATGAGGATCTGTCCGGCGTTGTTGCGTGCGGAGGTATAGCCTGCGAGGTTGCCATTGGCGGCACCGGCAAATACCTGGCTGCGCAGGTTGCCAAATACCCAGGTGTCGGAATCATAGTAGGTGGGCAGGTCGGCAGGCATACTTACAATCCTGCCCCGGTTGCGGTCGAAGTTGACCGTAACATCCCAGTTGAACTTCTTCTTTTTGATGACATTATAATTGATAACGGCTTCCCAGCCTTTGTTTTCCACTTCACCGCCATTAAAGTATTTGATCACATAACCCGTGCCATAGCTGGAGCGTGCGGAAAGGATCTGTTTGCTGCTGCGCAGTTCGTAATGGGTAACGTCGAGGCTCAACCTGTTTTTGAAGAATTTGAGTTCGCCGCCCACTTCAAAGTTTTTGGTAAACTCCGGCTGGAGACCCTGGTTGTTGCCAAAAAAGCCATAGGCATAACCACCACCTGTGGTGATCTGCGACTGAAAGAGGGGATCAATCACATAGGGGATAAGGGGCGCCTTGCCCGTTGTACCATAAGAGATGCGGGCCTTGCCATAAGACAGCACATGTTGTTTCTCGAAGATGTTCAGGTCTGAAAAGACAAAGCTGAGTGAAGCGGAACCATAGTTGAAGTAAGGGTTCTTGTCCACTACAGTGGAGAGCAAAGTGGAAGAGCCTTCGCGGCTTCCTGCAAAAGAAGCAAACAACATGTTTTTGTACCCGATGGTGTAGTTGCCGAAGAAACGCACTTTACGGGTATTGAAAATGTTGGTTACTGCGTTCCTGGAAAGCGGGGTTGTATTGTTGATTGATTTGTAATTGATCTCAAAAAACTGCTCGCCGCGTTGTCCTTCTATCCGGGTCTTGTTATCATCAGCCGTAAAGCCTACAGTAAGGTTGTTCTGAAACTGACCAAACTTTCTTTTCAGTGTTCCCTTCAGCACGGTGCTGAGATTTTTGGTGATCTGTTCGTAAATGGAGTAGAAACCATTCGTGGAAACGCCAAAGCGCGAGTAGGGGTGCACGAGGAAGTCGCCGGTTTGGGTATAAGTATCAATACCCACCACACCATTGAGGTTGAGCCATTTGAAAGGATCATAATTGACGGTAAGGTTGGTCGTGAAACGATCTGTTTTATCCTGTGCTGTATTCTTGTTCACATCCCAATAGGGGTTATCGTATTCTGAGGTAAGGGCAGAAGTACCGCGTACCAGTTTGCGGTTGCCATTGGGTGTCTGGTAGTCGCGTACATCCACATCGGCAGGAAAATTAAGCAGGGAGAGAAAATATCCGCCTACACCTCTGCTGGCTTTATCTGTTACAGAGGCTACATAGTTGAAAGAGGAAGTGATGTTGACCTTCTTTGAGATTTTAGCACCGCCGGAAAAGCGTACACTAAGTCTTTCAAAAGCGGTATTCGGTACCATACCGTCCTGGTTCATATATTGGGTAGACAGCCGATAGGTAACCCCGTCATTGCCGCCTTCCACGTTCAGGTTGTGGCGTTGGGTAAAGCCCACGCCAAAGAAGTTTTTGAAATTGTCGTACAGTTGGGTATTGGGAGTGTATTTGGGGCCAAAGAATGCCGTATTGTTCACGCCAAAGAGGCTTACGGTGGCATTGGGGTCGGCAACACCATTCAATCCGCGGCCATACACTTTCTGCTGCTCGGGAAAGCGGTATACTTTTTCCCAGCGGAAGGAATTGTCGTAGGTGACATTACCACGACCGGATTTACCTTTTTTGGTTACAATAACAATAGCGCCGGAAGAGCCATCTGATCCATAGAGTGCGGTGGCTTCGGGGCCTTTGAGTATGGTTACCGATTCAATGTCTTCAGAGTTGAGATCCATGGCACGGTTGCCATAGTCAGAAGAACGGTTGCCTAATGATACGGAATTGCCCTGGGCGAGGTTTTCCTGATTCATGGTCTGGTTGTCGTAGGGGATGCCATCCACTACGATCAGTGGCTGGTTGTTGCCGCCGATGGAGACGGCTCCACGGAGTACGATAGATGTGGAGGCACCGGGGGCTCCTGAAGTAGGGGTGATGTTGGCGCCTGCCACACGACCGGCGAGGGCATTGAGGAAATTGTCGCGCTGGGTCTGGGCAATCTCTTCCCCTTTTACTTCCTGCGCGAGGTAGCTCAGTTCGCGCTTGTTCTTTTTGGTACCATAAGCGGTAACGACCACTTCGCCGATCTGCTTGTCGCTTTGAACAAGCTTGATGCTGATCATATTGCCATCGCCTACAGTCATTTCCTGGCGTACGTAGCCAACATAACTGTACGTGAGCACATCCCCCTTTTTAGCCTGGATGCTGTAGTATCCGGCCGCATTGGTTTGTACCCCCTTACCGGACCCCTTGATTTTTACACTCACCCCGAAAAGCGGGGTATTGTCGTCGTCTGATACGACCGTGCCGGTTACCGATTTTTCCTGGGCACTTGCAGACAAGCCGAATAGCAGGGTAAAGACTGCTATGGCCAACTGTTTAGTTGATCTCATTTTGCATGATAATTTTGGTAGGCGGAAGTTACTTAAATTTTACATATCAATGACAAAGATTTGATATTTGATCGTGATTCTTTGCTGAAAGGGCAGATGAGGCTGAATATGCCTTTTTTACGGATTCCCGGAGGTGTTTTTCCTGATGCTATCCTAAAAAAAGCCCCGCAACAGTTGTTGCGGGGACAGGATGAGCATGTCGTTCGTTTTTTACTTACAGCCTGCCCAGGTACGTTCTTCTTTATTGAAAAACCACCAGGTACCATTGGAATAGCTGAAGTTGAAATTGGGATAAACTGCTATGTTTTCAGGAATCGTGTAAGTACCCGTGAGCAACCCTGTTTTCTGGTTGTAGAGTTCTATGCTATGTGCATCTGTATTGAGGATGGCAAACTCTGCTTTGGGGAGGCCAGTGTATTGTACGCAGGATTTATTCCTGTTCTCCCATCTTGTGGCTTCTTCTTCCAGTTCGAGGGCATCTGCTTCGTTTTTTGTTTTGCAGCCCGCGTATATTTTTGATATTGTTGTTTCATACTGGCCGGTTTTGGCATTGTAGGCCACTACTTCATAGTCGGTATTCAGAAACAGTATCTTTTTGCCTGTAGCATCGCAAACGCCCACTGCCTGGTTATCCGGCTGATACATCCCCTCATGGTCAATAACTTTATCGGTGATCTTACCTCTGCCATCAAGTACGAAGTGCCCCCATCCGGCAGAATCATAACAATTGAATTCAATTCTTTTGGCAGCAGGATTGTACCACATTCCCCTGTAATCGTATTCGGCAAACAGTTCGTCTTCCGTCAGTTTGCCTTTGGCATCAAATATGGCCATTTCGTAAGAGGCATTGCCGATCATACTGGTGTAATATTTTTTCAGCACCGGGTGCCAGACCACACTGCCGGCATTTGAACCACTTTCTCCCGGAATGGTAAGTGAAATTATTTTTTTGAGTTTTTTGGCAGTCTGGGCTTGCAGCGTATGCGTTGTAATGCTGAAGAGCAGTGCCAGGGCAAATATCCTTTTCATGTTGATGATTTATTTGATGCAAATGAAAAGTATAATGCCTGGTATTCCTATACCATCCAGCGGGTATTTTTGAGTAGCGTGGCTTTTGTATATATACTATTATAGTATAAACAGTTCGCCCGCCTGTTGTATACAGCACAGCGAACAGTATTGCTGTTGGGGAGACAGCAATACTGTTCGCGAAATGGTCAGGGGTTGAACCTGACCCTGTAAATCAGCCCATTCTTGTCGTCGCTGATGAGCATACTGCCGTCTTTATGCCATTCAATATCCACCGGGCGGCCCAGTACCGTTCCATCGGGTTGCAGCCATCCGTGGGCAAAAGGTATGTATTGCACCACTTTGTTATCCGCAATACGGCAAAGCATGACGCGGTAGCCAAGAGGTGTTTCGCGGTTCCAACTGCCGTGTTCGGCTATAAAGGCCTGGTTTTGATACTCAGGAAGAAATTGTTTGCCGGTATAGAAGCGCATGCCCAGTGCGGCCACATGGGGGCCAAGCTTTTGTGCGGGGGCGGTAAAGGCATTGCAGGCACTGTCTTTGCCGAATCCGGGGTCGGGGGTATCGCCCTGGTGACAGTAGGGAAAGCCAAAGTGCATGCCCGGTGATGGTGCGCAATTGAGTTCGTCTGCCGGCATGTCATTGCCCATATTGTCGCGGCCATTGTCGGTAAACCAGAGCGCACCTGTTTGGGGGTGCCAGGCAAAGCCCACGGTATTGCGTATGCCCCGGGCATAAATGCTCATGCCGGTCCCATCCGGGTTGATGCGGGTGATGGAGGCATAGATGGGGTCTTTTTTTTCACAAACATTGCAGGGGGCGCCCACGGGTACATAGAGCATGCCATCGGGGCCAAAGGCGATGAACTTCCACCCATGGTGCGCATCCGTGGGATATTTATCGTACACAACCACCGGCCTGGGTGGATTGGCGAGCCGGTTTTCAATATCGTCGTACCGGAGGATACGGCTGACTTCGGCTACATACAAGCTGCCATTTCGAAAAGCTACCCCATTGGGCTGATCCAGTCCTGCATCAACGACCCATACTTTTTCAGCAAAGCCATCGTTGTCATTGTCCTGTACCGCGTATACCTTGTCTCCTGTGCGGTTACCCACAAAGAGGGTACGTTCGCCCCGGCACATGCTTCTGGCATTATCCACCTGTGCATATACAGCAATACTGAATCCCGGCGGCAGGATGATTTTGTTCATTTGGTATCGGGTAAACAGCTTCGCAGCATTCTGGCGGGTAACGCTTCCGGAAGATTTTGAAGCCTGGCTGTTGCAGGCCAGTACGGGCCAGCAAACAAGAAAGGATAAGATGGATCGGAGTTGCATGGCCATACTATTGATGTATTATTATATGTGTTAAGCGTTTACGGCAGGTACTGCCCTTGCGGGAGCGTGATTACCGGAAGCATTTATTTTCGTTCTTTGGCGAGATTGACCAGGATGACACCGGTAAGTATAACAACGAGGGCGATACCTTGTTGCAGACTCAGGGGTTCTTTAACAAAAAACCAGCCAAGGAAAACGGCTACCACCGGGTTTACATAGGCATATGTGCCTACCTGTGATGCCGGTCGTACACTCAGGAGCCAGATATAGGCCATATAGGCCACTACCGATCCGATGAGTACGAGGTAAAGCAGGGCGAGTACACTGTGGTAGGTTATTTTACCCCAGTCCATATGTGCCCACTCGCCTGTAATGCCGCTGAGCAGGAGAGAGAAAACCCCTGCTGCCGTCATTTGAATGGCTGCGCGCATGGCAGGCGCGCCCTCTATTTTGGCATACTTTGAGTAAATAGACCCCATGGCCCAGCACATGGTACCGGCCAGCAGTACAAAGAAACTGATGATCTGCAGTTGATCACCACCGATGCTGAATACCTTTTTATCGGCAAAAAGCATCAATACCCCGGCAAATCCGATGAGTAAACCGAAGATGATCCATTTGTTGCGCAGGTGAAACCCCCACTGGCGCTTGTCCATGAGTACAAACCAGAGCGGAACAGTAGCCACAATAATGGCAGACAGGCCACTGGGGATATACTGTTCTACCCAAAATACCGATCCTGTGCCGATGGACAGCATGATGATGCCGCTTATGGAGATACGGGTGATGGAACTGTATGGAGGCACTTTTTGTCCCTTAAGCCTGCAAAAGCCAAAAAGAATCATGCCGGCGAGAAAAAACCTTAGTCCGGCAAATAAAAAGGGCGGTAATTCACCCACACCAATAATGATGGCTACATAGGTGGAACCCCAGACAAAATATAAGGCGGCAAAAGCAGCAATAATGAGCGTTTTGGATGGTTCTTTTTCTGTTGGCATATTGTGTACGGCCTGTTGCCGGGCGCTTTTTTGATGTTGGTACGATGGTACCGTGTTTGTTTATGGATCAATGCCGGGGCATTCCCATAACAAATTAAGTGAATATTACTGAAAGCAGCAAAGGGCAGGGGTAAGTACTTGCCGGGCGCATCCTCAATCTTATGCCGCGGGGTTGAACATCGGGGTTAAAACCCACTGCTCTGCCCCGCTATCTTATATCTGGAGCAGTAGCAGGATAAGCATTAGCAAGCAGCAGGACGGGTTCTGTCCTGATACTTGCGTCTCATATCTTATGTCAAACCATGGCAAAAAGTAGGATATCCCACTGATGCGCCACTGATGCGCCACTGATGCGCCACTGATGCGCCACTGATATCCCACTGTAAAGGGAAGTGGGATATCTATGGGTGAACATTGGTTGAGGAGGGAGCAGTACTTAGTACTCAGTCGCAGGAGGGTAAGTCTCAGGCAGCAGGAGGATAGTGCTAAGTACCAACGAGTTTTGCCCCGTCATACTTAGCCGCAAGCTATGGGTTACGCATGGCTGTGCAACAGAGATGGCGGATCTCCGTTGCTGCAGACCATGATTGGGGTGTTGTTCGGTGAGCGGTTCAAAGGAATAGATATGCACTTGTGGGTGCTGCGGTTTGGGTTTTGGCACTATTACGGGTGCCTCAGGGCTCAAAACGGGTGGTTTGGTGTTGTACAGGTGCAAGCTAATACGGATATCTGGTTCATACAACCCGGAAAAACCCGGTATTTTCGCTGAGAAAACACCTGATTATTGTTTTTTTGATCAGGGGAGGCTGGTTCCTGTTTTTGGAAGGGCAGTTTGAATGAACCGGTACTGTGTGGCGGGTACGATTGAAAAAGAAGGTTTTCAACGTAAAAAAAAGCGTTTAACTTTTGTTTTTTAAAAAATAGCCCTTACCTTTGCACTCCAATTCAAAAAAGGAATTCAAAAGTTCTTTACATATGTCACAACGAATCAGAATCAAATTACAGTCTTTCGATCATAACCTGGTAGATAAATCAGCGGAGAAGATTGTAAAGACTGTACGCAGTACCGGTGCCGTGGTAACCGGGCCAATACCCTTACCCACGCATAAGAAAATTTTTACCGTACTGCGTTCTCCTCACGTTAACAAGAAAGCGCGTGAGCAGTTCCAATTGTGTACACATAAGCGTTTGTTAGACATTTACACCAGCAGCAGCCGTACGGTGGATGCACTGAGTAAACTGGATCTTCCCAGTGGTGTGGATGTTGAAATTAAAGCTTAATGAACCCTCCCGTCCCGGTATGCAATATACCAGGAGCAGGAAAGGCATAAGCTAAGTTCTTAAATAGAAAAATTGAACGTCTATTGTCCTTGTATTCAAGGACCGCTGGACATAAATAAAATACGATGAAAAGTATTATTGGAAAGAAAATTGGAATGACCAGCATCTTTGATGCCAATGGTAAGCAAACTGCAGTCACCATTATTGAAGCTGGTCCATGTGTCGTTACACAGAAGAAAACCGTAGCAACAGACGGTTACAATGCCCTCCAGATCGGGTTTGGCGATAAAAAGGAAAAACACTCCATCAAAGCTGAAGTTAACCACTTCGCGAAAGCCCAAACCTCTCCCAAAAAAGTAGTTACAGAAATCCGCGATAGCGAATTAGACAAGAACGTTGGTGATACCATCACTTGTGAAATCTTTACAGAAGGTGATACCGTTGAAGTTGTCGGTACATCGAAAGGTAAGGGCTTCCAGGGTGTGGTAAAACGCCATGGTTTTAGTGGTGTTGGTGAGCAATCTCACGGACAGCATGATCGTCAGCGTGCGCCGGGTTCTATCGGTAACTCTTCCGATGCAAGCCGCGTATTCAAGGGTATGCGTATGGCGGGTCGTATGGGTGGCGACAGGGTGAAGCTGAAAGGCCTTAAAGTGGTAAAGATCTTCGCCGAAAAAAACTACATTTTAATCAGTGGTTCAGTTCCGGGCCACAATGGTTCAACCGTTTTAATACAGAAGTAATATGCAAGTAGACGTTTTAAATACACAGGGTCAGAAGACCGGAAGAACGATTGAGTTGCCGGAAGAAATATTTGGTACTGAACCGAACGACCACGTCATTTACCTCGCGGTAAAGCAATACCTCGCCGCTCAGCGCCAGGGTACGCACAAGGTAAAAACCCGTATGGAAGTAAAGGGTTCATCCAAAAAGCTGCATAAGCAAAAGGGTACCGGTGGCAGCCGTAAAGGTAATATCCGTAACCCGCTGTATAAGGGTGGTGGCAGCATCTTTGGTCCAAAACCACACCGCTACGATATCAAGCTGAACCGTAAGGTAAAAGACCTGGCTAAAATCAGTGCACTTACTTATAAGGCAAAGGAAAATGCGATCATGGTAGTTGAAGACGTTACCATGGAAGCGCCCAAAACCAAACAGTTTACCAGCATCCTCAAGCAATTGAGCATCAGTGGTAAAAAGACACTGTTTGTGCTTCCTGAATACAACGATAACGTTTACCTGAGTCTCCGCAATGTACCTGCCGTTAATGGTACCCTGCTGAGCGATATGAATACTTACGATATCGTTAACGCGAATGTGCTTTTGCTTACAGAGAGTGCAGCAAAAATGTTCAGCATAGAGGAGGAACCGGCTGAAGCATAAGAAGCGGGCCACAGTGGTCGCATAAAAAGAAGTCAATACAGTTGCAGGGCAACCCGCAACGGAAACATTATCAAATTAGTTGTTATGAAACTTTCTGGTGTATTAGTAAAGCCGATTTTGTCCGAGAAAGCCAATAAACTGGCCGAGAAAGAAAACCGCTACGCATTTGTGGTGGACAGGAAGGCGAACAAACTGGAAATCAAAAAAGCTGTTGAAGCTTTCTATGGTGTACAGGTAGCGAGTGTCAATACGAGCATTCTGCCCGGTAAGACCAAGTCCAAGTTCACCAAAGCCGGATATATCGTTGGTCGTAAGCCTGCGAAAAAGAAGGCGATCATCACTGTTGCAGAAGGTGAAACGATCGATCTGTACGGAACAGTATAATTATCAAACAAGGAATGGCAGCAACTGCCGCAAAAGTTGACAATAAAAACGAATTGAACAATGGCATTAAGGAAGTTTAAACCGGTTACAGCCGGTACCCGCTGGAGGATAGGAAATGCTTACGCTGAGGTTACCACCAACGTACCGGAAAAGAGCTTGCTCGAACCCGCACGTAAAACAGGTGGTCGTAACTCACAGGGTCGCAGATCCATGCGCTATATCGGCGGTGGTAACAAGACCATGTACCGTAAGATTGATTTCAAGCGGAACAAGAAAGATATTGAAGCTACGGTTAAGTCTATCGAATACGATCCCAACCGTACTGCTTTTATCGCTCTCCTGGCTTATGCCGATGGTGAGAAGCGTTACATCATCGCGCCGCAGGGGCTGCAGGTAGGTCAGAAAATCGTCAGTGGTGATGCGGTTGCTCCCGAGCTGGGCAATGCACTTATGTTTAAGAACATGCCGCTTGGTACAAACGTACATAATATTGAAATGCAGCCCGGACAGGGTGGCATCCTTGTACGCAGTGCCGGTACTTCTGCCCAGTTGAGCAACAAGGAAACCAAATATGCTATTCTCAAGATGCCGAGTGGTGAACTCAGGAAGATACTGATCAACTGCTACGCTACGGTAGGTGTGGTGAGCAATAGTGACCACAATCTTGAAAGCATGGGTAAGGCTGGTCGTAACCGCTGGAAGGGCATCCGTCCCCGCACCCGTGGTGTGGCGATGAACCCTGTAGATCACCCGATGGGTGGTGGTGAAGGCCGTGCATCCGGTGGTCATCCGCGCAGCCGTACCGGTAAGTATGCCAAAGGTGAAATTACCCGTACACGTGGTAAAGGATCAGACAAAATGATCATCCAGCGCAGGAACGGTAAAAAAATAAGTAAGTAATCAATTGTTAAAATGTTCTTCCGGCAGCAGCCAGGAGAAAAATCAACAAAAAAATAAACAACAATGGCTCGTTCGATTAGAAAAGGTCCTTATGTGGACGCAAAGCTCGAAAGCAAAGTGCTGGGCATGGCCGGCGGATCGGTAAAAAAAGGGGTGATTAAAACCTGGAGCCGCAGGAGTACCATTACGCCTGATTTTGTAGGGCAGACTTTCGCGGTTCACAATGGTAACAAATTTATCCCGGTGTATGTTACAGAGTTTATGGTTGGTCATAAGCTTGGCGAATTTGCCCCGACCCGCAACTTTAAAGGACACTCAAGTAAGAAAATAGGATAAAATAGTGCATCAGGCGGACTCCACCTGTTCACTACAAAATATAAGTTAAAATGGAAGCAGTAGCAAAATTGAACAATTACCCCACGTCGCCCCGCAAAATGCGTTTGCTGGCAGACCTGATACGTGGTATGCAGGTAGAAAAAGCGCTGGCTGTGCTGGAGCACAATCCCAAGCATCCGGCAGTTCCCCTGCGCAAACTGGTGGTAAGTGCCATCAGCAACTGGAAGCAGAAGAATGATGGTGGTGATGAAAGTACACTGGTGGTAAAGACCATTTTTGTTGACGGTGCCCGTGTCATCAAGCGTATGCGCCCTGCACCACAGGGTCGTGGTTACCGTGTGCGCAAGCGCAGCAACCATGTTACGGTAATCGTAGACGCAAAAGCATAATGTCAGAGACTTATTTAAAACAAGATATTTTAAACTAAAACGAGGTGCGCTTCAATACTATAAAAGTCAGCACATCAGTAAATTAGAAATATGGGTCAAAAAACAAATCCGATAGGTGCCAGGTTAGGAATCATCCGTGGATGGGACAGTAACTGGTACGCCAGCAAAAAAGATTATGCCGGCAAACTGATTGAAGACAACAAAATCAGGAACTATCTGAATGCACGTATCAATAAAGGTGGCATTGCCAAAATCGTTATTGAGCGTACCCTCAACAAACTGATCATTACTATCCATACCTCCAAGCCTGGTATCATCATTGGTAAAGGTGGCGGAGAAGTGGATCGCATCAAGGAAGAACTGAAAAAGCTCACTGGTAAGGACGATGTGCAGATCAACATTCTGGAAATCCGCCGTCCTGAACTGGATGCCAATATTGTAGCCGATACCATTGCCCGTCAACTGGAGAACAGGATCAGCTACAAGCGTGCCATTAAAATGGCGATTGCTTCAGCACTCCGTATGGGAGCAGAAGGCATCAAGGTAAAAGTAGGTGGCCGTCTTGGCGGTGCTGAAATTGCCCGTAGTGAAGAAATCAAGCAAGGTCGTACACCGCTGCATACCCTGCGTATGGATATTGACTATGCGAATGTGTTTGCGCTGACAGTGTATGGTAAAATTGGTGTGAAAGTATGGATCTGTAAAGGAGAAGTGCTGACCAAGCGCGACCTTAACCCCAATTTTATTGCCAGCGGTAACGAAAAAGCAGGTGGTGAGCGTCGTGATGACAGGAGGGATGATCGCCGTGATGACAGGCGTGGTGGTGGAGACAGGCGTGGCGGCGGCGGCGGACAACGCGGCGGCGGTGGCGGAAGAAGGAATTAATCTTCTGTACCCGGAACAGAACCATTATCAATAATTTCAGCATTTATCAAATTAACATAAAATGTTACAACCAAAAAGAACAAAGCACAGGAAAACGCAAAAAGGCAGAATGAAGGGAGATGCCAAAAGAGGGACGTCTATTGCGTTTGGCACCTTTGGTTTAAAAGCATTGGACAGTGTTTGGTTAACCAGCCGCCAGATTGAAAGTGCGCGCCAGGCCATGACCCGCCATATGAAACGTGAAGGTAACGTGTGGATCAGGATTTTCCCTGATAAGCCCATCACCAAAAAACCCGCAGAAGTACGTATGGGTAAGGGTAAGGGTAACCCCGAAGGTTGGGCAGCTATCATCAAACCGGGACGTATCCTGTTTGAAGCGGATGGTGTACCCATGCAGACGGCTAAAGAGGCCTTCGCACTTGCGGCACAGAAGCTGCCGATTTTAACAAAATTTGTTATCCGCAGGGATTATACAGAATAACCAACCGTACGTTCAGTATAAAAAAATAATACAATGAGCAATAAAGCAGATTTTCTTAACAGTTTAAAAGGGATGTCCGAAACAGACCTGAAGGCGAAGATCCAGGAAGATGAGATGCGCCTGAAGAAACTCAGTTTCGCACACGCCATGACCCCACTCGAAAACCCGGTAAGTATCCGTGGCCTGAGGAAGGATATTGCCCGATTGAAAACTGAACTCAGAAAGAAGGAACTCGGTTTCTAAAAAACCATAAATACATTACAATGGCTGAAAGAAATTTAAGAAAGACGAAATTAGGTGTGGTATCCAGTAACAAAATGGATAAGACCATTACTGTGAATGTGGAGCGTAAAGTAAAGCACCCTCTTTATGGTAAGTTCGTAAAGAAGTCTACCAAGTTTCATGCACACGATGAAAAAAACGAGTGTATGATCGGTGATACCGTAAAAATCATGGAGTCGCGCCCCCTCAGCAAAACAAAACGCTGGAGGCTGGTGGAAGTGGTAGAGAAAGTGAAATAAGTATTCAGTATAACGTATATAGTACAAAGCAGATAGCAGCCTTACCCAGGTTTGGTTGCTAAAAAAGAAAATAAAATGATACAGCAAGAAAGCAGACTAAACGTAGCGGACAACAGCGGTGCCAAAGAAGTACTGTGTATCCGTGTACTCGGCAATAGCGGGCAGGATTACGCAAAGATCGGCGACAAGATTGTAGTTACAGTAAAAGATGCTATGCCTGCGGGTGGTATTAAAAAAGGAACGGTAAGCAAGGCGGTTATTGTACGGACAAAAAATAAGCTGCGTCGTAAAGACGGTTCTTATATCCGTTTTGATGACAATGCTGTTGTGTTGCTCAACAATTCTGATGAACCCAGGGGTACACGTATTTTCGGCCCTGTAGCCAGGGAGTTGCGTGATAAAGGATACATGAAGATCATTTCACTGGCGCCAGAAGTGCTGTAAAATCACCGGTAATGCCGGTTATATCAACAAGTAAACGCTGAAAAGCAAATAATACAATGAGTACAAGATTTAAACCCAAGTTTAACATTAAGAAAGGCGACTCGGTAGTAGTCATTACCGGAGAGGATAAAGACCTGAAGAAGCCCCGCAAGGTGCTGGAGGTTATTCTCGATAAAAGCCGTGTACTGGTAGAGGGTGTAAATATCGTTACCAAACACACCAAACCCAGCGCAGGTAATACCAAGGGCGGTATCGTTAAGCAGGAAGCACCGATAGCCATCAGTAATGTTATGCTTTGGGACACCAAGGCTGGTGCACCAACCAAGGTTAAGCGCACCCGCGAAAATGGTAAATTAGTTCGTGTATCAAAAAAATCAGGGGAGGTAATTAAATAATGAGTACAGCAACATACACTCCGAGACTGGCAGACAAATACAAGAAGGAAGTTGTGCCTGCCTTAATGAAAAAATTCAGCTATAAAACGGTGATGCAGGCACCAAGACTCACCAAAATTTGTCTTAACCGCGGTGTAAACGGTGCCGTGGCTGATAAAAAACTGATCGATATCGCTGTGGATGAGTTGACCAATATTACGGGTCAGAAAGCAGTGCCTACCATGTCTAAAAAGGATATCTCAAACTTTAAGTTGCGTAAGAACATGCCCATCGGGGCACGTGTTACCCTCCGCGGCGTAAAGATGTACGAATTCCTCGACAGGCTGGTATCTGTTTCGCTGCCGCGCGTACGCGATTTCAAGGGGATTAACGACAAGTCTTTCGATGGACGCGGTAACTACACCCTTGGTGTTACTGAACAGATCATCTTTCCCGAAATCGATATCGATAAGGTGAACAAGATCACTGGTCTTGACATTACTTTCGTAACCACTGCGGGTACCAATGAAGAAGCATTCGAATTGCTGAAAGAATTGGGTATGCCTTTCAAAAACGTAAAGAAATAAGACAGGTATAAAGTACCGGCGCAGTTGATGGCACGACGGATCAATGATCGCCCGGTATGTACTACTAAATACTAAAAAAAGAATATGGCAAAAAAATCAGTAGAAGCCAGGCAACGCAAGCGTGAAGCAATGAACGCAAAGTTTTCGGAGAGAAGGGCAGCATTGAAAGCCGCTGGAGATTATGCAGCGCTGGATTTGTTACCCAGGAATTCTTCTCCGGTGCGCTTAAAGAACCGTTGCCAGTTGACAGGTCGCCCCAAAGGGTATATGCGCCACTTTGGCCTCTCCAGGGTAATGTTCCGTGACATGGCTTTGCAGGGTAAGATTCCCGGTGTCAAAAAGGCGAGCTGGTAATCAATTTAAGAACAGTGCCGAAGGTCACCACAGTTGAAACCACGGCAGAAACAATATTAAGAACAATCAATTACAAAATATTATGGTAACTGATCCTATAGCAGACTATCTTACCCGAATCCGCAATGCGCAAATGGCCAACCACAGAATCGTTGAGATTCCTGCCAGTAACCTGAAAAAGCGCATCACTGAGATCCTGTACGAAAAGGGTTATATCCTCAAATACAAATTTGAAGATGACAGTAAGCAGGGGGTGATCAAGATCGCGTTGAAATACGATGCAGCTACGAAGTTGCCCGTTATCCAGAGCCTGGAAAGGGTAAGCCGCCCGGGTCTGCGTACATATGCCAAGCCTGAGGAATTCAAGCGTGTGAAGAATGGTTTGGGTATTGCCATTATTTCCACTTCAAAAGGGGTTATGACGGACAAGGAGGCTAAAGTGCAGAATGTAGGCGGAGAGGTATTGTGTAACATTTATTAATGCAAATTATTATTTACCGGTACATTAAGCTGAAACTATACTAAGCTGACCGGTCGGTAAATCAAACAGTATAAATTTATAATTATGAGTCGTATAGGTAAGAAACCGGTTGTGATTCCTGCAGGTGTAACCATTACACTGGGTAAGGACAATGTGGTAAGTGTAAAAGGACCCAAGGGTGAACTGAAACAAACCGTTGATCCGGATATCACTATTGAGATTGCAGATGGTAATGTAACGATCAGCAGGCCAACCGACCAGATCCGCCATCGTGCGATGCATGGTCTTTACCGTTCACTGATCGGTAATATGGTTAAAGGTGTAACTGAAGGATATACAAAGAAAATGGAACTGGTGGGCGTGGGTTATAAGGCTACCAACCAGGGCAATATTCTTGATCTCGCCCTTGGTTATTCGCACAATATCATTTTTGAAATACCTAAGGAACTGACTGTGGCTACAGCACAGGAAAAAGGGCAAAACCCCGTGATCAACCTTGAGTGTATCGATAAACAGTTGCTGGGACAGGTTTGTGCTAAAATCCGGAGCCTGCGTAAGCCTGAACCATACAAGGGTAAGGGTGTGAAGTTTGCAGGCGAGGTATTGAGGAGAAAAGCAGGTAAATCCGCGGGTAAGTAACCGTTAAATAACCGAGCCGTTCAACCGGCGGGTGTATAATTATTCAATTTTCCCGGCAGTATCGGGAAATACAAAACAGAACAAGATGAACAACAAAGGAGTTGCAAAACAAAAAATCAGGTACCGTATCCGTAAAAAGATATCAGGTACTTCAGCAAAGCCCCGGCTGAGTGTTTTTCGCAGTAATGCTGATATTTATGTACAACTGATTAATGATGAGTCTGGTGTTACATTGGCATCTGCATCATCCAAAGACAAAGAAATTGCTGCCCAGAAAGTGAATAAAACTGAAAAAAGTAAACTGGTTGGTGCCACTATTGCCCGTAAAGCAACGGAACTGGGACTTACTACTGCAATTTTCGATCGCGGGGGTAATCTTTACCATGGCCGTGTAAAAGCAGTAGCAGAAGGCGCAAGGGAAGGCGGGTTACAATTTTAATACACTAAACATTCTAACAAAGAATATACATGGCAAATTTAATTTTAAGCAGGGTAAAAGCCGGAGACCTGGAACTGAAGGAGAAAGTGGTATCGATCAACCGTGTGGTTAAAACTACAAAAGGTGGTCGTGCATTCAGTTTCTCTGCATTAGTGGTGGTTGGAAATGAAGCGGGTGTTGTTGGTCATGGTTTGGGTAAAGCCAAAGAAGTGCAGGAAGCGATTACCAAGGGTATCGAAGATGCAAAGAAAAACCTGATCAAAGTACCCGTCATGCATGGTACAATTCCTCACGACCAGTTTGCAAAAGAAGGAGCGGCCAAGGTATTGATCAAGCCTGCTGCCCATGGTACGGGTGTAATTGCCGGAGGTAGTATGCGTGCTGTACTTGAAAGTGCAGGTATTACCGATGTTCTTGCCAAAAGCCTTGGTTCAGCAAATCCACACAACGTGGTAAAAGCGACTTTCAGGGCATTGGCTACCTTACGCGAGCCTATTGCTGTAAGCAAAACCCGCAACATCAGTTTAAAGAAAGTATTTAACGGATAAAGTACTGGTCCGCAGACCAGCCAAAGCATTTGTTATGACAAAAATTAAAATAACACAGGTTAAAAGCGTGATCGACAGGTCAGAGCGTCAGAAAAGAACCATGGAAGCCCTTGGTCTAAAAAAAATGAACGCTACTGTAGAAGTAGAAGCTACGCCACAGATACTGGGTATGGTTACAAAAGTAAACCACCTGGTAAAAGTGGAGGAGGTAGCCTGATCTCACTGTTGATCCTCAACACAACCAAAAGTATTATTCATTGCGAGGGGTGATACCCCGTAAAGTACAAAATCAAAAAAAATGAAGTTACATGAACTCAGGCCTGCAAAAGGCGCAACACACAAAGAAAAGCGTATAGGTCGTGGTGAGGCCAGTGGTAAAGGCGGAACCTCCACCAAGGGTAACAAAGGTGGGCAGAGCCGCGCTGGTTACAAGAGTAAAATGGCACATGAAGGTGGTCAGATGCCGATCCAGCGCCGTATTCCTAAGCGTGGTTTCAAGAACATCAATCGTGTGGAGTATAAAGTGCTTAATATTGGCCAGATCGACCAGTTGTCTGAAAAATACGGCATTACCGAATTCAACCTGCCCAATCTCTATATCAATGGTTTGATCAGTCAGTTTGACAATGTTAAATTGCTTGGAAACGGCGAAATCAAAGGCAAGTACAGCTTCAAGGTGAATGCTGTGAGTGCGAAAGCCAAGGCTGCGGTTGAGGCTGCGGGAGGAACCGTAGAGATAGTCAAATAAATTACCGATATTTGTACGACGCATCCTGGATGCGTCTTTTTTGGTTAAGACAAATCACATCATTAAAATCGCTTTAAGTCAGTGAAGAAATTCATTCAAACGCTTAAGAATATCTGGAGTATTGAGGAGTTGCGTAAAAAGATACTTTACACCCTCCTGCTCATATTCATATACAGGCTGGGTTCATATATTGTTCTCCCCGGTATCGATCCTAACGAACAGGCCAAATTAGCCTCCGGAAACCCTAAAGAAGGTATCCTCGGGTTACTTGATGCATTTGTGGGCGGATCTTTTTCCAAAGCTTCTATTTTTGCACTTGGCATCATGCCCTATATCTCGGCTTCTATCTTTATGCAACTGATGACCATCCTGGTTCCGCAGATGCAGAAAATACAGAAAGAAGGGGAGAGCGGACGGAAAAAAATTAACCAATGGACCCGCTACCTCACGGTAGGCGTTACCGCTTTTCAGGCGGCTGCCTATATTGGTTACCTCAAAAACCCGGGCAACGCAGCTTTGCTTCCTGCCTTTAGTGCCTACTTCTGGTTGTCGACTGTAGTTATACTTACTGTAGGTACCCTCTTTGTAATGTGGCTGGGTGAAAAGATTACAGATAAAGGGCTTGGTAACGGTACTTCTATTATCATCATGGTGGGTATCCTTGCCCGTCTGCCGCAATCTTTTATGCAGGAATGGACGTCGCGGACTACAAGCCGTGCAGGTGGTGCTGGAGGTTTGCTTATCCTGCTCGTGGAACTGATTTTCCTCTTCGCTGTAATTATGGGGCTGATCATGCTGGTACAGGGTACACGTAAATTGCCGGTAAGCTATGCGAAGCAACTGGTGGGTAACCGCCAGATTGGCGGAGCGCGTAACTTTCTCCCGCTCAAGGTAAATGCTTCCGGTGTAATGCCGATCATCTTTGCACAGGCCATACTCTTTTTGCCTACCATCTTCTCTGGTTTTAATGCCGGCGCAAGTGGCTGGACAAAATACTTTACCGATCACACGAATGTTGTTTACATGATCGTATACTCTATTTGTGTTATCGCATTCACCTTTCTTTATACGGCGCTGATCTTTAACCCCAAACAAATGGCTGAAGACCTGAAGCGCAGTAACGGCTTTATTCCGGGCGTCAAGCCGGGTCAGCCTACGGCCGACTATATCGGTACCATTATGGACAGGATTACGCTTCCGGGTGCTGTATTACTTGCTTTTGTGGGTATACTTCCCGGTCTTTGTCAACTGGTATTTGTTAACATGACCCAGGGTTTCTCTACCTTCTTTGGTGGCACATCACTCCTGATCATGGTAGGGGTTATTCTGGATACCCTTCAGCAGATAGAAACCCAGTTGCTCATGCGCCAGTATGATGGCCTCATGAGCGGTGGCAGGGTACAGGGACGCCAGGCAGTGACTTCTGCTTCTGGTATGTAAGTCCTCAATAATAAGATTACACACAAACCCTGGCGCAAAACGTCGGGGTTTGTTTTGACACAACATATAATAGCAACAGTCCATCCGGAAAAACTGAAAGCATGATTTATTACAAGACCGATGCTGAGATAGAACTTATTCGCGAGAGCAGCCTTATCGTGAGCAAAACCATTGCCACGCTGGCAGGGTTGCTGCGTCCGGGTATTACTACCTTGTATTTAGACGAAGTTGCTGAGCAATTTATCCGCGATAACGGAGGGGTGCCTTCTTTTAAAGGATTTGACGATTATCCCTTCTCTACCTGCATTTCTGTTAACGATGCTGTGGTGCATGGGTTTCCCACAACGGATACCCTTAAGGAGGGCGATCTTGTTTCGATAGATATCGGGGTGTTCAAGAATGGTTTTCATGGCGACAGTGCCTATACTTTTGCCCTTAAAGACCCGGGTACCGCTGCCATTGATCTGATGCGTGTTACGAAGGCCTCGCTCTATGCGGGTATTGAAAAAGCTGTTGCCGGCAACAGGATTGGGGATATCGCTTTTGCGGTGCAGGAACTGACAGAAAGAAAACACCGCTATGGTGTGGTACGTGAGCTTGTAGGCCATGGTCTGGGGCGTGAACTGCACGAAGAGCCACAGGTACCCAATTACGGCAAAAGGGGCAGTGGCGCCAAGCTCAATGAAAGTCTTGTCATTGCTATAGAACCTATGGTGAATCTTGGTAAAAAGGATGTTAAGACCGATGCTGATGGCTGGACCATCCGTACCAAAGATGGTAAACCTTCTGCCCATTATGAGCATACCCTCTGTGTAAAAAAGGGTAAAGCGGATATCCTCTCTTCGTTTGCGGCCATTGAAGTGGCCGAAGCAGCCAATACATACCTGGTGTCAGGATATTAACTGCACCTTTTATCCGTAACAGCCACCGTATTTCAGCCCTGTTTCCCAACGATGCCTGTATGATGCCATTGTTACCTGTCATCACAATATTTATTGTTGCCTTTATATTTCCCGTATATTTAGTATCAGAAGCAACTAAAAAGTTATGCAGCGTAATGTTATGCAATACCTGGTGAAAATGGTCGCCATTTTTTTTATGGTGGTGTGTATCGTTCGGGTTCAGGCACAATCTGATACATTACAGGTAACACTCAGCAGACACCAGTTGCAACCCGGGGATACCCTGCACATTTCCGCCAGCTACAGCGTAAACGGTAAAGCCCCTAAGGCAGCCACCCTTTTCCTCAATATTGTGAATGAAAACAGCGGGTCCTGGCAATTGCGCTGGCCATTGCTTGATGGTGTTTCGGAAACGGCTATACTTTTACCGGATTCCATGACCAATGGCCGCGCTACCGGCTATATTTTTCAGCATTACAGGCATTTTTTACTGTGCGCGGGCAGGTGAAGCAGCCTGAGGGCTTGAAGGTACTGAAGTCCGTTCTGCTGACGGGTAACGGGGCTTTCCTGGAGCGCGATGTGGCCGTTGAAGAGGATGGCAGTTTCGCGTACCGGAACAGCCTGTTCCCCAATATGGCCACACTCTCTTTTGTAAAAAAGACCGGTAAAAATGATGACCTGGACATCAGCATCAGTACCATTTTAGATTCGGTATACCTGCCCGTGGGCAAAACGAAGATCGAACACCTTGTTATTGGAGATGCGGCCATCTTTCCTGCTGATACTGCGGCGATGAACCGTTTGGATAATGATACTGCTTTACTCGGAAAGTCAAAATCCCTGCCCACGGTCATTGTATTCGGGCAACGGCTCAGTCGTGCCCGGTTGTTTAACGAACGCTATTCGAGGGGACTGTTCAGGGATATGAACGAACGCATCATTGACCTGCTTGATGACAATACCGCTGCTGTTGGTCAGACTGTTTTGCAGTTTCTGGGTTCACGGGTAGCGGGACTCAATGTTACAAGTGCCGGCTCCTTTCCCACGGCGTCCTGGCGTGGTGGTGTGGTACAGTTTTATATGGATGAAATGCGGGTGGATATCCGGCAGATTGAACTGATTAATGTAAATGATGTGGCCATTATCAAAACCTATCCGCCACCTTTTACAGGCAACCCCGGCGGTGATGGTGGTGCGGTAGCCGTTTATACCAAGCGGGGCGATGATGATGCAGCCAAAGGTAACCGGAATACTTTCCGGGTGAGGGGCTATTCTCCGCCCTGGGTATCGTTGTCGGTTAAGCCGGATGAGTATTAAAGTGAAACAGAAAAGTTCGACAACTTTATTTCAAAACATTATACTTTGCAAGTAGTTTTGCAAAAGATTTCTAAACTTCTGTATGCCCCGTGTAAATAAGATAGCTGTAGGCGTTCTCTTTGTATTGCTTCCGTTGGTTACATATGCGCAACGCGATGAACTGGCGGTGCGGCTTAATAAACGACAGTTGCAGCCAGGCGATACCCTTATCATTTCTGCACTTTATACCATCAACGATACCACTCCGCCTGCGGGTACGCTTTTTCTCAATTTGGTGAATGAAAACAACAGCTCCTGGCAAATGCGCTGGCCGCTGGTTGATGGTAAGTGTATGACGGCCCTTATATTGCCCGCAAATATAGCGAGGGGTAGCTACAGGCTTTTTTTCTCAGCGATGCAGGCCGTTTTTACTATACAGGGGAAGGTGAAAAAGCCTTCGGGTATCAGCAGTCTTAAAACGTTGTTTTTAACCACGAACGGGGCATTTAAACAGGTGATTATCCCTGTTGGTGATAATGGCAGCTTTGCGTATGCAAACAATATGTTTCCCGATGCGGCAAGTATCTATTTTTCGAGAAATGATGGCGGGGATAACGATGTACTTGATATCCGGATCAATACCGTACTTGATGCGGTGTTTCTGCCCGCGGCAAAAATGGTCAGGGAAACGGTATCGGTTGGTGTTGCGGACAGCCTTGCTGTTGAGGGGATTGCGGTTGATGATGATACCGTTTTTTTAAGCCGTACAAAGGCTTTGCCTGTGGTTACGGTCTTTGGCCAGCGGCTCAGGCCTATCGAACTTTTTGAGCAACTGTACACCCATGGATTATTCAAATCGACCAGTGCGCGTATTATTGACTTACTGGATGATCCTGCCGAAGCCAATGGCCAGACAGTATATTTTTACCTGCAGAACAGGGTGGCGGGGATCAGGTTTGGGTTTAAGAAGGTAAACGGGCAGGATGTGCCGATCGCACTGTGGCGGGGTGATGAGGTAGGGTTTTATCTCGACGAAACACCCGTAGAACTCGATCTTTTCCGGGGTATAAATACGCGTAATGTAGCCATGATCAAAATGTTTTCACCTCCTTTTTTTGGCGGTCGCCTGGGGGGCTCTGGTGGAGCTGTAGTGGTTTATACCAAAAGAGGAAACCTGCTCGGAGAAACGGCCAACAAAACGGCTTTCCGGGTGAAGGGATATTCGCCGCTTGTCGTTCCGTTGCCTGCTGAACCAGAGTGAGTAGCAGGCTTATTCCGGGGGGCTGCATCAATTGAGCTGTACGGCCGGCAACCGGTAGGTTTGCCCGTCGTACACAAATAGCTCGTCAATTTCAATGGTCCAGTATTTATAAAGGGGGGACTGCATGAGGTATTCTTCAACAGCTATCTTGCTGCCGGCATTCATGAGTATCCAGCTTCGCTGGGTTTCCATACTTACCGCGTAATAATCGATGATGCCCTTGTCGATCAGTTGGTTGATAAATACCCGGTGCTGGGGTACAAAACCCATGAAGGCATCATCCATTTCAAATTTGATGGTAACCTGGTATTTATTTGATTCCATGATACTTTTATTAATGGGTTATACCATCCACTCCACCACGGTATTGGCCTTGCCGGCCTGGTAAGGGGCGGTAATTTTAATATAGTTGTCTGTATAGCCCTCCATCATGCCATTCTTTTGCTGTCCTTCAAACAATACTTTACGTATTTCACCCCTGTAGTGGCCGGTAAAGTATTGCAGTTTCCGGTAAGACAGGTTGCGGAGTACTTTATTTCTTTCATTGCGAACGGATACAGGGATAACCGGGCTGATGTCAAGCGCGGCGGTATTCGCTCTTTCTGAGTAAGTAAACACGTGCAGGTAACTAATATCTAAACTGTGTAAAAAATCAAATGTGGTGGCAAAATCCTCATCCGTTTCGCCGGGGAAACCAACAATAACGTCTACCCCTATGCTGCAATGCGGCATCAGGGTTTTTATCAGCCCGACACGCTCGGCATAGTCCTCCCTTTTGTACCGCCGCCGCATCATTGCCAGTATTTTATTGCTGCCGCTTTGCAGGGGAATATGAAAGTGCGGCATGAAGCGTTTACTGTTGCTTACAAATTCAACGATTTCATTCGTCAGCAGGTTGGGTTCAATAGAAGAAATGCGGTAGCGTTCCATACCGGGGGTATCGTCAAGCGCCTGTACCAGCTCAAAAAAACTTTCTTCTTTTTTACGTCCGCCGTGTATGCCTTTACCAAAATCGCCAAGGTTTACTCCTGTGAGTACCACTTCTTTTACCCCTTGCGCAGCCAGTGCCTGTACATTACCGATCACATTACTGATACTATCGCTCCGGCTTTTACCTCTTGCCTGCGGTATGGTACAGAAAGCGCAATTGTAATCACAGCCATCCTGTACTTTCAGGAATGTACGTGTACGGTCATTCAGGGAATAGGCTGCGGTAAAAGTGTTTACTTCTTCTATATCGCAACTGCATATTTTTGCTGCATCTCCTTTTACAATATTCCTGAGGTGTTCGGTAATGTTAAACTTTTCTGCGGCTCCCAGCACAAGATCCACTCCCGGTATGGTGGCGATTTCTTTGGGCTTGAGCTGTGCATAACAACCGGTGATGACCACCATGGCTTCGGGAGCTTTCCGCTGTATGCGGCGCACCAACTGGCGGCATTCTTTATCCGCGTTTTCGGTGACGGAGCAGGTATTGATCACATATACGTCTGCTACTTCATCAAAAGCAATTTTGGCAAAACCTTCCTGCTCCAGTAACCTTGATAATGTTGAGGTTTCGGAGAAGTTCAGCTTACAGCCCAATGTATGCAGTGCCACGGTTTTATTCATGCCTTGCAAAGATACAAAGTATGCACAAAGCATGGTTAAATCATTGCCTCAGGGTGCTTCAGCCGGTCTCTGTCATAATCCTGTAATACTTTTCCGGCATACCATCGGAATCCCTTACTTTCGGGGATCATTTTCGCCGTTGGTTTTAGATGAATAAGAAAATATTTCCATATATACTGCTGGGGATTATGGCGGTACTGCTGCTGCTGGTGCGGTACCTGAAAACGAGGCCTGCAGCGCCTGTACCAGCGCCATCATCCGATACGAGGCGGCCAAAGGTTGCGGAACCGGAGGCGGCGACCGGTTTTAACCGTACTGTGGTACTGCTGAAATTCAGTCGGCATGCCCGCTGCCGTATGGCCTGCCGGCACATCGATGAATCTGAGATACGCGAAATCATGCAGAAGGGCACCGTTAATACCGGTAAATCTGCGTTAAGCGACCCGCTTCATCCCAAATATGCAATAGAGGGCGTTACGCACGACAGGCAGCGTGTACGGGTGGTTTTTGCCCAGGAGGCCACACAGACCACGGTGGTTACGGTAATTGATCTGGATACCGAATGGAAATGTGCCTGTTAGCTTATGCCCGTGGTTGAGACCGGTACGATAGCTTGCAGACATTTGGATGGCTTCTGTTAGCCGGGATGGCTGATAAAAGAATTGACTATTTTTGCCGGGTAAACTCAAGGAGTAACAATAAGCATAGGGACATCTGACAATAAACAAGCATGCCTGATACATTATGAATTTAAAATCGCTGCTGGCAAAACCATTCGCCGGGTACATACACAAACAGGTGCGCAAAAGCATGCAGACGGCAGTTGCCGATCAGCAGAACATCCTGAACAGCCTGCTGAAAACGGGTGTAAAGACCATGTTTGGTAAAGACCATCATTTCGCAGACATTACCAACCATAACAACTTTGCCCAGGCTGTGCCCCTGCGGGACTACGAACAGTTCAAGCCTTATATTGAGAAGATTAAAGCAGGTAAGCACAATGTATTGTGGAAGGGACAACCCATTTACTTTGCCAAGACCAGCGGCACCACCAGCGGAGCCAAATACATCCCCATCACCAAAGATTCTGTTCCCAACCATATCAATACGGCACGCAATGCCCTGCTTTGCTATATGGCAGAAACCGGCAACTATAAGTTTGCCAATGGTAAAATGATTTTCCTGAGTGGTTCGCCCGAGCTCGAAAGGGTGGGGGGTATCCCTACCGGGCGGCTTAGCGGTATCGTTAACCACCATGTGCCCAGGTACCTGCGTACCAACCAGTTGCCTTCATATACCACCAATTGTATTGAGGAGTGGGAGGAGAAACTGGATAAGATCGTTGCAGAAACCATTGCCCAGCCAATGACGCTCATCAGCGGCATTCCACCGTGGATGCAGATGTATTTCGACAGGCTGACAGCGAAAAGCGGAAAATCGGTAGGAGAACTCTTTCCCGGCTTCAGCGTTATGGTACAGGGGGGAGTTAATTTTGAGCCTTACAAAACGAAACTCTACCAGAGCATTGGCCGGCCGGTTCATTGTATAGAATTGTTTCCGGCGAGCGAAGGTTTTTTTGCCTTTCAGGACAGCCAGGAAAGTAACGGTCTCCTGCTCAATACCAACAGTGGCATTTTTTATGAGTTTGTACCGGCGGGTGAAATATTTAATGAAAACCCGACGCGCCTGAACTTAGCCGATGTGAAAGTGGGGGAAAACTACGCTCTGATCATCAACAGCAATGCCGGGCTCTGGGGATATAATATCGGGGATACGGTTAAATTTATTTCTACTGATCCTTACCGCCTCATCGTTACGGGGCGAACCAGGCATTTTATCTCTGCTTTTGGAGAGCATGTCATCGGCGAGGAGGTAGAAGCGGCCATGCTGCAAACGCTTGAACGTTGCCCGGCCAGTGTTACGGAGTTTACCGTGGCGCCCTTTGTGGCACAGGGGGAGGGTAAAAGCTACCACGAATGGTTCATAGAGTTTGAAACGCTTCCGGCAGATACCGGCAGGTTTGCAGCAACGCTGAACGACTGTATGCGGCAAAAAAACGTATATTACGATGATTTACAGGCGGGTAATATTCTTCAGCCCCTCAAAATAACCCTGGTTCGGAAAGGGGGCTTTATTGAATACATGAAAAGCATCGGGAAGCTGGGCGGGCAGAACAAAGTAGCGCGGCTGGGTAACGACCGCAAACTGGCAGAGGGATTGGGGGATGTGATTATTAATTAATCTGCTCATTGCCGGAGTTTCTTACCGGGTGCAATTATATTTCTATACGTGGTTTTGAAAGTCAGCATTGGCGATACTTTTACGGACTTTCAATTAGTATCTTTCTGGTATGCAGGCAGTATGAACTTTGCCCGGCTGGCCGATATTGCCAAAGCGCTGGAAGTGAGGGAGGAGCATTTTTTGACTTTTGGCAGCACGATATGTAATAGTACTTTTAATAACCATGAAAATGCTAAATACAATAACAATAAAGTTGGTGTTAGCAATAATACCTATACTATTGACAAAGAGGTTTTTGATAAATGATGAAGGACAAGGATGATGAGATTGCTTATTTGCGAGAGCAATTGAAGAAGGGGTGACAGGACATGCCTTTTAAGTAAAAAGGGTGACGCTTAAATGCCAGTAAAAGAGTAAAATTCAGTAAATTTACATTGTGGGAGCAACTAAAAAAATACATCTCGATTTTATTGTAGATAAGTTGACGAATTCTATTCAAAATACTATCTCCGGGGGATAGTTTTGCTACGGAAGTTTTGCGGTTCACAAAGCCCGACTTAAAGCAAATAACAAAAAAGAACGGCTGGGATTTTGATTGGAAGGCTGAGCTTGGGAACGATGTGAAAGAAGTTTTTAAATTGACAATATCCAATAATCCCGGCATTATTCAGGGCTTACTCAGTTTATCAATAGAGCCAGATCATGTATATATGCACTTGCTCGAAAATGCGTCGTTCAACATCGGACAAAGCAAACTTTACGAAGGGGTAGCGGGCAATTTAGTAGCCCATGCCTGTAAGGTTTCATTTCAACATGGTTTTGAAGGGTTTGTTGGCTTTACTGCAAAAACAAAACTTATTCAGCATTATGAAAGAACCTTAGGTGCCTATACGTTGGGTGGGCACCGGATGATTATTCCAACACAATCGGCACAGATACTCATTGATAAATATTTTAAATCGTAGTACGATGGGACATATAAAAGAACCTGCAGGCGTTGATTTTGTAATAAAAAGCGAGCCATTAACCGATAAAGCCAGCCAGGAAATCAGCGCGTTTATCCGCAACTACAAAAAAGGTAATGCTGGCAAAAAGCTAAAGCCGGTTACTGCTGTAAAGAAAGCTAAAATGGTAAAGGCTTAACATTGCCAAAGTGTATTATTATAAAAATCTAAATCCAAGGAATCAGGTTGCAATTGTACTAGGATAGGCAATATCAATCTAAATTCACTATCATTTAGTTTTATAAAACCATGAGAACTTACCGTCTTTGTCTCGCCATTCCAAGTGAGCTCAGCCTTGTTTAAAATACTAATGGCTTCCTTCTTCTTCCACTCCCCAAAAACACCCGCATAGCTAATACCCAAAATGAACAATAAACAAGTCAAAGCCGGTGCCAACCAGGGTCTCGCCCTTTGCCAAAGGGTTTTGCCAATCCCATGCACCACTTTCTCCAGTTGCAGAGCCACAAAGTCGTGTGCCACCTGCCATTTTCTTTTGGCGGGGCTGTCCTCGGTTGTATCTAAGCAGCGCACCAACCCACGGTTTTGCAGAACCAGCATTTGGTTATCCAATTCCGATATGTTCAGGTGGCTGTTTTGGGACAGTTCTACCAGGCTGCGGGGTCGGGCCGTATTAAAATCGGTGAGTATGGCTTTTAGTACTGTGGCCCGTTCCTGCTGTAGCTCCTTGCCTAAGCTGCCCAATATGTAGCGGCGTATCAGGCCGCCCTCCTGCTTGGGCAGGCTGGGCTGCCCCGCCATCTGCTGTGCAATAATGCCCAGCAGGTTCAGCACAATGGGGCGCAGGGCAAGTGGGGTATCAATGGTGGAAGCCTCTTTTAACAGGCGGTTCAACTGCTGTTCGGGTATGATAAGGGCGGGGCAGCCCTTTAAAAAAGCCGCCGCTTCGGGGTAGCCCAGCAGCTTCACCTGCTCAAAATTGATATGCTCGGTGCGGGCGGGCAGTTCCAATTGGTCAATCAGTTGCTGAAAATCGTCCCGGTACGATAGCAGGATATGCACCCCCTTGGGCGGGTTCTGTATAAACTGCTGAAAAAATCCCTTCAATGCCTCGGTGTCAGCGTTGATTTCACCGCCCTGCTCCAGGGTTTCCGGCGTATTGCGCAGCAGAAAAAACTCTTCAAACTGGTCCAGCACAATCAGTATCTGCTCGTTGTGCGCCAACAGGCTACTATCCTTGCGGATAGCGGCCATTATACTGGCGGCATCAATGGCGGCATTGGTGGCAGATTCCATACCCAGGGCCTTGTACAGTTCCTGCAAGGGAGCGTGGTAAGTCCTTACCACAAATATATTGGCCTTGAGACCTTGGCTCTTGCTGAGTTGTGGCGCAATATAAGCGTTGATGAGCGAGGATTTACCCGATCCGGAGGGCCGGTGAGCTACAACACGGGTGCCTTGGGCTGGCGCAACCACTCCACATATTGTTCATAGCCTTTGGCGAAGAAATGATACTTGTCGTCGGTACGGGGCGAGGTAGTGAAATAGCCTTGTTCGGGGTTGCCGCTGGGTTTCAGGGTTAAGGCTCTTTTTCTGCGCCATGCGGGTAATATGGAATAGAAGAAAGCAGAAAGGACTATAATGATGATTACACCTAAAACAATCCATTTTAAATAGGCATATTCCCTGGGTGTTTCTTTGACCACTGTATTGATGCAATAGATGAGATACGGTACGGCCGCTAGCAGTCCTGCAAAGCCAAGGATGTATTCTTTGGCATCGTGCAGAAACTTGCCCAAGGGGCTTTGCTGATGTGAATCATGCGCTGACATTAGCGATAAAGGTTTTAGGTTGGCTTACTGGCAGTTCGTTTTAACCCAATAAAGGTAAGCTTTCTTGGGGAATGGCCAAGTTGATTGGCTGTCTTTTGCACGCCATAACAGCCCTTTGGTTGCAGTCTTTACCATCGTCGGGGTGCTGCAGTTGCGGTATATTGCTGCAAAGTGCTTTTGTGCAGACATTCCACCGTGCCACAAAACCAGTTACACCTGCAAAAAAAAGCGAAATCCGTTCAGGCTCAACGCTGGTTGGCTCAATGCGTCCTTTTTTAAGATACTTTTAAAGCATTCTTGTATACACACCGCAATAACCCCCATTTAATCCCCAAATGCCCCTCAACCCAAAAAATAGTGCTAATTTTAACCCATCAACGACAATATTACTAATAAACATAAGTGACTAAAAAACGAATTGCCCTTTTTGGGTCAACCGGCTCCATCGGTACACAGGCACTGGAAGTGATCCGTGCCAACAGCGATTTGTTTGAGGCAGAGATCCTTACCGCGCAAACCAACGATGAACTGCTTATTCAGCAGGCACTGGAGTTTCGCCCCAATGCCGTGGTGATTGGTGATGAGGGGAAATACCAGAAAGTGAAATCAGCGCTTGCCGCTACCGATACAAAGGTTTTTGCCGGTGAGCAGGCGCTTGTGGAAGCGGCAGATTTTGATACCTATGACATCATGCTGGCGGCGATAGTGGGGTTTGCCGGGCTTAAGCCTACGCTTAAGGCTGTGGATAAGGGCAAAACCATTGCCCTGGCCAACAAAGAAACCTTAGTAGTGGCGGGCGATATCGTGATGCAACGGGCCATTGAAAAGCATGTGCCCATTTTGCCGGTGGACAGCGAGCATTCCGCAATTTTCCAATGCCTGGTGGGCGAAGGCCGGAACCGTATTGAGAAGATTGTACTTACGGCAAGTGGTGGCCCTTTTCTTGGTAAAAAGCCCAATTTTTTAGTGAATGTCAAACGCGACCACGCGCTGCAGCACCCCAACTGGAGTATGGGTGCCAAGATCAGCATCGACTCTGCCACGCTTATGAATAAAGGCCTGGAGATGATCGAGGCCAAATGGCTGTTCAACCTCAAGCCAGAGCAGGTACAGGTGGTCGTCCACCCCCAGAGTATCATCCACAGCATGGTACAATTTGAGGATGGGAGCATGAAGGCCCAGATGGGGTTGCCGGATATGAAGCTGCCGATACAGTATGCCATGGGCTTTCCTCAGCGGATTAAGAATGATTTTCCCCGTCTTGATTTCAAAAAATACCCCTCACTCAGTTTTGAGGAGCCTGATCTTAAAACATTCCGTAACCTTGCCTTGGCAACAGAAGCGCTTTACAAGGGTGGAAATATGCCCTGTATCCTTAATGCGGCCAACGAAATTGCGGTTTGGGCCTTCCTGCGCAACAGGATCGGCTTCCTGGATATCACCGCTGTTGTGGAGAAAACGATGCAGCAGGTATCCTTTATCGCCCAACCCAGTCTGGAGGAATATTTTGACAGCGACGGCGAAGCGCGTACTTTTGCGGCCTCGCTGATCCAGATGTAAGGGGCAGCCAAACGGTCAACATACTTTATTTCTAAAAAAACAGTGCCGCAGGAGCGGAAATTATATGAATCTCTTAGCAATAGATTGGGGTAGTGTGGGTTTAAAAGCGGCTCAGTTGCTGCTGTCGCTTTCCATTTTAGTGGTTCTGCACGAATTCGGGCATTATATCACTGCGAAATGGTTTAAGTGCAGGGTGGAAAAGTTTTACCTTTTCTTTGACCCCTGGTTTTCCCTGTTCAGGAAAAAGGTGGGGGAAACCGTATATGGTATTGGTTGGCTTCCCTTGGGTGGATATGTGAAGATATCGGGTATGATTGACGAGAGTATGGATAAGGAGCAGATGAAACAACCAGCCCAACCCTGGGAATTCAGGAGTAAGCCGGCCTGGCAACGGTTGATCATTATGCTTGGGGGGGTAACGGTAAATGTGCTGCTGGCTTTTCTCATCTTTGCCATGATATTATTTGTATGGGGTGAACGGAAGACGGTGAACAAGAGCCTTACGCATGGTGTTTGGGTGACCGATTCGCTGATGCACGAGATCGGGTTGCGTACCGGAGACCATATTCTTGGGGTTAACGGAAAGCCGGTTAAGTATTTTGGTGAAATTGGCTCACGGATACTTCTTAGTGGTGGTGGCAGTGTCAGTATCAACCGCGATGGTAAGGATACGATGATCACGATTCCGGAAAAAATTATTGGTAACCTTATTGCCAAAAAGAAATCACGGGCACCGCTTTTCTACCCCCGCATACCAACAATTGTTGGAGAATTTGACAAAAAAGATACTTCCAATGCCAAAAAGGCAGGCTTGCAGTATTGGGATAAATTACTCAAGGCAGACTCTTTGCCCTTAGTTTTTATGGATCAGTTCAGCAGTTATATCGATACCAAAAAGCGGCAGGTGGTGATGCTCACGATCGAGCGGGGCGGTAAGACCATGCAGTTGCCCGTGCAGATTGACTCCAATGGTAAAACGGGTATGCCCTTCCTTGAGCAGAAGCAATACGACAGTCTTGGTGTTTATACGATTGAACACACTAAGTATGGTTTTTTTGAAGCTTTTCCGGCCGGTGTGGCGATGACCTTTACCAAACTGGGAGATTATATCGACCAGTTTAAACTGATTTTCAGGCCATCAACCGAAGCGTATAAGGGTGTGGGGGGATTCAAATCGATGGGATCGATTTTTGCGGGTAATAAATGGGACTGGGAATCCTTCTGGCAGATTACGGCTTTCTTTTCTATTGTACTGGCTTTTATGAACCTGCTTCCGATTCCCGGGCTGGATGGAGGGCATGTTATGTTTACCTTGTGGGAGATGATAACCGGGCGTAAGCCGAGCGATAAGTTCCTGGAATATGCCCAGATCGTGGGTTTTGTGATCCTTATTGCGCTGATGTTGTATGCCAATGGTAATGATTGGTTTGGATGGGGAAGGGGAAGATAAGGTTGTTGAAAAAATGTATTGTTGCGAATTGTATGATACCAACTGCGGTGTTAAGACGACACTGTAGTAAAAACTCCTCCGGGGCTGACTGGTTTTGACAGCATAGTTCTTTGTAAGTGTAAGCATGTCGTGCGTTGCGTAGTCAGCACGTAAATCTGAATACGAAAATTTCAAATGGCAATACACAGTATGCCATGGCTGCCTAATCAGTGATTAGATAGTCATTAGGGCCGATGAACGGGTTCGCCTGTTACCTTGTTTATCCGCCGACTCAAAACAAAAACGGGATGCTGCAACAGCAGGCTGTGCCTGTTGCTTAAGACCATCCAGCTAAGGAAAGAATTGGTGTGTCCTGTTCCGGTTTTTTCCCGACAAGCAATGCAGGAATAAACATGTAGAAAGCTTATGGCGAGTATGTTTGGACGCGGGTTCGACTCCCGCCAGCTCCAC
>JAAFIK010000012.1 GCA_013298665.1 Chitinophagales bacterium
TGCTGCGCTGTACTTCCTCCACCGTACGCAGCGGGCTGGTTACCGCAGCCGTGCTGGTAAGGGGTACACGGGGTTCGTACACCCGTATATAGTTCAGCGGTATATCCGGCGCATAGGGTGGGGGCAGGTAAGGGGTTTGGGCTGCGGTGGTGCCGCTGAGCAGCAGTAGTAACAGTACAAAAAGGGGGTTGCTGACAAGTTTGTGCATGGCTGCTGTATTAAAAAAAGGCATAAATAAAGGGGTTGGGGTTATTGATCGCATAGCTGGGGTTGGCCATTGTATTTGTAACAGATCGTTTTCAGCACCCGCCCACGGTCGTCGGTAATGCTGCTGAGCCGGTTATATACATCATAGCGGTAGTACAGCAATGTATTGTCGGCATTGCACTGGCTCGTAATCCCCACCAGCGGCTCGTGGGTATAGCTCACCAGCACCGCCCCTTCCGGATACAGCCGCAACTCGTCGATCTTCGCCGTACCGCTGATGGTAACGGCAGCGCTGCCACTCACTGCATAGCGGTAAAAGGTATAGCCATTTACGGTACGGCCGGTATACACCGGTGCCGCACCATTAACGCTTACCACGGCCGCATCTGCCCACAGGCTCACCGTATAGGTCTCCGCCATATTCAATCCTGCTTTGGTAATGGCCGTGGCCGCACTGAGTGGGTATACCTTATTGCCGGTTACGCCGGTACCACTCACCGCTTGCCCCGTAAAACTCCAGCGGCCCTTGCCATCAGCCTCAAACGATGTAGCAGCCACCCCTGCCACCGGTGCCCGGCTCACAACTGCCGTCACCGCATACCCGCCATAATCGCAGATGATGCTCTGGTACCCCCCCTGGCGGGTACGGTATTGTACCAGCCGCCCGTTTTCGTACTGGCGCTCATCCACTTCGGCATCATCAATAGTACTCACCAACTGACTGCCATTGAGCGCCGTGGAAAAACCGGCCGCCGTTACCAGGCTGTCGGGGTTCAGCCGGTAATTGACCGACGGCAACCCACCCGCATAGGCCAGCGTCTCCCCATCCACCAGCCGGGTAATACCCTGCGCCGTTTTCCACTGCTGCCATTTTACCGGCCTGGCCACCTGGTTCAGCGCCACCAGTTGCTGCATAGATGCCTCAGCGGCATAATCGTAGGGATAGTACAGGTTAAGCGTGGTACTGTCGCCATTGCTGCCCTTTGCCGTAGCCTGCCGCAGTGCATAATACACCGTATCATACTGCTTGTTTTCGGTAGTGGTTACCAGTACCCCGTTTTCGTACTGCCGGCTCAGCACCTGCACCTGTTCGGCACGCCCCGCCATGGGGTAATAGGTGTTTACCGCATAGTATTCGGTTGGCGACGGACCACTGGCCGTAACACCCGTTTTTATATTCAGGTTACCGGCATCGGCAAGGGAATAGACCCGCTTGTTATAGCCAAAGATCTTTTCGGTGCTTACCTGGCCCAGGCTGTCGCGCACCGTTTCCTGCGTGGGCAGACTGCTCACAAAAGAAAGATCAGGAGTGGGTATAAAGGGAAATTTGCCGGTACCGTAATACATCGCTGCCAGCGTATCATACTGCCGCTCGGTACTGCCGCCGCCGGGCGTACTTTCTACCACACGGCTGTACAGCAGCGGCGCCCCGTTCAGGTATTCCAGGCTTTGGTTGGGCATACTGCTGCGTTTGTAAAAACGCGAGTAAAAAGGGCTCTCCAGCGTACCCCCACCCGACGAAGGCGGACCGGGTGGTGGCGGGTGGCAAACGGTATATTTGTAATAATCCATATTGGGCAGGCGGAACAGCGTAGCCGATGCACGCCCGTCTGCCCGCGTATATGCGTAGTTTTTAACCTGTGTCTGCCCCAGTCCGTCTGCCACGGTTACCTGTTTGATACGCAAACCACCCACCAGTTTATCCTGCGGCGCAATACGCCAGGTACAACCCAGTTGCGCCGTAAATCCATACTGCAACTGGCAGGGGGTTGTATAGTCATAAAAAAAGGCTGCGGTATAGGTCTTGCCCAATGGCAGAGACACCCCCATCCAGAAACCCGCCAGAAAATTGCCATAAGTATTTTCGATGGTACGGCTTACCGTACCATCCGTACTGGTCAGCACAAATCTTGCGGGTGTGGCATCCTGCTGTTCGGCAAGACAGCCATTATTGGTACCGGCGGGTCTTGGCACCCCTTCATCGGTTTTACAGAAAAACTCTACCAGCGTATCCACGCGGCCGGCAAAACTGATGGGACGTATGATTCCCCACTGGTTTTGGGTAAACACCTGCGGACTGCCCTGCAGCGTATCTTCATAATAATTGGTAGCCGAAAAAGCCCGGTTGTTCTCGTAGGTAAAAGCCGTATGTCCCCCGGTGGGGTAATTGATACGCTCCAGTACCCCTGCCCGGCTCCAGGCACTGTCCGGCCGCCGGTCTGCCCCGCCGAGGTAATAACCCTGTGCGGCATAAAACGGGTAGTCTTGCTGCCGCAACTTCATATTGGGTACAAAAACCGTATTGCCCCTGGCCGGGTTTACATTGTACCCCCACAAATCGGTATTGCGCGAGTCGCGCCGGTTCAGCGCAGTACCATTGTACACAAAACCCGTGAGCGCGGCACTGCTGCTATCGGCAGCAAGTTCTGCCACACCATCCAGGCGTAGCCGTTTGCCGAAATCATTCCCTGAGCCATAGGCCGCTGAAAGCGGCGGCTCCCCCGCTGCGGTTGTAAAATAACTGTACTGCAGGGCAAACCGCTTCACCACCCGCCCGTTGGCATTGGTGAGCCGCACACTGCTCAGCGCATAGTCATTCACCAGATCGAGCCGGGGAAACCCGTATTGCAAATCCGCCACCGCTCCATCGGGAAAACGGATGGATTGCAGTTTACGCTGCCGGGTGAGCGTGGTGGTGGTATAATAAAAAATGCCTTCTTCCTCGGCCCAGCCACCCTGTGCAAGCAGTTTAAGCGTCTGGCTTTGCCCAAACCCGCCCTCATAACGCGGGGGCGTTGCCGAAGGATCGGTATAGCTGAGCAGGATCGTATCGGCCGTTACCGGTGCAACCATACGCGTAAGCAGCCAAGACGAGGTATAGACCGGTTGCTGGCTGTCGTTGAGCGTTTGCGAACCCGAAGCCGATGTTTCGGTCAACTGCCGCTCTTCGGCCTCAAAAATATATACCGTTCCATCATCATCCGTTATGGTAAAAGACCTGATGCGGCCACGCTGGTCAAGCCCGGGATCAGTAGCCGGGTAGGTCGTAAACTGTACCCGCGCACGGCTGTTTTCCAGCAATACCACCACACCCGATTTACTGATCACAAATTTTCCCGATTTACCGCCAAACGAAAAGTTGAAAATATCCTGCTCACCATCCAGCAGATTTTTATTAACCGCACTGATGGTGGGCGAAACCGGCGAATTGGTGGGCGTAATGGCAATATCGGCCGGGAAGGTAGCTACTACATATACAAACATGCTGCTGAATACAAAATCACCACCCGTTCCATTATAGGTACTTGTGGGCGTTGCGGGCAGGGGAGCCGTGTACATAAAACCCCGGGTAAAATCGTCATCCGGCAAGCCCCGGACGCTTCTCGATATCCGGGAAACACCCGTGCCTGTTAAAGACCAGCCAAGCCCCACATCAGCGGCCATATCCTCCACCTTATGCCCCCCGGCATGGTAAGACAGTCCGAGCGACAACCCGAAACCATCCTTTTGCCAGCTCAGCAGCGGATAACCAATACCCGGTATCCCTGTTGAGTAGGTCACCGGGATCTCGCCAAACTTACCCAGCGCCGCCGCATTGGGCGATGGCGGCGCCACTTTGGGAATATCGGTCTTAAAATCCGGCGGGGTCGTGGCCTGGGCATATCCCCCTGCTGCACAGCACAATAGCAGTACTGGCAGCAATAAGCCACGTATCCCCGCAAAGGAAAAAAACCGCGGGGCAGATAATCCATCCCCTGAAAAACGAACAAAGAAAAATGAAGGCATCCGGTAAGTACCGCGAAAAAGGGTGCCGCAGGTAACAGGTTTGCGAAAACGATTGTGTTGCATGGTTGTTTGGTTTTAATCCATGGTTATCACGAACATTGGTGGTACCCGGCATCAACGATCACCGGCAGTACAAATATGAAGGAAATATTTTATACCCGCAACCCGGAAAAACCCTGTTTCTTTACCCGGGAAAGCATGGTTTCGCAAAAAGAATACGGTAACCATTGATCATCAATGCGTTAAAAATGCGGTTTTCGCAAAAGGGGAATAATATGGCGGAATTTTTTTTACAGGAGGCTGAATACAGAGTACCTAAACTTTTGATAGGTCGACCTATACCTACCCATAGGAGGACCTAAACTTTTGATAGGTCGTCCTATACCTACCCATAGGAGGACCTAAACTTTTCATAGGTCGTCCTATACCTACCCATAGGAGGACCTAAACTTTTGATAGGTCGTCCTATACCTCCCTATAGGAGGACCTAAACTTTTGATAGGTCGTCCTATACCTCCCTATAGGCCGACCTAAACTTTTGATAGGTCGTCCTATACCTCCCTATAGGAGGACCTAAACTTTTGATAGGTTGACCTATACCTGCCTATAGGAGGACCTAAACTTTTGATAGGTCGGCCTATACCTACCTATAGGCCGACCTAAACTTTTGATAGGTCGGCCTATACCTACCTATAGGCCGACCTAAACTTTTGATAGGTCGTCCTATACCTACCCATAGGAGGACCTAAACTTTTAATAGGTTGACCTATACCCACCCATAGGCCGACCTAAACTTTTGATAGGTCGTCCTATACCTACCCATAGGAGGACCTAAACTTTTGATAAAATCTGGGTAGTTCTTATGAACTGCCCTTTTTTATGCTCTTTTTTCTATATTCTAATCGGACAATAGTGATATTTTATGTTTATTCTGAATAAAAGAAACTCGTGAAAACGCCTATGTTCACACATTATTTAAAAGAAATCAGGAAAGAAAGGCTTAATTTATCTCAACAGGAAATGGCGGAAAAACTGCACCTCAGTCAAAGTGCATACAGCAGGTATGAAAGTGGTAACCAGGATATACCCAGTAATATACTTATTAAGATGAAAGAAAAATTTGATGTTGATCCGCAGGAACTAATCCCTTTACCTCACCAGCACATCAATTGTGAGGCGGGAAGTAATAACGTAAATATAGCCATCAACTCAGGCGTTATTTATGCCATTCCCAAAGAGTTACCGGATAAACTTATTGCGTTGGTTGAAAATGGCATGGCTAAAAAAAGCGATTGATGATCTGGTAGCGCATACCTGTTTATCCCGGCTTTCGCTCTCTGTCTACGCAACTGTTTACCCGATCCTATAGTTGCCCTGTATGCAGTAATCCTCAATACTTCACCCGTTGCTCCGGCTTCATGTCGGGGAGGTTTTTTTCCAGGTAATCCACTTTTTCCCGGATGGTTTTATTGGGTGATTCCGGGAGGTCTTTCCTTATTTTTCGTGTTTCGGCATATACTTTATTGACCACCTGCTTAAACCGGAAATCTGAAGTGTCAGCGTTGCCGGTTTCTTTGATGATTTCGTATGCGGCGGTAATCTGCTCCTCATTGTTTTTAATAAAATCATCTGATGCGGGTGGCCTGTTGCCCTGATCAATAACGTTCTGCACGAGGCTGTCTGCTTTATTGAGGTTTTTATTGGTCAGGTCCTGTATCACCAACCTGAGCGAATCGGATTGGCGTGCCTGCTGCTGCTGCTCTATTTTTGCCTGCTGGCTTTTTAATTCTTTCTGCTGGCGTTCCAGTTTGCTCCGCTGCTGGATATTATACAACCAAACCCCGAAAATGGTGATGAGTAAGCCTGCAATCAGCAGCATAGCGGAGAGCCGGGCTACTTTTTTGCGTTGCCGGTCGGCTTCCTGTTTTTGCCGCTCTGCTTCTGCCCTGAGTGCGCGTTCTTCGGCAAGACGGTTGAGGTTGTCCTGGTTTTCTTTTGCATCGGCCAGGGCCCTGGCTTCGAGCCGCTCCTTTTCCTCCTGTAACCTTATACTTGCTTCTGCTTCTGCCCTGCGATCTTTTGATTTTTCGATGGGTGCAATAAGGGTATCGTGGCTGACTTCATAGGTGAGGCCACGGTTGGTATTTTCTTCGCGGATCAGGCGGGCCTGCTGCAATAGTACCAGCAGGTCCCTTTTTCCTTTGAGTTCCTGTACCAATTGTGTCTCCAGCAAACTGGCCCGTTGTCCTTCAATCACCATCTCATCTTCCAGTACCCGGCGGGCAAGGGCGCGGTCGTCTTCGTTGGGTATCTTTTTCAACTGGTCTTCATAAAAATTGCTGCGGATGGCGATGATGTCATGTCTGGGGTTGATGATGCTGTCGTCCACCTCAATATCCTGTATGCCTTCTTCAGCATCCTGCCGCTTGCGTACCTGCTGTTCGATATAATTACATACCATCTGCAGTTGTGAGCTTTCAATTTCATTACTGCCCTGGTCGAGTTCGTTTACAATAGCGTTGAGGGTATCTTTATTAAACCAGAAAGCGGGCGTATAACCGTCTTCCATTGCTTTGAGGGCAGGCAGTTCAATGGCAGCAGCGGCCTGTTCGCGGTTGAGGGGTTTTAGTTCATAGCGGCAGCGCAATATCGTACTGATATAGGGGGTTACCGACTGCATCAGTGCCAGCTTGTCTGACCGCATGGCGAAGATGAGCTTTACCTGTGTTTGCCGGTACCATTGCAACTGTTCGGGTGTTCGGCTGGCGGCAGGGATACCCGTAATCCATTCCAGGATACGGCGTGGCGGCTGATCGTGTATGATTTCACTGAGCTGCCGCATAAATTCCTGCTGGTGGTGTACCGGGTGATAAAAAAATTCTTCAAACTGATCGAAGATAAATACGGGCACAACAGGGGTGCCATTTTTATCGGTAAAGGGGGTACACTTCACGTGTTCCCACAATTGCGGGTGCCCTTTTTCAAACTGGATATCCTCTTTATGGTCATATCCGCCGAATGCGACAATACAATCGCGCAGCAGTAAATTGGCATCATCGCCCTTGCTGTTGTCTGCCCGGTTGCCGGGACTGAAGCGTATGCGTATGGGCAGGAAACCGTTTTCCTCAAGCAAGGGGCTGAGACCGGCATTGAGCAGCGAACTTTTGCCCAGCCCCGACTTGCCAAAGAACACGACCTTTTTCTCGAGGCTTACCAGGTTAAACAGCTCGTTGGTTTCGGCTTCACGCCCAAAGAAAATTGCATTTTGATTTTTTTCAAATGACCGGAGGCCGGGGTACCTGTCTTTGATGTATTGGGTTTGCTGCATGGCAATAATAGATGCGTTTGTATATTGAATAACGGTGGCAGCCCGCTGTCTGCAAGGCTTTACTTCAGTTCGTCATATTCTTTCTTTACCTGTGTCATAAACCGTTCAATGTCTTTTTCTATAAAATAAAACTTGTATTCCTTTTCAAAATATTCGTTGATGGACAGTCCGCTGCCACCGGGCGTAGCGGTAAGCGCAAAACTGCGGCCTTCATTCTTCGCCAGGCCAAGACAGTCGATCAGTATTTTCAGGTGCCACTCGCTGAAGTTGAAACCAAGAAACAGGTAGTACTTATTGGTCAGCATCTTCTTGATGAGCGGGGGTAGTGGCGGATCATTGCGCACCACATTTTTGGAAAACAGTACACGGTGCGTATCGGTAAAAAGTATGGATGCGGGGTTCTGGAAAGAACCGAATATTTTATAACTCACAATGGTATTGGGCTTCGAGAGGTCGGCATTGATGGGCGGACTGCCATCGCTGTCGTTGGTCATATCGTAGCAACCCTGTACGAGGTTAACGGGCTGCCCGTTAAAGTTCTTCTGCCGGTAAATCTCGTCGATGATGCTGTCGGGGTTGGTGTTGATGACTAAAGGGTAGGTAAAGTGGCTCAGCGATTCGTACACCTGTCTGTAAATGATGGCATCGTCAAAAGCAGCTTTGATCTTGGCACCCACTTCACCGATCACATAAGCAGGCATATCTTCAAAACGCTGGGCTACGTAAGGCAGTACATCTTTAAGGGTTTCATCGTAATATACCCCTTCATTCTGCAATTCTGCTGCGAGTTGGGTGGCGAAGCGTTTATTGAAAGAGGTTACCTGTCCTTCATGTACCGACTGCAGGAGATCGGGGCCGAGAAACAGCACGCACTGGTTCATTTTGATGGCTTTGGCAATACGTTCCACCCGGCGGTCGAAGCCTTCCTTTACTTCATCGCAAAGCGTGTTCAGTTCGGTATTACCCGCATAATTACCAAGAATTTCCTGTAGTAGTGCGTGCAGCAACCCATCCTGGTTTTCTGCTGCGGTAATGATATTGTACCAGTCGGTATAGGCTGCATGGCCGAGGTCAATAGTGGTGGTGTCGATACCGGCAGCATCACAATAAGGTATGGCATTGGTGCCAACGCCTACCAGTTTTGCCAGCAGCTTAACGATATTGTGTTTCAGTTTTGGTTGTATGCTCATTTATATGAGTTTGTGTGTTTGCAAGCCCCGGGCCACCATATTGATATTGATGCCTTCATTGCGCAGCAGCCGTTTGGTCATGCCTGGTTCCCGCAGCATACCACCGCTGTGGTGCAGCGCCACCAGTTGCCAGTTGCTGTTGAATACAGGTGCGCCGGACGATCCTGGCTCTGTATCGGTAAGGTACTGTATAATTTTATCATTGCTGAAAGTAACAATATTGTGGTAAAGCGCAATCTGCTTGAATCCGCCACCGGGGTGCTGAATGATGTTTACAAAATCATCTTTCCGCACGCTGATGTCCGGAGTAAGTTCGATGGCGCCAAATTCCGCCACGGCGTTGCCTTTGAGTTTTACCGCGGCCCAGTCGTTTTCTGCTGAAGTGGCATAGCCTGCTGCGGGGTCGGTTTCAAAGCTGGTCACTGCAACCGGGTTGCCGGTTTCGGATTCCTCGTAATCAAACTGTACCAGTGCTGCTGCTGCGGTGAGGGCGTCGGGTAAAACATGGTTGTTGGTGAGCAGTATATTGCCGGGCAGGAGGAAACCGGTACCCACTTCGGCCTTATTGCCCCGCCGGATGTAGATGCGGGCTACTGCCCTGGCGCGTTGCAACCCTATGCTGAGGAAGCGTATGGGGAGAAGGGTGCTGGCATTGCCCGTAATCTTTTCTACATTTTCCTTATCTATATCGTCATTCCAGTCGGCATTTTTGATGTCGGGTCCCAGGCCATAATCTTCTTCCACAGGGGCTTTGTACGCCAGCAGGTGGGGGTTTTTGGGAAAATTGGCAAGCACGGCGTCAACAATGGCAACAACCATCTCATGGCCATTGTTGCTGGCATAACTGAGTATGTTGTGCCACATGGTAACAGGGTTGCCGCTCATGTCGATCGCGATAAAACTGACCCCGGCAGCATCAAGATAGGGAACTGCATCGGGTCGGAAGGGTAATAATGCCGCGAGGGCGTCCCTCAACAGTGTGAGGCGTTTGTTCCATGCCATGGTAATGCGTTGCGTGTTGAGGCATAAATTTACGCAGGAACATGGAGAAGTAAAAGCGTATAAACACGGTTTTTGGAAGCGTGGAGTTACGGGTATGGTGTTTACCCCCCCAATATTTATGCGGATGTACATATCCGGGAGGGTACCGCCTTTGCTGTATTGCCGTAAAGGCTTATACCGCTACACTTTGCCCGCTCATTACTTTGCGGATCACCGCCGCCATTTGTTCGCCCCTGGTCTGCAATTGTTCGGGCGTCCAGAGCAGGCTGATGCTGGTAGACACGCAACGGCCCATGATGGCGTCGCTGGCACTGAAGTCTTTATTGGCTTGTGCCATAATGGCTGCCTGGTGATCGGGGTGAAGGCGGTTGAGCGTGATGGAATGTTTGAGGTGATCCCATTTGCGGATATAGTGCCAGTTGTTGTCGAACCAGTAGAAACTCCCTGCCAGTATACCCTTTGCCTTCATTTCGGCTACTGCCGCCCGGGTAAGTTCTTCGGTGGGCAGGAACCAACTGAGGAAGGTACAACTATCCCCTTCGGGGTCGGGTATGCGGCGGAAGCTGATACCGGGGATATCGGCAAGGCATGCTTTCAGTGCAGCATGGTTGCGGCGTTGTATGCTGAGGAATTGGTTTAATTTGGCGATCTGTGCCAGGCCTACAGCAGCATTGAGTTCGCTGATGCGGAAATTGTAGCCGATAAACGGGTGGAGGTCTGCACCACGGTCGGCGCCTTTGTGGTCATGGCCATGATCGGTATAGCCATCACATTTTTCATATACTTCCTTGCTGTTGGTCATCACCACCCCGCCTTCAGCGCAGGTGATGGTTTTTACAAAGTCGAAGCTGAAAGTACCCGCGTGGCCAATGGTACCCAGCATTTTACCCCTGTAAGAACCGCCGATGCTCTGACAGGCATCTTCAAGGAGTATGAGGTTGTGCGCTGCACAGATGTCCTGCAAAGCGCCAAGATCGGCCATGCTGCCGCACATGTGTACGGGCATGATACATTTGGTACGGGGGGTAATGGCGGCCCTTACCGCATCGGGTGCCAGGGTGAGCGTATCATCCACATCCACCATTACGGGTACGGCACCCACGCTGATGATGGCCTCAAAGCTGGCTACAAAGGTAAAGGAGGGGATAATGACCTCGTCGCCATAACCGATGCCGAGCGCTGCCATGGCGGTGGTGAGGGCCGCGGTACCACTGCTGAGGAGCATTGCATGGGTACAGCCAAAAGTACTGCATACGGCTGCTTCCATCGCTGCGGCTTTCCAGATGCCTTTACGCGGCCCGTCAAAGCCATAGCGCATGAGGATACCGGTTTCCAATACGTCGTTTACTTCCTTACGCTCTTCGGCGCCAAATAATTCAAACCCGGGCATAATCGATCAGAGTTGGTGAATGATGATGCAAAGGTAATGTGATTTGCGGCAAAATATGGCGGTCGTAAATATATGCCAAATACAAAATTGCCGGGGTTAACGGATGACGGGTAATGGTGCAGGATCTTTGAAGTAGTGGAGGCGGAGACTATCGTTCCAGCCATTGGGGTTCTTATCGAAAGACTTGCTGCTGAAGAAGATCATGCCGTTGATATTGGGTTTGCTGCGCAGGGCATCAATCTGCCGGGTAAGCTGGGTATTGTCTTTCCAGGCGCTGTTGCTGTTGGCGCGGTAAATGCCCAGGCCGATATAACAGTTGCGGCCATAAGTATGCTCGTTCCACCAATCGATCAGTACTTCGTAAGGCGCTGCTTTGTGGCCAAACTCCCAGTACAATTGCGGGGCTACATAATCGATCCAGCCATTTCTGAGCCAGAGCAGAATATCGGCATAGAGGTCGTCGTAATTGGTTTGCCCCGCCCGGGTATTACTGCCGTTTACCGGATCCTTATCTGCGTTGCGCCATACGCCAAAGGGGCTGATGCCAAACTGGCAACGGGGGTTGTTTTTTTTGATGGCTGCGGCGAGCATACGGATCACCGAGTCCACATTGCTGCGGCGCCAATCTTCCTGGTTCATACCGTTGCCGTACAGGCTGAAACTGGCCATGTCGGGAAACACCTGTCCGGCAATGCGGTAGGGATAAAAGTAATCATCGAAATGAACCGCGTCTATGTCGTAACGTTTGACCACATCCGCTACAACGTATACCACATGCCTTTGTACGTCTTTGTTGCCGGGGTCGAAATACCGTTTATCCCCGTAGGTCAGGAACCAGTCGGGGTGAAGACGTGTAATATGCGTGGGGGCGAGGCTGGCTCCGCCGATTTTAAATTCTGCACGGTAGGGGTTCATCCAGGCATGAAATTCCATATGCCGCTTATGGGTTTCCGCTACCATAAATTCGAGCGGGTCGTAATAAGGAGCGGGTGGTTTGCCCTGGGTGCCGGTAAGCCATTGGCTCCAGGGTTCGTAGGGGGAGGGGTAAAAAGCATCGGTGGCCGGACGTACCTGTACCACTACTGCGTTCATGCCATTGCGCTGGTGCATATCGAGCAACCGGGTAAACTCAGCCTTTTGTGAATCGCTGTTGTAATTGCCACGGGAAGGCCAGTCAATATTGTCAACTGTGGCCACCCATACTGCACGGAGTTCGGGGCGGGGCTGTGCGTGCAGGGTTGGTAACATAAAAGGTGCAGGCAGTATGGCGGGCAGCAATAATATTGTTTTCAGCATATAGGGTTATTGACTGTTGCGTATTTTATCGAGAAGTTTATTGAGCGTCCTGGCTTCCGTTTCGCTGAGTCCGCAGAACAGGTTGTCCATATCATTGTCGTATTTATCCATTTCCCCCAGGGTTTTTCTGCCTTTTTCGGTAATGGTAATGTCTACCAGGCGTTTGTCTTTTTTGCAAACCACTTTCCTGGCCAGTCCTTTGAGGATGAGTCTGTCCACAATACGGCTGGTATCACTCATCTTGTCGAGCATACGCTCGCGGATTTCGAGGGTGGAAAGGGGTTCAGCACTGCCGCGGAGGATGCGGAGGATGTTGAACTGCTGCATGGTGAGGTCGCTTTTGCTGAAGATGGCCTTCAACCGCTCTGTCATCCAGTTGTGGGTAAAGATGAGGTTGACGATTCCCTTCTGGTATTCATTCCTGAATTTTCGCTGGTGAATGTCCTTGTCTATACTCATGCCCTTTTTTTTACAAAAGAAGGACAAAAAAAATGCCTGTCCAAATCGGGTTCAGACAGGCATGTCGCGGTAATGCGGGACTCAGTTGTTGTAATAGAATTTCTCCTCCACGATTTTACCGTTTTTCCAGCGCTGTACCGATACCTGGGTATAGTTGCGGTCACCATAGTCTTTGTGGGTAAAATCCATCCACCATTCCACTACTGCAATGCCGTCGCTGATGATGGTGTTGATGACCCTGGCACCCCTGAATGCGGTAAGTCCGTTTACAAAGCCCTCTTCGTACTGGCGGTTAACCTCCTTGCCCACACGTGCGGGATAGTCATTGTCCTGCATCACTACGTCTTCCGCATAGTATTCTTCAAACGCTTCAAGGATTTTTCCTTCGAGAATTTTCTGGTTGAGGGCGTCAACCAATGTTCTTAAGTCTTGCATAAATGAGTATTTTTATGCAAAGTTAATGTTTAAACATTAAATAGGCGGCAACGACAAATTTTTAGCGGAAGATTAACACTGCTGGATTATCCGGGGTCGCGGGAAACACCGAATTCATTGATGTAAATGCGCACGAGGATGATGAAGTAGCTGAACAGGAGTGGCCCGAAGATAACGCCCCAGAAGCCAAAAAGCCCCACACCCACGATAACGCCGAAGATGGTAATGAGGGGGTGTACGTTCATGAATTTTTTGAGGATGGTGAGGCGTGCCACATAATCGATATTGGTGATGAGTACCGCGGCATAGACAAGGAGTCCGATGGCGTTGCCCGTTTTTCCGGTCGCATACATATAAAGACAGAGCGGCACCCAAATGATGGCTGTACCCACAATGGGTACCATAGAAAAAACACCTGTGATAAAGCCCCAGAGCAGAAAATCCTGCACGCCGAAAATCCAGTAACCAACAACAGCGATAATGCCCTGCAGTATGGCGAGTACGGGTATGCCAATGGCATTGGCCTTGATCATATTTTTGGTTTCACTGCCCAGCATCTGTATGTTTTCTTCCCTGAGGGGGATAAACCGCCCAAGGAAACGTTCAGTTTCGCGACCGCTTTTGAGCAGGAAAAAGAGCAGGAAAAACATGATGGCAAAATTGCTGATGATGCTTGCCGAGCTGTTGAGCAGGGTGGGCACAATGGCAGCGGCTCTGGTCTGCATGCTTTTTACATTTTCATCAGACAGGATATGGATGCCTGTGCTTTCGAATATTTTCTGGTCAACAATTTTGGCATCTACGAGTAATTGCACCGGGTCGCTTACGATTTTACTCACCTGTGTACTCAGCAGTTCTATGGCGAAGTACACCGGCAGACCGATCACGATAAGGCTGCCCAGGATGAAGAGCAGGGCCGTGGGGGTTTTGCCCCATTTTCTTTTGATGGTGAGGTTGAAATAAGTTTCCCTGAGCAGTATATAGGCCGTAATAGCCCCCAGAAAACCGGGAAGGAATACATACAACTGCTTCAGCAGCAGCAGGGCAAGCAAAATGATCACCCCTAAAATAATAACCTGGCGGAGCCGGTTGTTGAAGGTTGATGGCATGGTATAAAGTTAAGGGTTTCGGTGATAAGCCTCCCTGGCAGGTCAATCTTTCCAGACACTTGCGCCCTCGCTGCAATTGGCGCAGATGTCGATATTTTTGCGGCTGTTCATCAGTTCGCGGCGGAATTGCCTGTAATTATCGTTGTGCCAGATGGCTTTGAAGGATTGTCCGCGGAGGTTGCCCAACTGGTGCATGGCATCTTTATCAAAGCAGCAAGGCACTACAAGACCATCCCAGGTAATCACATTGGCATGCCATAACTTCCAGCAGCGGTTGGCCAGTTTGTTTTTGGGCGAATAACTGCCGTCGTCGTTTTTTTTGTACCGGCTGAATTTGCTGATGGTTGGGATGAGCTGGTTGGGATCGTTTTCATAATCGTACACCTGTGCTGTTTTGAAACGCACTTCATCCACACCCACTTCTGTGGCGAGACGTTTGATGTCTTCGATCTGGTGTTCATTGGGTTTAACCACGAGAAACTGGAAAAAGATAAAGGGGGTTTTGCTGTTGAGTGCTTTTTTCCAGCGTACAATATTCCTGGCACCTTCAATCACTTTGCCGATATGGCCACCCACGCGGTATTGCTGATAAACCTCCTGTGTAGTGCCGTCAATGGAAATGATGAGCCTGTCTAACCCGCTCTCTACGGTTTTGCGGGCATTTTCGTCATTGAGGTAGTGGGCATTGGTGCTGGTAGCGGTATAGATGCCTTTGCCGCCGGCATATTTTACCATGTCGAGAAAGGCCGGGTTGAGGTAGGGCTCACCCTGGAAATAAAAGATCAGGTACAGCAGTTCTTTGTGTATTTCGTCGATTGTTTGCCGGAAAAAATCGGGCTGGAGCATACCGGTGGGGCGGGTAAAGGCACGCAGACCGCTGGGGCATTCGGGGCAACGCAGGTTGCAGCTTGTGGTGGGCTCGAAGGAGATGGACACCGGGTATCCCCACTGTATGGGCTTATTGAGCAGCCGGCTGAGGTAAAAACTGCTGAGCACCTTTAGACCATTCCAGACCTTGCGGAAAGTAAGTTTGCGGAATAAATTGGTACTGTCGTTCCAGTTGAATTGCGGCATGGTGCAAAGGTAGTATTTAGAAGTTATACCCGTTGGGCTTTGAAAACCGGCTCCGGTCGGCCGGACGGTAAACCAGTATGTGCGGCCGAAATGCAATAGCACTCCTGTATACCTGAGCAAACCGGTAGTGCATGTCCTGTATCGTGGCGGGCAGGAATGGTGACCGGAGATCCGGTGGCAGGGCTGCTGTTGCTTTTTTTGATGTGGCTATACGGCAATGGTGCTTTTCGCTTAACTTGCAACCCTAAAAATACTCACTCATGGAATATAATAAGATTGTATCGGTAACAGGATTGGGCGGATTATTCGAGATGCTGTCTTCAAAGGCAGATGGCGCTGTGGTGCGTTCGCTCGAAGACAACAGTTCCAGGTTTGTAAGCAGCCGTATCCATAACTTTTCGCACCTGGAAAGTATTGAGGTATATACCGTAAAGGATAATGTAAACCTGGTGGATATATTTACTGCCATGAAAGCAAGCGGCGAACCCCAGCCCGATGGCAAGGCGGAACAGGCAGCGATCAAGGCTTATTTTGGCAGGATATATCCTGAAATTGATCTGGAAAGGGTATATGTAAGCGATATGAAAAAGATGCTGCGCTGGTTTACCATCCTGGAAAAAAACGGCGTGGAAATCAAACTGTCGGCGGCATCGGCTGATGCAGAAAACCACGCACCGGTTGCCGAAGAAGCAAAGCCGGAAAAACCTAAAACTACCCGCGCTAAATCATCTGCAGGCAAGCAGACTTCAGCACCTGCCAAGAAGATCAACGCGCCGCGTAAGATGGCCTAGGCCTGTTACCCTGTTATTGTTGGATTGTAAACCATTTTTTCCCACCCGGGGAACCATAGAGATATGAATTATACAGCAGCCATTCAGAAAGCGGAGCGCAGTTTCCTGCCCGCCCGTTTTGTTATTACAGACTGGGCATCGTTGGAGCCTTATTACACAGCACTGGCCGACCGGCCAATCGGCAGTCTTGCTGAACTGGAGCAGTGGCTGGCTGACTGCAGTGAGCTGGAAGCCATGGTAAGCGAAGATATGTGCTGGCGGCAGATCCGTATGACCTGCGATACGGAGAACAAAGCGCTGGAAGAGGCGTTCAATTATTTTTGTACGGAGATCCAGCCAAAGATCCAGCCGTACAACGACCAGCAGAACAGGAAGCTGATGGCAAGTGCTTATACAGCACAGTTAGATCCTGTTCAATACGCTGCATTTCTGCGCAATATCCGTAAGAACATCGAGCTCTTTCGCGAAGAGAATATCCCCTTACAATCAGAACTGGCCGTTCAGCAACAGCAATATGGTATGATTACCGGTAAAATGACAGTAACGGTGAATGGCGGGGAATACACCCTGCAACAGGCATCGCGCTTTTTGCAGAGTAACGACCGCAACCTCCGTGAAGAAGTGTATCGTAAGGTACAGGAGCGGCGTTTGGCAGACAAGGCCGTACTGGATGAACTGTACAGCAGCCTGATTGCCAGGCGGCACCAGGAGGCGCGGCAGGCGGGTTTTGATAACTTCCGCGATTACCGGTTTAAGGAACTGGGCCGGTTTGACTATACGAAGGAAGCCTGCTTCCAGTTTCACGAAGCCGTGAAGCAGCATATACTGCCCTTAGTGAATAGGTTGCTGGAACAAAAAAAGAAAAAACTGGGATTGGCTGTACTGCGTCCGTGGGACCTGGATGCCGAACCGGAAGGTATAACACCCCTGCGGCCTTTTCAGCAGGGGGATGAACTGATTGAGAAAACGATTGCCTGCTTTGACCGCATCAGGCCTTTCTTTGGCGATTGTCTGCGCAAAATGCGGGAGATGCAGCATTTAGACGTGGAGAGCCGTAAGGGTAAATCGCCCGGGGGCTATAACTGTCCGCTCGCTGAGAGTGGTGCACCATTTATTTTTATGAATGCTGCGGGGCAGATGCAGGATGTAACCACGATGGTGCACGAGGGTGGTCATGCCGTACACTCATTCCTGGCACATCCGCTGCGGCTGACAGGTTTTAAAGAATACACCATGGAGATTGCTGAGGTGGCGAGCATGGCCATGGAGTTGTTCAGTATGGACTATTGGGATACTTTTTTCAGCAACGGGGAAGAGCTTCGCCGGGCAAAAGAACAGCAACTGGAGCGTGTAATCACTATTTTTCCGTGGATCGCCACGATTGATAAGTTCCAGCACTGGATCTATGAACATCCTTTGCATACGCCTGAAGAAAGAACGGCTGCCTGGGTATCTATCCTCAACGAGTTTACCGACAGCGTGGTGGATTACAGCGGACTGGAAGCCTATCGCCAGAATGGCTGGCAGCGTCAACTGCATCTTTTTGAAGTGCCTTTTTATTATATCGAATACGGTATTGCGCAATTGGGTGCCATCGGTATGTGGATGCAGTACAAACAGGATAAGGAGCAGGCGCTTGATCATTACTGTCAGGCACTGGCGCTGGGCGGCACACGCGCCCTGCCGGAGTTGTATGGCGCTGCCGGTCTGCCCTTCGATTTTTCGCCTGATCGCATCGCGGTACTGATGGCTTTTGTGCAGGACGAAATGCAGCAATTGTAAATTCATGGCAACGAGGCAATACGAATGGCATAAAGTGGCCGGGGATCCCGGTGCACTGGAACTGGGCAGCAATGGACTGGCTGAGGTAGTGGTGAATGGTAAAACGATCTGCCTGGCGTTGCACAACAATGTATTGTATGGCTGCGCGGCCAAATGTCCGCACGCCGGCGGAGTGATGGCAGCCGGCTTTACAGATGCGCTGGGTAACGTGGTTTGTCCGCTGCACCGCTATAAGTTCAGCCTGCAGAACGGACGCAATACCAGCGGGGAGGGGTATTACCTCAAAACCTATCCGGTACGGGTGGAGGAAAGCGGGGTTTATATCGGCATTGAAGTGCAGAGGGGGCTTTTTGGATAGTCAGGTAATAATGGCTTTACTTTTTAATAATGCTATGTTGATCTGCAGTTAAACAAGGCGTAATAACTGAAGACTACCTTGCCCCTTATTAAACATCGGGCATGGTAATTTTTGAATGGTTAGACAAAGTGGATAAGGCTGTATTCACGGCCATACAATTGCACGCAACGGCTGACTGGCTGGATCAAATTATGCTTCTGCTGCGCAATGCCGCCACCTGGATACCACTTTATCTTTTTATGGGGATCTGGATATGGAAAAACCATCCCCGCCGTGCCTTTACCTTTATCCTGCTTACGGTAGTTGGTTTTGCACTCTGCGATTTTACGAGCGCCAGTATTTTCAAACCCCTGTTTGCCCGGCTCCGTCCCTGTTATGATGCGGATACGCAGGTATTCGTCCGTGGGGTCATCACCTGTGGCGGACGATTTTCATTCCCTTCTTCACATGCTGCCAATCATTTTGGCCTTGCTGCTTTCTGGTATAATGCCATCCGCCAACTGACAGGCCAACGCTGGCGCTGGCTTTGGTATTGGGCCGGGCTGATCTGCTTTGCACAAGTATATGTGGGCAAGCATTTCCCGCTTGATGTTGCGGCTGGCGCCCTGCTTGGCACCGCGATTGGCATACTGACAGCAGGTCTTTTCAGGCGCTGGCAACCCAGGTGGTACAGTATGAAAAGGCATAACCCGGTTGTACAAACCTCCTGATCTTTGTATCCTTTATGCAAACAAACCCCAATGTTGCTTTAACAGCCTGGCTGAGGCGCTGGTTTCCCCTGCTCGCAGTGGCAGGTGTGGTGGTGAATGGACTGGGGTTGCTGAATGAGGTTATGGAACCCGACGGAGCCTTGTATGCGTCCATTGCCCGGCGTATGGCGCTGCACAACGATTGTATCAACCTTATTGGCGATGGTGGCGATTGGTTGGATAAACCCCATTTCCCTTTCTGGATAACGGCGCTCAGTTTTAAGTGTTTTGGTATCAATGCCTTTGCATATAAGCTCCCGGCTTTTTTGTGCTGGGCTATGGGTGCTTATTATACCTGGCTTTTTGCAAGAACCGTTTATGGTTCTGCCGTGGCTCAACTGGCGGTGCTGCTGTATATGTATGCCCTGCACCTGCTGCTGTCTAATTTCGACGTGCGTGCAGAACCCTATCTCACAGGACTGATTATTGGTGCGGTGTACCATTTTTACCGGCTCAGCCAAAAAACAAGCTGGAAGCACCTGCTGGCAGGAGCACTTTACTGTGCCTGCGCAGTAATGACCAAGGGTATTTTCGTGGGGATTACGGTGGGCAGCGGGCTGGTGGTGCAATGGGTGGTGCTGCGCGACTGGCGTCAGTTTATCCGTTGGGTATGGTGGGTAGGGGTATTGCTTGTCCTGCTATTCATTACCCCCGAGTTGTACGCGCTTTACGAGCAGTTTGACCGTCACCCTGAGAAACTGGTCTTTGGTCACAAAGGAGTATCGGGCATCCGGTTTTTTTTCTGGGACAGCCAGTTTGGCCGTTTTTTCAATACCGGTCCTATCCGGGGTAGCGGCGATCCCTTTTTTTACCTCCATACACTGCTTTGGGCCTTTTTGCCCTGGGCTTTTTTGCTCTATACATCGTTGTATTGGAGTATCCAGCGTGCTGTACGGGCAAGGCAGGCGCTGCCGGAGTACCTCAGCCTTGGCTGCGGGCTTACCACGCTGGTTATGTTTTCACTCTCCAAATTCCAGTTGCCGCACTACCTCAATATTGTATTTCCGTTTTATGCCATTATTACTGCTTACTACCTCAGTAACACCAGCGCGTTTACGTTGAAACGACTGGCGCTGGTACAGGATGTTGTAGGAGTATTGGTGTTGGTGGCGGTATTGGCGATTGCACTGGTGTACCGTCCGCCACTGCTGTGGCTATGCCTGCTGCTTATCGTGTTGCTGGCCTGTGCTGGTCTGCTGCTTTTTACCGGTAAGGGTTTTGGGCAGGTGGTGGGGCGTAGTTGCTGGGTGATGGCGATACTGGCTGTATTCCTGAACCTGTTTTTCTTTCCGTCTGTATTGCACTACCAGTCGGGTATGGCGGCAGGCCGCTGGCTGAAGGAGCGGGATTACAGGCTGCCCCTGGTGATGACGGGCTGTCATTCCTATTCGCTGGAGTTTTATGCACCTGCTGAGGCGGGGCTTTGCAGTCCTGCGCAATTGGGCGTACTGGCAGGCGAGAAAGGCCGGGTGCTGGTGTTTACGCCGCTGGATTCGGTGGGGGTGTTGCGTAAGCAGTGGTCGGTGGAAGTAGTGCAGACATTTCCCCATTTTCCCGTGAGCCGGCTGGATATGGGCTTTGTGTATGCGGCCACACGCAGCAGCCGTTTAAGGATGCAGGTATTGGCGATCGTGACCCGTTTGGGGGCGGTTCCATAAAATTCTTTAATTTTTTTTTGCCAACTTTTAAAAACGCTTACCTTTGCCATCCCTTAAACGGGAAGTTTCGCTTCAGTTCAGCCGATGATTCTCTATGGCACCTCAAGGTCTCAGGAGAATCAGGTTGGAGAAACGTAAAAAATAATATTCCTCCTTAGCTCAGTTGGTTAGAGCATCTGACTGTTAATCAGAGGGTCTCAGGTTCAAGTCCTGAAGGGGGAGCCGAAAAATGAAGCCTTGTAAATCAAATCTTTACAAGGCTTTTTTATTTTAACCTAACCGGATAATTGAACCGGCGTGTTTAGTTACGCTAAAAGAACTTCAGCCGGAATACTCAGCTCTCTGTGAAACAATTTTGCCAATTCCAATGTAAGGGGTTTGCGCTTATTCAGTAATGCAGACACATATCCTTTGCTGCCGAATTTTCCAACCAAATCTTTATTTTTTAAACCCAGATCCTGCATCTTGAGTTTAATTACTTCAATCGGGTCGGGTACAGGAACCGGATAATGAACATCTTCATATTGCTTTATCAGTAAAAGGGCCACCTGTACTTTTTCTCCAGCCGGACTACCAGGCTTAACATGATTATCAAATTGCTTGTCAACCCAATCAAGATATTCCTGGTATTGTTTTTTAGTTTTTATTATTTGAAGTTCCATAATTATTTCTTTTTATTTTGAACGGTTGTTACATCAATTTTATCATATTCAGCATGCGTACCAAACCATTTTATCTGGATGGCTTTAAACCCGAAAACAATTCTTACAACCAATCTGTATTTATTTCCCATGGTATTAAAAACCACCCTGTCATCTGAAACAAAGCTGGCATTTCCGTACACTTTTTTTAATTCATTAAAGTTTTTAAAATCAGCCTTCACCAGTTCATGGTACCACTCCTGCAATGCCGTTGCAGCTGCCGGATACTTCTTACAATATTCCAGCAACGCCTTTCTGGTTATGGTATTAAACACGATGCGAAGATAATGAAAGTTTTCTATTAGTAAACTTATTTTACGCCTTTTATCAAAACGGTAAGCTTATAAATAACCCTCAGATCCTCAATAAACTGGTTCAAGTTAATTTCACTCGGGGGAGCAAGGCAAGACGAGGGTTTCAAACGATTCAGTTTGGAACCCTTTTTCATTTGCACTGGATTTGCACAAATGTTTTTCACATAAACGACTAAAAGAAGCTTTTACAGTTGGTGTAAGTTACAATACCATCATTTATAGTTTTCTATATAACACGAAAGGGGCATTTCGCCCCTTTTTTCAAGCCTGACCTCACTCACCCCCCTTTATTGTGGTTGTTCAATTCCGGGAAAAGATAGCCCTCTTTTAACTGGTACACCCTCGCAATCGCCTGCTTTTCCGCGATGCTCAGGAACTTGTCCGGCTCCTTTATTTTACAGTAAAAAGCACTCTGGGAAACACCCTGTACCTTTTCTATTTCAGTTTTATACTTTTTTGGAATATCATCGGCCAAGCTGTCGTGATAATCTTTCCAGCGGTTGTTGTCTTCCGGTTACCGGGAAAAATTGAAGATTAATTAATCGATTAGGTATTCTATTATTTGATAAGATTTAAATTCCAACTTAAACTAAAATAGCCACCAACTCTGCTAGCTTTTTCAGTTGGTATTGTTTGAGGTGCGAGTGATCTTTTAAAAATTTGACCTTCCGAATATTGTCCATCAAGAGTTGTAGCTTGAGCAACGGACATGCCAAATCCAATTATTAAGCGATCAGATTTTCCGATAAGTAAGCATCCTCCAACATTGTAATATAGTCTTTGATCTGTTCCAAGAGAAGCACCAAGCATCCCTCCAATATTTATATGTGAAGTGAACCTAGAATAAACATGAAAGAATGCGCCCAAAGATGGAAGTAAAATATTATTATTCCTGTTTCTTGTTATCGTAACACTATCTGCAAGAGTAGCCCCATTTCGATATACTGAATCGTAATGATACTTCTGATCAAAGAACTTGTGATTACCAATATTAAAAACCAAGCCAGTGCTAAAATCAATCTTAACCCCACCAGTCACAATTCCGTTGACGGGAAAAGAATTTATTTCTTGTTTGCAATAAATATCCTTCTTTTTCTTTACAGTGACGTTTAATAAAACTTCGTCAGTATTGTACCTTGTCAATTTTATTACTCTTTTCTCAATTCTGGAAGTCAACACTTTATTATATGCCTCTTCAATTGCCAACCCTACCTTTCCATCATCAAAAGCAGTAAGTTTGCCTGTTAGTTTTTTACAATTTTCCAAAACCTTATCTATTATAGCAATTTTTTCTCTAATGTTTTTTTCAATGCTTTTATAATCAGCAACGTTCGTAATGTTAGAAGCCTCGAGAATATTGCTGAATTCTTTCTTTAAAGCCTCTCCGGTTGAAATATATTGTTCTATATCCCTTCTAGCAGACGAGGAGTTGTTGTTTATCTCTGCCTGTATGCCTAAAGGCAAAGTATTTGCCTGAACAGAAATTTTATCTGTGATGAAGTCTTGTGCTTTAGAAATTAACTGAGGCATTGTTGAATAACAATCATTAAGTAGTTTATTTAAATCATCGGATATTGTTGAATATTTTAAAACATCTCTAACATTATTCTCTTTCCCAGAATAACCAGAAACAAATGCTTCAAGCTTATCTTGAAGAGAAGCTTCTTTATCCTTAGCAATCTTAGAAGCACTTCCTGCAACTGGCATAGCTCCATTAACGCTAGGTGTAGATGGTGGGGCTGTTGCGGGCACTGAATTCAGTTCTGGCATCTTAAAACGTTCCGTGAAAGATGCAGGTTGGTTGTTTCCATAAACAACCAGAGAATCATTTATTGTAACATCATATAAATATGGATTAATATTCTGAAGAACCAACTCAACTGATTGTCTGGGTTTAATTTTGAAAGGGGCAGGGTATATAGGTGTTGAAAAATCGAATGTAACTGTTTTGTTAGGTTTAAGGGTTTTCTGAGAATAACATACAAAGCACCCCAAGATGATATGTAAAAACAAGACTAACTTTTTCATGGTTCTCAATTTTAGATTTAGTTACAAGATTTATTAGTGTACATATAATGAATGTATTTTTTATCTAATGGCGATAGTTCCAATGGTTCAGGAACAACAAGACCATCAGTAGTTAAGCCAGATGGAATTGCATAAATCATGATTGAGCTTTTATCCGGCTCACAATAAATTCCTGTATTGCTTTTGTATTTTTCAAGAATGTTAGATTTTACCCATTCAGAATCTACTTTATAAACATTTTTATAGTACCTATACAGACTATCTAAATTCCATTTTATTTCTAAAAAAGGATGTTGATGCTCATGTAATAAACCAAGGCTATGCCCAAATTCGTGTAGTACTACACTTTTAAACATCTCGGGGCTATACAAGTATAAACTGTCAAGCGATAATGTAGCTGAGTCTTTACCTATCTGTGAAGTAGTAGTGCCAATATAAGACCACCAACCATTTGTTCTAAAAGAAACTCGAATGTCTGAAGCGTTTTGGTTAAAGGACTTTACAAACTGAATTCCTGAAAACGGCTGCCATTCATTTGCAATTTTCAAGACCTTATCTCTTACATTTCCGTCATCATCCATAAAATATACCTGCACTTTCTTCTTCTTCCAGAGCAAAGTACTTTCCCCAACAAGACGATGATCTGACTCGAGATTACCTAACATTGTACATAATTGTACATTATCTCGATATTTTGGTGTACTTTTTTTCTGCCCGTTACACGATAGAAATACTACAGTGAGTAAAGCCACAAAAGCTACGCTAAGGAATTTCATATTTCTTAATTTAAACCACCCCGAAATTGCAAGAAAAATAAAATTAATTACAGGGTGTTTTCACCCTTTTTTTCTGGAGTTTTAACAAAGGATCAGGGAATTTGAGTGGTATTAACCAAAAACAGATTAATTAAAACATGTTGTGCAATTCGCAATAAGCCAAAGAAATATAATGAAAATTCTGGCCGTTCCACGGAAAACTTTCACACGACATTACAGGGCAATACGAGCCTGAACTTACAACTTCTCACAACTTCTTTCAATAACTGTTACAAACTTGCTCGAACGGATACCTTAGGGGAGCAAAAAATGAAAGATTTCAAGCAATTGAAGCCTTTTTATTTGGATACAAAATGTACCCTTAATCGAGCCAGTCATTACCGTTGTTGCGAGGCTTAACAGTAGTGGCTATCCTGTTGTATTGCATACCATAGTCCATATCAAAGGTCCATATGGTCAAGCTGAGTTTATCTATGAGAATGAAGAGAATATAGAAATCAAACCTGAATCTCAGCCTTTAAATGCGGATGAATTGATAATGGAGGTAAGGAACTCTGTACACAGACGCTTCAAAGATGCTTATGATTATTGTGTAGAAAATTTCTTAGCATTTCCTTTTGCCAGGGTTGCTCCGGATGTTGATCTGCAAGATATACACCGCCAAATTCAGAGTGAATTAGAACGATAATTATAATGATCCGGCAACAATACCAGCAAGGAGACTACGGTCTTTTTTGAAACCTCTTAACCACAGTTTGGTAACTGCTTTTCTATTAGACAATTAGAGCGTAACCGTTCGTTTTATGGCATTTCCCCAATTGTGAACGCACTGCGTTCGCAATTCAGTTGTACATACTATAAGGACTTATAAGTATTGATAATCAGAAGAAAGGGGCTTTTTACATAGCCGAAACCGAAAAGAAACTGGACAACAAGTTTCAATAATACTGCCTTATTTACGCTCATGCTTCCCAATGTACATCAATTTTTCGCATGCCAAACCATTGTATCCGGATAGCGTTACAGTCAGGAACAATCTTCACCACCGGCATACCGGCAGGTGACGCTGAAGGCGATCAAATGGGTGCACCATGCACCAATAGCCATCTTTCTTTTGATGTTAACGTGCTGAACCCTTTAAAAACCGGATACTCACCTCCAGTACTTCTTCCATGGCTTCAGGCAGGACCTCTTCAGGCCACGGGTGTTTGCGGCCAAAAACATGATCGGTTGGCAGGGTAAACAGTTCGGCAGCAGGTTGCCATGCTTTCAACTGGTATGCTTTTTCTATGGGTACGGCCGCGTCGTTGCTGCCATGACAAATGAGTATAGGTATATGGAGGCTGCTGATGGCCTGTTGTATATTGAGCCGGACTTCATTTTGTACATAATCTGCGTACAACTGGTAATACAGGGGCATTTGCTGACGGGTGCGGCTGTTGGCATAATACTGTATGCCTGTTTGCTGCCATTCAGCCATTTTTTGGGGAGGCCAGTTGCCCCAGGGCGTTTTACATTCGCTGATGGCAGCCCAGGTAATGAGTTTTTTTATGCGGCTGTCGGTAGCTGCATGCAGTATGGCCATACCACCACCCATGCTATGGCCGATAAGGCTGGTGTTATGGGTGGCCATATGCAGCGCATAAGGGTTTTGCGGGTCAGCCACCCAATCCATTACCCGCTGCAGATCCACCAGTTGGATGGAGCAGTTATTATGGCCAAAGGCTTCCAGGTCAGTAAAGTCTTCAGGTGTTTGTGGCGTGGTACCGTTGTGCGAAAAGTTAAACTTCACCATGGCAAAACCTTGCTGCACAAAGCGCCGGGCAATACTGTCAAAATTGCCCCAGTCTTTAAAACCGTTAAAGCCATGGGCATACACCACCACGGGCTGCGCCTGGTGATTAGCGGTATAAAAAATATCCAGCGCAACGGGCTTGCCGGCAGCGCCCGCAATGATGATGTTTTTTACCTGCGGCATATTTTACTGTTTAACCATACTTATACCCGATACCTGCCCGGTACCTGCTGTGGCGGTAACCGGCCAATAACCCCGCATCGGTAAATGTTTGCGCAAAAATACAATCCTGTTCCGATACATTCAGGGCGCCGGGCGTGGTTTTATCAGCAAGAGGCTGTCCCTTGGTTTTGAGACAGCCTCTTTGCTTTTAATACCCGTTATTAAAAACCTGTGTGTATGACCATGCCCTGCGGGCTTAAGACAGGCGTTGCTATACCCCCCACCAATATCCTTTCCATCCGCTTATCCAACCCAGGGTCTGCCAAAAATGGTTGATGCGGCGGGTGCTGCTGAAGTCATCCGTCTCCCCATCTTTTTGTGGCAGGATATAGTTTTCTGTTTTATACAAGTTGCCATAGTTGTTGTAATGCTTCCATATCCCTATCCTTTCGTTGGCACGGTTGTACTGGCCGGTTGCCATAATGATGGGTGGCTGTGTACGCCGGTGCCTTGTGATGCGGTATGGTAATTCCGGCGGCATCCCTTTTGTTCGCGGCTGGTGGTAGCGCATGTATAAACGGGTATAGTCCGCAGCCCCGTACCCATAGAAATCCTGCAGCATATCATCTTCAAATACCAGGTGTACAGAGTCGTACCCATGCATCACTTTTGCATCGGGAAAATACCGGAGGGCGGCATAAACATTATGGCCTATGTGCGGGTAATAAGTATGCAACAGATCGGTCAGTGCCACCTGCGATACGCTGTATGCCGGTATGGGCTTATCGTTTTTATAGTAAAACCAGTGGCCTTCTTTTTTGTATTCCACCAACGGAGGGGTATTGTACAGACCGCCCCCGCCAAACAGGTACAGGGGCTGTATGGCATTGGCATTACCCGGGCCATTGGATACGGACAGCGTCCTTGACGTGATTGCGGCAGCGTTGAGTGCCGTGAGCTCTATATTCTGGAACCACAACAGGTTGCCGGGGTTATACACTTTTTCATGTCCCCTGGCCAGCAGGCGGCCATTAGAGGTGAATACTTTTGTATAAACAAGGGTTGAATCTAATGGGGTACGCACCCATACCAGCCCCTGTTCAGCATCATAATTGGTTTTTGTAATGGCATTGCCCTCCTGAAACATAATCTCTTCGATAAGGTTTCCCGAGCGGTCGAACCGCTTGCGTACACCATTCAGTTTATCATCGCGCCAGTTTTCGGTGCGGCAAAGTGTATGGGTACCCTGGTAATACTCCATCCATTGCCCGGTACGTTTGCCCTGGTCAAAATAGCCCGCAATCCAGGGAATACCGATCGCATAGTTTTGCTCCCACCGGCCATGCAATACGCCATTATTGCCATCGCCATGACACCAGATATAGCCGGTTTGCTGTGGCTTTCTTTTGCCCGGCACGGTCTGCTCAAAAAATGCCGTGATACAGGCAGGCTTCTGGGGAATTTCATATTTGTTGGGCAGGATAAATGCATTGGGCATATAATGATCATAAGCACCCTGTATCAGTTTGAGCTCGTCTGACGAAAGTCCGGACCACTGCTGCCATTCGGGCAGTTCCGCATCATGGATATCTTTGACCCATGCATAATTGCCGGCGGCAGCAATGCGGCGTGCGGCATCCTCATGCCCGGTTTGCTGAAGCAGGTAACCCACTGCACAATGTGTTTGGTGGGGGTCAATAAAAACGGGGATGCGCTCATGGCGGTCGTAATTGATGGGAAAATGCCCCGCCACGCGGTAACCATCCAGCAGGGCGATCAGGTGCAGCCTGGAATGGTACCGTGCTTCGCTGAGCTGGCTGGTGGGGTTGGATCGGAGAATGTCGAGTACCTGACTCAGGTGGGCCTGTATATACTCGCGGTCGGTTGTAAAGGCGCGGGCTGGTGCCAGTGGCACACGGTTGGCATAGTTGCGCCAGTTGGGGTTGAATGCACAAAGCTGGTCGAATAAGGTAAATGCGGAGGCTTGCTGTACCAGCAGCAGTAAAGCAATAATGGTTACATACTTTTTCATGTTTATTTGTTTTTTACAGGCCTGCCATTGCGCAGCGAAAGATGTTGCAAAATGATTTCCGGAGTACAGCCGCCCGTTCTGGTCAATAGCCCTTTGCCGGGAGGATGATTGCAAACGGGGAATTACATAATTGCCTGGTTAAATTTTATGGAGGAGGGTGCCTGTAATCGGTTTTTGAGTGGAACGGGCGGGGTTGGCTCTTTGTAATACCGTGTTTTAACCCCTTGCAATAACGAAACCTGGTGCTTACTTTTGTTGCAAAACCTTTACCGGTAATATATGCCTACACCCATTATAATCAGGCTCATCATTGTTGTATTGTGCTTTGCCGGTTGCCGGACTTTGCGCAGCAGCCAGATACAGTCAGTTGCCGAATTTGCAGCGGCTGCCCGTGCAGTGGTGCAAACGCCGCCGAAGATTTACAAGGAGTTTTATGCGCTTAAAGATGAACCCCGCATCTTAAAAAACTCGGTAACCTTTGCCACAGACACCGATTCCACCCTCAAATACCCGCTGAAGGAACTGCACAGCGTTTACACACAGATGCAGGCCAATGCTGCTGCCATACAGGGTTATGGAGCCACATTGGGCATTCTGGAAAGCTTCGGCACATTGCTGCAAACCCTTGCCGACACCCGCTACCTGGATGCCTTTGCCAAACAACAGGGGGAATTTGCCATACGGTTAGACTCGCTGGTACGCAAGCACAATTACCTGCAACCCGACCATCCGGTTGCTCCCTCCCTCACGAAGGTCATTACCGGCGTACTCGATGCCCTGGCCAACCGCGCCATTAAATCGGCACAGCGCAAATACATTGCTGCGTTGCTGGTTGCGGGAGAATCTTCTGTAAAAGCGCTTTGTACCCTGTATACCGAAACCATAGGCCCGGCAACCACCGCCAATATCCAGCGCCTGGAAGGAGAGCTGCAAAATGATTTTAAAGAGTATGTGATGAACCTGAAAGCCAGTAATAAAAATATATACAGCGACCCTGTGGTGTTTCAGGAAAAAGTAATACCCATATACCTCGACTGGGCCGCCCGGCAGAAAAGATTACTGCAATTGCAGACCGCATCTGTTGCCGGTATGAAAAGCATGGTCACCGTTTATGAGGTGTTGCTGCATAAGATAAAAGCAAAGGCCTCATTGAAGGAAACCATTGCAGAGATGAAAACCCTTCAGCAGTCGGTATCGGCCATTAAAGATGCCTATGATACCTATGCGGAAGAAAAGGAAAAATTAAAAGTGCTTACAAGCACGCCCAAAAACTAAAATATGCACCGTATTTACGCCCTCGTCATCCTGTTCCTCACCTTTGGTTGCGCTTCCAACAAAAAAGAAAAGCCTGCACCCCAACCGGCAGAACGCACGGTTGATACAGTCAACAGCCTTATCCAACCCTCTCTTGCCGACAGCGCCAAAGTCCTTCGCCCCGAACCTGATAGCCTCCGTCAGGCAACGGTCAGCAACGATCCACCCCCGCCTGCAACTTTAAACGCACCGCCCGTGCAAACGGAAACGGTGCAGGAAGAAGCATTGCCGGCTGCAGATATGGCAAAGAAGGATCTGCCCAAAGCCATGCCCCCCGGTGTACGGGAATCTTTTGATAAGGACCTGCCCCTCCCGGAAAAACCGGCCGCTACTGTGCGCGACTACAGCAACAAAGTGATGACTGACGCCAGTAAACAGCGGCTGGAACGTTCAGAGAAGCGCCGCATGGTGATACTACCGCAGGCACCCCGGCCGGCTATTTACAACAACAACGGCAATACCGGCAGCCAATCCGGGAACCCGGGCGCTGCCAACCCCGAAAGCGCAGCCATAGCAGCAGCCGTAGCTACCCTCAATACGGCAAGAAAAGCCGCTTATGATTCCATCCGCCTGATCAGGGATGCACTACCCGACTCGCTGGCCAGGGTAAGAACAACCGATGAGCGGACATACTACAACCGGCATTCTTTTCACCTCAGTAGCCTGCAACTGCAGTTACTGAACCAGATGGACGGTGCCAATATTGCCGCACTCAGGCTTGAGGCAAGTGAAATCGGGAGCGTGATTGCCGAATTTGAACCGAGGGTGCTTCGCCTCCAGCGGTTCACCCAAACCCTCCGGCAGATAACCGATGTTACAGACCGCATGCTGCAGGCCGCTACCTTTTTAATCGGCCAGGGCATTATTGTGCCATCGAAAAAGCCGGCAGAGCTGAACTGAATACCCGTACTTAGCAGGAGCAGTACTTAGCACCAGGTACTGACTAATAAACCTGATACCGCTTCAACTGTTGGGTAACGCCGATACCAAAGGGGTCTGCTGATTGAAAATAGACCATGCCAACCCCCGGTACAAACCACCGCTCTTCGCGGTACACGAATACCGGTGCAGCAGGGTTGCCCATATCGTAATAATTGTATTTTACCTTTATCGCATTGAGGAAGGCCAGTCCGGTGAGCAAGGTAACAGGCACACCCTTTTCCGTAATGGTTGCCTGCATCTGTACTGGTGTTGAAGTGGTGGAACCACCGTTGACCCACCCCGTGATATTGTTGCTCCAGGTGCTGCCGGCCGGCAGACTGTCGTTCAATTGCCTGATTTCACCATTCAATTGCAGTAACAAAAGGCTGTGGGTATTTTCATACTGGTCGTAATACAGGTAAAAATTGCGGCCATTGTTGCGGTAGCCGATATGCCGGTCCACCAACGCCTCATTGGTTTCCAGAAAATCGCTGTACACCTGCCCGTTGGCACTCAGTGTAGCGGGAAGGCTTACCATGCGTACCGAATCGGTTGGTGTTGGTGTACTGGGTATCGTGTATGCCCAGTTGGAGTTTACCGTAAGCGGGAAGTAACTGCCTGAAGTGGCGATCACATTACCCACCCCCAGCGAAAAACTACAGGCACTGGCATTCCAGCTTATGGTATAGGTGAAGTTGCCTGCCGCCGCCGGTACGCCTGTACCCGGAAGGACAAGGGTCTGCACACCGGTGCTGTTGAAACTGCCCGAGCCGGCAAATCTTATACCGTTAACCGTATTTGTGGAAATGAGGTAGCAACCGGGTGTGGTTACATTTACCTGTACCAGTATGCTGTTGGCCGGTACCAATGCGGTACCTTGTGCATATACGCCATTGGCGGTAACGTTGGCACAGGCACCCGGTGCACCTGCAAGGCTGCCCGCTGCCACACTGCCCCCGCAGGAAGTCAGGGTATAACCCTGCTCTACCGTAAAGTTTACCCCGGGGTTTACCGTAAGGCTTCTTACAACGGCATGTGTATTGAGTACCACCGGCCCCTGGTTGATCACCACATCCGTATGCTGGTCGGGCATGGTGCCGCAACTCCAGTTGGCCGCTGTACCCCACAAACCATTGACATTGCCCGTCCAGGTGTTTGCAAACCGGAGGATAAATGTCCGGCTCATACTCCCCGCCACCATACACCGGTATTTGTAATTATAAAAAGCAGAAGGAATATTATTGAGCTGCAGGTTGGCGGTTTGGGTACCCGAATAATTGGCGTTATTGCTGATATTGGTAAAGCCGTTTCCGGCGTCCAATTGCCATTGGTAAGCTGCACCGGTAATGTCGGAGGTGAAGACAGTGCTGCCATTGGGGCAGATCTGTACCACAGGCGAGGTATAAGTAAACCCGGGAAGGGCTGTTATGCCTCCGGGCTGGATCACCGTAACATCTCCCGAAGCACCCACGCCCGGCACAGCCGTAATGGTGGTGGGCGATACCAGGGTAAAGGATGCCGCAGGTACCCCTCCAAACAATACGCCTGTTGTACCGGTGAAATTGGCGCCTGTTATGGTAACCACTTGTCCCATGGTAGCAGTGGCGGGTGAAAAAGATTGTATAACAGGGTTATTTACGGTATTCCGCATCACCGACATGATATTGGAGTAGGCATTGGCGATGGTCAGATCGGGCTTGCCATCATTGTCGAGATCTGCGGCTGCCATCGACCACGGTCCCTGTGTGGTGGGATAGCTGACAAAGGGGGCAAAAGAAAGTGCATCCCCGGTACCGGTATTTTTAAATACCAATGCTGCCGTATTTGAGCCATTATTGGTTTCGGCAATATCCGGCTTACCATCTCCGTCCAGATCGCATACAATCGCATCTGTCGGAAATCCCGCTCCTGTGGAGATAATGGTTTGCGCATCAAAGGATACTGTTCCGGGGCTACCGGTGTTTTTAAACAGGGAGATGGATTGCCCGTTGTTGTTGGCTACTACCAGATCGGGCTTATCATCCGCATTGAGGTCGCCGGCACTGATGCTGAAAGGCTCACTGCCTGCAGCATATACAAGCTTCGGCGCAAAGGAAATATTACCGGGTGTACTGGTATTGCGCAATACTGAAATGGTTGCCGTTGTATTGTTTACGGCAGCAATATCGCGCAGGCCATCGCCGTCGAGATCGGCTGCTGCCAGTTTTTTTGGTTTGCTGCCAATATCAAATGTAACCGGTGCCGCAAAGGAAACGATGTTGTTCTGGCTGGTATTCCTCAACACAATGATCCTTCCATTCCACATATCGCAAACAAAAATATCCGGCCGCCCATCCCTGTCAATATCCGTCACCAGGTTTCCGCCAAACTGGATGGATGAACTGTTCAGGGATATATCCAGCCTGGGTTCAAAAGTAATATTGCCCGGGGTACTGCTGTTTTTATACACGGCAACTTCGCTGGTACTGGCAATAACATCGGGTTTACCATCCCCGCTCACATCGGCAATAAGCATGTTCTGCGGGTACACACCCGTAATATAAGGGTACAGGACGGGGTCAGCAAAACTGACGCCACCCGGCGTACTCTGGTTTCGGAAAATATGAAAAGAGTGGGTTGGCCCCCAGCCGTATGATATCACAATGTCCGATTTACCATCCCCATCAAGATCGCCCGCTGCCAGGGTTTCCGGATTAAAAGAGACGAGGTACAGTGGTGTTGCAAAAGAGTTGGCATCAAACGACGGAGTACCCTGAAAAGTAGTGATAAAGGGTTTGGCAGAATAGCCTATGAGGCCATTTACCGTAACGGTGATGGGCTGGTAGGTTGCCCCCGGCGGAACGGTAACCGTTAACATATTGGTTGCAGCAGCTATTACTGTTGCCCGCACTGCGCCAAAAAATACAATGTTTTCCGCAGCAGTGGTGCCGAAGCCCGATCCCGTGATGCTGACGCTGGTACCGGTAGCACCAGTGGCCGGACTGAAATTGCTGATGACCGGTTGTGCATACAGTGCCGCAGAAAGTAGCATACATGTTTTCCGCAGCAGTGGTGCCGAAGCCCGATCCCGTGATGCTGACGCTGGTACCGGTAGCACCAGTGGCCGGACTGAAATTGCTGATGACCGGTTGTGCATACAGTGCCGCAGAAAGTAGCATACATACAATAAAGCCGGATATCTGTTTCATAAAAACGGTTTCGTACTGGTGGATAAAATAACTATAGACAAAAGTATCATTTATCAGTGATAGTTTGCTGCAGGATAAGCAGTACCTGGTACTCAGTACTTAGTCGCAAGCCATGGGTGTTTTAAATCTGGGATAGTCGCAGGATAAGAAGCATCCTGTAGCGAGACGGGTTCTGTCCTGATACTCACGTCTCATATCTTAGTGTCAAACCATTGCAAAAGGCAGGATGCGCCACTGATGCGTCACTGATGCGCCACTGATATCCCACTGTAAAAAGAAGTGGGATATCTATGGGGGAAGAGTATCGCAAGACTGTTAAAATGCTGTGAATACCCTCACCCGCTGATCCTTTTCCCCAAATCCGGGGGTAACTTTAAACAGCTGAATATACCCGCTATGGCTACATTAAACCAGCCCCTCGGCGTACTACGTACTCCATTATCTTTCCCTTAACACCTTGCCATCCCGCTGAATTGACGTACCTTTGCCGCCATTTTGGTGGAAGAATGGCCTCCGGGAAGACTTTCACCCACAAAACTCCGATTATGAACATACGCAACATAGCCATCATCGCCCACGTAGATCATGGTAAAACAACTCTGGTGGACAAGATCCTCCACGCCACCAAGGTTTTCCGGGAAAACCAGGAAACCGGCGACCTGATTATGGACAGCAACGACCTCGAAAGGGAACGCGGCATCACCATTTTCAGTAAAAACGCCTCCGTTACCTACAATGGCGTTAAAATTAACGTGATTGACACCCCTGGTCACGCCGACTTTGGTGGTGAAGTGGAAAGGGTACTCAAAATGGCCGATGGGGTAATCCTCCTCGTAGATGCCTTTGAAGGTCCCATGCCCCAAACACGTTTTGTACTCCAGAAAGCCCTCCAGCTCAACCTGAAGCCCATTGTGGTTATCAACAAGGTGGACAAACCCAACTGCCGCCCCGATGAAGTACACGATGCGGTATTTGAACTTTTTTTCAACCTCGATGCCACCGAAGAGCAACTCGATTTCCCCACTTTCTATGGTTCGGGTAAAAACGGCTGGTTCAACAATTCCCTCACCGAAATCGACAATATCACCCCGTTACTGGATGGTATTCTCCAATATGTACCCGAGCCCAAAATATCCGAAGGCGCCCTGCAGATGCAGATCACTTCACTGGATTACTCTTCCTTCCTCGGCCGTATAGCCGTAGGTAAGGTAGGCCGTGGTGTGGTAAAAGAAAACCTGCCCATCGTTCTTATGCAGGCCGATGGCAGCATCAAAAAACAGCGCATTAAAGAATTGTATGTTTTTGAAGGCATGGGCAAAAAGAAAGTAACCGAAGTGAAAGCCGGTGATCTTTGCGCCGTGGTAGGTCTCGAAGATTTTAACATCGGCGATACCATTGCTGATGCTGAAAACCCCGAAGCATTACCCGTGATCAGCGTGGATGAACCCACGATGAACATGCTCTTCAGCATCAACAACTCTCCCTTCTTTGGCCGCGATGGTAAATTTGTAACCAGCCGCCACCTGCGCGACAGGCTGATGAAAGAAACGGAAAAAAACCTCGCCCTGCGTGTAATGGACAGTGATGAAGGTGATAGTTTTGTGGTATATGGCCGCGGTATCCTCCACCTCGGTATCCTCATCGAAACCATGCGGCGTGAGGGCTACGAACTCACCGTAGGACAGCCCCAGGTAATTGTAAAAGAGGTAAACGGTACCAAATGCGAGCCGTATGAAATACTGGTGGTGGACGTACCACAGGAGTTTGCCAGCAAGGTAATCGACCTCGTGAGCCGCCGCAAGGGCGAAATGCTGGTGATGGAAACCAAGGGCGAAATGCAGCACCTCGAATTTGAGATTCCCAGCCGGGGTCTTATCGGACTGCGTACCCAGATGCTCACCGCCACTACGGGTGAAGCTGTAATGGCGCACCGCTTCAGCGAATACAAACCCTGGAAAGGCCCCATCCCCGGCAGAAACAACGGGGTACTGATCTCCAAAAACCAGGAAAAAACAACGGGTTACTCCATCGACAAACTGCAGGACAGGGGTACTTTCTTTGTTGATCCGGGCGAAGACGTTTATGCAGGCCAGATCATCGCCGAAAACATCAAACCCGGCGACCTGGTGGTAAATGCTACAGAAGGCAAAAAGCTCACCAACCACCGCGCCAGTGGCAGTGATGATGCTACCCGCATCGCCCCCAAAACACTGCTTACACTCGAAGAGTGTATGGAATACATCCAGCAGGACGAGTGCATTGAGGTAACGCCCAACTTTATCCGGATGCGGAAAGTAACCCTCGATGAGGAAGAACGTAAAAAAGAAAGCAAACGCATGAGCGTTGAAGCGGTTTAACCACTGCTGAAGTATATTGACAAAAGCCATCCTCCGGGGTGGCTTTTGCTATAGTAGCAGGACAGGAAGCAGCAAGTAGCAGGAGGGGGGAGCAGTACTTAGTACTGATAAGGCATACCATTAGCAGGGGACGTAAAAGTTTGCGTAACCGCAGCAGTCGCAAATGACATATACACCAAACTTATTTTCCCTGTGATGGATATTCGGCGTAATTTTGCCATGCACATGAAAAAATTATTGCTCATATCTGCCATTGTTGTTATTGCTGTCTGTACCGCAGGCACTGCAAACGCACAATGCGCCATGTGTACCAAAACGGCCCAGCAATTGGGCGAAAAACCCGCCGCCGGTCTCAACAGCGGTATTCTTTACCTCATGCTCACCCCCTTTGCCATCGTAGGTGTTATCGGTTACCGCTGGTGGAGGGGAAACCGGAATGGAGGGTAAATAGATCAAATATTTTAGATAGGGCGCATTTTAAATTGTCGCAAGCCGTTGCGTTGGTCTTCGCTAAGCAGTAGTATTACTCCGATAGCTATCGGAGGTGAGTTTACAGTAGCACAAATGCTACATCAATGCTGCCCCGAAACCGGCGGTAATGGGTTTCGGGTCTCTTTTTTGTTTCTTTTTGGAGAAGCAAAAAGAAAAAGAAAGAGTGATGAGGATCATCATCATAACTACCTGCATTCAACAGTAAAAGCGACAATTTGAAATGCACCTTTTGGATATTTAAGATAAATAGCTATATTTAACATAGTTAACTAATAAATATCCCCTACAATGCCGAGACACACCAGTAAAAACATTACTGCCGACAATGAGAGCGTCCTTAAAGAACTATCGGTTCAATTTGCTACAAACTACTGCACAGTTTCATTTGGCGAAAAAGAGAAAAAGCATGTCAAACTCACTGAAATTTTTAAACCAGAAAGCGAAACGATTAAAAAATACGGCTCTGGTGAAGCTAATGTTGAGTTACTTGGGCAGCACAGAAATATTGTAGTCATCGGTGCCGGCGCATCATACGACTCATTTAAGGATATTGCATTAGGCAAAGAGGTAGTGGAAAATTTGAAGAAAAAATATGAAGAGAGGCTTTTTGCTATACCAGCCCTAAAGGAGAAGTATGATACAGCTTTATATGAACTCAAACTTCAGGGACGTGATCTTGACTTCGAGAACTATTTATCAATACTATCAGAGTTAATGTTAACGCCTGATGGCATTAGGCAAGAAATACATGAATTTACCGATTTCAGGCATTCACCAAGTCTTTTTTATGAAATAATTGCACACTTATTTAAACACTCATTTATTGATGTTATCATCAATTTCAATTTTGATGAGCTTTTGGACAACGCTATTGAGGAAGAATTGGGACGAGATAACTACTACCACATTCTTTCAGATGGAGATTGTATTGACATTGAAGAAATAATGGTTGACGGCAGACTGAAAGTGCCTATTTATATCAAACCTCATGGAACAGTGAGTCATAAGTCTACACTTAGATTTACAAAACGTCATTACCTTGACGTTCCTGACCAGATCAAGAAAATACTAATTGATCTTGTAAAAGGCAAAAGGGGCGAAGGAAAAATACCCATAACTAGTGTAAACCTGATCGCAATTGGGTATAATATGCAGAGTATTGAGTTTACTGCAATTCTCAATGAGCACTTACCTCCAGATTCAAGAATATACCATTTCATGTATGAAAAAATGGAGCCTGGTGAAAATGGAAAATACATCCAGACTATTTTAGCTGACTTTTATGAACGTGCATTAAAGTATGTGATTGAAAAAAACAATAGTTCCCTGGAACCAATAAATATAGAAGCATTCAATGATAAACTATATAAAAGAATTGCGATCGAAGGCTTTAACACTATTGATAAGGAGTCGCAAAGGAACGAACTTACTTCTCCCTATGCAGAATTGTTCTCCTATATCTGGAGGGAGACCTTTTATCAGTTTGTGGAAACCTATAGACCCAGAAGTATAGGAAGGCATGAAATAATTGCTTATCTGTTTTATCATACGGATTTTGCAAACGCAAGAGTAACTAATCGAAAAAGATTAAGGGATTACTACCAGGACAGGGTAAACTATTTCAGAGACAAAGTTTTGGTCGAAATAGCAATTGCCATCAATCGTAATAATGGCATGATTGACATTACAGAAATCCTCAAGGACAGAGTTGGAGTTTATTATGATTTATATATAAAAGCTTGTAAAAGGTTTGAAACGTCACAGGTCACAAAAATATATACCCTTTATGAGTTGATTGACGAGTTTAGTGCTGACATAGAAAAAGATTTTTCGTACTCCCGGCATTTTTTCAGGTTATCCCCGATTACAAATGAAATATTAGATAAATGTAAAAAAGAAATAGACAAGACTGAATCCCATTTCCGGAAATGGATTATAATCAAACGGGATGATAAAGGTAGTATAACAAAAGACAATTCGTTAATTGATCAAGTATTCCATTTGCTATCAGCGCAAAACACTAATTTAATAAGCCGCTCTGTGTTATACTTTCTTTTTAAAAGCGATCTCTTGTCTGCCAGGTTTATTCAAAATTTAAAGGAAAACCATGATAAGCATGTTTATAATGCCAGGATTCCTGACAACGATAACGAAGAAGTCTTGAAGCTTATTTCAGAGATTGGGCGACTATTCAGGAAATCTGTGAATAGCCATTACTACCAAATCAGGCCAAGGTTTAAAGACAGACTGAACTATCTTGTTGAAAGTTTTTCCAGAAGAAAAATCCAGCACACTAATCTGGCATTAGAGTATAATTTCAGACATATGCTTCTGAAAAAGGATTGGGACAGACTACTGATTATTTCAGAGACAGGAAGTCTCCTGGACTTCCTGAATAAAACGGAGACTCAAGCTGATACCAATGCTACCAACAGCTTTTTATTAGGCGATAAAAAGATCATCATCATCAATGCCTATGAGGCTATCCAGCAACTTTTTCCAATTCAGGGTACAGAAGGCGCGGCAAGAGAGCAAAAAGACAGGCTGCTAAAAAACAGAGAAAGAATAGCAGACAATTTTAAAAAGATCATGCTTAATGTCAAACCAGCTAATAGTTTTGTAACCCCTTTAACAATTCCTGCGGCTCAACACAATCAACACATCATCTTATTTCTAAAGAAAGTTGAAAGCGGTATGCTTAATCATGTCGCACAAGAATACCCGATTTACAAGTTAGCTGCTGGTGGTGAATCAAGGGCATTTTCAATGGTTGGTTCTTTTTATATGCACCGTCCCGGGTTCTCCAATTGTATAAACCCGATTTTTGTTGGAAATGACCCGTATGGGAAAGATAAAAGCGTCATTGAAAACGATCTTAAGAAAATAATCCGGGTATTTGCCATTTATTTTTGCAGGGCAATAAACTTCGAGAATATTGACAAATCGAAACTGAAAGGTATTAAACAAGATACAAGTAATTTTCTTCGGTGGAGCTGGGAGGAAGAAAAACAGTATATTGAAGAGTTTTTAAATTATATGTATGATCTGGACAAGGATGATACAGATTTATTAGAAGCGATCATTCTTCCTGAGGAATAGTAATAGACAAATGAACCTATACATTTTATTGCTAATCCAATTAGAAAAGATGCAATTTAGATATTTGCAAGCTATCGTACTGATTTTCATTTAGTTGTGGTATTACTACAATTGAGTAAGACGATCTTATTTCGGAACTGATCATTCGTCTTTTTTCGATCTGTTTTATAGAAAAGTATTTTTTACGCCACATATCCCCCGCCCTCCATATCTTGCAGGATGCCCGATAATATTTTTGTGTGGGTACTCGCCCCGCACCTGCAAACAAGCGACCCCAACCTGGATTATTACTACGATTTTTCCCAAAGCATCGAAGAATATACCCGTGCTTTTGCCGTATTGGAACAGCCCTGGCAGTGGCAACCCGTTACCATGGAGAATTTCAAAGCCATTATTGATGGTATTGTGGCCCGCAAGGATGGATACACGCCACTGTTTTTCAACCTCTGCGATGGCGATGAGGTCAACGGCACACCCGGTATTTCGGTAGTACGGTACCTGCGTGCACAAAAACTGTGGTTTACCGGTGCCGAAGTGCTTTATTACGAACTTACCACCTCCAAGATCGTTATGAAAGCAGCTTTTGAAAAAGCAGGCGTGGCTACAGCACCCTGGCTGGCCATTACCCGCCCCGATCAGCCCCTCACCGGCACCTGTACCCAACTCGGTACACCCGTCATTGCCAAACCCGCAGTAAGTGGCGGGAGCCTTGGTCTCGGCATTAAAAATGTGGTGTACAACGATACTGCACTGGGTGAAGTGGTGCAGGACATCTACAAAGGCTATCATGGCTGGGATCTTGCCTTTGGCGGTATCGTGGCCGAAGCATTTATAGCAGGGTCGGAATACACCACCCTGATTGTTGGCGATTGGCAGCAACCCGGCAAAGCCATCATTTATCCGCCCGTAGAAAGGGTATTCAACAAGACCCTGAAAGAAGAAGAAAAATTCCTCAGCTTCGACCGGCTCTGGGAAACCTATGATGAGGAAAAACCCATCGGTGCTTACGAAGACTTTTACAATTATTTTCCACCCCAAAACGAAGCCATCAGCCAGGCCATCAACACCCTGAGCTGGCAAGCCTATTGCGCCGTGGAAGGCACAGGTTATGGCCGGGTAGACCTGCGTATGGACAGGGCTGCAAACAAGCTCTATGTTCTCGAAGTCAATGCACAATGCGGGCTCAGTGAAGACGAGAACTATACCTCCATCGGTGCCATCCTCCGCCTCAGCAACAACAGCTTTGCCGGCCTGGTACAGCAGGTGATTCAGGAAGGTATTGCACGCACGGCAAAATAAAAACAAACCCCTGTCGTTACAGCCATAAAAACATTGTGGTATTATTTTCTATATACCGATTAAACTTTAGCTTTGAAAAAACAGTCCAACCAGCTTCTTAGTAATACTGCATGAAAATTTGTGTACTTCAACCCGACTATTCCACGTCTTCGGTCGATTATCAATACTACGATCCGGCGCGTAACCTCGCACCCCTGCTGCCCGGTGTACAGGTCGATCATATTTTACTCAATAAACTGACTACCTACCGCCAGTTGCACAGCCTGAAAAACAAGGGCTACGATTGTTTTGTAAATCTCTGCGAGGGCTACCTGGAATGGGAAGTACCTTCTGTTGACGTGATTTATACACTCGAATTACTGGAACTCCCCTTTACCGGCCCCACCACCCAGCTCTATGACCCCCCAAAAGAACTGATGAAATATGTGGCTTATACCGAAGGCATCAATACACCCGCATACGCACTCATCCGCAACAGCAATAATATTGCAGCACAATGCCATCACCTCCGCTTCCCCCTGTTTGTAAAGCCCGCCAAAGCAGGCGACAGCCTGGGGATAGACGATAAATCGCTCGTACACCACGCCACTGGTCTGGAGAGCCAGGTAACGCATTTGCTGGAAACCTACGAGGAGGTACTGGTGGAAGAATATATACCCGGCCGGGAGTTTACCGTACTGGTGGCCGCCAATGCTGATGACCATAAAAGCAGCACGGCATTTACCCCGGTAGAATTTATCTTCCCCGAGGGCCGTACATACAAAACCTACGCACTCAAAACATCCGAGTTGCATCCCGAGGCCAATATCCCGGTTTCAGACAAGGTGCTGGACAAGCAATTGCGCGAAGCTGCCCGGCGTATATTCCGGAGTTTTGGCGGACAAGGCTATGCCCGCATGGATTTCCGGATGGATGAGAAAGGCAATCTCTATTTTCTGGAAGTCAATTTTACCTGCTCGGTTTTTTACAGCGACGGCTATGAAGGCAGTGCCGATTATATCCTCAAATACGATGGTATCGGGCAGGCAGGCTTTTTACGGCACATCATTGCCGAGGGTATTGCCCGTCACCGGCGGCGCCAGAAAAAGTATGTGATGCAGGGTAATGCCATCGCCGGTTTTGGGATTTATGCTAAAACCAACCTCATTGCCGGAGACATCCTGTTTAAAGGGGAGGAAAAACCCCAGCGCATCGTTACCCGCAGTTTTGTGGAACAACACTGGAACGATGACGAAAAAAAGCTCTTCCGCCATTATGCCTACCCCATCAGCAGCGAAGTTTATATCCTGTGGGACCATACCCCGTCTGAATGGGCACCGCAAAACCATAGTTGCGACCCCAATACGGGTTACGTGGGGCTGAATGTAGTGGCACTGAGGGATATTGCGAAGGGAGAAGAGCTTACCCTCGATTATGCAACCCTGCTCGACGATTCCGCAGAACCCTTTGACTGTCAATGTGGTACGGGCAATTGTCGCGGAGTCATCCAGGGTATTCCCGGCAACTCGGTCACCCTGCGTGAAGAAAACCTGCTTCTGCAGCAGTCACCCCGCGAATAACCTTTTTGGGCGGCGACCTGCTTTTTTTTACCTTTGCATTAAACCTCTGAGAGGCTGCGGCGTCCAAAAGGCAATTAACCCCGCGAACTTTGATACATAAAGTTTTTCTGCAGGCACTACCAAACTTGCAGAACATACGGGACGCTCACGAATAAACATTACGATCCATTAAATGTGTATGGAGGGTATACAACCCTGCTGGAAGGCTATTGATTAAAAAAAATGATATGTCCAGGCTGTTTGTCATAAAAAATATCTTTCTGAAGCACAAGTACCAACTGCTGCTTACCTACCTGCTCTTCGGGGCGGAGATGCTGGGCTTACTGTTACGTCCTTTTTTCCTCGGTGAAGCGATCAACGACCTGATGAAGGGCAGTTACCGCGGATTGATTTACCTGGCCTCTTCCCATGCCATCTGGCTGGTCATCGGTACCATACGCCACATGTACGATACCCGTACTTACTCTGCCATTTATACCTCCCTCGTCACCCGTCTGCTCACCCGCAGGTTTTCGGTAACCGAAGTATCAAAGCTGAGTGCGCACTCTACCCTCGCCCGTGAATTTGTTGATTTTCTCGAATACGACCTCAACTTCGTCATCGAAGCGGGTTACAATATACTCGGCTCCCTCGTACTCCTTTACTATTACGATGCCAATGTAATGATGCTCTGCCTCACCATACTGATACCCGTGATGGTACTGAGCCACTTTTACGGCAAGCGGATGAAACGGTACAACAAATTGAAAAATGATGAACTGGAGAACCAGGTGGATATTATTGGTACGCGCGACCGGAAAAAAATCCTCCACCACTACAGCAATCTCCGCCGCTGGCAGATCCGTATTTCGGATATGGAGGCCTGGAATTTCGGCATTATGGAAATTATGGCTGCTGCGGTACTCACCATTTCCTTACTCATTACCGTAAAAGTATCGCCCGGTAATGCCATAATGGCCGGCAGTCTTATCGGCATTTACAATTACATCCTCAAATTTGTAACAGGGCTCGATACCATACCGTATATGGTACAAAGGATCACGTCCCTGCGCGACATTATGCAACGCATCGAAGTACAGGCAGAAGAAACAGATATACCCGGGAAGCCCGAACAGGTCAGGCTGATTACAGTCAAAGAGAAGGCCGCCGGTAAGAAACGGGAGGCCAATATATAGCTGCAATTTTCTTATAAACCCATTAAATTTCTATTCATGATTACCGAAGCCCGGCGCACCCTCATCAGCAGGTATACTATTGCTGAAGTTTGGCAGGACACCAGTAATGGCCATCATTCGCTGCACAGTACCGGCGCTTATCAGCCGGGAGAAGTGATCAGTGCTTTTACCGCAGCCAGTATATGGGCAACCCCCAGTTACCTTACCGTACAAATCAGCAACGACAAACACATTATGCTTGCACCACAATTCCTGGAGTACATCAACCACAGTTGCGACCCCAATGCTTTTTTTGATACCACCAGCTTTCAGCTCGTTTGCCTGAAGCCCATCTTTCCCGGCGACCAGTTTACTTTTTTTTATCCCTCTGCGGAATGGAATATGGCACAGCCTTTCGCCTGCCGGTGCGGATCTGCCAACTGTATTGGTGAAATTACCGGTGCTTCACAATTACCCGAAGCATTGCTTTACAGGTACCGGTTTACGGATTTTATCCGCAGCAAGCTGGATGCAGCACAGCAGCAGGATTAGCTGAACAGGTACTCCACATCCGATTTGCTGAGGCTCTTTACAAAGCCACTGTCGTCGGTAATGAGTTCCTTAGCTAAGACGCGTTTACGTTCCTGCAGTTGCAATATTTTATCTTCAATGGTATCCACACAAATCATGCGGTACGCAAAAATATTTTTGGTTTGACCGATGCGGTGCGTCCTGTCAATGGCCTGTTGCTCAACCGCGGGATTCCACCATGGATCAACGATATAGACATAGTCTGCAGCCGTAAGGTTGAGCCCCACGCCACCCGCTTTGAGCGATATAAGAAAGACCCTGCATTCGTCATTGTTCTGGAAGTTCTGTATAGCCCGCTCGCGCTCAACTGATGAGGTGCTGCCATCAAAGTATTCAAATACAATATTGGCCTCCTTCAGTTTTTCGCGGATAAGCCCGAGCATCCCCAGAAACTGTGAGAACACAAGCGCTTTATGATCGCCGATATTTTCTGCGATCTCGCGGGTCAGTTCATCCAGTTTGATGGAATGGTTCGGATATTTTTCCTCCTCATTCAGTATCGCCGGACTGTCGCAGATCTGCCGAAGCTTCATCAATCCCTGCAGGATGGTAAGCTGGCTTTTATCAATACCCTGTTCATCAATAACACCCAGAATCCTGTCGCGGTAACTGTTGCGGTAAGCCTCGTATATTTTCCGCTGCTCGTCCTCCATTTCGCAAAAGAGAATCGTTTCTGTTTTTTCCGGGAGGTCTTTAGCCACCTGCTCTTTTGTACGGCGGAGGATAAAAGGATATAATAATTTGCGCAGGTGTTCCTTCTGGTCTTTCTCCCCAAACTTATCGATGGGCGTGGCAAACTCATTGCGAAAAAATTCCATACTGCCCAGCAAACCCGGATTGAGAAAATTCATCTGGGCAAATATGTCGAAAGTATTATTCTGTAAAGGCGTACCACTCATGCACAAACGATTTCTGGCATTGAGCAGACAGGCCGCTTTGGTTACCTTGGAAGCCGGGTTTTTGATGGCCTGGCTCTCGTCGAGGATAACATAATCAAGTTCGATTTTGAGCAGGAGTTGTATATCACTGCGCAGTGTACCATAAGTGGTGATCACCACATCAAACGACTGGAGTTCATCCACGCTGCGGGTACGCATACTGCCATGGTGAATGGTATGGGTAAGCAGGGGTGTAAACTTCCGGATTTCATTGGCCCAGTTGTAGATCAGTGTGGTGGGGCAAACCACCAGCGCTTTCAGGCGGCCATTAACCTCACGGTAATGACGAAGCATACTCAGCGCCTGAAGCGTTTTGCCCAAACCCATATCATCGGCAAGGATCCCTCCCCAACTTACATCATTGAGGTAATTAAGCCACTGAAAGCCCGAAGTCTGGTAAGGCCGCAATACCGCTTCCAGTTCTGCCGGGGGCGGGGTTTCGGGTATGCTCTTAAACGTACGCAGTTTCTCAAACTTTGCATCAAGTGCAAAAGACAATTCCTGTTCTTCCCGGTTTTCATAAAGCTCATCAATAACACTCAGGTGGTATTTGCTCAGCCGCAATTCATTGCTGCGGCCTTCACCCACTTTAAACAACAGCGCATAACGCTTCAGCCATTCTTCCGGCAGTATACCCAATGTGCCATCGCCGAGGTGTACAAACGATTGCTTATTTCCCAGCGCCTTCTTGATATCGGCAATGCCCACCCGCTGCCCGTCGAAATCGATCTCCACTTTAGCATCAAACCAGTCTAAGCCACTGCTCACATGAATATGCGTGGATGGTCGTGAGGTATTGAACCGGAAATTATTTAACGACTCGAAACCATATACGGGTATCTTCATGTCCTTCATCGCATCAACAAACAGGAAGAACCAGTTGTTGCGCAGTACGTCGGCGCCTTTAAGCACAAGGCTGTTGGTATCTGTACGATGAATAAACTGTGAGTGCAGGGCCTCAAGCCTGGTAACAAATGCCTGCTCTGCATTTTTGTTGCGCTGCACGATCAGTATTTTATCCCCCTCGGGTATCGTGATCGTTTCTTTATCGGTATGCCTTACTTTGTATCCCTTATAAGCAAACACCGGCTGGAATACCAGAAAATCACCTTTCTCCTGGAGCAGCAGTTCTACTTCCGGCTCTCCTTTCTTCACTTCCCTGATGAGCGATTTATCGAACTCCACATGATATTCCCTGGTAAGCGGCAACACAACCTTTTGCATCTGTTCTGCCCAGTTGTCCTTACCGAGGTGAATGCTGCCGGTAAGCAAAAAACGTTCTACCTGCATCACGTCTTCCGGCCGCTCCCAGGTATAAAAGGTATGTTCATGCAAAAAAAGCATAGGGCTGGCACAGGCATTATCACTTACCGGCAACAGCACACCGTTGATCTTCACCATACATTGCAGCTCAAAGCCCCGCGGCGCAGCAATAATCTTAAACACGGGCAGCAGAAAATTGCTGCTCAGGTCAGCCGGCACCAGTGCATCCGTTTTAAACGCCTTTTTCTCCGGCAGGTAAAAGGTAAAAGCGCCGCCAGCCAGGTCGGTAAACAGTTTCTTTATTTTGGGATGCAGGTATTCCGCAATCAGCGAGCGGGTTTCTTCCGGTAGTTCATCACCCTCATTATGGATAATGTTTTCCCAGATGCCGCTGAAGGGGGAGTTGCGGTTGAGGTATTTGTTTACTTCACTGCCCTGCAGTTTGCGCAACTGCTGCAATGTCATTTTATCCTCCTCATTAAATACTTCGGTATTCACAAAGCGGGCCAGGTCGATGCGTTCCACCTTACCCGCAAAGCCATCCAGGCCCTCCCTGGGGTCACCCTGAACGGCATCGAGCGTGATAAACGGATAATTGGCCGGGTTGGCATTGAGCACAATACCCAGCTTCTTCGCTGCCATATCCTGTGCAGGCAGGGTCTCATCACCATTAACGGGAACCTCGGGCATAACCACCACTTCGGTCTTTACCGGTGCAACAGCTACCCCGGTTGCAGCTACGCGTTTAATCGAAGGATCAAGTACTTTCAGAAAAGGTTTACCTTCTTTATACGTAAACTCGAATTTACCGGCCAGGTCATCGTCCAAACTGTACCCGTAAATCTGCAGGAGTTTATTTTTCTCTTTATCCCAGTTGCGGATGGTATCGAAATAATAAGGTCCGTAGGCATTGAGCAATTGCAGGAAAAGTGTCGTCTTATGTTCACAAAGCGGATGCTCCGTTTCGGCACAGGAGCAGGACGTATCAAAATTCCGCTCGTCATTCTTCTGGATAACCAGCGGGAAACTGTCGCTGCCAAGTTCAAGGGTAGCTTCCACCCTTTCGTCAACTGCCTTCTGGATATTTGCCTTTGTCGTTCTGAGGATCTGCTCAGCAGCCGTATAAATGGCCGGCGACGACAGCAGTTTGATCATTTTCAGGTCGATATGCTTCATCTTGGCTACCGTATGCCGCTGGCTGTACTTGATGGCACTGCTGCCCAGCATATTCTTGTCGAGCATTTCCTGCAGGTGAAAAAGTGCAGCAGTTTCGTGGCGGCAGATATCACCAAGGTTGTACGGACAGGTACAGCGCAGGGACAGTGTTTTAGGATCGGTATATTTCTGGATATATACTTTGTAATACGTTGTATACCCATCATCTTTTACCCGGAACGTAACCGCACCCATCAGCTCGTCGTGCTCAATCAACTCCACAAAACCAGACGTGTGAATTTTTTTACCCCGGCGCACGACTTCGTCCGTACCGTTGTTGTAAATATGCTTGATCAGATGTGATAATGCCAAACTGCTATGGTTTTAATGTTTCGCCCGTTTCCCTGAAACAGGCTCCTGAATATTTTGCCCCCGGATTAACCCCTTACCATGCGAAAAGGGCAATTTGCAAAAGTAAAGGAAAACGGGGGAGATTTAGCGCGAAAAAGTAATGTATTTAGGTGCAGTCATTTAATTAACCGGTATTTTACAAGACCCCATACCCGGCAAACACTCCGCAAGTGTATTGATTTGTATTATTTTTGCACCCAAAAGGATGCTGATGAAACAAATATGTACTACTGCCATACTCCTGCTGACGATGGCCACTGCAATTGCCCAACCCAAACCCGGTGGTAAAAAAACAGCCGGTCTGGCCAATGCCAAAGATTCGCTCAGCTATGCCCTTGGTGTAAGCATTATGCAAAACCTGAAAAAACAAGGACTGGACGACATAAACCCGACGGTACTGGCCAATGCTATCCGTAACGAGCAACTCAAAAAACCACACTTAATTGCACCGGAAACCTGCGGACCCGTGATCGGCCAGTCTATGCAGCGGCAGCAGGCAAAAAAAATAAGCCTTAATAAAGCGGCAGGAGTAGCATTCTTACAAGCCAATGCTAAAAAGGAGGGCGTAATGAGTTTGCCCAGTGGCTTACAATACCAGGTGATGAAGCAGGGAGAGGGACCTAAGCCTGTACCCACCGACAGGGTTAAATGCCACTACCACGGCACCCTTACTGATGGTACCGTTTTTGAAAGTTCTGTCAATCGTGGCGAGCCGGTTACCTTTGCTGTCAATGGCGTGATCAGTGGCTGGATGGAGGCACTTCAGCTTATGCCCGTGGGCAGCAAATGGAAGTTGTTTATTCCGAGTAACCTGGCTTATGGGGATAATCCTTCGGGGCCGTTGATCGGTCCGGGCAGTACACTTGTTTTTGAAGTAGAATTATTGGAAATCGTTAAATAAGCATACCCCTTACCCCGGGTGGTGTACACAAACACTACCGCAATACCGCGGAAGCTTTCAGAAAGACATGAAGGAGATGTTGTCCTTTTATTCCACGCCATTGGGTGGATGCAGCGGAACCCTGATGCTGAGTACACAACCGTTACCTGGCGAAGAAGAAATATCTGCTTTTCCGCCAATGGTTTCAGCACGTGTAAAGATATTAGCCAGCCCCAGTCCCTTACGAACCCTGGCCAGGTCAAACCCTTTTCCATTGTCCTTGACCGTAAGTAGTAATATTCCCGCCTCGATGGTGAGGCCAATGGTTACTTTGTCGGCTCCGGCGTGTTTGAGGATATTATTCACCTCTTCCTGCACCATTCTGAAAAGTGTCAGCCTCGTATGATCCGACAGCAGGTTTTCGTCAAACGCCTCCCCGATTTTAACCTCCATCGCCAGGCTGCCCGGAATACTCAACCGGTCAGCAAGGTCTTTGAGTGCTGCTGCAAATCCGTTGACGGATAATGAACCGGGATTGAGGTTATGGCTGATGTTGCGTATTTCGTCGATGGCTTTCTGCAGGTAGTCCAATCCCTGGCCGATGAGTTGGGCAGGTGCCTGGGGTTGCTTCTGTGCTGTTTTCAAAAATAATATGGTAGCGGCAAGCAATTGGTTGACATTGTCGTGCAGTTCATTGGATATTTCGCGACGCTCTTTTTCCTGGGCATCTATAACCGCTGCCACTACTTCCTGCTTTTTCTTTTGTTCTGTTTCAAGTATCTGCTGCTGGAGTTTCCGTTCCTCGCTGATGTCCTGCATAGATCCGATCATCCGTATGGCGTTTCCCTGTTCGTCGCGGATGATACAGGCCTGGTCAATGACCGGCTTATAAGAACCATCTGCACAGCGGTAGCGAAACTCATGCTGCCAGCGCGTACTCCCGTTGCTTAATGCCTCCTGCCAGCTTTTCGTGGCAGCCATGGCATCGTCCGGATGAATATTAACAGAATTGAATTCGATCAGATCCTCATCAAGTTCATGCCCAAAAAGGGTTTTGAAGCCCCCGATGCGCCGGATGGTATTTTCTTTCAGGTCCCAATCCCAGATAACGTCACGCGTTGCCTGTCCGGCATTTTCATACAACTGGTTGTTTTTGAGCAATGCATTACTTGTTGTCATATGTGCCGTAATATCAATCGCCATGCCCCCGATCAACCGTTCGCTATCCCGGCTTTCCACCGGAAATTTGAATACCTGGTAGTAAACGGGGTTACCCGCGCTGTCTTTACCCTCTTCCTGAACGGTGATCCGGCTGTTGCCGTCCAGTACACGGGCATCACTTTCCATACAGGTTTTCCGCATATCATCCGGGTAATAAGCATATACATTTTTCCCAACGGCATCTGCGGGAAGCCCGAAACTGTCCCGGAAAAGTGAATTCATATAAACCAGTACACCGTTCTCGTCATTAATCCATGCAAGGGAAGAGGTATTCTCCATAAAAGAAATAAACCGCTGTTGTTTGAACAGTGATTCCTCAAGCACCTTTTTTTCGTTGGTGATGTTGTGGCCAACGCCAATATAGCCAATATGTTCCCCATTGGCATCCCTGATGGCATTGATGGTGGCCTGTACATATACAGGTGCCTGATTATTACGGGTGATGCAAAGCTCTCCGCTCCAGGTACGCGCGGTTATGATCTCGGCCCTGATCTGCTCCAGGGTAAATCCTTTGGCTTCAAACTGGAAAATCTCGCGGTAAAAATGGTTGAATACTTCTTCGTAACGGAAGCCTAAATACCTTTCAGTGGCCCTGTTCCAGCCTTTAATATTGAAATCAAGATCTGTGGTGATAATGCCATCGGAAATCTGATCAATGAGCGGGGATGCTGTCCACCATTTGCTGTTGGGGATATTGCAAAGTAATCCCGGTGCAACGATAAACTGATCAATGGTTGTAGAAATCTGGTTCATTCAGGATATTAAGTTTGTCCGCTTCCGCCCGCAGCATCATGTACACTACAGGTGAAATCAGTAAATTGGAATTGGATGTTGTACCTAAATAGCTCCTAATGTCTTGCAATGGGTAAGAAATCAGACATTCCATATGTTAACAACACACTAAATTAATAAATGTTTTGAATATGGTGTATGCTATTTCGCATATTAATTAAAACCTAATATCAGGGACAGGATACAATAATGGTTCAGCAGCCCGCGGAAGTAACAGGCATTTTCCCTTACATTTGCCGGCAATAATCAGTAGTAACGTACCATAACAGTTAAAAACAGGTCAATTTATCCTCAACAACACTTTCATTTATCAAACAAATTCAGCATGAAAAAATTTCTTTGCCTTTGCATTATCCTTATGACAGCAGCAAGCGTACAGGCACAAAGCACAGCGCCTGAATGGACCGTTGATGTAGGCAGCATGGTTATGCAGGCCAATTTTATGGAGCAGACCGACGCAGGTATTTTGGTGGTATGCACACCCAACAAAACCATTGGTATCAATCCCAAAACCAAAAAAATGGCTTGGGAAACCACAGAAATCCGTGACATCAAACAGGAAGAATACAAACCGATTGCAGGCACCCAATACTTCATGGTAGAGTTTCAGAAACTGACAAGCCTGAAGAAAAACAAAACGGTTGCGATCTTCGACAGCTATACGGGTAAAATCGTTTACAACAGCCGGGAAGAAGATATTAAAGTACGCAACACCCGCATCATGCCCGAAATGAAAGGGTTGTTGCTGGAGGCGGAAAAAGACGGCAAATACCTTGTCGCATTTCTCGACTTTATGTCGTCGCAGGTATTGTGGACAAAAGAGCTCGGGGAAGTAAAAAAGGGCGGGTTTGGTATTGGTGCACTCGTACGTGCAGTAAAGTCGCAGATCGAAACCATTTTTAAGGTGGCACCGGTGGTTGATGATAATGGCAACCTGGTTATGGCCAGTAAGGACAATGTGTATTGTGTTAACGGCAAAACAGGCGCAGCATTATGGCAGAAAGAATTTAAAGATAACATTACCGATTTTATCTTCACCACCGATAAAAAAGAGCTCTTCGTGGTCTATGACGACCGGATGGATAAAGTAGAAGTGGCCACGGGTAAACTGGCATATGAGAAACCGCTCAGGTTAGACGGAAAAGTAAACGGCCTGCTGCCTTATAATGAGGAATACATCCTGATGCACAGTGATGGCTTTAATATCCTGAATAATGCCGGGCAGTTCCGCTGGAAAAAAGACGCTTCCGTAGGGAATATTTCATACGTATGGCCGGTTGCAGACGGGTTTATTGCGGTTGAACAGGAGGAAGATAAAGGCAAAATTTTTAAGGTAAGTGCCGAGGGTAAAAAGCTCTGGGATGAAAAACTCAGCGATGCCATTTATACCGTAGAACCCATCGGCAATGGTGTATTATACATTACTGCCAAAAAGGCCAATATCCTCAACTATGAAAAGGGTAAGGATGTATGGCCCAAAGACATCAAGATTAAGGGCAAACCTGCTTTTGGTGCAGATATCGCTAAAAAAACAGTATATGTTTTTTCGAACAAAACACTGAGTGCATTCAATATGAATGACGGCACGTACAAGGTGGTTGCTGAAGACCTTAAGCTGAAAGAATATGACGACGATAAGGAGACGGCAAAAGTAGAAGCACGCGCAGAGGGCATTTTTATACAAACCAACCAGAGTGTGGCATTGGTTAAAGAAGATGGTACCGTATTGTACAACAAATATTTTACCGAAGCCGGACTGTCGAAAGGCATGCGGAACCTGCTTGGTGCACTCGGTACGGCTGCATCAATTGCGGGTACTGCCACTTCTGTTGCAGGAGCCATGAAGCCGCAGGACTGGCAGGTTAAAAATGTACGCCAGGATCCCAAAACCAATGCTACGGTGATAGAGGTTACCAGCAGACAGATGGAAACGGGAGCCGCTATTACCGGTGGGGGCGATGCCTTATACACATTTGCCCAGGATCGCTATTTTGCAACCAAATCAGCAAAAAATACGGTGTATATACTAAGCAGGTGGGATGAGGGAACAGGCATTGTGGTGGTGGATAAAGCCACGGGTAATGAAATCAAACGTATCGTGTTCAACGATAAAACGCCGCAGTATGTAGTAGACGAAACAGACTATAAAGTCTATGTGATTGTGGGAGGTAAGGAATTACGGGCGTACGACCTGAAAAAATAATCAGTTTACTAAAAAAAATGCCGGGCAGATGCCCGGCATTTTTTTTAGTAAACCCGCTGCATTATTGCCTGATCAATTTGAACTGGCTGTTGAAGCGGGTTGTACCTGCCCGCATGAAATACACGCCCGGCTGCAATTGCCGCAAACGATTATTGAGGTTTTGCTGCACCTGCTGCAATGTACCCTGCGTTGTAAACACTTCTTCTCCGCCAACCTTACTGGCTTTAACAGTAAGGATATCCGTTGCAGCAACACCCTTTGCAAGAATAGTTACCTGGCTGCTCGAGGGATTGGGGTATATGGTAAATGACGGAGTGGCTGGTACCGGTAATACCTGTGGAGCAACACGCAGATTGGCCGGAGAGGTTCTGGTATTTATACTGGCAGGTGCGGTATACGTTACATTTACCCATACCCGCTGCCCGGCCTGTGTAGCGGTGCTGTTATTAACCTTAATGGTGATCCAGCCGGTAGCCGTAACTGTATAAGTACCCGTTAATGGCGCTGTATTGGAAGCCGCACCGCTTACATTCGACAACAGGGTGCCCGAAGTGTTGTAAAGGGCTATATTCAGGCTGCGTCCGTTTACTTCCGGTGATACCTTATACGTAACTGTAGTACCAGACGCCGCATAAATCCTGCCTGCGGTGCGGTCAGCAGTAGAATTATCGGGAAGCCGGCCGCCTTGTCTCAATGATTTGGGGTGACTGTCGCCAAGATCGTCTGCCATTTCCCACTCCTGTACGGTTTGGGTACTGCGTGCAGGGGTATAGCCGGCCAGGTAATTGTAGATATCCGTTACGGTAGTAAAGGTAACACCAGAGGGTTTTGGCGCCCATACAGAGTAGCCATGTCCCCGGGCACCGCTGATGGTATGCCCTACCGGAGCTGTCTTGATGAGGACACGCCCATCAGCCTGAACCCGGCTTGTGGTAACACCATGTGCTCCGGAATAATCGTAGAGGTCAACATTACGCCAGGCCGGATCTCCCGCATTAACCCAAACTTCTTCATCGGTGGTATTATTGGCTACAGCACTGAATTTATCTGTAACACCAATCAGCGCACGACCGTAGCGTTCAAAAACGATATGATCGCCACTGCCCCCTTTTTGGTAAAAAGGTGCCTGAGCGCCGCCAAGACTGGTTGGCACACCATAGTCGCCATTCTTGAACTGGAGACGCTGGTGCGCCTGAAGTATATTGACCAGGTCTTCCCGTACAGGCAGGTCGGTGGTACTCGAGGGCAGGTGAGAATAACGTTTACCTGTAGTACCGACATCAAAAAGATCTTCAAAAAAAACAACGGGATTGCCATCCATTGCAAAAGTGGTGGCATAAGCCGAAGCTAAACGGGGTTCACGCGGATCAATGTGTTTGCCATTGCCGCCGAGTTCCTGGCTCTGGTCCCAACCCGTAGCATCACCCAATGGCTTGAGGAAGTCGCCGGCGGTGGTCAGGTACGGCCTGTACGTATCGTGGCTGTTTACAAAAGGGCAGGTACGATGTACACGCTGGGTGGAATAGTTGTAAAAACGCTTATCCTGCTGCTCGCCAGGCAGGTTTTGCATATTGTATCCGCCCATACCGAGTACCATACTGTAAAGCCCGCCATTGGGGCCATAGCCACGCAGGCTGAAGTCGAAGGTGCCGGTATGTTCTTCGGAACCGCTGCGAACATTGGTTACATAAGCATCGAGTTCAGACTTATTGCCGATCCACTCCCCAATACACATCATGGCTTCACCGCCCTGTGCAAAAGCCGGGAGCAGGTATTTGGTATTATAGATCAGGTCTTCCTGAACATAGATAGGAAAATGCTTGATGGCATCCCAACGCCAGCCATCCACGCCCGTTTGCTTTTTAAGCCACATGAGCCAGTTGCGGGCATTATCGCGCATATAATTGCTCCCCTGGCCGGGGTTGACATATGGCCGGGTAACCGAACTAATGGTCGCCGACCCCGATGTGGGGATATTTGAACTTTGACCGTAAGCAGACGCTTCATAGGAGATATCCGGGCCAAAAAAGGCCGTGCAAATATCTCCGGTTGTACAGTTATTGTTCAGGTTGGGGTAGAAGTTGGGGTAGTTTTTCGGCCACCGCCCGTTTCTTGTCCAGTAATCATTTTGTGAGTCGTCAATCAACGGGGTACTGTACGACACATACCGGAAGTTTTTGTAACCATCGGCATTTTTAACAGAGTAATTGACCTCAGGATCTTTACCACCAAGGCCACCGTTGCTGCCGGCGTTGTCCACATGATTCAATACAACATCCTGAATCACTTCGATACCGTTGGCATGCATAACTGCAATAAGCCTGAGCAGCTCGTCTTTATTACCCATCCGGGTACGTACATTCAAAGAGTCTCCACCACCTTTTTGGTATTTGTCGCCAAGGTCATATTGATCGAAAGGGCTGTAACCAACGGATCCCGGAGAACCGTTTTTGTAGGAAGGAGGGATCCAGATAGCGTCAAAACCCATCGACTTGAGGCGTGGTGCCAGTTCGACAAGATAGTTCGACCATGCATTGGGAAAATTGCTGTTCCAGTTGTTCCACCAAAAGGCCTGAAAAACGGCTTTTTTTACCCTCGTCTGGGCATAGCTGTTTGTGGTGAGGAGGGATAAGCAGGCAGTAAAAGCAATCAATACATACAGGGATAGTAAATCCATCCATCGGGCGCCACCTTGCAGGCGCATGGTTTTTTGTTTCATAACAGTTAACTTAAAAGTGTTTAAAAAATGAGACCCAATATGGCGTGTAGTGTCCACATACAGCAAAGCATAGTTTAATGTGTACAAATTACACAATACAAATATAAGGGTTTGTCTGCATGTAATCAACTTTTGTTTACGGGTGCTTATGCGCCTTAGCATGGCTTATGAGCCGTACCGGGAATACGGCAACGCGACCGGCTAACCAGGCTTTCTGTGCAGTACAAAGCAGCAGGCATACACGGGTAAGCACAAAAAAGCAGGGCACGGGTACCCTGCTTACAGACGTTCTCCTGATCAGCTTACCACTCTACAGCATAGCTGATCCTGCTTTTGATCCTGGGGTAAAGCTTCCGGTACAATTCATTAATGACCTGCTCCCGGCTGGGCGTATTGCGGAATCCTGCGTTGTTCACGAGATCCCAGTCACTGTTGCCAAGCGCCCTTCTGTCGCCACTGTAGGTGGCATATTCTTCCTGCCACTGGTAATCTTCATCATAGTTGTTGAAGGCAATACTTTTCCTTGTCCGGATATCGGTTATCGATACTTCCATTGTTGCCCTTGCCGAAAAAGACTGGCGGTAAATGGTTAGTGTGGCTGTAACGGTCTGATAGAGTTGTTTTCCCGTACTGTCTTTACCGGCTTCAATCTCACGGCTCAGGTTTCGGGCAGACTGCGTGGTCGCCGGGCCGGGCATATCAATCCGGCGCAATACCAGGTCTACAAGCCAATCGGGTTGTATGTTGCGGGCCAGGGCATCCCGGTCGGTATAAAAACGGGCTTGAGATGGCCGGTTGTGGTTGTAGCCAAGCTCGCGTACAAGCGTTTGCTGAAAATACTCGTTGTTGTAATTATAGGCAAAGCCCGTGTTGAAAGCAGCGTGCCGTTGCTGGACAGGGTTGATGACCACATCAACAATGGTTTGCTCGTAAACGGCATCTATCCTTGTTCGCGTGTCTTTATACCCCGGTATGTACTGCGCTGCTTTACGATAGGCTTTATAAGCCAGGATAGCCTGTTCCCTTGAAGGATTGGCTTCGAGGCTGAGCGCATACTGGTAATAAGCCTCTGCGGCATTTTCCCTGCAACGCCCGATCGAATCCCTGTAATCGGCTGGTCGTACCATTTTGAGTGCAGATGGGTTGGCGATGATGACATCATACATATTTTGCAGTATGGTGTATGCCGAAAGGATATTGTCCCAACGACCAATCGCTGATGATTGTGTATACTTGCTGATCTTACCGGTATGGTACTGCTGTGCCCTGTCGTACAGCAGCGGCAGTGCCCTGAGTGCTTCTTCGTCTGAAGGTTTTTTATTGAGTTTCTTAACCGCATCAAAAAGCGCTTTGTCGCCATCTGATCTTGACAGATAATCTTTACTGCTTTTGCAGGCAGAAAACAGGGCGATCAGGGTGATGGTGTAAAAAATTGATTTCATGATTTGATTCCTCCTGTGCAACAGGTTTCAAAGGATGTACCAGTTATGACAAATATCTCTTGTTGTACAAACTTTAACATTTACTGTCCGGAACCACAATCAACCGGATATCTCCGGATCTGCCCCGATTGTGCTGTTTTAACAGCGATCAATATCCTGAAACAGGAAACTTACTGCTCCAGCACATAACGCATCAGGTGGCTGTATTCTTTATAGATATCCCGGCACAATTCGCGTACAACAGCCTCACGAACAGGAAGGATTTTATTGCTTTCGGAAATCGGGTTGAAGCCCCGCTGCTGATCAGGCCTGTACGTCTTTTCAATAATTCTGCTCATCACCGGGAAGTTCGTAGCCGGGTTGGTAATTGTCAGTTCCAATACAACCTGCGCATCATTCACGCGATCAAAGGTGGTGATATCTTCAACCGTCCGGTAGCTGTAAACAGGCCGCCCGCTTGAATCCTGGCCTATTTCCATTCGTTCCGTTCTGCGTTCTGTCCTGGTTTCAACACCAGCGGTTGCCCTGAACGCGGGCAGTTGAATATTAACGATCCAATCGGGCACCCTGCTGGCAGCACCACCATCCTGGTAACGGGTCAGGTGCAGAAAAGGGATTTTGCTTTTATTGGTATCTATCTCCCGTATCATATCATTTATAAACAAGGTATTGGTGAACCCATATAAACGGCCGGGAAAGTTTTTTTCTGTAAAAAACAGGCTGTCTTCTACAGGGTGGAATGCAACCACAAAAACATTGTCATCGTATAGTTGTGTTTGCTGGCGAAGTGCATCTCTGTAACCCGGAAGACAAGCTTCCGCAAATCCAAAATCGGCATAAGCATTTCGTATGGAAGTCACTGAAGTATCCGCTGATAACTCTTCGGCCAGTTTATAATACCAGGCAGCCCCGGTTTCCCTGGCAGCCGATAACATGGCATCATAGTTGACTGCAGCAATAGCGGCACTGCAACAGGAGGCTTGTGCAGCAGCCGTATATAGCTTTTGTAAGGCTGTGTATTCCTGTACGATGGACAGAAAGCGGGTATGCTGATTGCTGTTTTGCAGCCGGATGATGTTGTTGAGATGCTGTTGCTGAAGAACCTTATACTGCTCAGGCAATTTTTGGGTACTGCCTTTCGGTACAGTACCCCCGGCAAGTTTCGCCAGTTCTGTTAAAAAGCCCTCATCCTTTTCAGGTGAAATAGTTGTTCGCTGACTGGAAGAACAGCCCGTCATAATCAACAGGATAAATAATAAGCGGGTAAAAATCGGCATACAGCAAGAATAAAAACTATATTTTAAGTTAGTTGGTGAAAACTTTATGGCTTGTTAAAATGCTGCCAGGCAATTTTGCTTAACTGTCTTGCAAGCACCCACGCCTCGTTGCTGATATCCCAGCTTTTATCGACAATATTTTTGGTAAATATGCTCAGGATATAGGGATTTCCGGGTGCCATCACAAGCAGGACTTCACTACGGCTGGCATCTACCGCGCCGTTCTTGGAGGCCACAAATATATGTGCCGGCACCTGCGAAAGGGCTTCTTCATCCCAGTAGTTTCGACCCAACAGACGAAGCATTGCCTGAGCCGTGCTGTCATTAAAAAATCCTCCCCGGTATATTTTTTCCATGAGCAAACCCATGTTGGCCGGGGTGGTTTGCCCCCACCCGTATTGCGACCGGTCAGCCTCCCGGCCCGGGGTACGTGAATTGACGCGGGTAGCCGAAAAACCAAAACTGTCGAGCAACTGGTTGATACGTGTCCCTCCGTCTGCCAGGCTTTGCAGCCAAAGGCTGGCCGTATTATCGCTGGTAGTAAGCATGAGCATGATCAGTTTGCTGAGTTCAACGGGCTCGTTGTTTTTAAAAGAGCCGAGTATATCCGATCCTGCATACAATAAAGAGTCTTTATACACCATAGATTGGTGATAGGTATATACCCCCTGCCGGATCTTATCCATGATGCCGATCAGGATAGGTATTTTAACAATACTGGCAGTGGGGAAAAGTGTATCGGCATTAATGGCAACCGTTTTACCCGTCCGCAGGTTTTTAATATACAGACCTGCCTCTCCATGAAACGCCTGTAAAAGGGGTTGTACCGCTTTGAGCAGTTTTTTGTCAGTAGCCTGGGCCATTGTACCCGGCAGTAAAGCAAACAAACAGATCAGGAAAAGCAGTACTTTTTGCATGTGCTAAAAATACAAAAAAAGGGGCATATGAACAGGGTTAACCGGGGGATTGTATCCATTGGCGAAACCCATAAAAGCTTTTGGTTAGTGTACCCCTTTTTCTTTCATGATGCGGTTGAGCCAGCGCAGCAATATAAAACAGGCGGCGGCGGCAATCATCAGGAGTACAAAATTGAGCCAGAAATAATCCGTCTTATCAGTATAAGTATCCCACATGGAGGCCAGTACCCCCGATAGTTTGTTACCGATGGAGGTAGCGAGAAACCAGCCACCCATCATCAGTGATGTAATCCTTACCGGGCTCAACTTGGATACAAGGGACAACCCCATAGGACTTAACAGCAATTCTCCTACCGTAATCACCCCATAGCTGGCAAACAGCCACCAGAAACTGGCCTTCTCAGCCCCATTACTGCTGGCTTTTACCGCTGCCACCATCACGAGGGCTGAAAGACCGGAGATAAACAGGCCAAAGGCGATCTTGGTTGCCGTTGAAGGCTCTTTGTTCCTGCGTTTGAGAAAAGTAAAGAATGCGATCACCAGCGGGGTTAGCAGGATCACCCAGCCTGGATTAATACTCTGGCTGAGGCTGGTTGCCCACAGACTGATTTTTGTGCCTTCTGCCGGTTGCTGCCGGGCAGCAATATTTTTAAAATAAACAGGATAGTTGTACTCCTTCAGCACTTTACCATCCTGTTTCTGCAGACGGAACTGGTTGTCATAAAGAGCAATTGAATCTTTTTTATACGTAAGCGTCTGAGAAAATTTAAGACTGGCAAAAGCGGTCTGCGCCGGGCCGGTAACTGTACGGTCGGTATAGCGGTCGGCCCAGGTGGTGAGGGCAGAACCGTTTTGCTTGAATACAGCCCAGAAAAGCACCACTACTGCAAAAATGGCCAGAAGTGCAGCAACGGGCCGTTTGTCTTCTTTGTCGGCTTTAAAATAAAGCGATGTATAGAAAATCACTACAGGTATGCAGGCGAAAATAAAGGCATCTGTACTGTCGCTGCCAAAAAGGTTACCATCAGGATTATCAGCGCCGGTTACCCCTTTTACAAGCCAGCCGAGTACACCAGCCAGCACAGAAGGCACAAGAATGAGCAGCAATATCCTGCTGATGGACATATCACCGGGTTTCATCCCTTTTTTAACATCGGCTGCTGCATAGTGCTTTGTACCGGTAAGGAAAATGACAACGCCGATAAACATACCTATACCTGCTGCAAAAAATGCATACCCCCAGCCATAAGTAATGTAAAGCGCGGCGCCAAAAAAATTGCAGATGAAGGCACCTGTATTGATGCCCATATAAAAAATATTATACCCTTCATCTTTGCGATGCTGGTATTCAGGTGTTGAGTATACATTACCGAGCAGCGTGGAGATATTTGGTTTAAAAAAGCCATTGCCGGCAATCACCAATGTCATAGCGATATAAAGCATGGGGAGGCTATGTATGGCCATCAGGCAATACCCTATACCCATGAGGATGCCCCCAAAGATGATGGAACGGCGATAACCCAGATACCGGTCGGCAAGCAATCCACCAAGAAAGGGCGTGAGGAAAACAAGGGCGATAAAGGTGCCGTAAAGGTCTGCTGATTCAGCCTCTTTCATCGCAAAGCCTTCCTTTACATCTTTGAGATAGAGGGTAAAAATCCCGATCATGAGGTAGTAACCAAAGCGTTCCCACATTTCGCTGAAAAACAAAAAGGGCAATGCCCGGGGGTGTTGCTTACCGGTTTTCGTTGGCATAAATGACGTTTTGGTTCGAAAGATAAATAAAAAGGCGGTCATAAGACCGCCTTTTTACAAAAAATGACCTGGCTTTACCGCACGCCGTGCATGAGTTTTTTGATCAGGGGCGTAAGCCCGTATAGCAACAATGCTGCAACGCCGCAAAGCACCACAAAGAGCATAAAGAAGTCGTACAAAGATTTAAGGGTGAAGCCCATAAACTTGGGATACCCAACAGCGATAAGTTTTTCCGACTGTATTGTACTGAGCTGTGCAGTCGTGAGTACAGAATCTTTTTTCTCAAAAATTTTCACAAAGTCGAATCCGTTCTTTTTTCCTTTATCATAGTCGATATCCGCTGATATTTTCATTTTCGCCAGTGTGTACAACTCATTTCCGTCCGGCTCTTTCCTGCCGTCCAGAATTCCCTGCAGGTCAATATTTTTCTTCTGTGCATCAATATATTTATCCGTGGTGGGTGGCAGGAGTGCCCCCAATGTACCTGTAAGGGCATAACCAGCGGCATTCCCCAGAAACCATACCCCCATCAGTAATGAGGCAAACCGTTTTGGCGCAAGCTTGGCTACCAGCGACAGCCCTATCGGAGAAAGACAAAGTTCGCCCCAGGTATGGAGCAGATAGAGGATGATCATCCAGATCACACCTACTTTACCATTTATGCCCAGGTCTTTTACCTGCGTAGCGATGATATAATAACCAAGGGCTATCAGTCCCAGGCCAAGTGCTTGCTTTACTGTGGAAATGGGTTCCATTTTTCGCTTTTGCATCCAAAGCCATAGTGCACTGAAGGGTAAGGCGAAAATGATCACAAAAATACCGTTGAAATTCTGCACCATTGTGGGCGGCATTTGCCAGCCGAGGATATTGGTATCGGTTTGTTTATCGGCAATAAAGGTGAGGGAAGATCCGGCTTGCTCAAAGGCAGCCCAGAAGAAAATCACAAAGAAGCACACGATGTACAGTACAAATATGCGGTCTTTTTCAATTTTCGTGATTGTTTTGTCGGACACAATCAGGAAAGCGAGACTGATACCCGAACCATAAATAAAAGGATATAGCCAGGCCTTGATGGGCGAAACACCCGGACCATCAAGGAAATAATGAAAAAACAGGGTAAGACCCACCAGCATAGCACCTGCCAGCAGGATATTGGGCAATGTGAATTTTGCCTGTGCCGATTCGTCATCAGGCGTATCAGCTTTATTAGGCTTGCCGCCAAGCGGAGCGCCATCGGGAGAAACAACATATTTATTTTTCAGGAAAAAGAAAACAACCGTACCAAGAATCATGGCGATGCCTGCTGCCAGAAACCCCCATTTGAATGCCCCGAGGTTACGGATACCATCGTGCTTGTCATCACCAAAGAAAGGACAGATAAACTGGCCAAGAGTGGCGCCAACATTTATGCCCATGTAAAATATGGTGAAGGCAGAATCCAGTTTGCTCTTTTGTTCTTTGGGATAGAGCGAGCCCACCATGGAGGAAATATTAGGTTTGAAGAAGCCGTTACCGAAAATGATTGTAAGCAGCGCCACCCACATTACACTTTTGGCTAAGGGCAGGTTGGAGGCGAATGTACTGGCGCTTAAAAAGAGCATTAATTGCCCGATGGCCATGGCTGTTCCCCCAAGGATGATACAATTCCGGTTACCGAGGTATTTGTCTGAGATATACCCACCCAGCATAGGTGTCAGGTAACACAATCCGAGAAAGCCACCATAAATAATAGAAGCGTCTTTATCACCCATCATAAGCGCTTCGGCGATAAACAGGGAAAGCAGTGCCCGCATGCCATAAAAGTTAAATCGCTCCCACATCTCGGTTCCGAACAATACCCATAGGCCTTTGGGGTGTCCTTTCTGTGTTGTTACTTCAGTCATATTCAGTTGGTTTTTGTGCAGAAAAAAATGATTGTACTGGCCGTAAAATACACAAATTCTCCTTTGTTCATCCTAAATTGCTCCTCTTTTAACAAAAACCTGCCATTTTTTTTTACCACTGGCAAAATAATTGTGCTGTCTATATCAATGCGGCTTAAATTGCATTATCAAAGCAATTGGTCAAACCGATTCTTATTTCATGAATATACTTCTCATTGGCGCTGGCGGCCGGGAACATACCCTCGCCTGGAAATTGATCCAGAGCCCTCACTGCAGCAAACTTTTTATTGCCCCCGGCAATCCGGGTACTGCGCAATGTGGTACGAATGTACCTATTGGAATCAACGATTTTGCAGCACAGGAACAGTTGTGCCGCGATGAGAATATAAGTATCGTTTTTGTAGGCCCTGAAGAACCCCTTGTACTGGGTATTCATGATTATTTTGCGGCTGCACACAGCAGAACACCCATAGGAACAGACTGGAAGGGCCTGATCGGCCCTTCAAAACAGGCTGCCGCACTGGAAGGCAGCAAGGCATTTGCCAAAATGTTTATGCAACGGCATGGCATTCCTACAGCCGCTTACCACGAATTTGATGCTTCCAATTATACCATGGGAATGGAGTATATCCAAAAACAACCCCTTCCGATCGTACTCAAGGCCGATGGACTGGCTGCAGGCAAGGGAGTGGTGATCTGCCAGAATCATGTAGAAGCCCTGGCTGAATTTGAACTCATGATCCGCCAGGATAAATTCGGGGATGCCGGGCGTACCGTAGTGGTAGAAGAATTCCTTGACGGAATAGAATTGAGCGTATTTGTACTTACGGATGGCAAGAATTACATTATTTTCCCGGAGGCCAAGGATTACAAGAGGATAGGCGATGGTGATACGGGGCTTAATACGGGGGGAATGGGTGCAGTAAGCCCGGTACCCTTTGCCGATGCCATTTTTATGGATAAAGTCAGGCAACAGATCGTGGAGCCCACCATCCAGGGGCTGCAAAAGGATAAACTAGACTACTGCGGATTCATTTTTATCGGTCTGATGAACTGTCAGGGCAACCCGATGGTGATCGAATACAACTGCCGGCTGGGCGACCCCGAAACAGAGGTCGTAATCCCACGCATCAAAAATGACCTGCCGGAACTGATGCTGGCCACCTTAACAGGCAAGCTGAATGAGATCAAAATGGATACCGATGCACGCAAAGCAGTAACCATCATGGCGGTTAGCGGTGGTTATCCCGGCGACTACAAAAAAGGATTCCCCGTCATCGGATTGGACGAATTAGACATTCCCGATACCATAGTTTTTCACGCCGGTACTACCCTTACCGATGGCAGACTGATGACCAATGGTGGCCGTGTAGTAGCCGTAACTTCTCTCGGCGACAGTATTGCTGAAGCAGCGGAACAATCTTTATACGCTATAGAGCAGGTGTATTTTGAAGACATCTATTTCAGGAGCGATATCGGTTTTGAGTTCCGCTGATGTACTGCTGCTTTACCATCGCCTAACAACAAAGAACAGCCGAAACAAAGCGGTAGTCTCCGGCCGCCAGACCGCTAAATTCATTAGTACCTGAAGTCTGCCGGACTGACCTGGCAACTCCTTACGAAAAAAAACGCTGAAATGTTGAAAAATAAATTGCTGGCGATTGGATAATCCGTTTTTTTCCTCCACCTTTGCTAACATTAATTACTCTCGACTTTTCACAACCAATCATGGGCCTTTTTAATTTTTTTACACAGGAAATTGCGATTGACCTGGGTACTGCAAATACCCTTATTATACACAATGACGAAGTAGTGGTGAATGAGCCATCTATTGTGGCGTTGGACAGGAACAATCCCAAGAACATATTAGCCGTGGGCAAGAAAGCATTAATGATGCACGAAAAAACCCACGAAAGCATCCGAACGGTTCGCCCGTTGAAAGATGGCGTAATTGCCGACTTTAATGCCGCCGAACTGATGATCAGGGAAATGATCAAGATGATCTACCCCAAAAAGCCACTGTTTGCCCCCAGTTGGCGGATGATGATCTGTATACCCAGCAGCATTACCGAGGTAGAAAAACGTGCAGTACGCGACAGCGCTGAACAGGCGGGGGCAAAAGAAGTTTACCTGCTCCATGAGCCCATGGCTGCAGCATTGGGTATCGGCATTGATGTGGAGGAACCTGTAGGTAACATGATCATCGATATTGGTGGGGGTACAACCGGCATCACAGTGATTGCACTGGCGGGCATTGTTTGCGACCAGAGTATTCGTATTGCGGGAGATGAATTTACTGCCGACATTATGGAGGCACTGCGCCGTTACCACAGTCTGCTGATTGGCGAACGCACCGCCGAACAGATCAAAATCCAGATCGGTGCTGCCATGAAGGATCTCGACAATCCACCGGATGACATCCCTGTAAACGGGCGTGATCTGGTAACCGGTATCCCCAAACAGGTGATGGTGAGCTACCAGGAAGTGGCAGAAGCCCTCGATAAAAGCATCTTTAAAATAGAAGAAGCCATCCTGAAGGCCCTGGAAACCACACCGCCGGAACTGGCTTCGGATATTTACCGCCGCGGTTTGTACATTACTGGCGGGGGTGCCCTGTTGCGCGGCCTCGACAAAAGGCTGGCCAATAAAATCAAATTGCCGGTACATATTGCCGATGATCCCCTGAAAAGCGTGGTACGCGGCACAGGCATCGCCCTTAAAAATTATGACAGGTACCCTTTTGTAATGCGTTAAACTCCCGATCGGGAAAAATTACTGGCGGAGATGATGAATAAGGCTATGACTAAAGTTTTTTCTCCAACCGGCGATCTCAAACAAAAGTTGACAGGCACCTGTCCGCAGGTGTATAGCCAGGAGGTGCTTTGCCATGAATAATGTACTGATTTTCATCCGCCGCTATGCTCATTTCCTTTTCTTTTTATGTCTGCAGATCTTCAGTATATATCTTATTGTTCATTATAATAAGTATCACAACGCCGTTTTCAGCAGTAGTATGAACCAGTTTACCGGTGCTGTAAATACCCAGTACAACCGGATTCAGGAATATCTGGCACTTAAAAAGGAAAATGAAAAATTGGCCAGGGCCAACGAGCAATTACAGAACCAGCAGCTCAGGAATTTCGAAAATACCGATACCGTACAAAGATTGGTGATTGACTCCGTAGCGCTTGACACCCTGGGCACACGTCGCAAATGGATGTATTTAAGGGCAAAAGTAGTTTCTAACTCGGTGGCCATGCAAAACAACTTTATCGTACTGCACCGGGGTAGTCAGCAACAATTGAAAGAAGGAATGGGCGTAGTCGACCCTGGAAATGGGGTAGTAGGGAAAATCATTGAGGTAAGCGATGATTACGCTGTAGTGATCAGTCTGCTGAGCAAAACCAACGACTTTAAAGTAAGCGCCAAGCTGAAGAAGGGGGGAGAAACGGGCTCTATTGGCTGGGATGGCAAAGAACCTAATCTGCTCACATTGAATGACATCCGGAAAAGTGCTGATGTTAAAAAAGGCGATACCGTACTCACCAGTGGACAGACCACCACCTTCCCGTTTGGGCTCCCGATCGGTACGGTTGAAGAAGTCATCCCCGAAAAAAGCACCAATAATTTCAAAATCATGGTACGCAGTTCTGCCAATTTTTACAACCTGCAGTATATAAATGCAATAGAAAACCTCGAAAAGGATAAAATTGAGGGTATGCTCAAAAAAGCAGAAAAAAAGATAGGAGTTAACTGATGAGTGTACTGGTAAAAAATATAACCCGCTTCATACTCTTTATCCTGGTACAGTATTTTGTACTTGACCAGGTACACCTGCACCGACTTGTAACCCCTTATGTCTATTTTCTCTTTGTAATCTGGATGCCCTTTAGTACCAACCGCTCCATACAAATGCTGATTGCCTTTGCCCTGGGATTTACGTTAGACAGCTTCAGGCACCAGCCCGGCTTCCATACTGCTGCCTGTGTAATGATCGCTTATCTCCGGCCTTTTCTGGTAAAGTTGCTGATTCCGCAGGAGGGGGCAGACAGCAATTATGACGAGCCATCCCCAAAAAGTTTTGGAGGCATATTTCCCTATTTCATCTTTATCAGTATCCTTACCATCATTCACCATGGCTGGTTGTTTTTGCTGGAAGCCTGGCAATTTGGCAACATTTGGTATTTTCTGGTAAAAACCCTGCTTTCCACCGCTGTCAGTTTATTGATGATCATCATAGCAGAATTATTATTTGTTCGTAAGCAGAAGTTTCGCACCAATACGGTATAAATCTGGAGTCCGTTGGTTGTCTGCGGGGAACAAGCTATTAGCTGAACAGTCAATAAACAGGCTTTTTTTAAGTATCTATAATATTCAAAATCGTGTCTGTTTTCAACCAATCCAGGAAAAATGTGATCATCATGGTTTTTGTAGCCATGTTTGCCATCATCATTGCCCGTTTATTCGTTCTGCAGGTAATGTCATCGCATTATATTGCCGATGCCGACCTGCAAAGCAAATTCAGGAAAGTAATTTATCCTGACCGGGGAATCCTTTTTGACCGGAAAAGAAAAGGCATCCTGCAAAACGCTACAGTTTATGACCTTGTGGTGATTCCGTCCAAAATCAAAGGAGTGGATACGGCAGCACTATGCAGTATCCTGGACATTGATACCGCCATTTTCAACAAAAGGATCATTGATGCCATTATCAAAAATACCAAGTTACGCCCCACCACTTTTGAACCCCAGCTTTCAGACGAAAAAATGGCCCGGATCTATGAGTCAATGTACAAATTTGCACCTGGCTTCTACCTGCAGCAACGGTCGGTAAGGGATTACCCCTATAATGCGGCAGCCAATATACTGGGCTATCTTGGTGAAGTCGATACCGGATTTCTGCGGCGTCACCCTAAAGATGGGTACATGAGCGGTGATTATATCGGGGTATCAGGTCTTGAGCGCAGTTATGAGAAAGTACTCATGGGGCAAAGAGGTATAGAATATTGGAAAAAAGACAACAAAAACCGGCTGACAGAGCGTTTGGAGAACGGACGTTTTGATACAGGTGCCATTGCGGGGCAAAATCTTTATACCTCCATTGATATTGAGTTGCAGGCGCTTGGCGAAAAACTCATGACCAATAAAATAGGATCGATAGTGGCCATTGACCCCAAAACAGGTGGCATACTGGCCATGGTAAGTGCACCTACATATGAACCCAAATACCTTACGGGCAATGAACGGAAAAAACATTACAGCCAATTGTACCGCGATCCGGCCAAACCACTGCTCAACCGGGCGGTTAATGCCACTTATGCGCCCGGATCAACCTTTAAAACCCTGCAAGGGCTGATCGGATTACAGGAAGGGGTAATCACCCCCGGTACAACTTTTGGTTGTGGCGGTGCATTTTATGGTTGTGGCGGCGGCAAACCCATGCGCTGCCTGGATCCGGGTACCTACTATTTGAAAACCGCTATTACACATAGCTGCAACACCTATTTTGCCAATGTGATGCAGCGCGTCATCAACAACAGCAAGTACCCCAATATAGACAGCAGCCTCAATGTCTGGGCCAATTATATGGCTGCTTTTGGGCTGGGGCACAAACTGGGCGTGGATGTACCCACAGAAAAAAGCGGCATCATTCCCAATGCCCGCTACTATAATAAAATATATAGTGAAGGCAAATGGAACTACTGTACGTTCCGGTCGGTAAGTATCGGTCAGGGAGAGGTGCTTACTACACCACTCCAGGTAGCCAATGAAATGGCTTATCTGGCCAATAAAGGCTGGTTTATCACCCCGCATGTGGTCGATTCTATTGAAGGCGGCGATAAATTTGACCTGTTGTCTAAATACAAGATCAGGCATACCGCAGTACAGATTCCCGACAGTACGTTTGAAGCCGTGCACGAGGGAATGCTTGGTGTAACCCAAAGTGGTACCGGCCGTGGTGCACGGGTGGAAGGAATTGACATCTGCGGTAAGACGGGCACAGTAGAGAATTATGAGCACGGCATCAAACAAAAAAACCATTCATTTTTTGCTGCTTTTGCGCCACGGGAAAACCCCAAAATTGCTATCATGTGTATTGTTGAAAACTCAGGGTTTGGTGGTACCTATGCTGCCCCGATTGTCAGTTTTATGATCGAAAAATACCTGAAGGATTCTATAACTGATAAGGGACGTCTGGCGAGGGTGGAGGCCATGGCGAAAACAAACCTGATGCCTCCGCGGATTGCGCGTGAACTGCGGCGGCTCGACTCCCTTGACCATGCCGGCGACTCTGCCTACCTTATTCAGAAGGGTTATATCCGTATCATCAAGGATACGCTCGATATTGAAGACGCAGACCCCTTGCAGGAAGACAGAGATGAACAATTACTCAAAGAAAAAATGAAGGCTGCGCAGGAAAAGAATAAGAAAAAAGAGCAGGTACCGGTAACACCCAATACAGAAGTGGTGCTGCCGGACGACAAAAAGAAGCCTGCACCCAAAGATTCCTTACAATAAACAGTCCCTTACCGGATCAGCATAAAATGTCAATATATGTCGCACACTAAGTCTCCAGGTATCGCAAAAGGGGTTGATCCCCTGATGATCTGGCTCTATGTACTACTGATAATGGTAGGGCTTGTCAGCATTTTTTCAGTAGAGTACCGCAGCGACGACAATTTGATTCAAACCATGCTGGGATTCAAAAAAAGCTATAGCAAACAACTGTTCTTTTTTGGCGCATGCAGCATCCTGGCCATATTTATCCTGCTGACAGACAGTAAGTTTTTTACGGCAACAGCAAATCTCTCCTATATGGTTGGGATTGTACTGATATTGGCCACTTTTGTATTGGGCAAAGAAATTAAAGGTTCAAAAAGCTGGATACCGCTGGGCTTTATGAACCTGCAGCCAGTTGAGCTTTGTAAAATATTTGCATCGCTGGCACTGTCCAAATACTTGTCAATGCCAGACATGGATTTCCGCAAATCGCGCTCCCAGTTGATTGCTGCAGCAATCAGTTTTACCCCCGCACTGTTTTCCATTCTGCAGGGCGAAACAGGCCTGGCGCTCGTCTATTTTTCCTTCCTGATACCCATGTACCGGGAAGGATTGCCACCCGTTTACCTTGTTGTGGGTATCTCAATGGCCGTACTGCTTGTTGTATCCTTATTGGTAGACACTTTCCCGCTTATCGCCGGATTTACTGTACTGGCTGTATTAACCGTTTACTTCCTGCGCAGGAGTATCAGGCGCAACAACAAGCTGCTGCTGATCATCATATGCAGTTGGGCATTTTGTATCGCTTTTGTATGGCTCGTAGTGCCGTTTGTATTTAAACATGTGCTCAAAGGATACCAGGCTGAACGCATTTTCAGTATGGTGGGACGTGATAACCCCTTTGCCGATAAAACTGTGGTACTGAATCCGGAAGAACTAAAGGAACGTGAAAAGAAAAAAGCGCAACAGGGATATAACGTATTGCAGTCAAAGATTGCTATCGGCTCGGGTGGATTCTGGGGAAAAGGCTATCTTAAGGGTACACAAACACAGGGTGATTTTGTACCTGAACAAAATACCGACTTTATCTTTACTTCCGTTGGCGAAAACTTTGGTTTCTGGGGTACCACAGCCCTGATGCTCCTTTACCTCGGCCTTCTGCTGAGGATTGTATTTATTGCCGAACGGCAGCGCAGTACTTTTGGCCGCGTTTACGCGTATTGTGTGGCCGGTATTTTCTTCTTTCATGTGGCCGTAAATATATGTGTAACCGTGGGCCTGGCTCCTGTAATCGGTATTACCTTACCCCTCATCAGCTATGGCGGATCATCGCTTCTTACTTTTACCATCCTGCTGTTTATCCTGATCAAACTGGATGCCAACCGGCAGATGATCTTACGGTAACAGATGCCCGTAAGAGTGCCGGTACGCAACACCAAACACCGGGCTTTTGAAGTAGCTTTGCGCCAGGTACTGCCGGGTAATGGCAGCTTAATCAAAAAAAATGATAATTATTCCGCTTAGTGAGGGTACATTCAGTATTGACAATACCAAGGTGTTTGTACCTTTTGATGAGCAACGTGACCAGCTCACAGACCGGCCTGCGGGCAGTATACTGGTAGAGGTGCAGCCGTTTTGCATTGTAACTGATACAGATATCATCGTCATCGACACAGGATTGGGTTTTTGTAATCCCGATGGTACCTTGCAGATTCATCAAAACCTTCTCGACAATGGCATCAACCCCATGGACGTAACAAAGGTATTGCTCAGTCACCTGCATAAGGATCATGCGGGGGGCCTGGCCCGCGAAGATAAAATTCTCGGAAAATCCTTCTTAAGCTTCCCCAATGCACAGTATTATGTTAACAAGGATGAACTGGCATATGCTTTTGAGAAAGGACGCCCCTCATACCGGCCGGAGGAACTGGTACTGCTGAAAGCCTCCGACAAGATTACCCTGCTGAATGAACAGGGTATTATTGATGAGTATATTCATTATGCAGTAACCGGCGCGCATTGCCCGTTTCATATGCTTTTTAAAATCGTGCGGAATGGGCATATCATCTTTTTTGGGGGTGACGTGGCACCACAGCTACAGCAAATGAAAAACAGGTTTATCGCTAAATATGATTATGACGGTAAACGGTGTATGGAACTCAGGCAGCAATGGTGGATGGAGGGACAGGAGAAAGGCTGGTCATTTTTGTTTTATCACGACATCAGAACGCCTGTCTTTACTTCAACAAAAGAGGATACAAATAAGCCCTGACGTTTATTTCTCAAAAAATCCCTAAAAAAAGAAGGCCTGCCCTGGAAAGAGCTGGCCGTTGCTAACCTATGAAAAACACCTAATGCAAATATAATACAATTTTCAGAACGACAAATTTTTTTCAGTAAAATTACGGTTGAAGGGCATAAAAATTTGGGTACATATGCTTCCCGTTCCCCCCAAAAAAAGAAGGCCTGCCCTGGAAAGAGCTGGCCGTTGCTAACCTATGAAAAACACCTGATGCAAAGATAGGAGGATTTTTGAAACCTCCAAATATTTTTAGTAAAATTACGGTAATAAATATCGAGTATTTTCCCTCGGAATGGGGATAAAAAAAGAAGGCCTGCCCTGGAAAGAGCTGGCCGTTGCTAACCTATGAAAAACACCTAATGCAAAGATAGAAGGATTTTCGAAACTTCCAAATTTCTTAAGAGAAATTCTTAGAAAAATCCTGAAATATTATCCTCTCCGCAATCGGGGAGGCATATTTTGTCTGTTCTGACGCATTTTCTGCAGCCGTATTACCAGTTTTCGGCGAAACTCTCCATCCTGGCGGAAGAAACGGTCTGTACGATTGGGTCCCAATATTCTTGAAAACCGGTCATTGTATTTCTTTTTTATGTTCAGCAGCAACTGTTGCTTATCCAGTTCGGGTAAATCCTGTCGCACTTTTCGCATTTCCTTGTCGAACTCTGTATGCTCCGGCCAGAATTTCTGCGCTTCATCGGCTGTCAGGTTCAGCTCTTTGGTAATATAAGCCACATAAAGGGCTTGTATTTTTTCCAGCTTGGGGTCAACATCCGCGGGTATTGCTTCCTGAGCATGGGCAACGGATACATATCCGGCAATACAAACCAGAAGTGTAAATATTCGTTTCATAATCATTTAATTATCAGCGTTATTATTAGAATTATTCAGGAATTTATCTACAGCATTGTCATCAAACAGATAGTCATCCTGGTCGGGTAACTCTTTCTCGTTTACCATATCAACAGCAGCAATAGCATTATAGCCATCCCCACTGCTCTCAAGATACCTTATAATGTCTTCATCATTCACCCCCTCCAGCCTCTTGTCAAACTCATCTGTAGAAAAGTGTGTATTCATCGCCATCAACTGATCGCCCATTGCGGGAGACAGCAGACGCAAAGCCCCAAAAGCAAGTACCCCCGTTATCACTGCAGCTGCTGCAAATTTCACAACCCTGCTGCGCCAATTAGTGGTGATCACCCTGGCGAGTCCTTCCTTCCGGCAGTGCTGCAGAACATTATCAGCCAATCCGGCAAAATAACCTTCAGGTACTGTATATGTCATCTTGTCTTTAAGCCCGGCCAGAAAAGAAGGTAACTCTTCCTCATTAACCAACCTCCGCTGAATATCCGCTGCCAACTGGTCGAAATAACCAACGGGTACAGTATAAGGCTGTTCCTCCCGAATGGCAATAAGGGCGGGAGAAATAGCTTCTGCACCCGTATCGGCTGACTGATCAGAAGAAATCCTATCCAAAATAATTGAGGAGAGGCGATCAAAATAACCCTCAGGCACATCGAAGCCTGCCGGGGAAGGTTTGGCAGGCAGAAAACCAGCTTGTTTGGGTACTAAAACCGACATAACGCCATCAGCCAAATCACCAAAATAGCCATCCGGCACCGTAAATAGGTTCCGCTTTTCCACCCCAGCAAGACTGGAACCCAGCTCTTTCAACTCATCCCATATTTCATTCCGCTTTTCCATTACAATTTTATGACGGTCTTTTATCCTGAAAGTTTAACGATTAACGATAAATTCTTCGATTTTCTTCACCGCGTGGTGATAACTGGCTTTAAGTGCCCCTTCGCTCGTTTCCAAAACCTCGCTCATTTTCTCGTATGGCATCTCATCATAATACCGCAAGGTGAATACCACCCTTTGTTTTTCGGGCAATTGCTGTATGGCCATTTGCAACTTCCACTCCAGCTTATTGGCATCAAAATGCTTGTCTGCCTTCAACTTATTACTCAGCCCCGACTCCACATCGCTGAACGAAACCGACGACCTTTTTTTTTGCTGTTCAATAAAACTCAGGCTCTCATTGGTGGCAATCCGGTAAAGCCAGGTATACACCTGACTATCTTCCCTGAAATTTTCAAGCCCCTTCCACACTTTGATAAACATATTCTGCAAGACGTCATTGGCATCCTCGTGCTCAACAACCAGGCGCCGGATATGCCAGTACAGGCGTTCCTGGTATTTCTTGATGAGTTGTGTATAGGCACGTTCCTTAGTGGCGGATTGCCTGAACTGCACGAGCAGTTCTCTATCGTCTGGGAATTCGGTCATAATAAAGCTGATGCAAGATAAAAATATAAAAAACCAATCGGTAAGATTGGTTTTTATGACAAAAGTTTAATCGTTCAAAGTGCAATCAGCCTTTTCGGCCAATTACTTTTTCGGCTGCAGCAACAATATCTGCCGCTTCAAGGCCATACTTTTTGAGCAGTTCTGCCGGCTTGCCACTCTCCCCAAAAGTGTCATTTGTACCCACATACTCGATGGGAACCGGACAGTTGCGGACAGCAACCTGCGCAATACTATCACCCAGTCCACCGATAATATTGTGCTCTTCAGCAGTTACCACACAGCCCGTCTTACGAATAGACGCGATCACCGCTGCTGTATCCAGTGGTTTAATCGTATGTATATTAATCAGTTCTGCACTGATCCCTTTTTCCTGCAATTGAATCCCTGCCTCAACAGCTTTCCAAACCAGGTGACCACAAGCAAAAATCGTTACATCAGTGCCTGCCGATAACTGTTGTGCCTTACCCAAGACAAAATCAGCTTCGTTGGTGAAAATGGGCCAAACCGGGCGGCCAAACCGGAGATAAACCGGCCCTTCGTGACCGGCTATGGCTATAGTAGCCGCTTTTGTCTGGTTATAATCAGCAGGAACAACCACAGTCATACCCGGCAGCATTTTCATCATACCAATGTCTTCAAGTATCTGGTGTGTGGCTCCGTCTTCGCCAAGCGTAAGCCCGGCATGTGATGCACAGATCTTTACATTCTTTCCGCTATAGGCAATACTTTGCCGGATCTGGTCATATACCCGGCCGGTACTGAAATTAGCAAAAGTAGTCGTATAAGGTATCTTACCCCCAATGGTCAGCCCAGCAGCCACCCCCATCATATTGGCTTCTGATATCCCGCACTGAATAAATCTTTCGGGAAATTCCTTGATAAACCCATTAAGCTTAAGTGAACCCGCAAGGTCAGCGGTAAGTGCAACGATGGCCGGATTAGTCCGGGCTACCTCTAAAATACCATCACCAAAACCACTCCTGGTATCTTTGTTTCCCGTAACCTGAATATCTTTAAGCATAGTTGGTCTGTGTTGCAGCTTTTAAAATGATTGCGCAAAGTAAAAGAAAGATTCGGTGAAAAAAGCAGGTATCCCAAAAAACAACCTTTATTGCTCCGAAATTTCTGCGGCCGTATAAAAACGGAAGTTATTCGCCTTTACAAAGCCAATGACCAGCTTCAGGGTTTCTATAGATATGCATAGCCCCCCGGTATTAATATCATGGGCAACAAATACCGCAATGGTACTATTGTTTTTAACGGAATGCAATATTTTGATGATATCTGCACTGCTTCGGCCACTTTTTTTATCAATACCCAGCCCGTAGAGCACATCGTTATGGGTGGAAGAGACAAGACTTTTGGTAAAATCAAAAGAACCATTCAATGCCCTTACACTTTTGAAATACTTTTTCAACGCCCGGTCAATAATCGGATTATGCGCACCAAACGGGTAGGCGAAGGTCACCGGGTTAAATCCGTCCTGCCGCATCCGCAGCAAGTCTGGTTCCACCTCTTTCTGTATCAGCTCTTCAATCGGATGCTTATACTTATATACATAGTCCATCATATTCAGGTGATTCGTACTGTGGTAAGCTATTTCATGACCATGGTTGCGGATAACGGCAAGTTTGGCCTTCTTCTGGGGAGACAGATTATGGTACCGGGAAATATAAAATGTAGCTTTCGCACCCACAGAATCGAGTAATGGCAGGTATTTATACCAGTTGTCTACCCGGTCATCATCAAAAGTCAGCACAATACCCGGCTGGGCAACATTCCCTGCTTTTTCGAATTTCTTACACCCGCCTGTGCTTATAGCAAGTAACCCGATTATTATAAAAACCACACTGGCTGAACGATTCAAATACTGCATACAAAAATCAAGTTGTTTAGTTTTGGCATCTGGTAAGGACATGCAAAAATAATAGAATCGGGCGTTCAGCGCATACAAGACAATGTTAAATGCTGTTTTTACTGGTCAAACAGCTATCCGGCTGGTCGAAACGCCCTTTTGGCTGAAAAAGTTTGGTCGCCACAACCTTTTGTTGTAACTTATCGTTTGTATCGGAAATACTGGTGAACTGTTACAGCGGTGAACGATGAGGAAATTCTTTGTCATATTGATCCTTTTTCTTCAGTTTTCTGGTGTGTATGCCAATCACACCAAGGGAGGATATATGTATTATGAATATGCAGGACCGGGTAGTAGTCCGAATACAGCCAGGTACAATATCGTACTTAAACTCTACACCAATTGCTTTCTCAACAATGGCCAATTCGATGCCACGATTAATTTTACCATTTTTAACGCGGCCAATAATCAGGTAGAGTCCAATAACGCTGTTACATACAGCGACTCTGTCAATATCCAGAACTGCACCGAACAATCCTGCCACCCCTGTATTGTACCCATTCCTTCGATTTGTTACAAAATCATCACATACAGGCTCACCAAAGACCTGCCCATTACACCTGCAGGGTTTATTGTCTCCTACCAGCGCTGTTGCCGCATTACCGGCATCAACAATATACAGGCACCCTCCAATAACCTCGGCGAAACCTGGACGGTAAGCATCCCGGGTTCGGGCGTAATAACCAATGCACATCAAAATTCCAGTGCCCGGTTTTCTCAAAACGATACCGCCATCATCTGCGAAGGGTCAGATTTCAATTTCGACTTCAGTGCCTTTGATCCCGACAATGACTCGCTGGTGTATGAGTTTTGTGAAGCCTATTCAGGCGGCTCCAGCAGCAATGCCAGTCCTACAGTGGCCAGTTCCCCGCCATACAATTCTGTACCGTACGAAAATGGTTTTTCCGGATCTTTTCCAATGGGTTCGGGTGTTACCATCAACAGGGTTACGGGTATTGTGAGCGGTATCGCCCCCAGTTCGGGCGTTTATGTACTTACCTGTTGCGTGAGCGAATACCGGCGGGGTACCAATATCAGGATCGCCCAGGTACGAAAATCCCTGCATATACAAGTGGCCAATTGCAACCTTACGGAAGCAAAGCTCAACCCCGAATACGTAAGTTGTGATGGATTTACCCTGAGTTTTTCCAACAACAGCAACAATGCCAATATCCAAACCTGGTTCTGGGATTTTGGGGTGCCGGGCAACCCCGGCAATACATCAGACCTCCCCACCCCAACCTTTACTTACCCCGATACCGGTATCTATACCATTAAACTTGTGGTCAACCGCGGACTCGCCTGCTCCGATTCCACCACAGCTAAGGTTAAAGTCTTCCCGGGGTTTTTCCCGGATTTCACCGTGGAGGGGCAGTGCCGGAACACACCCATACAGTTTAAAGATGCTACCACTACCAATTATGGCGTAGTGAACAAATGGCGGTGGGACTTTGGTAACCCTGAAACCCTCGCCGATACTTCGCTGGTAAAAAACCCGGTTTACGTGTATCCGGTTTTTGGCACCTACACTGTACAGTTGGTTGTAGGGAACAGCAAAGGTTGTATCGACACAGTGGAAAAGCAGATCAATATCGTTAACAGGGCTACTTTCCAGACTACTAACGATACGCTGATCTGTATCATTGATACCCTGCAGCTTAATGCCATTGGTAATGGTACTTTCCTCTGGTCGCCCAATTATATGATCAGCGATATCAATAGCCCGTCGCCGCTGGTCAGTCCCGATGTACCCACCACCTACTACGTTACCTTTACGGATCCTTTTGGTTGCTCGGGTACCGATTCCATTAAGGTTAATGTAAAAGCATTTGTAACCCTTGAATTGGGTAATGATACAACCATCTGCCGTACAGACAGTATTACACTCCGTCCGTTTACCGATGGCCTGAACTTCCAATGGCGGCCACCCGGCACACTCAGCAGCAGCACAATAAAAAACCCTGTAGCCCGGCCGGTGAGCGATACCCGTTATTATCTGCTGGCGTCCATCGGCAAATGCCAGGCCGAAGATTCCCTGAATGTCCGGGTCGTTCCTTACCCGGATATAAAGGCAAGCAAAGACACAGCGATCTGCACGGGTGGTACTGCGCAGTTATTTGCCTCCGGCGGCAGTAGCTATGCCTGGTTTCCCGCAGCCTATCTCAACAACAATACCATTCCGGATCCCCGGTCAATTGCCCCGCCCGCCACCATCAACTACATTGTTTTTGTGCGCGACACCCTTGGCTGCCCCAAACCTTCAAGGGATACCGTAACCGTAAGGGTGTATCCGAAAATTATTGCCGATGCAGGGCCAAGGGATACCGCAGTAGTACTTGGTGAACCATTACTGCTGAATGCCAGTGGAGGTGACAACTACTTATGGTCGCCCAATACCTTCCTGACCAATGCAGGTGTCAAAAACCCCGTTGCACTCCCAACCGGTACCATTGAATATGTGGTTACCGTCAGCAATGACGCCGGTTGCGCGGAAAATGATACGATTCTTGTAAAAGTGTTCTTTATAGCCCCCGACTTCTATGTGCCCAATGCCTTCAGCCCCAATGGCGATGGTAAAAACGACATTTTCCGGCCTATCCTCATTGGTATGAAATCGCTCGACCGGTTTATGGTATATAACCGTTGGGGACAACTCCTGTTTTCCACCACCAATATCGGTCAGGGATGGGATGGCAAATTTGGAGGCAAGGGCCAGGAATCGGCTACCTATGTATGGATAGCTGAAGGCACTGACTATAAAAACCGAACCGTTAAAAAGAAAGGCACTGTCATCCTCATCCGTTGACCATTCCCCATGCTGTAATATTTATGCAATACCGGCGCTAAACCGTTGTAAGTGGCATACCGCATTCCCATCCGGCTTGTATCTTTACAAAAAAAAACAGTTATGCCAAGCAATCATGAGATTGATTACAAAATTTACGGAGAAGAAATGCAGTGTGTGGAAATTGAACTCGACCCACAGGAAACCGTAGTTGCCGAACCAGGATCCTTCCTGATGATGGTAGACCAGATTGACATGCAAACCATTTTTGGCGATGGTTCTGAACAAAGCCAGAACCAGGGGTTTTTCGGAAAATTGCTCAACGCAGGCAAGCGGATGCTCACCGGCGAAAACCTCTTTATGACCGCCTATACCAATGTAGGAAACGGTAAGCGGCATGTATCTTTTGCATCTCCCTATCCCGGCAAAATCATCCCGATGAACCTTACTGAACTACAGGGTAAACTCATTTGCCAGAAAGATGCATTTCTCTGTGCAGCCAAGGGCGTGAGTGTGGGTATTGAATTTCAGCGCAAACTGGGCGTAGGGCTCTTTGGTGGCGAGGGCTTTATTATGCAGAAATTAGAAGGCGATGGTATGGCCTTTGTTCATGCCGGGGGGTATATTGTAATGAAAACCCTGCAGGAAGGCGAGCGTCTGAAAGTAGATACCGGCTGTATTGTCGCCTTTACCAAACGTATTACTTATGACATTGAAATGGTGAAGGGCATTAAGAATATGTTTTTTGGCGGAGAAGGCTTTTTCTATGCTACACTGCGCGGTCCCGGCACGGTATGGATACAAACACTTCCCATCAGCCGTCTCGCCAGCCGTATTATCCAGTATGGCACATACAAACGTAAGGAAGAGGGTAGTATTCTCGGGGGCATCGGCAATCTTTTTGATGGGAAAGAATAAAGCGCTTACCCCGGTTTGCCTGTATGCGTAAAGCATCGGCTGGTACAGTAAGCCCATTGTTTAAAGAGATTCCCTGCTTGTCTGGTACACCACTAATTTACCGCCATCGTATATCGGGAGGATATCAGCGCCATCTGCTGTAAGACAATACCTGATGTCTTTTTCCAGGCCAAAACCGTTGAGACGGTGGTAATGTGAGGCATTGTTGTTTTTCATAAAAGCAAAGAGATCCTGTCTGCCTTTCTCGTAAAGGGTTTCAGCCATATGTGAAGCATCACAGTTGATGGAGAAATGCGCCCTGATACGGCTGATGACTGCACCTGCAAATAAGGTGTCTTCAAGGTTTACCTTATCCTTCCAGGCCGCACAGCCAAGGATTACATTTTGCCGCTGTGCCACCAGGTAATCACAAACGGCAGAGAGGTTGGTGAAGGATCCCGTAATGATGCCCCTTGCATGACGATCCAACGCCATCTGCAGTAATTTGGTACCATTGGTAGTGGTGAGTACAAGGGTTTTATTTTCGATAAATGAGCGGGGGTATTCAAAAGGCGAATTACCATGTACCAGTCCTTCCGCTACTTTGCCATCACGTTCTCCCGCAGTAATACCATCAATCTGCTTACCAATGCGGATGCATTCTGCCACGCTGTCTACCGGTATAATGCACTTCGCACCATTATACAATGCTGTAGCGATGGTACTTGTTGCCCGCAATACATCGATGATGACGACAATACTGGTACTCACATCGTATAAATTGAGTAAGGCAGGAGAAAGGCTGGTATAGAGCGCAGGCTTATTATTATCCATATTCAAATTGCTGTGCTGCCAGCGGGGAAATGCAGCAACGTTTTCTGTTCATTAATCGATACATCATATCCTGTACATGCCATTTATACAAAGGGGATTTTTACCACTTTGGCTTTAAGCAGTTTATCCCTCACCGCAATATACAGTTCACTGTCCGGTTCCGAAAATGCCGTTTGTACATAGCCCAGCCCAACCGCTTTCTGTAAGCCAGGTATTTGTGTACCGGAGGTAACGCGGCCGATGGTATTACCCGCAGCATCGGTAATACCATAGTCATGCCGGGGTATCCCTTTATCAATCATCTCAAAACCTACCAGTTTCTGCTGTACACCTGCTGCTTTCTGTTGCTCCAGGTATGTCCTGTTGGTAAAATCTTTGGTAAACTTGGTAATCCAGCCAAGACCTGCCTCTAAAGGTGAGGTGCGATCGTCAATATCGTTGCCATAAAGACAAAAACCCATTTCAAGACGCAGTGTATCCCTTGCACCAAGACCAATCGGTTGTATACCCCTTGCCGCACCTGCCGCAAATATGGCATCCCATATTTTATCTGCCGCTCCATTGGCCGGATCGAAATAAATTTCCACACCACCAGCACCCGTATATCCCGTGGCACTCACCAGTACGTTTTCCACTCCGGCAAATACACCTTTTACAAAAGTGTAGTATTTCAGATTGAGGATGTCCATATCCGTCAATGGCTGGAGCAACTGCGTGGCATTGGGGCCCTGCACCGCCAGCAGCGCTGTCTTATCGCTGATGTTGTGCATTTCCACACCCTTATCATTGTATTGCTGTATCCAGTTCCAGTCTTTATCAATGTTCCCGGCATTCACTACCAGCATATAAGTTTTGTGCTGTTCAATACAGTACACCAGCAGGTCATCAATTATACCCCCGGTAGTATTGGGCAGACAACTGTATTGCGCCTTACCATTCACCAGCTTTGACGCATCATTACTGGTAACCCTTTGTATCAGATCCAGCGCATGTTCTCCTTTCAGGATAAACTCCCCCATATGACTTACATCGAATACTCCTGCATTATTACGTACAGCCGCATGTTCATCGTTGATGCCCGTATAACTGATCGGCATATTATATCCGGCAAATGCTGCCATCCTGGCGCCGAGTGCGAGGTGCTTGTGGGTAAATGGGGTTTGCTTCATGCCTTTGTTTTAATCGTTGAATAAATATTGATATGGCCGCAAATTTACCGCATCCGGAATAAATCAACGAATTTAGTCGTGATATTCCCCGATTGCAATGCATTAATATCACCCGCCTTGGGTAATATCAAAAAAAAATGCATTTTTGTAGCCTTAATCAGTCCCTCAATACGATGTATATGAAATCGCTTTGCATATCCGCCATTATGTTTATCGGGTTTTCCATTGTTGTACACGCACAATACCCTCCCAAATATTTTAACGATCCCATTACCCAAACCTTTCCTTACAGAGCTTACCAGGTGCAGGCCAAAGGCAATGCCTTTTATATGTACGGCGAAACCCGCGCATCATCCGGTGCCTTTATCAATGTTGTGATGAAAGTGGACACCATTGGCAATCACCTGTGGACGGCCTATCCTTACAGTTATGCCAGTAACGATTCATTGCAGTTCAATAGTACAGTCAACAGCCTGCAGTTGATTACAGGATCAGATAATGCCCTGTACCTGATGAACAACAGCGACAGCCCTTTTGTGAACAATACCAATACCAAGGCGCAGTTCATCAGTAAAATTGATGACAGTACAGGGGATGTTAAATGGGTAAGAAAACTCACCGACTATGAACTGTATGATGAATATGTGCGCATTACCGACTATTCCCCAACCGAACTGCTGCTGACTTCTTTCCGGGCCAGTAATATTTTCAGTATCCTCAAGTTGTCCAAAGCCACCGGCCGGGTACTCACCACCAACAACTATACACTTGGGCCAGCTAATTTTGATAATGACTATGGTGCCAGGGGTACAACCCGGCAATTGTATGTATCCCCCAACAGCAACCTGTACCTTTTCACCAGCGATTCCTGTTACAAATACACCAGTTTTGAAAACAGTATCCTGGAGTGGAAAGTTAAATTCGGTACATCATACGCTGATATTCAGCGGATATTTGAAGACAATGGTGTACTCTTTGTAGCCGGCAGCAAGGTAGCCAATGGGTATAATGGGTTGATCACGGCCATCAACATCATACCCGGCAGCATCAAATGGCAGCACCTGTACAATATGAGCGGTGCCACTTTTGTCAACAACATTGAGTTCTGTGATGCCCGCATCAGGAACAACCGCCTTTTTACCACCTGGAAACACCGCTTTACCGGATCCATTTCAGAAAAATGTTATGTCAACGCCACGGACAAAATTACCGGACTCACCCTCTGGGAAAACAATTACAATTTCAACAGCGGCGGTACGAGCAGTAATGCCGAACAGGCAATGGTATCGATGGATGTAAATGATGCAGATGTGTTGTTCTTAACCGGCTATGTTCCGCACCCCACGGTACAACAGTACGATTGGGGCGTGATGAAAATCAATGGCATTAACGGGCAACTGCTGCTCAGGAAAAGGGTACCAAAAATTGTCAGCGCCAGTACTTCCAACGATGAGGGATACCTCGCCAAACTCTACGGCAGTAAACTCTATGTACTCGGGTACCGTTCATCAGTAAGCAATAGCTTTTTTGATAAGTATATTAACCTGCTGCGTGCAGACACCAGCACATTAAACATCAATACCACGCGTGCATTGCTGTCGCAAATACAATATCCCTCCATTGCCCGCGGCCTGTGCGATTTCTCCGCAGCTAAAAAACTGATCCTGAAAAATATCGGGAAGCGGCTCACACTCGAAATGACAGACAATAGCCTCAACACCCTTTGGACCACCACACTCGGTAACGCTACAGACTATTACCAGGGTACCCCGGCCATTGGCGTCAACCTCAGCAAAAGCATATTTGTTGCGGCCAAACGCTATCTCGCCCCGCTTTCGGCACCGTGGATGCTCAATGAATATCATGACGCCAATGGCCCCACTACCAATGACAGTACATTTATATTTGAACTCGACTCCGCAGGTATCCTGAAAAATACTTACCGCTATTACGACAACCAACTCATCACCCCCCTGCGCTTTGTAACAGATACCCCCGGCACCAGGACCTTTTTTGAACACATCAGTAAAGCAGCCCCGTCATTTACCACCAACAGCGTTTCACATTATTCCTTTACCCCGGCTGATGGCGTTTATGGTAATGTTGCCACGATAAATTTCGGGCGCATCCCTTTTCTTAATATGCGCAACCAATACCACCTGCCCGGCGATACCCTTATCGGCTTTCAGACCAGTAACGGTGTAACAAGGGTGGTTAAAACAAAGCTCCTGCCCCTGTACCAGAACGTATTTACCATACTGCCAAACATCCGCGTTATTTATGACGTTGAAAAAACAGCAAATAACCTTTTTTACCTGTCGGGACAGGATAGTCTCCAGAAAGACTTTGTGCTGTTGCTCAATACCGATGGTAATGTACAGCTCTGGCGAAACACATCCGACACTTTTCAAAATACCCTCAAAGTAATGGTGATGGACAGTGCCCTGTACACGCTTGTTAAAAGAGGAAAAACATACCGTGTGGAATGTTACCGAACCGCAAGCGGCACATTGTTATGGAGCAACCCGCTGCCACTGCCCGTCAACAGCGAACTTACGGTAAACGATTTTGTGGTCAATCCCACCAGGAAAACCATTACCATCGCCGGTGCATATAAAGACACCAGCAACAATTTCAACCAGTCCGTCTGCTATGCCTATACTTTTAAGGCAACCGGTGCTGAACATTTTCGCCTCGAAAAAGATGGCAATAAGTTGTGGATGAATGCAGGGGGCATTTTATACGTGGATCGCGACAACCAAACCCTTATGGGAGGTACGCACCATTACACGCCATTTGGTTTTGCAGGTTTTATTTTTGCCGCCGACCAGGCTGCCGGTTATTATACCACCGGCAATGGCGACTGGAATAATCCTGCTATATGGCAGGGTGGCATCATTCCGCCCCCCGATGCTGCCGTTTTCATCCGGCATACGGTAACAGTAACGGCAAATGCTACCTGCTACAGCCTGAATGTTGAATCGCCTAATGGTGTCGTAAATGTCAATCCCGGGATTGTTCTTACCGTAACGCATTAATGCCTTTTAATTCGGATTCCTGACAGGCAGGATATCCATTTCAGTGATCCCGGGGGCTTCGTTTAGCATACCCCTTTGTACAGTTGAGCGTATTCATTGTATACCCAACATAAAAACAGGCTGCCGAAAGGGCAGCCTGTACTCGTGCACAACCATATGTCCACTTTTTGCTTTATTGTTTCACGAGCTTAAAGCGTTGTTTTGTACCATCCGGCAGTTCCGCTTCCAGGAAATAAACCCCGTTGGTATAACTACTCATATCAATGGAAATCGTACCATTACCAGTCACCTGTTTTGTACCCACAATGCGCCCGCCCAGGTCAGCAATACGAAGACGTACGGGCTGGCTGCTGCTGATACCGGTGGTAACAATATTAACCCGGTCAGTAACAGGATTGGGGAATACATCGGTGATCAGTTGTCCTTTTGCACCAAACCTTACCAGCATAATATTGCTGTACACCACAGCACCCGCAACAGACACCATTTTCAGGCGGTAATACACTTTATTACCCAGGCTGATGGCATTGGTGTGCGTGAACGTATATTGTTTTTGTCCGTTCCCCGGCTGTGACAGGACATGACCAGCACCCGCAAAGTTTTGCCCGTTACCACTGGCCTGTACTTCATAATAAGCATGATTAATTTCATCAACCGTTTTCCATTGCACCAGTGCATCATTGCCCACCGCCTGTACCGACTGCGACAGCAGCGTAAGCGGCAGCACAACAGTACCCGTTTGCACAATAAAACCACTAAAGCCCGTTACCTCAAAAACAACCTCCCATCTTGCAGCCGCTGCATTCCAGGTAATATCGGCATCATCAGGATTAATGGTTAAGGGTGTACCCGTATAAGAACCTGGCAATCCGCTGCCATCATTGCTTACACCGGGATATTTAATGACGCGCAGGTTGCTGATACCCGCTGCATCTGCCGGACCCGAGGGCAGGTCAGCGGCACTGGCAGGGTCATTGTTGAAATTGTCAAATTCAGCCTGGGTAAAATACAGGGTAACCCTTCCTGTAGCCGTTGCAGCACCCGATGCAGGCGTTATCTCATAATGCCTTTGTACAAAAGGAATACCTCCCTGCGCAGGTACTGTTCCCTCAATCCATACCCTTGCGTTTACAGAACCAGTTACCGGACTGCCACCCTGCTGTACCAATTTGGCAATAAGGCCATTACAGTCTCCATAACTGGTGGTATTGTCCTGAGTGGCGGTTATACTGGTGTTGGTTGTGGCCAATGAGCCCGGGATAAGACTGAACTCATATACCGTAACCGTATTACTGATCTCTGCACTGGAAATAAGCAGGGCTTTCCCTGTCGGACTTTCATTGGCAGGAACAAACAGTAATCCTTCCACACCAAAATCCAGGGGATTATCAATATATTGTTTGAATACAGGGGCATTGGGGTTGCTGATGTCATATACAAAAATATCCCCCGAGCGCTCGCTGCCTACAAAAGCATATAAAACACCATTCACAATACCCGTAGTTACGGCTTCCGGTTCCGGCCCTTTATTATCGCTCCTTGTATCAAATGTGGCGGGCAGGTTGTTGATATTATCTGCATTAAACCTGGCGGGGTTTTGCTGAGCAGTGATCTGTTCCAATTGGTCACCACTATCGAATAGCTGCGTAAAAGAACTGTTCCAGATACTGAATGAACGCGCACCCAATAAATGTATCTGGTCAATATCCCCGTCATTATCTGTATCCCCGGTGGCATTTGACAACTGAAGACGGCCAAGGTTTTGATTCAGCTTAAGCGTAGCCGCATTGGGAAATGCAGCCGGATCCAAAACATAAGCGGCATTGCCCACCCGTATTTCTTCAGAATAGCCTGTATAGTTGCGGGAATCTCCTTCATTCGCGGTGATAAAATAATTTGTACCCCCTACAGTAAACCCTGCGATGGCATCCGGCTGATACATGCCATACACCGGCCAGTTTTGGATATTGATACCACCATCCTGGTCACTCGCATCCAAACCCCTGCCGGCAATACTGTGGTTTTTTAACCCCAGCGGTAATACCTGTGTCACCGTTGCAGCAGCAATATCTATTTCGGCAACCGCGTTATTTTCCTGTAAGGTTACATAGGCCTTTGTGGCATCCGATGAAAACGCGATGTACTCGGGTTCCAGATCCTGCGCCACCGTGGCACCGGGTCCGTAAATGCGTACACCTGCGGCTTTTAAAGCTGCCATTTGTCCGTTAAAACTTGTAAACCCGGCCGTTTGTACGGTTGCAGCACCAACACCACCCGAAATATCGATGATAGAAACCGATCCTTCCGGATCAAAAGAATTGCCCTGGCCATAGCTGTTTGGTTCACCCTCATTGGCAGTCAGCACTTTTGTTCCGTCGGGAGAAAAGATAAGCATATCCGGCAGGTAACCCACCACAACGCTATTGAGGAATGTTGCGGAAGAAGCCTGGTAAAAGGCCACAATACCGGGGTTCTGTGCAAGCGTTGCTGTGTTTTGAATGGCATAGCTAACCGCCACGATACCGTTTTTAACCGCCACACTGTTGGGAATAATATTGTTCCCTGCTGATGTAAACCCGAAAGGCATACTGGTTGGTGCTGATAAAATACCGGCATTGCTTAAAGTATAGTATTCCACTGCAGCACCGGCTACCGTAAATACCCTGCCGGATAAGGGATCGAATGCGGAGATCTCAGCGCCATTAACACTTGAAGCGGTTGATTTACGGATCAATGGTTGACACGTAAAATCGGTAATACTGATATTTTGGGTGATGGTTGTACCCGGTGTGATACCCGCTGAAGGACTACTGATGGTCAGTACAGCCGTTTCATTGCCTTCTGTTTCTGCGTCGTTCCTTATCTTAAAGCTTACCGTTCCTGTGGCAGTACCATTAGGGATAGTAATCGTTGTACCGGATAACGTATAATCAAAAGCCGTGATACCGGTTCCGGATACCCCCAGCGCTACTGTTTGATTGCCCGACACAGGCGCAGAAGCCGTGGCGGTAACCGTAATCAGGGTAGCATTCTCTTCTGTTCCCGTATTGGCACTCACCGAAAGATTCACCACCGGTAAGGGTGTGTCGTTATCGGTGATCGTAATATTTTGTGTAACCGTTGTACCCAGTGTAATACCTGCCGAAGGACTACTGATGGTCAGTACAGCCGTTTCGGTAACTTCAGCAAGAGCATCATCCACTACCGTAAAAGTAACACTGCCCGTGGTAGCACCGTTAGGAATAGTAATGGTGGCGTTGGACAAGGTATAATCTCCTGCAGTAATGTCTGTACCCGATACACCAACACTCACGGTTTGCGCACCACTTACGGGTGCGGTTGCTGTAGCAGTAACAGTAATAACGGTAGCCGCAGCCTCACTGCCCGCATTGCTGCTTACCGAAAGGTTCACCGCAGGGAGCGCTGGTGGTGGTGCCGGAGCAAAACACACCCCGCGAAAGGCCGTATTCGTAGCGGCGGTGACAAGGGTAGTAGCCGCAGATGCTGCACCCGCATCGGTAAAACTCACCAGCTTATTATCGGTTGTTGTTGCATACAAAACCGGGTTGGTTCCCGAAAAATCTACCGCAAGCCCCCGGGCACCAATATTGGCAGCCGTGACAAATGTATAGGCCAGCGACCATGCCGTACCATTAAATGTCCATTTCTGCACACCCCCTGCACCTGTAGTACGGTCATCAGCGATGTATAAAACATTACCCGCTGTATTGATGGCAAATGCATAAGGCGATGAACCTGCGCCCGTAGCCGCGAGGAGGGTAGCCGTAGCCGTGGATTGGGGCAAACCCGAAAAGCCATAGACACCGGCAGTACCGGAACCGGTCGCAAAGTAGAGGTTACCATTGAAGATATTCACTACCCGGGTATTGGTAATGGTATTTTGTACGGTAGCGGCAGCAGCCGTGGTACCAAAATAATAGGTGCCGGTAGTACCCCCTGCTCCCCAGTAATCAGCACTGCTGCTTTTTACCGCAGACCGGAAATTATTGGCACTGTATAAACTATTGGTAGATGCTGCCCGGCTGATGGTACCGGTTGCATCTGCGGTATTGATCACCCTGTTTGCCGCAGCGGATGTGGTACCGGTTATGGCTGCAGTACCGGTTGCCGCATCATAGCCCGCAATGGTAAGAAACCGGCCATCCGGCGAAAGCGTCATCTGTCCGTCAGATGTCGACGTACCGCTGATGGTAAGCCGCGTTGATCCGGTAACCGGCATCGTCACGGATACACCAGCCGTACCGGTTGTTGTATATTCTTTCAGGAATACCGGGGTAGCCGCGTTGCTGAGTGCACCCGATCCGTCGCCTACCTGCAACACCACCAGGCGGCCTGTTGTAAACTGTGCCCGGCCAACATGAGCAAAGACAATGGCCGTTAAAAGAATCGATAAAAATTTCAGGGAAATGTACATTTTCTTCATGTGCGTTTGTATGTTTAATCGTTATGAAACCCAAAACCGGCAACCAATCCCGGCATTTACCGGTCTGCAAAAATAGCAGATGCAGCAGCCGTTGGCCTGCGCAGGAATTACTTAACAAAATGATAGCATTAACCTAATGAAAAAATAATATTGCGGCAGCCATGGTGTGCCAAAGCCGGAGTAGTTTTTGAAAACCCAACAAAAATGGTGTATTCAATTACAGATAAAACAGGGGCAGGTCAATATAATTAAGGATTATGCGAAAGCTGTACTTTTTTTCTTGCCCTTACCGTTTTGTGAGAAAAATTATCCGACAGGATGCTGATATTCCCATCTACTTCCAATACGGCAAGATCAACCGCATCAATACCCGCCACACCATGCTCCCTTACTGCGCGTTCCAGTTCATCACGCGACAGCATCGATTCTTTCATGCCCCGCTGCAATACCTTGCCCTCATGGATGAGTATAATTTTTTCGCCCTGTAAAAGATGACTGAAACGCTTTGACTTACGGACAAATATCTTCAGGATATAATTACTGATAAACAATCCCAGCGCAGCAGCGATACCACCGGGCAGGGTACTGTCTGTACCAACCATTGCATTCTGCACACTATTACTGATGAGCAGGATAAATACCAGGTCGATCACCGATAGTTGCGCCAGCTCCTTCTTACCAAACAAACGGATCGCCAGTATCATAAAAACATAGATGGCTACCGATTTGCCGGCAATCGCCAGATAGTGAACTATTTCGTCCATATGCTTTTATCCGGGTTTAAACATTTATATTTTGCCAGTGGTGACCGATCCTATCGCTCAGCTATAGCGCCTGAGCCCTGTCAAAGCAGGATTACACCAACACCTGCCAATCTGGCCGAAAAAGTAAATTAAGCAAATAAAAGAACTCATAAAGGAAGTTTTTTCCCCAGGTGGTCATATCCCATACCAGGTATTTGCGCCAGCGTGGGTTGCCCGACAGTATGGCAGTAACCACAACAGGGCATAACATTTGCAAAAAATGAATATGTAGTGTAAATTTAGACATTGAAAATAGCCATTATGCTGGTACAAACCATAAATAGTAACCCTTTACAGGATGCCGCAGGAATAAGAAGTAAGATTTCCTTCTTACCCTTTTATCATTTCATCAGGGAGAAAGTGCAGCAACGCAAAGGGCGTAAGACCATCTACCTGGATTATATCATCAGCCAGTTTGAGCAGCGGCCCGAAATGCTCATGCCGATAGAAGACAAACAGTTGCTTACCGCCCATAAAGACCTGCTGGAGCTGGTGGCTGCTGCCATCTTTCCTGCCACTACCGATGAAAATGCTACATTCTATTCTTTTACCAGTCCATACCAGTTTCATACTTTTTACTATTCTGATCTTTTTGGCAACTATTTCATCAAAGATGAAGACGGGGAAGCACAACTCAGCTTTCCGGAAGGTGTAAGTGAAGAAAAAGTGCGGCAGGAAAACCTTTCTCTTGCCTACCGGTTTATCCTCAAAAAGTTTTACAACTTCAACCTCAATATTGAAGCCGACCTCACTTACCATGTAGCTGATCCTTTTACCGGACTGAAACGCTATGGAAAGGTAAAAGTGGATGATCGCTTTGTGGATGCAGTGCTAACCGGTAAGCTGCCCGATTTTCAAATGGAAGCCATCTGCCCCAAAACTTACAGGGTCATTGATCTGGAAAAACTGCAGCAGGAGCTCCCGCTTTCAAACTTTGAGTTCCATGGCTTCCTGGTACGCCACATAGAAGACATTACCAGTACGGCTTTTGCCGATGAAATCAAAAACACGATCCTGACCGCAGATGCTGCCAACGATAAGGATGTTTATCAACGGTTAACCGGCAGTATACTCGGTCTGGCAGAACTGACAGATGCAGGTGTGCAGCTCCTGCCCATTATGCAAATCAACAACAACCTTGAACTGCCGCAGAAAGAGGAGCAAGACGCTGCATTACCCTCGGTGGTTTGCAGACCCGGTAAGGGAAAGGATAATTACAAAGAACTCATCCAATACTTTTCTGAAAACGGGTATGGATTGCTTCTCCACGATATACAGGCACAGGCAGATATGTACCCAATGGTCTTTCTCGACTGCATCCGTAAAGAAACCGGCAGCATGCTGCTCTTTCCGATTCATGCAGACCGGAAGCTGATTGGTATTGTGGAACTCTTTTCTCCAACACCCGCAGCCATCAATACAGACGTGTACAATAAAATGGCCCTGGCCTACCCGCTCCTGCTGATGGCTTTCGAAAAATACCACGATAAAGTGGAGCAGGAAATTAACGTTGTGATGAAGAACGAATTTACCGCCATACAATCCACCGTGGAATGGAAGTTTACTGAAGTGGCATGGCAGTATATACAGGACAAACTCGGGGGCAACGATACGCCGCTGGGTCCCATCCTCTTTAAAGATGTATACCCCATTTACGGCGCGGTAGACATACGCAACTCCTCTGTAGAACGCGCCCATGCCATCAGCAAAGACATGGATGCCCAACTGCGGCTCACCGAAGTCACTTTCGAACAATTGCAAACAGTGGCCCACCTCCCCATCCTCGATGGCTTCCAGTACCGGCTGCAGCAGTTGACACAGCAATTAAAAACCAATCCTGACGCAGAACTCGAAACCACCATCAACGATTTTATCGAGGGCGACATCAAAGCAGCCTTCCGGCATTTTTCGGCACTCGACGAAAAAGCAGCAGCACTTGTAACCGGCTACTACCTTCAGGTAAACGATACCGATGGCTCCCTCCACCAGCACCGCCGCAACTTTGACGAAAGCCTGCACCGCATCAACAAAAAAGTAGCAAAAATATTAGACGCCCAGGAAGTGCATGCCCAGGAATCCTTTCCGCACTATTTTGAAAAATACCGCTCAGATGGTATTGAGTACAATATTTACATCGGACAATCGCTGGCACCAGATAAAAAATTCGACTGGTTGTACCTCAAAAACCTGCGCCTCTGGCAACTGGGTGCCATGGCAACCATCGCTCAGGCCACGCATCAACTGGAACAGGAACTGCCGCACCCGCTCAAAACCACCCAACTGATTCTTGCGCACCATCACCCCATCGACATCAGCTTCAGAAAAGATGAACGCAAATTTGACGTGGAAGGTGCATATAATATCCGCTACGAAGTCATCAAAAAACGCTTAGACAAAGCCCTTGTAAGAGATACCGGTGAAAGACTGACACAACCCGGGAAAATTGCCATTGTATACACACACACCAATGAGGCAGACGAATACCTGCGGTACGTTGAGTACCTGCAGCACAAAGGGCAACTGGCAGCGGGGCACGAATTGCTCGACATCGACAACCTGCAGGGCGTAAGCGGACTGAAAGCTATACGCGTTTCCATCAATTTTAATGAGCAACCCCTCTCCGGCAACCCCACTTAATGATCAAACAATACTTATACGCACTGCCCATTTGCTGCTTTTTGGCCTGTACCGCAAATGGCAGCAAAAAAAACAAACCGGCAACCAACCGGCTGGGTGTCTACAACCTGCAGCAATACCAGAAGGTTGTACTTCCGCAGGAGCTGGACGAAATTTCAGGTATTGCCTGGGACAGCAGTACCCACCAGCTCGCTGCCATCAACGATGAGGAAGGCAAACTGTTTTTTTTTGATGCCGCTACCGGTACGGTACAACAAAGGGTAAAGTTTGGCCGCAAAGGGGATTATGAAGAAGTATTCTTTGCCAAAGGCTGTTGGTGGATATTACGCAGCGACGGCACTTTTGAGCGTTGTATATACCCTTCCGTTACCGATACCCTGCTCACCACTTTTGCCCCGCTGGTGCCAGACCAGGCTGAGTATGAAGCCGCATGGTACGATCCGGCAGCAGACCGTATATGGCTGCTCTGCAAAAAATGCGGATCAAAAAAGGCAGAAATGACCGGTATCGAACCCTATCCCGGCAAGACTTCCGCTGTAACAGTCATCGCACTTGATTTCAGTCATCTGCAGACGCATAAAAAATTTCCTGCCTCCGCTGCGGCCATTAACCCGCTGGACGGATTTGTTTATGCCATATCATCCACCGATAAAAAAATACTCCGGATGTCAGCCAATGGCGTTGTGGTGGATCTGCAACCACTCGACCCCGCTGTTTTCAAACAGCCGGAAGGGCTCTGCTTTGCCCCCGATGGTACCCTCTACATCAGTAATGAAGCAGCAGGTGGTAATGCCAACCTGCTTATCTTTAAACCTCAACCCCAACAGCCATGATGCTGCGCAGTTACCGCATACTTATACTGATCAGTCTGTATATAGGTACAGGTTTACCCGTTGTTGCGCAACAGTTGCAGCACCGCATTATACTCATCGGCGATGCCGGTGAAAGCAAAGGCGGTAAACAACCCGTGGTAGAAGCCGCAATGGCTTCCGGAAAGCTCACTGTACAAAGCACCGTAGTATTCCTTGGCGACAATATCTACCCGGCAGGATTACCCGACAGCAGCGATGCCGGGTACAATACATACGCCACCACCCTGGAAGCCCAATTGAAGGCTGCCCGGCAATCGCCTGCACAGGTGTATTTTATCCCCGGCAACCACGACTGGGCAAAGGGGCGTTCCAACGGCGCAGCTATTGCGCAGAACCAGCAGCGCTATATTGAAGCTGCCGGGTTACCCAATGCCCATTTTGTTCCTGCCAATGGATGCCCGGGTCCTGAAGAAATTGTACTGGCACCCGGGCTCGTACTGGTGGTCATCAACAGCCAATGGTGGCTGCAGGGTACAGACAAACCAGCCATTGGCTCGGGCTGCGACTGCAGTAATGGCGATGAAGTAGCTGCCCGGCTCAGGGAAATTGCCTGGCGTCACCGCAACAGTGTACTGGTATTCGCCAGCCATCACCCCTTTCGCAGCTATGGCCCGCATGGCGGATATTTTACCCTGCGCCAACACCTCTTCCCCCTAACCGACCTCAACCGGAAATTATGGCTCCCCCTGCCGGGCATTGGCAGCATATACCCCATCTCCCGCAGCGTATTTGGCAACATACAGGACATACAACATCCCGTATACCAAAAAATGATTACCCAACTAACGGATGCACTCCGGCAACACCCGGCTACCTTTTTCGTACATGGTCACGACCATACCCTGCAACACATCCGGTACAACCAGCACAATTATATTGTAAGTGGCTCAGGTGCCAGGACCAACCCCGTTAAAAAAGGCAGGTACAGCAATTTTGCGGCATCAGAAGAAGGCTATGCCGTGATGGATGTAATGACCGATCATTCAGTCGTTACCAGTTTCTACAATGTACAAAACCAACGCCTCTACTCATTTACACAGGCACCACCCGCCCCGGTAGTGCCGCCCGCTGCGCAACCTGCGGCCAGCCTGATACAGGCCGATACCGTTCTGGTTAGTGCAGGCAAGCGGTACGATAAAGCAGGCAGGCTCAAACGCTTGCTCTTTGGGCAAACATACCGGAAAGTATGGGCCGCAGCACTGCCCTTCCGGGTGTTTCACCTTACGCAGGAGCAGGGCGGACTTGCCATTTTGCAACGAGGGGGCGGTAAACAGACAAAATCACTGCGCCTCGAAGACAAGACCGGCAAACAATGGGTGATCCGAAGCATTGATAAAAATCCGGTGAGTGCACTGCCACCAGCCCTGCAGCAAACATTTGCGTTAGACATTGTACAGGATCAGATCTCTGCCGCACATCCCTACGCTCCCCTCGTGGTACCGGTACTGGCAGCGGCAGCCGGCGTACCCCATACCAACCCCGAACTGGTATGGATACCCGCAGATACCGCCCTGGGCAACCACATGGCCGATTTTGCCAATACCCTTTGCCTCTTTGAAGAGCGGGAACCGGGTATTACCGGCAAATCGTACAGCACAGCCAAAGTACTGGAAAACCTGGAGGAAGACAACGACGATAAAGCAGATCAGCAGTTGGTACTGAAAGCCCGTTTGTTTGATATGTTTATTGGTGATTTTGACCGGCACGAAGACCAGTGGCGCTGGGGGGCCACCAAGTCGGGCAAGGGTAAAACCTATTACCCCGTACCGCGCGACCGCGACCAGGCCTTTTTTATCAACAATGGCCTGATCACCAACCTTGCAGCAGCGCCTTATCTTGTACCCTCTGTACAGGGCTTCCGGAAAAAATACCGCAACATCAATACCTTCAATTTCAGTACGCGCTTCTTTGACCGTAATTTCTTAAACGAACCCGACGAAGCGCAGTGGCAGCGGGCAGCAGAAAACCTTGTGGCAGCCATGACCGATGCCGTAATAGACAGTGCCATCAAAAGATTGCCGGAGAAAATACAGCAACTCAGCGGTGACGCCCTCCGCCAAACCCTGCGCGGCAAACGCAACTACTTTGTAGCCGATGCCATGACCTATTACCGTTTTCTCGCCAAAACCATCGAGGTTACAGGCAGCGATAAAAAAGAACGCTTTGTTTTGCAATCTGCCGCCAATGGCCGGCTCCTGCTGCAGGTATTCAAAATCGCTAAACAGGGAGAAACACCCGTACTCCTCTTTCAACGCGAACTCAACCCCGCACATACAAAGGAACTGCGCCTCTATGGCAGGGGTGGTGCCGACCAGTTTATCACCGACTCGCTGCTGCAGCAACCCATAAAGCTGCGCATCATCGGTGGCAAAGGCAAAGACCAGTATCAAACGGCGGGGCGGCTTCCTACCCATATATACGACCTGGCCAGAGAAGAGAATGACCTTTCGGAAGCCGGTACCGCAAAGCTGCATACCAGCAATAACCCTGCTGTCAACAACTATAACCGTACCGCCTTTGCCTACAACCAGCGCATACCCGCGCTGACGGGTGGGTTTAATCCCGACGATGGACTATCCCTTGGCGCCGGCATCAAAATAGTACGACACAGTTTCCGCAAGTCGCCGGCAGCCGTTTACCAGTTCAACGCCACTCATTCGCTCTCTACAAGGGCATTCCGCTTCAGGGCCAGTGCCTTGTTTAACCAGTTGCCGGGCAAAACCGCACTCGAATTGTATGCCGATATAAAGTCGCCCAACAATACCACCAACTTTTTTGGCTATGGCAATGCCTCCGTCTATAACAATCCCGGCAAACAAACCTTCCGCTTTCACCGTGCACGCTACAACCTTGCAGAGGCCGGCGCACGCCTGATACAGCAGCCCTCACGCAGTGTCCGTCTGCAATACGGCGCCGGTTACCAGTTTTATGCCATGGATGCAGACGACAATACCGGCCGCTATATCCTGCAAACGGGCAGCAATGGTTTGGCAACCGATGCCATCTTTCAGCGCAAACATTATGCTACAGCCGGCATAAACATACAGATCGATAATCGTAACCAGCCCAACCTGCCTGTACGTGGCCTCAACTGGACAACCGGCATAGCGGCAGCAGGAGGGCTCAACAGCGCCAGCCGCAATACCCTTACCCTGCAAACAGACCTGCGCTTTTATGCCTCGCTCAACAGCCCGGCAAAACTGGTACTTGCGGCAAGGTTTGGCGGAGGGCATATCCTGGGCGATTTTGAATTCTTCCAGGCGATGCAACTGGGCGGCCACAACAATCTTCGGGGCTATCGCAACCACCGGTTTGCCGGTCGCAGTATGGCGTACAGCAATGTGGAACTACGCATGAAACTGTTTGATTTTGCAGGCTACCTCTTTCCCGGTACGGTAGGCTGTATTGCTTTTAACGATGTTGGGCGGGTATGGTACAGGGGGGATGCATCGGCAACCTGGCACTATACACCGGGAGCAGGGTTGTACCTTGCACCGGCCGGGCTGGTAGTGATTGCCGCCACCGTTGGGTTTTCAAAGGAAGAAACCCTGCCCCTGGTATCGCTGGGATTCAGGTTTTAAGCAGGGCCGCAGGATAAACGTATAAAAGATTTTATCACCAATCACTAGCGTTGCGTTGTTGTAATCATTAGTTCTTTGAAAGTATTGTCAGTATTGAGTTTGTAGGGTTTTTCTCCATAACACGATTTGAATTTTTTCGGGTAAAAAAAATCATATTTTGCTGGAAA